>JALCNW010000058.1 GCA_022649305.1 Enterobacter sp.
CCGGTCGTTATCGTTTTAGCCATGCAGCGCGCGTTCGTGCGTGGTTTAGTGGACAGTGAGAAATAAGATGGCAGATTTAAAATTACAGGCAGTCACCAAAAGCTGGGATGGCAAAACCCAGGTCATCCAGCCGCTGACGCTCGACGTGGCGGACGGCGAGTTTATTGTGATGGTCGGTCCGTCCGGCTGTGGCAAATCGACCCTGCTGCGTATGGTGGCAGGGCTTGAACGCGTCACCAGCGGCGATATCTGGATTGACCGCCAGCGCGTGACCGAGAAGGAGCCGAAAGATCGCGGTATCGCCATGGTGTTTCAGAACTACGCGCTCTATCCGCACATGAGCGTGGAGGAGAACATGGCCTGGGGCCTGAAAATCCGCGGCATGGGCAAAGGGCATATCGACGAGCGCGTCAAAGAAGCCGCGCGCATTCTGGAACTGGACGGTTTGCTCAAGCGCCGTCCGCGCGAGCTATCCGGCGGGCAGCGTCAGCGCGTGGCGATGGGCCGCGCCATCGTGCGTGACCCGGCGGTGTTTTTATTTGATGAGCCGCTGTCTAACCTCGACGCCAAGCTGCGCGTGCAGATGCGTCTTGAATTACAACACCTGCATCGCCGCCTCAAAACAACTTCGCTGTACGTGACCCACGATCAGGTAGAAGCCATGACTCTGGCGCAGCGTGTGATGGTGATGAACAAAGGTATCGCCGAGCAGATCGGTACACCGGTTGAAGTGTATGAAAAGCCTGCCAGCCGCTTTGTGGCGAGCTTTATCGGCAGCCCGGCAATGAATCTGCTGGAAGGGCGCATCAGCAGCGCAGGCACGCATTTTGAGCTGGAAAGCGGCATGGCGTTACCGATCAACTGGTTTTATCGTGGTTACGCCGGGCGTAAAATGACGCTCGGTATCCGCCCGGAACATATTGCGCTAAGCTCGCAGGCAGAAGGCGGCGTGCCGTTGGTGATGGACACGCTGGAGATGCTGGGTGCTGATAATCTGGCGCACGGACGCTGGGGCGAACAAAAAATGGTGGTGCGTCTTGCGCATCAGGAACGCCCAAAGGCGGGCAGCACGCTGTGGCTGCATCTGCCGGAAAATCACCTGCACTTATTTGATGGTGAAACAGGACAACGCGTATGAGTAACTGGCCATATCCCCACATCGTCGCCCATCGTGGCGGCGGTAAGCTGGCACCGGAAAACACGCTGGCGGCAATTGACGTAGGTGCGCACTACGGGCACACGATGATTGAGTTTGATGCCAAGCTGTCGAAAGATGGCGAAATTTTTCTGCTGCACGATGACAACCTTGAGCGCACCAGCAACGGCTGGGGCGTGGCGGGTGAACTGCCGTGGCACGACCTGCTGAAGGTGGATGCCGGGAGCTGGTACAGCAAAGCATTCAAAAACGAACCGCTGCCGCTACTGGCGCAAGTGGCCGAGCGCTGCCGGAAGCACAGCATGATGGCAAATATTGAAATCAAACCGACTACCGGCACCGGTCCGCTGACGGGTAAAGCGATTGCGCTGGCGGCGCGTGAATTGTGGGCAGGGATGACCGCGCCGCTGCTGTCGTCATTTGAAATCGACGCTCTGGAAGCGGCTCAGGCTGCCGCCCCGGAACTGCCGCGCGGTTTATTGCTGGATGACTGGCGCGACGATTGGCAGGCGTTGACCACGCGTTTAGGCTGCGTGTCGATTCATCTGAATCACAAGCTGCTGGATGAAGCGCGCGTGAAAATGCTGAAAGAGGCTGGCCTGCATATCCTGGTGTATACGGTCAACAAACCCCAGCGTGCAGCACAACTACTGCGCTGGGGCGTTGACAGTATCTGTACCGATGCAATTGATGCGATCGGCCCACACTTTAGTTCTGCGGACTATTAAGCATATCGCCATTCGCGCGCGGCGGTATCATGTGCTGCTGCCCGCTGCTCTGAGTCGTCGCACCGCCTAACATGCCGCCGTTGCTATTCGGCAACGGTTGCTCACGCACCTGGCCCTGCTGGATGCGCTGGGTATTGTTGTTCATCTGCGTTTGCAAATTCTGCTGCTGAAGCTGCGTTTGGGTTCTCAACTGCTGGTTGAGCATCCCTTTTTGCTGCTGTTGCTGCCCCATCATTTCAGTCTGCATACGTTGCTGGCTGGGGATAACGTAACCCTGTTGGTTTGGATTGTTCATGGTGTTCAGTGGCTGTGCGAGCGCGGCAAACGGAAGCAGCGCCGTAAGAATCAGTAATCGTTTCATTGTCATCTCCCCTTCTGAGGCTTCTCTTAAGTTTATCTCGAATCTGCCACCACGATGATTTTTTAAGAGTTGTGAACCAGGCTTAAACGGGAATATGGATCCCATCACCTGGAGAACAACAATGATAAAACCAACGTTTTTGCGCTGGGTAGCGATCGCTGCGCTGATGGCCGGCGGCACATTCACTGTGGCGGCAAACCCGCCAGCGGCTCCACCAGTGTCCTACGGCGTGGAGGAAGATGTTTTTCATCCCGTGCGGGCGAAGCAGGGCATGGTGGCATCGGTTGATGCGATGGCGACTCAGGTCGGCGTTGATATTCTCAAACAGGGCGGTAACGCGGTGGATGCCGCTGTGGCGGTTGGCTACGCGCTGGCGGTGACTCATCCACAGGCGGGCAACCTTGGCGGCGGCGGGTTTATGATGCTGCGCACCAAGGACGGCAAAACCACGGCGATCGACTTCCGCGAAATGGCGCCGAATCAGGCTTCACGCGATATGTTCCTCGATGACCAGGGCAATCCGGACAGCAAAAAATCCCTGACGTCCCACCTGGCTACCGGCACGCCGGGCACCGTGGCGGGCTTTTCGCTCGCGCTGGAAAAATACGGCACCCTGCCGCTGAATAAAGTCGTGCAGCCCGCTATCAAGCTGGCGCGCGATGGCTTTGTGGTGAACGACGCGCTGGCAGACGATCTCAAAACTTACGGCAGCGAGGTCATCCCTAACCATGAAAACAGCAAAGCGATCTTCTGGAAGGACGGCGAGCCGCTGAAAAAGGGCGACAAGCTAGTGCAGAAGAACCTGGCGAAAAGCCTGGAGTTGATTGCTGAACACGGGCCGGACGCCTTCTACAAAGGGGCGATTGCCGACCAGATTGCCGAAGAGATGCAAAAGAACAACGGGCTTATCACGAAAGCCGATCTTGCGGAATACAAAGCGATAGAGCGCGAGCCAATTAGCGGCGACTATCGCGGTTATCAGGTCTATTCCATGCCGCCGCCCTCTTCCGGCGGGATCCATATCGTGCAGATCCTCAATATTCTTGAAAACTTCGATATGCACAAATTCGGTTTTGGCAGTGCGGATGCGATGCAGGTGATGGCCGAAGCCGAGAAATATGCCTACGCCGACCGCTCGGAATACCTGGGCGATCCGGATTTTGTGAAGGTGCCGTGGCAGGCGCTGACCAATAAAGCTTATGCCAAATCGCTGGCCGACCAGATCGACATCAACAAGGCCAAACCGTCGAGCCAGATCCGTCCCGGCAAGCTGGCCCCGTACGAAAGCAATCAAACCACTCACTTCTCGGTGGTAGATAAAGACGGCAACGCGGTGGCGGTAACCTACACGCTCAATACTATTTTTGGTACCGGGATTGTGGCGGGTAATAGCGGCATCCTGTTGAACAACGAGATGGATGATTTCTCTGCCAAACCAGGGGTGCCGAACGTTTACGGGCTGGTGGGGGGCGATGCCAACGCGGTAGGGCCGAAGAAGCGCCCGCTGTCGTCCATGTCACCGACGATCGTAGTGAAAGACGGCAAAACCTGGCTGGTCACCGGCAGCCCCGGCGGGAGTCGTATTATCACCACCGTGCTGCAAATGGTGGTCAACAGTATTGATTATGGGATGAACGTTGCCGAAGCGACCAACGCACCGCGCTTCCACCATCAGTGGCTGCCAGACGAGCTGCGCGTTGAAAAAGGTTTTAGCCCTGACACGGTAAAACTACTGGAGCAGCGCGGGCAGAAAGTGGTGGTGAAAGAGGCAATGGGTAGCACCCAGAGTATTATGGTCGGGCCGGACGGCACGCTGTTTGGCGCGTCGGACCCGAGGACGGTGGATGATTTGACGGCGGGGTACTGATCAAAGGGGCGAGGGGACTGCACCGTACGGTCTTTTCCCCCTCGCCCCGTTGGGGTGTACGGTCCGGGGTGAGGGGAATAAACTACTTCATCCTTGCCATATAATACGCATCCACATACTCGCCGTTGCGCAGGGCATATTTCCTGCCGGTGCCCTCAATCTCGAATCCGTGTTTTTTGTAAACCGCCACCGCCGGTGCGTTATCCACGAACACGGTTAGCTCAATACGCTCGACGCGCAGCCAGTTATCACACATATCAATCATGGTACGCATCAATGCGCTGGCGACGCCGCGGTTGTGCCACTGCGCACCCACGCAAATGCCAAAATCAGCGACGTGGCTGCGGCGCGGGCGCTGGGTCACATCAATGCAAAGATGCCCCACGACGAGGTTATCAATGCAGGCGACAAGCTGTTTTACGCCGACCCGGTCGGTTAGCCGTTCATGCCACATCGATTCAGAAGGATGAGGAACCTGTAGCGTGTTGTGATACACCTCCGGCTGCGCGTGGATCTGACGAATAGCATCGTAATCTTTCGGTTCAGCGTGGCGTATCACTATTTCACTCATTCCTGCGTCCTCATTGGGTTGATGTCCCTTTTAACATCATTGACTTTGAAATTTGAGTCAACTCACTTTTTTGCAAAAAGTATTGGACAAGTGCGAATGAGAATGATTATTATTGTCTCGCGTTCAGGAAGACCTCTACGGGAACCTGAAAGCACGACATTGCTCACATTGCTTCCAGTATTACTTTAGCCAGCCGCGTGCTGGCTTTTTTTTGTTATGGTAAGACACAGCAACCTTAAAAAGGACTGGACCATGACCCTACACTGCGCATTTATTGGATTTGGCAAAAGCACCACGCGTTATCACCTTCCGTACGTTCTCAACCGCAAAGCCAGCTGGCACGTGGCGCATATCTTCCGCCGCAACGCGAAGCCGGAAGAGCAGGCTCCGCAGTATTCCCATATTCATTTCACCAGCGATCTCGATGAGGTCTTAAACGATCCGCAGGTCAAGCTCGTGATCGTCTGTACCCACGCCGACAGCCATTTCGAGTACGCGAAACGCGGGCTGGAAGCAGGTAAAAACGTGCTGGTAGAAAAGCCCTTTACCCCGACGATGGCCGAAGCCAAAGCACTTTTTGCGCTGGCAAAAAGCAAAGGGCTGACCGTCACGCCGTATCAGAATCGTCGCTTTGATTCTTGCTTCCTGACGGCGAAAAAGGCTATTGAGAGCGGTAAACTGGGCGATATCGTTGAAGTGGAAAGCCATTTTGACTACTTCCGCCCGGTCGCGGAAACCAATCCAGGCCTGCCGCAGGACGGATCGTTTTATGGTCTGGGCGTGCATACCATGGACCAAATCATCTCCCTGTTTGGGCGTCCGGACCACGTGGCGTACGACATCCGCAGCCTGCGTAATAAAGCCAATCCGGACGATACCTTCGAGGCGCAGCTTTTCTTCGGCGACCTGAAAGCGATTGTCAAAACCAGCCATCTGGTGAAAATCGACTATCCGAAATTTATCGTTCACGGCACTAACGGCTCGTTTATCAAGTACGGCATCGACCAGCAGGAAACCAGCCTGAAGGCCAACGTCATGCCGGGCGAAGCGGGCTTTGCGGCAGATGATTCTATTGGCCTGCTGGAGTATGTGAACCGCGAGGGCGTCACCGTCAAAGAAGAGGTCAAACCTGAAACGGGCGACTATGGCCGCGTCTACGATGCACTGTTTGAAACCCTCACCCAGGGTGCGCCAAATTACGTCAAGGAAACTGAAGTTCTGACCAATCTTGAAATCCTGGAACGCGCCTTTGAGCAGGCTTCTCCTGCCACGGTAACCCTCGCCAGATAAGCAAAAATGGCTCCTCTGTGCTTGTTCATAATTTTTGAACAGAGGAGTCAATTTTCACCCTCTATGATCCTAAAGCGTTTGCGTCCACACTTATTCCATCGAAACGAACTGGGGTGAAAACAATGATCTTCTTACGCAAAGCAAACGAACGTGGTCACGCGAATCATGGCTGGCTGGACTCATGGCATACCTTTTCGTTTGCCGACTACTACGACCCGAATTTCATGGGCTTCTCGGCACTGCGCGTGATTAACGATGACGTGATTGATGCAGGCCAGGGCTTCGGTACGCATCCGCATAAAGACATGGAAATCCTGACCTACGTGCTCGAAGGTGCCGTGGCGCACAAAGACAGCATGGGTAACGAAGAGCAGGTTCCGGCGGGTGAGTTCCAGATCATGAGCGCGGGTACCGGCGTGCGTCACTCGGAATACAACCCGAGCAAAACGGAAAAACTGCACCTGTATCAAATCTGGATCATTCCAGAAGAAACCGGCATCACGCCGCGCTACGAACAGCGCCGCTTTGATGCAGAGCAGGGCAAACAGCTGGTGTTGTCTCCGGATGCGCGTGAAGGTTCACTGAAAGTGCATCAGGATATGGAACTTTACCGCTGGGCACTGGCGAAAAATGAACAATCTGTACACCAGATTGCCGCCAACCGCCGCGTGTGGATCCAGGTAGTGAAAGGTAACGTGACCATCAACGGCACCAAAGCGACCACCGCCGATGGCCTGGCCGTTTGGGATGAACAAGCGCTGTCCGTTCACGCTGACAGCGAAAGTGAAATTCTGCTCTTCGATCTGCCACCGGTATAAATAATTCCTCAACCTTCCCTTTAAACGGGGAAGGTTGAGCCATCTCCGTGATAAACTGAGGGAATGTTCCCTTCACTGTTTCCCTCTGGACGATGAAAAAGAAAAGACCCGTACTTCAGGACGTCGCCGATCGCGTCGGTGTGACCAAAATGACGGTCAGCCGCTTCTTACGTAACCCGGAACAGGTTTCCCTGGCGTTACGTGGCAAGATTGCCGCTGCTCTTGATGAACTGGGTTATATCCCCAACCGCGCCCCCGATATCCTTTCCAATTCCACCAGCCGCGCGGTCGGTGTTCTGCTTCCTTCCTTAACCAACCAGGTGTTTGCTGAAGTGCTGCGCGGTATCGAAAGCGTGACCGACGCTTTTGGTTATCAAACCATGCTCGCGCACTATGGGTACAAACCGGAACTGGAAGAGGAACGTCTTGAATCGATGCTTTCCTGGAACATCGATGGCCTGATTTTAACCGAACGTACTCACACCCCGCGCACCCTCAAAATGATTGGCGTCGCCGGCATTCCTGTCGTGGAGCTGATGGACAGTCAGTCGCCGTGCCTGGATATTGCCGTTGGGTTCGATAACTACGAAGCCGCACGTCAGATGACTGCCGCCATTCTTGCTCGCGGGCATCGCCACGTGGCCTATTTAGGCGCACGTCTGGATGAACGTACTATCATCAAACAGAAGGGCTACGAGCAGGCGATGCTTGATGCGAACTTAACGCCGTACAGCGTGATGGTCGAACAATCGTCTTCTTATTCGTCCGGTATTGAGCTGATGCGCCAGGCGCGTCGCGAATATCCGCAGCTTGATGGCATCTTCTGTACCAACGATGACCTCGCGGTCGGGGCGGCATTCGAATGCCAGCGTCTGGGGCTGAAAATCCCTGACGATATCGCGATTGCTGGCTTCCACGGCCACGATATCGGGCAGGTGATGGAGCCGCGTCTGGCGAGCGTCCTGACGCCGCGCGAGCGTATGGGCCGCATCGGTGCGGAACGCCTGCTGGCGCGCATTCGTGGTGAAGTGGTGACGCCAAAAATGTTAGATTTAGGTTTCACCTTGTCACCAGGTGGATCCATTTAGCCTGACAAATTTGAACTAGCTCACACTTATTCACATCGCGCACGTTTGGATATTGCTTCTCTATAGCCCCGGCAGGACAATGTTACCGATAACTGTTACCCGTAACAATTGACTGAGGGACTCCTTTTGAGCACGACGAATCACGATCACCACGTTTACGTTTTGATGGGCGTTTCCGGTAGCGGTAAATCAGCCGTTGCCAGCGAAGTGGCGCATCAACTTCAGGCCGCATTTCTTGATGGCGACTTCCTTCATCCGCGCAGCAATATCTCTAAAATGGCTGCGGGCGAACCGCTGAACGATGACGACCGCAAACCGTGGTTGCAGGCACTGAACGATGCCGCTTTCGCGATGCAGCGCACCAATAAGGTGTCTCTGATTGTCTGTTCCGCGCTGAAAAAGACCTATCGCGATCTGCTGCGTGACGGTAATCCGAACCTCTCCTTTATCTACCTGAAAGGCGATTTCGAGGTGATTGAAAGCCGCCTGAAAGTGCGTAAAGGTCATTTCTTTAAGACTCAGATGCTGGTCACCCAGTTTGACGCATTGCAGGAACCGGGTGCAGACGAAGCGGATGTACTGATCGTGGATATCGATCAGCCGCTGGACGGTGTTGTTGCCAGCACCATTGAGGTCATTACTAAAAGGCAGTAAGTTTTGAGTACATTAACGTTAGTTTTGACAGCAGTCGGCTCCGTTTTGCTGCTGCTGTTTTTAGTGATGAAGGCGCGTATGCATGCCTTCGTTGCTTTGATGGTGGTTTCTATTGGTGCAGGTCTCTTTTCCGGTATGCCGCTCGATAAAATCGCAGCGACCATGGAAAAAGGGATGGGAGGCACGCTAGGTTTCCTGGCGATTGTGGTCGCGCTGGGCGCGATGTTCGGCAAGATTTTGCATGAAACGGGCGCGGTCGATCAGATTGCCGTCAAGATGCTCAAATCCTTCGGCCACAGTCGTGCGCATTATGCGATTGGTCTGGCGGGTCTGATTTGCGCGCTGCCGCTGTTCTTTGAGGTGGCCGTGGTGCTGCTGATAAGCGTGGCGTTTTCGATGGCGCGCCATACCGGTACTAACCTCGTTAAGCTTGTGATCCCGCTGTTTGCGGGCGTCGCGGCGGCTGCTGCGTTCCTGCTGCCTGGGCCCGCGCCGATGCTGCTGGCGTCCCAGATGCACGCTGACTTTGGCTGGATGATCCTGATTGGCCTGTGTGCAGCGATTCCGGGGATGATTATCGCCGGGCCGCTGTGGGGCAATTTTATCAGTCGCTATGTTGAGCTGCACATTCCTGACGACATCACCGAGCCGCATCTTGGCGAGGGCAAAATGCCGTCCTTCGGCTTCAGCCTGTCGCTGATCCTGCTGCCGCTGGTGCTGGTCGGTCTAAAAACCATCGCCGCACGCTTTGTGCCAGTGGGTTCCAGCACCTACGAATGGTTCGAGTTTATCGGCCATCCGTTCACCGCGATCCTGGTGGCGTGTCTGGTGGCAATTTACGGCCTGGCGGTGCGTCAGGGTATGCCAAAAGACAGAGTGATGGAGATCTGCGGTGCTGCGCTACAGCCGGCGGGGATTATTCTGCTGGTGATTGGTGCAGGCGGCGTGTTCAAGCAGGTGCTGGTGGATTCCGGCGTCGGTCCCGCACTGGGCGAAGCGCTCACCGGCATGGGTCTGCCGATTGCCGTGACCTGCTTCGTGCTGGCGGCTGCGGTACGTATCATCCAGGGTTCTGCGACCGTGGCGTGTTTGACCGCTGTAGGTCTGGTGATGCCGGTGATTGAACAGCTGAACTACTCCGGCGCGCAGATGGCCGCGTTGTCTATCTGTATCGCGGGCGGTTCGATTGTGGTGTCGCACGTAAATGACGCAGGCTTCTGGCTGTTCGGTAAATTTACCGGTGCCACAGAGGCGCAAACCCTGAAAACCTGGACGCTGATGGAGACTATCCTCGGCACGACAGGTGCGATTGTCGGGATGATTGCGTTTACGTTGTTGAGCTAAGCAGGGTTCTATTTTCTCCCTCGTAGGTGAGAGGAACATGCACCTCGGAAGCCTGTTCCGTTCACCTCACGAACTCAGTTCCTCTGTTTATACTTGAACTGGTGAACGTGTTAAGGGGGCTATCGCCGCCCCCTTAACAATCCCGGCTCCCGGCAAGAAAATCGTCGCTACGCGATACCCTCTTCATGGCTATAGAAACAAAAATGACTCAACGCTGTGGAAGAGAGCAAACACTAAAAATGACCACTGACGTGGCCATTTTGCTTTTGCCTTGCTAGCCCTTCATCCATGCCCGGATCCCATCCAGGAACATCTGCGTCGCCATCATCACCAGAATCAATCCCATCAGCCTTTCCAGCGCATTCACGCCTCTTTCGCCCAGCAGGCGCAAAAACAGCGACGATTGCAGCAAGATGATAAACGTTCCGCCCCAGGCGATCAGCAGGGCGATCACCAGATGGCTCATCTGATTCGGATACTGATGCGACAGCAGCATCAGCGTGGCAAGAATTGTTGGGCCGGCGACCAGCGGGATCGCAAGCGGTACGATAAACGGCTCTTCACCAGCGGGCAGGCCGCTGCTGCTGCCTTCGGCGCTCGGGAATATCATTTTGATGGCAATCAGGAACAGAATAATACCGCCCGAAATCGAGACCGTTTCAGCGCGAAGGTTCAGGAACGCGAGGATTTTTTCACCGGCGAACAGGAAGATAAGCATCACCAGCAGCGCGATGAGCAGTTCGCGGATCATGATCGCCCGGCGACGCTTTGTCTCAGTGTGTTTCAGCACTGACATGAAGATGGGCAGGTTTCCGAGTGGGTCCATAATCAGGATCAGAAGCACCGCTGCGGAAATAATTTCAGTCATTATAGTTATCCCTGATAAAGCCTGTGGTTTCTATTGTAATTAGTGGTATTACTGATCGCAGCGCAATCATCGATTAATTTCGCTTGCGACTTTGGCAGCATTTTGTAATGTGAAGCATATCCCAGTTGAATACTGGTTTGCACAAACAGCACACACCTCTGCAGGAAATAAAAGATATGAAAAACGTTGGTTTTATCGGCTGGCGCGGTATGGTCGGCTCTGTACTCATGCAACGCATGGTTGAAGAGCGCGATTTTGACGCCATCCGTCCGGTCTTCTTCTCCACTTCCCAGTTCGGGCAAGCTGCGCCCGCGTTCGGCAACGCGTCTACGGGCACGCTTCAGGACGCCTTTAATCTGGAAGCGCTGAAGGCACTCGACATTATCGTTACCTGCCAGGGCGGCGATTATACCAACGAAATCTATCCAAAGCTGCGTGAAAGCGGCTGGCAGGGCTACTGGATTGACGCGGCTTCTTCGCTGCGTATGAAAGACGATGCCATCATTATCCTCGATCCGGTTAACCAGGGCGTTATTACCGACGGCCTGAATAACGGCATGAAAACGTTCGTGGGCGGAAACTGTACCGTGAGCTTGATGCTGATGTCGCTCGGCGGCCTGTTTGCGCAGGACCTGGTTGAGTGGGTTTCCGTTGCAACGTATCAGGCCGCATCCGGCGGCGGCGCGCGTCATATGCGTGAACTGTTGGCGCAGATGGGCCAACTGCATCATCACGTGGCGGACGAGCTGGCGAACCCGGCATCCGCGATTCTGGATATCGAACGTAAAGTCACCCACCTGAGCCGCAGCGGCGATCTACCGGTTGATAACTTCGGCGTACCGCTGGCCGGCAGCCTGATCCCGTGGATCGACAAACAGCTCGATAACGGCCAGAGCCGCGAAGAGTGGAAAGGGCAGGCGGAGACCAACAAAATTCTCAATACGGCGACGGCAATTCCGGTTGATGGATTGTGCGTGCGCGTTGGCGCGCTGCGCTGCCACAGCCAGGCCTTCACGATTAAACTGAAAAAAGATGTGTCTATTCCGACCGTAGAAGAACTGCTGGCCGCGCACAACCCGTGGGCGAAAGTGGTGCCGAACGACCGTGATATCACCATGCGCGAACTGACGCCTGCTGCCGTCACCGGCACCTTAACCACGCCGGTGGGCCGCTTGCGTAAGCTGAATATGGGGCCGGAGTTCCTCTCCGCCTTCACCGTCGGGGACCAGCTACTGTGGGGGGCCGCCGAGCCGCTACGCAGAATGCTGCGCCAGCTGGCGTAATAAGTGTTAACTCAAGGGGTGAATTTTCACCCCTTTTTTTGCGTACTACATGGAGTGTGACGCAGATGGTTTGTTATTTTTCAGGAGTCATGTAAAGCGTTGGCTATGCTTTAAGGGAGATTCGATTCTTACCTGAGGGTAGGACGGAGCAGAGAGGATGCACATTGTGCTGCGCCGTTCAGGTCACATTAAAAGTCGCGCCGGAGCGCTTAAATAGGGCGACATTAAAAAAACAGGATGAATACCATGTCCGATCGTATTGATAGAGACGTGATAAATGCGCTAATTGCGGGTCATTTCTCCGACCCCTTTTCTGTGTTGGGTATGCACCCTACCGACGAGGGGCTGGAAGTCCGGGCATTGTTACCTGATGCCACTGAAGTGTGGGTTATCGAACCCAAAACCGGCCGCAAAGTGGGTAAGCTGGAGTGCCTTGATTCGCGGGGCTTCTTCTGCGGCTTGATTCCCCGCCGTAAAAATCTTTTCCGTTATCAGCTCGCCGTGCTCTGGCATGGTCATGAAAACCTGCTCGACGATCCCTACAGTTTTGGTCCACTTATTCAGGAGATGGATGCCTGGCTGCTGTCAGAAGGCACCCATTTACGCCCTTACGAAACGCTCGGCGCTCATGCCGATACGATGGACGGCGTGACCGGTACGCGCTTCTCCGTCTGGGCACCGAACGCACAGCGCGTCTCTGTCGTCGGACAGTTCAACTACTGGGATGGCCGCCGTCATCCTATGCGTCTGCGTCGTGAATCCGGCATCTGGGAGCTGTTTATTCCCGGTGCGCACAACGGTCAACTTTATAAATACGAAATGATCGATGCGCACGGCAAGCTGCGCGTTAAAGCCGATCCTTACGCTTTCGAAGCGCAGATGCGCCCGGATACCGCCTCGCTTATTTGCGGCCTGCCGGACAAAATCGTCCAAAGCGACGAGCGCAAACAGGCGAATAATTTTGACGCGCCGATTTCGATTTATGAAGTGCATCTGGGGTCCTGGCGTCGCCACACCGACAATAATTTCTGGCTCAGCTACCGTGAACTTGCCGACCAACTGGTGCCGTATGCCAAATGGATGGGCTTTACCCATCTGGAACTGCTGCCGATTAACGAGCATCCGTTCGACGGCAGTTGGGGTTATCAGCCAACCGGTTTGTATGCCCCTACGCGGCGCTTTGGGACCCGCGATGACTTCCGCTATTTCATCAGCGCTGCACACGCGGCGGGTTTAAGCGTGATCCTCGACTGGGTGCCGGGCCATTTCCCGTCGGATGATTTTGGGCTGTCCGAGTTTGACGGCACCGATCTCTACGAACATAGCGATCCGCGCGAAGGTTATCATCAGGACTGGAATACGCTGATTTATAACTATGGCCGCCGCGAAGTGACCAACTATCTGGTGGGTAATGCGCTGTACTGGATCGAACGCTTCGGCATTGATGCCCTGCGCGTGGATGCGGTGGCGTCAATGATTTACCGCGACTATAGCCGTAAAGAAGGGGAGTGGATCCCTAACGAATACGGTGGTCGCGAAAACCTCGAAGCCATTGAGTTTTTACGCACCACCAACCGCATTCTCGGTGAGCAGGTTCCCGGTGCGGTGACGATGGCGGAAGAGTCGACCGATTTCCCTGGTGTCTCCCGTCCGCCGTCGATGGGCGGGCTGGGCTTCTGGTACAAATGGAATCTCGGCTGGATGCACGACACGCTGGATTATTTCAAGCTGGATCCTATTTATCGTCAGCATCACCACGACAAACTGACCTTCGGGATGCTCTACAACAGCACCGAAAACTTTGTGCTGCCGCTTTCCCACGATGAAGTGGTACACGGCAAAAAATCCATTCTTGACCGTATGCCGGGCGACGCCTGGCAGAAATTCGCCAACCTGCGCGCCTACTACGGCTGGATGTTTGCCTTCCCGGGTAAAAAACTGCTGTTTATGGGCAACGAATTTGCTCAGGGACGTGAGTGGAACCATGACTCCAGTCTTGACTGGCATCTGCTGGAAGGGGGCGACAACTGGCATCACGGCGTTCAACGTCTGGTCCGCGACCTTAACCTGACCTATCGCCATCACAAAGCGCTACATGAACTTGATTTTGACTCGTATGGTTTCGAGTGGCTGGTGGTGGATGACCACGAACGTTCGGTATTTGTTTTTGTTCGCCGTGACAGCGCCGGTAACGAAATTATTGTGGCCAGCAACTTTACACCGGTCCCGCGTCCACACTACCGTTTTGGCATTAATCAAAAAGGAAAATGGCGCGAAATCCTCAATACCGATTCCGGCCATTATCACGGCAGTAACGCAGGAAATGCCGGTGTGGTGTATAGCGATGAGCAGGAAAGCCATGGCCGGCCACAATCCCTGAGCCTTACGCTACCGCCACTCTCGACCATTTGGCTCATTCGGGAGGGCGAATGACGCAACTCACGCCAGGTCAACCCGCGCCACTGGGCGCCAGTTTTGACGGGAAAGGGGTCAATTTCACCCTCTTTTCCGCCCATGCGGAGCGGGTCGAACTCTGTGTGTTTGATGATGACGGGAATGAGCACCGCTACGATCTGCCCGCACGCAAGGGTGATATCTGGCACGGCTATCTGGCCGAGGCGAAGCCGGGATTACGTTACGGTTATCGCGTTCATGGTCCGTGGCAGCCTGAGCACGGGCTGCGTTTTAATGCCGCCAAGCTGCTGATCGACCCCTGCGCACTGCGCGTCGATGGCGATGTGAAAGATGACCGACTGTTTCTGGACGGCGAGCAGCAGCCCGATCCACGTGATAGCGCCGGTATTGCGCCTAAAAGCGTGGTCGTGGGCGATGCTTACGATTGGGAAGACGATGCCTCACCTGCTGTGCCGTGGGGCAACACGGTCATTTACGAAGCGCACGTTAAAGGGCTGACGTATCTGCATCCGTCGATCCCTGAGGAGATTCGCGGCACCTACCAGGCGCTCGGTCATCCGGTGATGATTGCGTATCTCAAGCATCTGGGTATTACCGCGCTTGAACTTTTGCCGGTCGCGCATTTTGCCTCTGAACCGCGCTTGCTGCGTTTGGGCCTCACCAATTACTGGGGCTATAACCCGCTGGCGATGTTTGCCCTCGATCCGCGCTACGCCTCGCACCCTGATAAAGCGCGGGACGAGTTTCGCGATGCCGTAAAGGCGCTGCACAGGGCCGGTATTGAGGTGATTCTGGACGTTGTGCTGAACCACAGTGCGGAGCTGGATCTCGAAGGGCCGACGCTCTCCCTGCGCGGAATCGATAACCGTAGCTATTATTGGATAAGGGAAGATGGCGATTATCACAACTGGACCGGTTGCGGTAACACGCTCAACCTCAGTCATCCAGCGGTGACGGATTACGCGCACGCCTGCCTGAAGTACTGGGTGGAAACCTACCATATTGATGGTTTCCGCTTTGATTTGGCTTCTGTGATGGGGCGTACACCCGCGTTTAGCCAGCAGGCTCCGCTGTTTGAGGCGATAAAAAATTGCCCGGTGCTTTCAACGGTGAAGCTGATTGCCGAACCGTGGGATATTGGTGAGGGCGGTTACCAGGTGGGGAATTTCCCTCCGCTGTTTGCCGAGTGGAACGATCGTTTTCGCGATGCCTCCCGTCGATTTTGGCTGGAAAGAAATCTGTCGTTAGGGGAGTTCGCCGGGCGCTTTGCGGCTTCCAGTGACATCTTCAGAGTGAGTGGCAGAAAACCGTCAGCAACCATTAACCTGGTGACGGCGCATGATGGTTTTACCCTTCGCGACTGCGTTTGTTTCAATCAGAAACACAATGAGGCAAACGGCGAGGAAAATCGCGATGGCACTAACAATAACCATAGCTCCAATCATGGTATAGAAGGGTTAGAGGGGAGTCAGGATGTTATTGAGCGTCGGCGCGCCAGCGTTCACGCGCTCCTGGCCACGCTGCTGCTGTCGCAGGGGACGCCGATGCTGTTAGCCGGTGATGAACATGGCCACAGCCAGCACGGCAACAACAATGCGTATTGTCAGGATAACCCCCTGACCTGGCTCGACTGGGGAGAGGCGAACAGCGGATTGATTCATTTCACCGCAGCGCTGATTCACGTTCGTCAGACCATTCCTGCGCTAACGGCGGATCAATGGTGGGAAGAGGGCGACGGCAACGTTCGCTGGTTAAACAAAGCGGCACAACCGCTAAGTGCGCAAGAGTGGCAGAGCGGCGAAACCTGTCTGCAAATTTTGCTTTCGGATAAATGGCTTATCACGTTTAACGCGACGCAAGATGTCGCTGAGATTGTTTTACCTGACGGGGAGTGGCGAGCCATTTCCCCATTTGCCGGAGAGGATAACCCGGTAGTAATGGCTGTCTGGCATGGGCCTGCGCACGGAGTTTGCGTATTCCAAAGATGATAAAAAAGGAGTTAGTCATGGTTAGGTTAGAGAAGAACGATCCCTTGATGTTAGCACGCCAGCTGCCTTTAAAAACGGTCGCACTGATACTGGCTGGTGGACGCGGTACCCGTCTGAAAGATTTAACGATCAAACGTGCCAAGCCCGCCGTTCACTTTGGCGGTAAATTCCGCATTATTGATTTTGCCTTATCGAACTGTCTCAACTCCGGCATTCGCCGCATCGGCGTGATTACACAGTATCAATCGCACACCCTAGTGCAGCATATTCAGCGCGGTTGGTCATTTTTCAGTGAAGAGATGAACGAGTTTGTCGACTTGCTCCCTGCGCAGCAGCGCGTACACGGTGAAAACTGGTATCGCGGCACGGCGGATGCGGTCACGCAAAACCTCGACATTATTCGCCGCTACCACGCTGAATACATCGTGATCCTCGCGGGTGACCATATCTACAAGCAAGACTACTCGCACATGCTGATCGACCATGTCGAAAAAGGGGCACGTTGCACCGTGGCGTGTCTGCCGGTGCCCGTTGCCGAGGCGACAGCATTCGGTGTGATGGACGTGGACGCTGACGACAAGATTATCGACTTTGTTGAAAAACCGGCTAACCCGCCGACCATGCCAAGCGATTCCAGTAAGTCCCTCGCCAGCATGGGTATCTATATCTTTGATGCGGAATACCTTTACGAATTGCTGGAAGAAGACGACAAAGATGAGAACTCCAGCCACGACTTCGGTAAAGACATCATTCCAAAAATTACCAAAGCTGGCATGGCGTATGCACATCCTTTCCCGTTGTCCTGCGTGCAATCCGATAAAGATGCAGAGCCGTACTGGCGCGATGTAGGAACGCTCGAAGCGTACTGGAAAGCCAACCTTGATTTGGCCTCCGTGACGCCTGAACTGGATATGTATGACCAGAACTGGCCGATTCGTACCCATATGGAATCGCTGCCGCCAGCCAAATTTGTTCAGGACCGTTCCGGAAGCCACGGCATGACGCTGAACTCGCTGGTATCCGGCGGCTGCATTATTTCTGGTTCGGTCGTGGTGCAGTCCGTTCTATTCCCGCGCGTTCGGGTGAACTCCTTCTGCAATATCGATTCGTCGGTACTGCTGCCGGATGTGTGGATTGGGCGTTCGTGCCGCTTACGCCGCTGTGTTATCGACCGTGCCTGTGTCATCCCAGAAGGTATGGTGATAGGGGAGAATGCGGAAGAAGACGCGCGTCGTTTCTATCGCTCAGAAGAAGGCATCGTACTGGTTACGCGTGAAATGCTGCGCAAACTGCAGGTCAAACAGGAGCGATGATGCAGGTTTTACATGTATGTTCAGAGATGTTCCCGCTACTAAAAACGGGCGGGTTGGCGGATGTACTCGGGGCATTACCAGCGGCGCAAATTGCGGAGGGCATTGATACTCGCGTGTTACTGCCCGCTTTTCCTGATATTCGCCGCGGTATACCGGATGCTCAGGTTGTCAGCCGTCGCGATACCTTTGCCGGGCGCATCACCCTGCTGTTTGGACATTACAACGGTGTTGGCATCTACCTGATTGATGCGCCGCACTTATATGACCGTCCAGGTAGCCCGTACCACGATACGAATCTGTTCGCCTATACCGACAACGTGCTGCGTTTCGCGTTGCTCGGTTGGGTGGGCGCCGAAATGGCGACCGGTCTGGATCCCTTCTGGCGTCCGGATATTGTCCATGCGCACGACTGGCATGCGGGTCTTGCACCTGCCTACCTGGCGGCGCGTGGTCACCCGGCAAAATCGGTCTTTACCGTGCATAACCTGGCTTATCAGGGCATGTATTACGCCCATCATATGAATGAAATAGATCTGCCATGGTCGTTCTATAACATGCACGGGCTGGAATTTAACGGCCAGATTTCGTTCCTGAAGGCCGGGCTTTATTATGCCGATCACATCACGGCGGTCAGTCCAACCTATGCTCGCGAAATCACCGAGCCGGAGTTCGGTTACGGCATGGAAGGACTGTTGCGTCAGCGTCAGCGTGAGGGACGTTTGACGGGCATCCTTAACGGCGTGGACGATAAAATTTGGAATCCAGAAACGGACCTTTTACTGGCATCACGGTTTAGTCGGGATTCGGTAGAAGACAAAGCGGAAAACAAACGTCAGCTGCAAATTGCCATGGGGCTGAAGGTTAACGACAAAGTCCCGCTGTTTGCGGTGGTCAGCCGCCTGACCAGCCAAAAAGGGCTGGATTTGGTGCTGGAGGCGTTGCCGGGATTACTGGCGCAGGGCGGTCAACTGGCGCTGCTGGGTGCAGGCGATCCGGTCTTGCAGGAAGGGTTCCTTGCGGCAGCTGCGGAACATCCTGGACAGGTGGGCGTGCAGATTGGCTATCACGAAGCCTTCTCGCACCGCATCATGGGCGGATCAGATGTCATCCTCGTGCCTAGCCGCTTTGAGCCGTGCGGCTTAACGCAGCTGTACGGACTCAAATACGGCACGCTGCCGTTAGTGCGTCGTACCGGTGGGCTGGCGGATACGGTGTCAGATACGTCGCTGGAGAACCTGGCCGACGGCGTTGCCACCGGATTTTCTTTTGAAGACAGCAATGCCTGGTCGCTTTTACGTGCGATTCGGCGTGCGTTTGTTTTGTGGTCGCGTCCCTCTTTATGGCGTTTCGTGCAACGTCAGGCGATGGCGATGGATTTTAGCTGGCACGTTGCGGCGCAGTCATACCGCGATCTTTATCAACGCTTGAAGTCGTAAGGCGGAGTCACTGATATGAATGCACCTTTTAGTTATGCATCCCCGACGCTCAGCATTGAGGCGTTAAAACATTCCATCGCCTATAAGCTGATGTTTACCATCGGGAAAGATCCGGTGATCGCCAACAAGCACGAATGGCTGAACGCCACGCTGTTTGCCGTGCGTGACCGACTGGTTGAGCGCTGGCTGCGGTCTAACCGCGCCCAGCTTTCGCAGGAAACACGTCAGGTTTATTACCTGTCGATGGAGTTTTTGATTGGCCGCACCCTTTCCAACGCGCTGTTATCGCTCGGTATTTATGACGATGTCAAAAACGCACTGGAAGAGATGGGGTTAGATTTAGAAGAGTTGATTGACGAAGAAAACGACCCTGGTTTAGGCAACGGTGGTCTTGGGCGTCTGGCGGCCTGCTTCCTGGACTCGCTGGCGACGCTGGCGCTGCCGGGCCGTGGCTACGGCATTCGCTACGACTACGGCATGTTCAAGCAAAATATCGTCGATGGGCGTCAGAAAGAGTCGCCGGACTACTGGCTGGAATACGGGAACCCGTGGGAATTCAAACGCCACAACACGCGCTATAAAGTGCGCTTTGGCGGGCGTGTTCAGCTAGAAGGCAAGAAAAGCCGCTGGCTGGAGACCGAAGAGATCCTGGCGGTCGCCTACGACCAGATTATTCCTGGCTACGATACCGACGCGACCAACACGCTGCGTCTGTGGAACGCTCAGGCCAGTAGTGAAATCAACCTGGGTAAATTTAATCAGGGTGACTACTTCGCCGCAGTGGAAGATAAAAACCACTCCGAGAACGTGTCGCGCGTGCTTTACCCGGACGACTCGACCTATTCAGGCCGCGAGCTGCGTCTGCGTCAGGAGTACTTCCTGGTCTCATCCACCATCCAGGATATCCTCAGCCGTCACTATCAGCTGCACAGAACCTACAGCAACCTTGCGGAAAAGACCGCTATTCACCTGAATGACACGCACCCGGTGCTGTCCATTCCGGAGCTGATGCGTTTGCTTATCGACGAACATAAGTTCAGCTGGGACGAGGCGTTTGAAGTCACCTGTCAGGTCTTCTCCTACACCAACCATACGTTGATGAGCGAAGCACTGGAAACCTGGCCGGTTGATATGCTGGGCAAAATCCTGCCGCGCCACGTGCAAATCATCTTTGAAATTAACGACTATTTCCTTAAAACGTTGCAGGAACAGTATCCCGACGATACCGGTCTGCTGAGCCGTACTTCAATCATTGATGAATCCAACGGTCGCCGTGTGCGTATGGCATGGTTGGCAGTTGTCGTCAGCCATAAGGTGAACGGGGTTTCCGAGCTGCACTCCAACCTGATGGTGCAATCGCTGTTTGCCGATTTCGCTAAAATTTTCCCGATGCGCTTCTGTAACGTGACCAATGGCGTGACGCCGCGTCGCTGGCTGGCGCTGGCGAACCAGCCGCTGTCGGAAGTCCTGGATGACAATATCGGTCGCACATGGCGTACCGATCTCAGCCAGTTGAGCGAACTCGAACAGCACGTCGATTTCCCGCTGGTGAACAAAGCGGTGCGTGATGCCAAACTGCTGAATAAAAAGCGGCTGGCGGTGTACATGGCGCAGCATCTGAACGTGGTGGCCAACCCGAAAGCGCTATTCGACGTGCAGATCAAACGTATCCATGAATACAAACGTCAGCTGATGAACGTGCTGCATGTGATCACCCGCTACAACCGTATCAAAGCCGATCCGACTGCCGAGTGGGTGCCGCGCGTAAATATCTTTGCCGGTAAGGCCGCGTCAGCGTATTACATGGCGAAACACATCATTCACCTCATCAACGATGTGGCGAAAGTGATCAACAACGATCCGCAGATTGGCGACAAACTGAAGATCGTGTTTATCCCGAACTACAGCGTGAGTCTGGCGCAGCTGATCATCCCGGCGGCCGATCTTTCTGAGCAAATCTCGCTGGCGGGTACGGAAGCATCGGGCACCAGCAACATGAAGTTTGCCCTGAACGGCGCGCTGACCATCGGTACGCTGGACGGCGCGAACGTGGAGATGCTGGAACACGTGGGTGCGGATAACATCTTTATCTTCGGTAATACTGCGGAAGAGGTGGAAGCACTGCGCAAGCAGGGCTACAAACCGCGCGATTATTATGAGCAGGATGAAGAGCTTCGCGAAGTGCTCACGCAAATTGCGACCGGCGTGTTCAACCCTGAAGAGCCAGGCCGCTACCGCGATCTGGTCGATTCGCTGATCAACTTTGGCGATCACTATCAGGTGCTGGCGGATTTCCGCAGCTACGTGGATTGTCAGGATAAGGTGGACGAACTGTATCGCCATCAAGAGGAATGGGCCGCAAAAGCGATGCACAACATCGCCAATATGGGCTATTTCTCATCAGACAGGACCATCAAAGAGTATGCCGAGAAGATTTGGCATATTGATCCGGTGAGGCTGTAAAACACCCCCTAACCCTCTCCCCATAGGGGAGAGGGTCGGGGTGAGGGGTATCAGGCCGCACTCGTTAAGACGCTAACGACAGCTCACGCTTTCCCGCGTTCTGTGCCAGCCACTGCGCGATGCGCGACTGCTGCTCGGCATCCAGCCACATCCCTTCTTTAGTTCGACGCCAGATAGCATCTTCAAGACGACGTACCCACTCATGCTCAACCAGATAGCGCAGTTCCGCCTCGTAAAGCTCATGACCAAAATGTTCGCCCAAATCAGCGAGTGCTTGCGCTTCGCCCAGAATCAGTTCGGTATTGCTCCCGTAGGTGCGAGCAAAGTGGCGCGCCATTGATTCGGTAATAAACGGATAACGACGACGCAGTTTGGCGGCGTAATCATCACGGTCACTGCCGATATCCCCGCCAGGCAGCGTAGTGCCTTTGGTCCACGCCGGGCCGATACCTTTGTAGTAGGGTGTCAGTTTTTCCAGCGCATGCTCGGCCAGCTTGCGAGAGGTGGTGAGCTTACCGCCGAATACCGACAGCAACGGCGCTTGCCCATCAACGTCATGAATATCGAGCGTATAGTCGCGGGTAATTGCCTGCGGTGAATCGGATTCGTCATCGCACAGCGGGCGCACGCCGGAATAGGTCCAGACCACGTCATCACGACCCAGCGGTTTTTTGAAGTGTGCGTTATACACTTTCAGCAGATAGGCGATCTCTTTCTCGTCGATCTCGACGTTTTTCGGGTCGCCGTTGTACTCCACATCGGTGGTGCCGATGATCGAGAACTCATCCATCCACGGAATGACAAACACGATGCGCTTATCTTCGTTTTGCAGGATGTAGGCCTGCTTTTGCGTGTGAACGCGCGGCACCACAATGTGGCTGCCTTTGATCAGGCGGATACCGTACGGCGATGGCAAATGCATGCCATTGTCAAAGAATTGTTTCACCCACGGGCCAGTGGCGTTCACCAGTCCACGCGCCTGCCAGCTGAACTTCTCGCCGGTATCGATATCTTCGGCTTCGACAATCCACAGGCCGTTTTCGCGACGTGCAGCGGTGGCGCGAGTGCGGGTTTTGACCTCGCCCTCTTTCTTGACCACCATCTGGGCATTCGCCAGCACCAGACGTGCATCGTCCACCCAGCAGTCGGAATATTCGAATCCGCGCACGATTTCAGGTTTAAGCACCGATTCCGCGCCAAAGCGCAAACCGGTTGAGCTCGGCAGGCTGGTACGTTTGCCCAGATTATCGTACATAAACAGGCCGATACGAATCATCCACGCGGGACGCAAATGCGGGCGATGCGGCAGACGAAAGCGCATCGGGATCGCCAGATGTGGCGCCATTTTGAGTAAAACTTCGCGTTCGGCCAGCGCTTCGCTGACCAGGCGGAATTCGTAGTGTTCCAGGTAGCGCAGGCCGCCGTGGATCAGTTTGGAGCTGGCAGACGACGTCGCACAGGCGAGATCGTTGGCTTCCAGCATCAGTACAGATAAACCGCGTCCTGCGGCATCTGCCGCGATGCCGGCACCGTTGATGCCGCCGCCTATCACAATCAGATCTTTGGTTTCCATATCACCCTCATGCACTTTCGTTAAAGCTCATAAATGTTCGATATCGCTCATAATAGCAAAGGAACGCGTTTTTGGTAACATCAAAAAAACAATTTTGAGTGATAGAGATAACATAATGGCGTTTACCCGCCGCCAGGACGTACACTACGCGGTAAAATAGTGCGGTCAGCTTTTCTCCCTCTCCCTTATAGGAAGAGGGCAGGGGTGAGGGTCAGCAAGCCGCATAAAACCTGAATAATCGAAAGAGAACACCATGGATCAGTTTGAATGTATTAACGTCGAAGAAGCCCACCAAAAAATGCACCAGGGCAAGGCGGTGCTGGTGGATATCCGCGATCCACAAAGCTTTGCGATGGGTCATACGCCAGGCGCGTTTCATCTCACTAACGACACCCTGGGCGCGTTTATGCGCGATAACGATTTTGAAACGTCGGTGATGGTCATGTGCTATCACGGCAACAGCAGCAAAGGTGCCGCGCAATATCTGCTCACGCAGGGTTATGACGCCGTCTACAGCGTCGACGGTGGTTTTGATGCCTGGCATCGTCATTTCCCGGCGGAAGTTGAACATACGTTCGGCGGCTGATGCCGTATACTGTCCCCTTTTGTGTGGAAATGAGCGACTGCTGCCGATGTTGATGATCACCTCTTTTACCAACCCGCGCGTTGCCCAGGCGTTTGTCGATTATATGGCGACGCAGGGCGTTATCCTGACTATTCAGCAACATACCCAAACTGACGTCTGGCTGGCAGATGAAAGCCAGGCGGCACGCGTGAATGCGGAACTGGCTCGCTTTCTTGAGAATCCCGGCGACGCCCGTTACCTGGCCGCAAGCTGGCAGTCCGGCCACACGGACACCGGATTGCATTATCAGCGCTTTCCTTTTATGGCGGCCATCCGCGAGCGTGCCGGTCCCTTTACGCTGCTGTTAATGGCGGCCTGCATCCTGGTGTTTATCATCATGAATGTGGTGGGCGACCAGAGCGTGATGATTGCGCTGGCCTGGCCCTACGATCCGTCCTTGCAGTTCGACGTCTGGCGCTATTTCACCCACGCGCTGATGCATTTCTCGGTACTGCATATTCTGTTTAATCTGCTGTGGTGGTGGTATCTCGGCGGTTTAGTCGAGAAGCGTCTCGGTAGCGGAAAACTGATTGTAATCACCATTATCAGCGCCTTGCTGAGTGGGTATGTGCAGCATAAGTTTAGCGGCCCGTGGTTTGGCGGGTTATCCGGCGTGGTCTACGCGCTGATGGGGTATGTCTGGCTGCGGGGCGAACGCGACCCTGAGAGCGGCATTTATCTGCAACGCGGATTAATCACCTTTGCCGTAGTATGGCTAATTGCCGGATGGTTTGATCTGTTTGGTATGTCTATCGCTAACGGTGCGCACGTTGCCGGGCTGGCCGTCGGGCTCGCCATGGCGTTTGCCGATACGCTGAATGCGCGAAAACGAACATAATTTCCAGGGATATCTCATGAAACAAACACAGCGCCATGACGCGATTATCGAACTGGTTAAGCAGCAGGGATACGTCAGTACCGAGGAGCTGGTCGAGCAGTTTGCCGTTAGCCCGCAGACCATTCGCCGTGATTTAAACGACCTGGCCGATCAAAACCGAATCCTGCGCCATCACGGTGGGGCGGCGCTGCCGTCCAGCTCAGTGAATACTTCATGGCACGATCGTAAGGCGACGCAAACCGCAGAGAAAGAGCGCATAGCTCGCAAAGTGGCAAGCCAAATCCCTAACGGTGCGACGCTGTTTATTGATATCGGCACCACGCCAGAAGCGGTGGCGCATGCGCTGCTCAACCATGAAAATTTGCGCATCGTGACGAACAACCTGAACGTCGCCACTACGCTGATGAAGAAGGATGATTTCCGCATCATCCTGGCGGGCGGCGAGTTGCGCAGCCGGGATGGTGGGATCATTGGCGAAGCGACGCTGGATTTTATCTCTCAGTTCCGCCTGGATTTCGGCATCCTGGGGATCAGCGGCATCGACAGCGACGGTTCACTGCTGGAATTTGATTACCATGAAGTGCGCACCAAGCGCGCCATCATCGAGAACTCACGCCACGTGATGCTGGTGGTGGACCATTCTAAGTTTGGTCGTAATGCGATGGTGAACATGGGCAGTATCAGCATGGTGAATACGGTTTACACCGACGTGATGCCCCCAGCGGGTGTGATGCAGGTGATTAAAGATAATAATGTGCAGTTAGAGTTGTGCTGAGTTAGCCTTTCGCCCTCTCCCGATGGGAAAGGGCATCAAACCGCAGAGGATTAAACCCCGTACCCCATCATCTTCAACAATTGCTGCGCATGTTGCACTGCATCCTGACGGTGCGCGACGCCCAGTTTCTGATACAAGTTACGAATATGCGTTTTGATCGTGGTCGCCGCGACCGCTAGTTCGCCCGCAATTTGCTCATTGCTATAACCCGAATAGATAAGCCCAAGCACCTGCCATTCACGCTGGGTGAGCGGGCTGGTACGAATCAATTCTGGCACTTCTGGGTGGTTCAGCAATCGTTCGACAAAGTTCTCGTCGAAATGGGCAAACTTGTGGCGATGATGCTGGTTGATCTCGCGCAGAATGCGCTGGGCGCGATGCTGATCCAGTTCCGGCAGGGTATTGAGCTGGATAAGCTGACGCAACTGCTGAGCCATGACTTCGCCTTCAATGACAAAGTGGCTGATAAATCCGGTGCGATTGGCTAACTGCAATGCTTCCAGCAGTACGCGCTGGGCATCGTTTTTGCGTCCGGCCTGCCAGTAAAGCTGATTGAGCAGCAGCAGGTTGCGGTTCAGATCGCTCATCAGACGCAGGCTGCGGGCATTTTCATTCAACTCTTCCAGCACAATTTCCGCCGGATCAAATTCACCCAGCAAAATCTGGACACGGGCGATATTGCGCCACTGGCTTTGCAGGAAGTGGTTATTGGCAAATTCTGGTTTCGGCGTCTGACGCAGCCAGTTGGCCGCAGACTTTTTATCGCCGATCATTTGCCAGTAAATCACCCGGACTTTATCGGCGTTAGAAACCCAGTCGCTGTGATATTGACCGTTGCCGAGCAGGTTTTCCAGACGGTTAAGGTGATTGCGGGCGTTATCCAGATCGCCTCTCGCCAGCGAACATTGCACCAGCAGCGTCAGGCACTGGAGCTGCTGCTGCGGCTGATAGGTAGACAGCACGTTCACGCCGTGGCGAGCCGTGGCTTCTGCTTCGTCAAGACGCGCCCACGCCCACAGCAGCTGGGCACGAATGCGCAGCAAAAACTCGTGCATCGGCAACTGTTCCAGGTGCTGATCCCGAATCAGCTGGAATGCTTTTTCCTGCGTTTCCCACGCGGCCTGCAAAAAGCCCTGGGCAAATAAAATTTCGCTTTGTTGGATCATGCTCCACAGCGCGTAATGCCAGACGTCGTGGCGGCGCGCCATCTGCTCGGTTTGCTGCATCAGCGACAGTGAACGGGTGAGGTCGCCTTTGCAGTGCAGCACTTCGCCATGAACCGAGGTGGCGACGATACGGCTGTAATAGTTTGCCAGCGGTAGCTCGTCGAGGGCGATCATCGCCAGACGCTCGGCTTCCTCCGGGTCACCATCGTTAATCGCGACCTGCGCCCGCAGGGCGTTAAATTCGCCGTGCAGCGTGGCATCCATTTCGCCTTGCATCTCTTGCTCAGCGCGGGCCAGCAGGGTATTGACCTCACTGTAACGATGCTGGCTTTGCATCAGCCAGGCCTGGAGCAATACCAGACGTGGGTTGTCCAGAAGGCTTTCCCACGGCAGTGCGCGCAACGACTCTTCAAGGAGCGTCAGTTCACTATGGTTAAACAAACCCCATGCGTGATTTAGCAGGATATCGCGCAGCATATTGGCATCACCAGCGGCCAGGGCATGGTGGATGGCTTCGCTCGGGAAACCTTGCGCCATCCAGCTTTCAGCGGCGGCGCGATGGACATCAGGTAGTTCGGTCGCCAGCTCCCACTGACAGCGCTGGCGCAAGAAATTGCCAAACAGCGGATGGAAGCAGAACCATTCGCCTGAGTCGTCCATACGTTGCAGGAACAGGCCCTGACGTTCAATTTCTTCAAGGCGCATCTGCCCGTTGTCTTCACCGGTAACGCGCACAATTAGCGCATCGTTCATTGAGCGAAGCAGCGAGCTTTTCAGCAGGAAGTGGCGGGTCGCGGGGTCGACGCTGTCGAGCACTTCATCGACCAGATAATCGGACAGATGGCTGGCGTTAATACCTGATAAACGGCGCGCCGACTGATGCGTCGGGCTGTTGTTCTGTCGGGCTGAGAGCGCGATAAGCTGCAATGCGGTCGCCCAGCCTGCAACATCGTCACACAGGCGGCTACTTTCGGCGGCCTCGATCGGCGAGGTCAATCGGCAGTCAAAGAACTGTTTCGCTTCCTGATGGTTAAACGCCAGCTGTTGGCTGCCCACTTCTAAGAGCTGATCGCGCACGCGCAGGTTGGCAATACCAAGCTGTGGCAAATTGCGCGACAGAACCACCAGCGTCAAATTTTCGGGCTGATGGCGCAGGAAGAAGCGCATGGATTCGTGAATAACCGGGTTGGTGATCAGATGGTAATCATCAATCACCAGAAAAAGCGGACGATGCCATTCGGCAAGTTCGATAAAGAGCTGGGCGAAAAGAGACGATAAGCTGGCGTACTGGCGTTTTTGGACCATCACTTCGCTGGTCACGCAGTGCCCGTTCGTCGCCTGCTGAATAGCGGCAATTAAATAGCTGGCGAAACGCTCCTGCTGGTTATCACCCTCATCAAGAGAGTACCAGCCAAGATCGCTTTTACCGGCTGCCCATTGTGAAATGAGCGTTGTTTTTCCATACCCCGCAGGGCTCGTCACCAGCGCCAGTCGGAAATTGTTCGCGCCGGAAAGTTTCGCCAGCAGGCGTTCGCGGACCACAGTATGGTCAAGACGAACCGGGCGACTTAATTTGGACGGAATCAACATAAGTGTTCACTTCACTGTGGGAAACGAGGAAAACGATTTTTTTTGGGCTTCGTAATTAATAGATATAAGGTCGGCCAGAAAGAGAACTATTGCAAGTTATGTCCGTCTTTTGTGTCCTCGAATTTGCACTCTGTCACAAATTTATTTCTCTAGTGAATGGAACTTTCGCAAAGTACTTGTAAGCCGCATGGGTACTGGTTTGCGTCACAGTGACGATAGTGGGTCATTAAAAGCACAAGTTGCTAAATTATCGGCCACGCTAATTAATTTTCACTATCATTACGCTGGCGAAATATCCTGCTGACAGGCACGAAATAATGAGAAATATTATTTCAGTTGCGCGATCGTTTCTGTATACATTAATTTTGAACGAAACGTCATTTCATTTTTTTGACACTCTTCCCGGTTATCTTTTCGTCGTCCCGGCACACTCAGTCTATGCTCAAGAGTGGCCTCGATCACACTTTTACGCTCATCCCCGCTACTCCTCCCTGTCTAATCCCCGACAGGATGAGGAAGAGGCGTAATGAGCCAGGCACACTAGCGTCAATATGTTTTCTTTCTCTACAGGATGCCGATTCCCTATGTCACAGCCTACTTTCAACAAAGCTCAATTTCAGGCTGCCCTGACGCGTCAGTGGCAGCGATTTGGTTTACATGCTGCCGAAGAGATGACGCCGCATCAGTGGTGGCAGGCCGTCAGCGGCGCACTCGCTGAACTGCTCGGTGCCCAGCCTGCGGCAAAGCCGGTCAAAGGGCAGCGCCATGTTAACTACATTTCGATGGAATTCCTGATTGGCCGCCTGACCGGCAATAACCTGCTGAACCTCGGCTGGTATCAGGATGTGAGCGAGGTGCTCAACGAGCACAATATCCACCTGACCGACCTGCTGGAGGAAGAAACCGATCCGGGCCTGGGTAACGGCGGCCTGGGGCGTCTGGCGGCGTGCTTCCTCGATTCAATGGCGACGGTCGGGCAATCTGCGACGGGCTATGGTCTGAACTATCAGTACGGTCTGTTCCGTCAGTCTTTTGCCGAAGGGCATCAGATTGAAGCACCCGACGACTGGCATCGCGGCAGCTATCCGTGGTTCCGCCACAATGCACAGCTTGATGTGAACGTCGGCATTGGCGGGAAAGTCACTAAGCAGGGTCACTGGGAACCAGGTTTTGTGATTACCGGGCAAGCCTGGGATCTGCCCGTGTTGGGCTACCGTAACGGGGTCGCGCAGCCGCTGCGCCTGTGGCAGGCGACGCATGCCCATCCGTTTAACCTCACCAAATTTAACGACGGCGATTTCCTGCGTGCCGAGCAGCAGGGAATTGACGCCGAAAAGCTGACCAAAGTGCTGTACCCGAACGACAACCATCTGGCGGGCAAAAAGCTGCGTCTGATGCAGCAGTATTTCCAGTGCGCCTGCTCTATCGCTGATATTTTGCGACGCCATCATCTGGCCGGTCGCAAGCTGGCGGAACTGCCGGATTACGAAGTTATTCAACTGAATGATACCCACCCGACCATCGCCATTCCTGAGCTGCTGCGCGTACTGATCGACGAGCATCAGATGAGCTGGGATGATGCCTGGGCCATTACCAGCCGCACCTTCGCGTACACCAACCACACCCTGATGCCTGAAGCGCTGGAGTGCTGGGATGAGAAACTGGTGAAAGCGCTGCTGCCGCGTCACATGCAGATAATCAACCAGATCAACGACCGATTCCACGTGCTGGTAGAGAAAACCTGGCCAGGCGACAAGGCGGTCTGGGCGAAGCTTGCGGTGGTACATGACAAACAGGTGCGCATGGCGAACATGTGCGTGGTGAGCGGATTTGCGGTGAATGGCGTTGCGGCGCTGCACTCCGACCTGGTGGTGAAAGATCTGTTCCCAGAATATCACCAGCTGTGGCCGAACAAATTCCATAACGTGACGAACGGCATCACGCCGCGCCGCTGGATCAAACAATGCAATCCGGCCCTTGCCGCACTGCTGGATAAAACGCTTAAAAAAGAGTGGGCTAACGATCTCGATCAGATGATCAACCTCGAAAAACAGGCTGATGATGCGA
>JALCNW010000059.1 GCA_022649305.1 Enterobacter sp.
ATGTCCAAGTCCAAAAATAACGGCATCGACCCGCAGGTGATGGTTGAACGTTACGGCGCGGATACCGTTCGTCTGTTCATGATGTTTGCGTCTCCTGCGGATATGACGCTGGAATGGCAAGAATCTGGCGTTGAAGGGGCGAACCGCTTCCTGAAACGCGTCTGGAAACTGGTTTACGAGCACACCTCACATGGCGAGGCTCCAGCACTGAACGTTGACGCACTGAGCGAAGGCCAACAGGCGCTGCGCCGCGATGTTCATAAAACTATCGCAAAAGTTACCGATGATATTGGTCGTCGTCAGACCTTCAATACCGCAATTGCGGCTATTATGGAACTGATGAACAAGCTGGCGAGAGCGCCGCAGGAAGGCGAGCAGGATCGTGCCTTAATGCGTGAAGCACTGATGGCGGTTGTTCGTATGCTGAACCCGTTCACTCCGCACGCAAGCTTTACGCTGTGGCAGGAACTGAAAGGCGAAGGCGATATCGACAATGCGCCATGGCCAGTTGCTGATGAATCTGCAATGGTTGAAAACACCACGCTTGTTGTCGTTCAGGTGAACGGCAAAGTGCGCGGAAAGATTACCGTTGCGGTTGATGCCACTGAAGAACAAGTCCGTGAACGCGCAGGCCAGGAACATCTGGTCGCGAAATACCTTGAGGGCGTTACCGTGCGTAAAGTGATCTACGTACCCGGTAAACTGCTGAATCTGGTCGTTGGCTAAGCGCGGGAGGAAACGTGCGACTACTGGCAACATTACTCTTATCTCTGACGGTGCTTGTCACCGCGGGTTGTGGCTGGCATCTGCGTAACACTACGGCAGTGCCTGCCCAGATGAAAACAATGATCTTCGATTCTGGAGATCCGAACGGCCCGCTGAGCCGCGCTATTCGAAACCAGCTTCGTCTTAATGGCGTTGAACTTATCGAGAAAGGTTCACTGCGCCAGGATGTTCCGTCGTTGCGTGTCATCAGTTCAACGTTGAGCAAAGACACCGCGTCCATCTTCCAGGATGGTCGTACTGCGGAATATCAGATGGTTATGTCGGTAAGCGCTGCCGTGTTGATTCCGGGAAAAGATATTTACCCGATCAGCACCAAAGTTTATCGTTCGTTCTTTGATAACCCGCAAACTGCACTGGCGAAAGATGCCGAGCAGAGCATTATCATCAACGAAATGTACGATAAGGCTGCGGAACAGTTGATCCGCAAACTGCCAAGCATTCAGGCTGCTTCAAAAGAAGCGGCAGCGGAACAGCCCGTTCAGGCTGAAACCGCACCGCGCGTCTCCACGACGCTGGGTAAATAATGCTTCGTTTGTATCCTGAACAACTCCGCGCGCAGCTCAGTGAAGGGCTGCGCGCGGCGTATTTATTACTTGGAAACGATCCGCTTTTGCTTCAGGAAAGCCAGGATGCCGTGCGTCAGGTCGCCGCATCTCAAGGTTTTGATGAACACCACGCCTTCCATATTGATAACAGCACCGACTGGCAGACGCTCTTTTCGCTTTGCCAGTCGATGAGTCTGTTTGCTTCCCGTCAAACCATTTTGATTCAGCTACCTGAAAACGGCCCCAACGCAGCCATCAACGAGCAACTCGCTACGCTGGTCGGTCTGCTGCACGACGATTTATTGCTGATCGTTCGTGGTAATAAACTCACTAAAGCGCAAGAAAACGCAGCCTGGTTTACCCAGCTTTCTGCGCATTCGGTGCAGGTTGCATGCCAGACACCTGAACAGATTCACCTGCCAAAATGGGTTTCCGCTCGTGCAAAACTCAATAATTTGCAGTTGGATGATGCGGCAAATCAGCTGCTTTGCTATTGCTATGAGGGTAACCTGCTGGCACTGGCGCAAGCGCTGGATCGGTTGTCGTTGCTGTGGCCGGACGGTAAATTAACGCTCCCGCGCGTTGAGCAAGCGGTAAATGACGCCGCGCACTTTACCCCCTTTCACTGGGTTGACGCACTGCTGGCAGCAAAGGGAAAACGCGCTCTGCATATTTTGCAGCAGTTGCGCCTGGAGGGCAGCGAGCCGGTTATTTTACTGCGTACCCTGCAGCGTGAACTGCTGTTGCTCAATACCCTGAAACGACAGTCGGCTAATACCCCTCTGCGCGCACTGTTTGATAAACACCGAGTCTGGCAAAATCGCCGCGCGATGACGACCGAAGCGGTCAACCGACTAAGCCATGAGCAGCTTCGCCAGGCGGTACAGTTGCTGACGCGCGCCGAGTTGACGCTGAAGCAGGATTACGGTCAGTCGATTTGGGCTGAGCTAGAAAGCCTTTCTCTTCTGCTGTGTCTTAAGGCACTGGCCGACGTTTTTATTGATGGTTGATATGAATTCTCTACAGGCGCTGTTTGGAGGGACCTTCGATCCCGTTCACTACGGTCATTTGAAACCGGTAGAAATACTGGCGAATTTGATTGGATTGCAGCGCGTGATCATCATGCCAAACAACGTCCCTCCGCATCGTCCACAGCCAGAGGCTAGCAGTGCCCAGCGTAAGCACATGCTGGAACTGGCGATCGCGGATAAGCCGCTGTTCAAACTTGATGAACGAGAACTGCGTCGCGATACCCCGTCTTATACCTCAGAGACCCTGAAGGAATGGCGCGCTGAACAAGGACCAACCCGCCCGTTAGGTTTCATTATCGGTCAGGATTCACTGCTGAACTTCCCTTCCTGGCATCAGTACGACACCATTCTGGAAAACAGTCATTTGATCGTCTGTCGTCGTCCGGGCTATCCGCTAACGATGAAGGAAGAGCAGCATCAGGCCTGGCTGGATGCACACCTGACCCATAACGTGGAAGAGTTGCATAACTTGCCTGCGGGCAAGATTTATCTGGCCGAGACACCGTGGTTTGATATTTCTGCGACCCTTATACGCGAACGTTTGCAGCAAGACCTTTCCTGCGACGATTTACTCCCCTTGTCCGTACTGTCTTATATTCATCAGCAGGGGTTGTATCAGAAAAGCGCAGATGCATCAGGGTAAGCGCGAAAAATCGCGTTATTCGCCCTCATGCCATTGACAGCCCCCTCTATGCTGATATCCTCCGCAACCTGACTTTCCCGCCAATGATTGCTTTACAGAAATTGTTTTACAAAAATGGCGATGCATTGTCAGGCAGAGGATGGGATGATACCCGCCTTCAAAGCCCGTCCGGTGACATTTGTCCCGACACAGCCGTCAGTTCAGGTATACTGTCTGGCTACAAATTAACAGTTGCTCAACTTCACTCACCAGGGGAAAAAACTTGCAGGGTAAAGAACTCCAGGATTTTGTTATCGACAAAATTGATGACCTGAAAGGCCAGGACATTATCGCTATCGACGTTCACGGTCGATCCAGTATCACCGACTGCATGATTATCTGCACCGGTACTTCTTCTCGCCACGTTGCCTCTATTGCTGACCACGTTGTTCAGGAATCGCGCGCTGCGGGTCTCATGCCACTGGGTGTGGAAGGCGAAGCTATTGCTGACTGGGTCGTGGTTGACCTCGGCGATGTGATTGTCCATGTTTTGCAGGATGAGAGCCGTCGCCTGTATGAGCTGGAAAAACTCTGGGGTTAATGCGTGAAGTTGCAATTGGTAGCCGTCGGCACGAAAATGCCAGACTGGGTACAAACGGGCTTTACTGAATATCTGCGTCGTTTTCCCAAAGACATGCCGTTCGAGCTGGTAGAAATCCCGGCTGGAAAGCGCGGTAAAAACGCGGATATCAAACGTATTCTCGATAAAGAGGGTGAGATGATGCTGGCTGCTGCCGGCAAGAACCGCATCGTTACCCTCGATATTCCAGGCAAACCCTGGGATACGCCGCAGTTGGCGCACGAACTCGAGCGCTGGAAGCAAGATGGCCGCGACGTTAGCCTGCTGATTGGTGGGCCTGAAGGGCTATCTTCAGCGTGTAAAGCGGCAGCAGAACAAAGTTGGTCCCTCTCCGCGCTCACGCTTCCCCACCCGCTTGTTCGGGTTCTGGTAGCGGAAAGCCTGTATCGTGCGTGGAGTATCACTACCAACCACCCTTATCACCGCGAGTAATGATTGACCAGGGTAGATTAAGCAGCGGATGAAACTACAGAATTCTTTTCGCGACTATACGGCTGAGTCCGCGCTGTTTGTGCGCCGGGCGCTGGTCGCCTTTACCGGGATTTTGCTGCTGACTGGCGTGCTGATCGCCAACCTCTACAATCTGCAAATTGTCCGCTTTACCGACTACCAAACGCGTTCTAACGAAAACCGCATCAAGCTGGTTCCTATCGCGCCTAGTCGCGGCATTATCTACGATCGTAACGGCACACCGCTGGCGTTAAACCGCACCATCTACCAAATCGAGATGATGCCGGAGAAAGTCGATAACGTTCAGGATACGTTGGATGCCTTAAAAGGCGTTGTCGATCTCAACGATGACGATATCGCCGCGTTCAAAAAAGAGCGTGCGCGTTCGCACCGATTTACCTCAATTCCGGTGAAGACGAACCTGACGGAAGTCCAGGTTGCCCGTTTTGCGGTAAACCAGTACCGCTTCCCTGGCGTCGAAGTCAAAGGCTATAAGCGCCGCTATTACCCTTACGGTTCTGCGCTAACGCATGTGATTGGCTACGTCTCCAAAATCAACGACAAAGACGTCGATCGCCTCGATAAAGAGGGTAAGCTGGCCAACTACGCCGCCACCCACGATATCGGCAAGCTGGGCATTGAACGCTATTACGAAGACGTCCTGCATGGACAAACGGGCTATGAAGAGGTTGAAGTTAACAACCGTGGTCGCGTTATCCGTCAGTTGAAAGAGGTTCCTCCTCAGGCCGGTCACGACGTTTATTTGACGCTAGATTTAAAGCTTCAGCAGTATATCGAAACGCTGCTTACCGGCAGTCGCTCCGCAATTGTTGTCACCGATCCGCGCAGCGGTGGGATTCTGGCGCTGGTGTCAATGCCAAGCTACGATCCCAACCTGTTTGTGGACGGCATTTCCAGCAAAGATTATTCCGGCCTGCTTAACGACCCCAATACGCCGCTGGTTAACCGCGCCACGCAGGGAGTTTATCCGCCAGCTTCAACCGTTAAACCGTATGTTGCGGTATCGGCGCTTAGCGCGGGCGTGATCACCCGTAATACCAGCCTGTTTGACCCAGGTTGGTGGCAGCTCCCGGGCTCAGACAAACGTTACCGCGACTGGAAGAAATGGGGACACGGTCACCTGAACATTACGAAATCCCTCGAAGAATCAGCGGACACCTTCTTCTATCAGGTGGCCTATGATTTGGGGATTGACCGTCTTTCCGAGTGGATGAGCAAGTTTGGCTACGGTCACTATACGGGCATCGATCTGTCAGAAGAACGGTCCGGAAACATGCCGACGCGTGAGTGGAAGCTCAAACGCTTTAAAAAGCCGTGGTATCAAGGTGACACCATTCCCGTTGGTATCGGCCAGGGTTACTGGACAGCAACCCCGATTCAGATGAATAAAGCCATGATGATCCTCATTAACGATGGCGTGGTGAAAGTGCCGCACCTGCTGATGAGCACCGTTGAAGACGGTAAAAAGGTGCCGTGGTCACAGCCACATGAACCTCCCGTTGGCAATATTCATTCTGGATTCTGGGAAATTGCTAAAGACGGAATGTACGGCGTAGCGAACCGCCCGAACGGAACAGCACATAAATATTTTGCAGGCGCGCCGTATAAGGTGGCGGCGAAATCGGGTACCGCGCAGGTATTTGGCCTGAAAGCGAACGAAACCTATAACGCGCATAAAATTGCTGAACGTCTGCGTGACCATAAGCTGATGACCGCGTTTGCGCCATATGATAACCCGCAGGTTGCGGTGGCGATCATTCTGGAAAACGGCGGTGCGGGCCCGGCTGTGGGTACCATCATGCGCCAGATACTCGACCACATCATGCTGGGTGATAACAACACCGAACTGCCAGCTGAAACCCCAGCCGCCTCGGCGACAGAGGACCAATAATCGTGACGGATAATCCGAATAAGAAATCGCTGTGGGACAAAATCCATATCGACCCAGCCATGCTGCTCATCCTGCTGGCATTGCTGACCTACAGCGCTCTGGTTATCTGGAGCGCCAGTGGTCAGGACATCGGCATGATGGAGCGCAAAATCGGCCAGATCGCGATGGGCCTGGTTATCATGGTCGTGATGGCGCAAATCCCCCCTCGCGTTTACGAAGGCTGGGCGCCGTATCTTTACTTTGTCTGTATCATCCTGCTCATCGCAGTCGATGCCTTCGGGGCGATTTCGAAAGGGGCGCAGCGCTGGCTTGATCTGGGGATTGTTCGTTTCCAGCCATCGGAAATCGCAAAAATTGCTGTGCCGTTGATGGTTGCGCGCTTTATCAACCGTGACGTCTGTCCTCCATCGTTAAAAAATACCGCTATTGCGCTGGTGCTGATCTTCCTTCCGACCCTTCTGGTCGCGGCACAGCCCGATCTTGGCACCTCCATCCTTGTGGCGCTGTCAGGCCTGTTTGTGCTTTTCTTATCTGGCTTAAGCTGGCGATTAATTGGCATAGCGGTGGTACTGGGGGCCGCCTTCATCCCAATACTGTGGTTCTTCCTGATGCACGACTATCAACGTCAACGTGTCATGATGCTGCTCGATCCAGAAACTGACCCGCTGGGTGCTGGCTACCATATTATTCAGTCTAAAATTGCTATTGGTTCCGGTGGATTACGCGGCAAAGGCTGGCTACATGGAACACAGTCTCAGCTCGAATTCCTGCCAGAACGTCATACCGACTTTATCTTTGCCGTACTGGCAGAAGAGTTGGGGTTAGTTGGCATTCTCATACTGCTGGCGCTTTACCTGCTGCTCATTATGCGTGGACTCTGGATTGCCGCGCACGCACAAACTACCTTTGGCCGCGTCATGGCTGGCGGTTTGATGCTGATTTTATTCGTTTATGTCTTCGTAAATATTGGTATGGTGAGTGGGATTCTGCCGGTTGTTGGTGTGCCGCTACCGCTGGTGAGTTACGGGGGCTCGGCGCTGATCGTGTTGATGGCCGGGTTTGGTATAGTGATGTCTATCCATACCCACAGAAAAATGTTGTCCAAAAGCGTATAAAAATAAGGGGATCGCAATGCGTAAGCAGTGGCTGGGTATCTGCATCGCGGCAAGTTTACTTGCGGCTTGTACAAGTGATGATGGTCAACAACAGGCGACCATTGAGCCACCGCAGCCTGCGGTCTGTAACGGCCCGATTGTTGAAATCAGCGGTGCGGACCCGGTTTTCGAACCGCTCAACGCCACCGCGAATCAGGATTATCAGCGCGACGGCAAGAGTTATAAAATCGTTCAGGATACGTCCCGCTTCAGCCAGGCCGGTTTCGCCGCCATCTACGACGCCGAACCGGGCAGCAATTTAACTGCCTCAGGCGAAGCGTTTGATCCTGCACAAATTACCGCAGCGCACCCTACTCTTCCTGTTCCAAGCTATGCGCGCGTGACTAACATGGCGAACGGTCGCATGATCGTCGTGCGTATTAACGATCGTGGCCCTTATGGTAACGATCGCGTGATCTCGCTTTCTCGTGCCGCAGCGGACCGCCTTAATACCTCGAACAATACTAAAGTGCGTATCGATCCGATTATTGTGGCGCAGGACGGCACGCTTTCTGGCCCGGGTACAGTTTGTACCACCGTCGCTAAGCAAACGTATGCACTCCCTTCTCGCCCGGATCTCAGTGGTGGAATGGGAGGCGCGTCCTCAACGCCTGAAGCAATGCAGCCTCAGGGCGATGTCCGAGCCATCAGCAACGATACTCTGAAAAGTGAAGATAGCACTGGCGCACCGGTCAATAGCAGCGGCTTCCTGGGTGCCCCAACGACGCTGGCATCAGGCGTACTGGAAGGAAGTGAACCGACGCCCGCTCCTGTCGTGACTCCCCCAGTCACTCAAAGCGCTCCCGTGACGGCCCCTGCGTCATCCCAAGGGACGGTTGCGGCTACGCCAGCCGCCAGCAGTAGTTTTGTGGTTCAGGTGGGTGCCGTGAGCGATCAAGCGCGCGCGCAGCAGTATCAACAACGTTTGAGCCAGCAGTTTGGTGTGCCGGGCCGCGTTGAGCAAAATGGCGCGGTATGGCGTATCCAGATGGGTCCGTTTGCCAGCAAACCGCAGGCTGCATCCTTGCAACAGCGCCTGCAAAGCGAAGCGCAGTTACAATCGTTCATCGCTGTTGCAAAGTAATTAATCGGCGGTATCCGAATTGTCAGCTTGTGTAACTTACATTCACAAACTCATGCTGAAAGTCGGATGCCTGCCTGTATAGCTTTTGCTATAGTAAGGCACTTTTTTTAATTCCATCACGGATGTCGTTGTTCTGACCATGAAGACCACTTTCTCCGCTCGTTTCGTACAGCGCGTGGCGCTGACCACGGCCCTTTGCGCAACTGCGCTTTCCGCAGCTCACGCCGATGACCTGAATATCAAGACCATGATCCCTGGCGTTCCGCAGATCGACGCTGAATCTTATATTCTGATCGACTACAACTCAGGCAAAGTGCTGGCAGAACAAAACGCTGACACCCGGCGCGATCCGGCGAGTCTGACCAAAATGATGACCAGTTACGTTATCGGTCAGGCCATGAAAGCGGGTAAGTTCAAAGAAACCGACCTGGTGACAATTGGTAACGATGCCTGGGCTACGGGGAATCCGGTGTTCAAAGGTTCTTCTTTGATGTTCCTGAAACCAGGCATGCAAGTTCCTGTTTCCCAACTGATCCGCGGGATTAACCTGCAATCGGGTAACGATGCCTGCGTGGCGATGGCTGATTTCGCTGCCGGAAGCCAGGATGCCTTCGTTGGCCTGATGAACAGCTATGTCTCCGCTTTGGGTCTGAAAAACAGCCACTTCCAGACCGTACATGGCCTGGATGCTGACGGTCAGTACAGTTCCGCACGCGATATGGCGCTCATTGGTCAGGCCCTGATTCGTGACGTGCCAAACGAATACACCATCTATAAAGAAAAAGAATTCACCTTTAACGGTATTCGCCAGACCAACCGTAACGGCTTGCTGTGGGATAACAGCCTGAACGTTGACGGCATCAAAACCGGCCATACGGATAAAGCAGGCTATAACCTTGTTGCATCCGCAACTGAAGGCCAGATGCGTTTGATCTCCGCGGTGATGGGCGGTCGTACTTTTAAAGGTCGTGAAACCGAAAGTAAAAAACTGCTGACCTGGGGCTTCCGTTTCTTCGAAACCGTGAACCCACTGAAGGCAGGGAAAGAATTTGCTTCTGAGCCAGTATGGTTTGGCGACAACGATCGTGCCTCACTGGGCGTTGATAAAGATCTCTATCTGACCATCCCGCGTGGCCGTATGAAAGATCTGAAAGCAAGCTATGTGCTGAACACCAGTGAACTGCATGCGCCATTGCAGAAGAATCAGGTAGTCGGCACCATCAACTTCCAGCTCGACGGTAAAACTATCGATCAGCGCCCGCTGGTGGTCCTGGACGAAATCCCTGAAGGTAATTTCTTCGGCAAAATCATTGATTACATTAAATTGATGTTCCATCACTGGTTTGGTTAATAATTGAACACTTGAAAGTGTGATTTCCATCCCCATATACTGTGTATCCAGATAACTCCCACCGACGTGGGAGTTATTATTTTTTGAAGTACTGCGGAGCTGACATGAAAACCAAACTTAACGAACTGCTTGAATTCCCTACTCCATTTACTTACAAAGTAATGGGTCAGGCGTTGCCGGAGCTGGTTGACCAGGTGGTTGAAGTGGTACAGCGCCATGCACCGGGCGATTACTCCCCTACGGTAAAACCGAGCAGCAAGGGCAACTATCATTCCGTGTCGATTACCATTACGGCAACGCACATTGAGCAGGTAGAAACGCTGTACGAAGAGCTCGGCAATATCGACATCGTCCGTATGGTGCTGTAATCCCCTTTGGTTACCCGCTTTGCCGGGTAACCCACTTCCCCGGAGTTCTTGTTTTGTATCAGGATAAAATTCTTGTCCGCGATCTCGGGTTACAACCCTATGAGCCTGTCTCTCAGGCTATGCACGATTTCACTGATTCCCGCGATGACGACACACCAGATGAAATCTGGCTTGTAGAACACTTGCCCGTTTTCACGCAAGGACAAGCGGGTAAAACAGAGCATGTGCTGGTCCCCGGTGATATTCCGGTGATCCAGAGCGATCGTGGTGGGCAGGTGACTTACCACGGGCCAGGGCAACAAGTCATGTACGTTCTGCTCAATCTCAAGCGCAGGAAGCTAGGCGTTCGGGAATTGGTCACATTGCTGGAACAAACCGTGGTCGATACGCTGGCAGACTTTGGTATCGAAGCCCACCCGCGAGCCGATGCCCCTGGCGTCTATGTGGGGGAAATGAAGATTTGTTCGCTGGGCTTACGCATCCGCCGGGGGTGCTCATTCCATGGGCTGGCGCTGAACGTTAATATGGATTTATCCCCTTTCCTGCGCATCAACCCCTGTGGGTACGCTGGCATGGAGATGACCCAGATGCGACGCTGGGTTGAGACAGCGACTCCCGATATTATTCGCCCTTCCCTGGTGAGCAAGCTTTTAGCACTGCTAAACAATCCACCTCACGAATATATCCCTGCTTAATATATAATACATACTGGTCCATTTATTTGATGGACCTTCACGTATTTACCGCTTTTACGCTTTACAATAATCCACATCTTCTATATTTTCGAAGCGCTTGAGCGATTTCGATTAATTACGCCACATTTTATACACCACATGAATTTCATCTGGCGAACGGGTCATCTTTTGATCAAAAAACACACAACAGTTTGATTTTTTTGAACAATTTAACTAAAACGAAACAGTTTACTATTCGCTACAAGCATAATATATAAATTCAACTATCATTCATATTGTGAATGAATACGGAGTGACAGCGTGGATTATAATAATTTACCGGCTAAACGACTAAATGAACCCGGCGGTCAAGACAAACCGCAAGTTTTTCGGACCTTACGTAATATTGACCTCAATTTATTGACCATCTTTGAGGCAGTATATGTCCATAAGGGTATCGTTAATGCTGCGAAAATTCTTAATCTCACGCCCTCAGCAATAAGTCAGTCAATTCAGAAATTGCGCGCGATATTTCCCGATCCGCTTTTTATTCGTAAAGGTCAAGGCGTCACGCCTACCGCCTACGCAACGCATTTGCATGAGTATATCAGTCAAGGTCTTGAGTCGATTCTCGGCGCGTTGGATCTGACGGGCAGCTACGATAAGCAGCGAACCATTACCATCGGAACGTCGCCTTCGATAGGCGCAATGGTCTTGCCGCTCATTTATCAGGCAGTGAAAAGTGAAGCGCCACAGCTGGTGCTGCGTAATATTCAGATAACCGATACGGAAATGCAGCTTGCTCAGTTCCAAACGGACCTGATTGTCGACAGCAATGCATTTAGCGCACGCGCGTTAGGCCACAACGTCCTTTATGCTGATGGTCTGGTGTTGGTATGCCGAAAAAACCACCCGGCATTAAGCCAGCCTGCCACCGTGGAAAATTTGTGTGACTATCAGCATGCATTGTTTATGAATGAAGCGCACAACCTGACCCATCTTCGCCAGCGGATCAATGAGCTTTTCCCGGATCGTCAAACCAGCTTTAGTAGTTACAATATGTTTACTATTGCGGCACTGATTGGCAGTAGCGATCTGTTGGGCATCATGCCGATGCGTCTCTTTACACTCCTGCGCCAATGCTGGCCACTTGAGCAGATTCCATTTGCTCCCCTCAATAGCGAAACCATTGAGATATCTCTTCATTACAACAAACTGAGCCTGCGCGATCCGGTTCTGGAAAATGTCATCGACATCATACGTCGGGCATTCTGAGACGACCGTTCAGCCTAAGCCCCTGCTTTGTCTGGGGCAAAGGGCACAAAACAACAACTATTTTACAATTTGGCGACCTCACAGGCTGCTTTATCGTCCGTATCAATGGTATACTGCCTGTCATTCATTCAAAAATAGTTGATAAATACAACATTCCCTTGAATTGAAACGTCTTCCCTCGAATTTCGCAACTGGAACACGCACGCTATGAGTAAACCCATTGTGATGGAACGCGGTGTTAAATACCGTGACGCCGATAAAATGGCCCTTATCCCGGTTAAAAACGTGGTTACGGAGCGCGAAGCGCTGTTAAGAAAACCGGAATGGATGAAAATCAAACTTCCGGCAGACTCTTCTCGCATCCAGGGTATCAAAGCGGCGATGCGCAAGAACGGCCTCCACTCTGTGTGTGAAGAAGCCTCTTGCCCTAACCTTGCGGAATGTTTTAACCACGGTACGGCAACGTTCATGATCCTGGGCGCAATTTGCACCCGTCGCTGCCCGTTCTGCGATGTTGCGCATGGCCGGCCGGTTACTCCAGACGCTAATGAACCACTGAAGCTGGCTCAGACCATTGCCGATATGGCGCTGCGCTACGTGGTGATTACCTCTGTAGATCGCGATGACCTGCGAGATGGCGGTGCTCAGCACTTCGCTGATTGTATTAGCGCCATCCGTGAGAAAAGCCCAACGATTAAGATTGAAACGCTGGTGCCTGACTTCCGTGGCCGTATGGATCGCGCCCTGGAAATCCTGACCGCCACGCCTCCAGACGTGTTTAACCATAACCTGGAAAACGTGCCGCGTGTTTACCGTCAGGTTCGCCCAGGTGCCGATTACAACTGGTCCCTGAAGCTGCTCGAACGCTTTAAAGAAGCGCACCCTCACATTCCTACCAAATCAGGTCTGATGGTGGGTCTGGGTGAAACCAATGCTGAAATCGTCGAAGTCATGCGCGATTTACGCCGTCATGGAGTGACGATGTTGACCCTCGGTCAGTATCTGCAGCCTAGCCGCCACCACTTGCCGGTTCAGCGCTATGTCAGCCCTGATGAGTTTGATGAGATGAAAGCTGAAGCGATGGCAATGGGCTTTACCCATGCCGCCTGCGGCCCATTCGTCCGCTCTTCTTACCACGCCGATATGCAGGCGAAAGGCGAAGAAGTGAAGTAATATTTCATTACACTTCACTCATAAAAAAACCGGCTTTTAGCCGGTTTTTTTCTTTCCGCTGATTAGGAAAGATGTTGCCATTACTCTTTATGCGAGAGCTTCTCAGCCGTGACTTCGCCCTCTGCCGTTTTCTTTGCATTGGCGTCATCGTCATTCATGGCTTTTTTGAAACCTTTAATGGCCGTACCCAGGTCTCCGCCCAGCGTACGTAACTTCTTGGTACCAAACAGCAGAATGACCAGAGCCGCAACCACCAGCAGTTTGGTAATACTAATCTCACCCATAGATACCTTCTTAACTTAAAACAGGCTGCAAACAGCGCCAAAAGACCTGATGTTATTAACGGTCATTCGACGCGCGCACACAATAGCAATCTGTAACAAGGTGAATCAAGCACTGTTGAAAAAAACGTCATAATAATTGCGGTGGCGCAAATCGCCGATTGCGCAGCACCGGTAATTGGCCGCGCGCAAGTGCAATTCTGCCAGGATCGATCTCAGCCATCACCAGCGCCGGCACTTCAGCCGCAGCGGCAACGGTCACGCCCAGGGGATCGATAATCCGACTCTGGCCAATGTTCTTATTTCCACATTCACCTGCGGCTACCACATAGCAGGTCGTATCCAGCGCTCGCGCCGTGAGCAACGTTGCCCAATGGTGCTCTTTCAACGCCCCTCTGACCCACGCCGCGGGCAATACCAGCACCTCTGCACCCGCCAGCGCGAGGCTAAGCGCCATCTCGGGGAAACGTAAATCGTAGCAGGTCATCAGCCCCAGTTTGATACCGTCGACGTCAATCAAGGGGGGAATTTGAGTGCCGGGATCAACCAGCCTTGATTCCTGAATACTAAACGCGTCATAGAGATGCAGCTTGGCGTAAGTCTCAACAATCGCGCCTTCACGTAGCACTACAAGCGTGTTCACCGCCCTCCCCTGCGTAGAAGGCACGTGGATAGTAAAAATAGTGGTCAGCCTGTTACGAGCGCTTTCTTCCAGTAGACATCGCAGGAAACCGCCGTTCAACGGCTGAGCTGATTTCACCGAGAGATCGGGGTCATTGTCATCTCGCGCCAAAAGAGCCTCCGGAAGCACCAGCAACGATGCTCCTTTACTTGCCGCTTGCCCCATTAATGAAATGCATTGCTGCGCATTCGCCTCCCAGTCAGGCGTTACCGCGAACTGGCCTACCGCAACATACATATTTTCCCCCTGGTTCAATTAGCGATACACTCATTACCCTCTCACATCAAATAGCAGGAAATGACAATGTTACAACTCCTTTTAGCCGTTTTTATTGGTGGGGGTACGGGTAGCGTTGCTCGGTGGTTCCTCAGCATGCGGTTCAATCCGCTGCATCAAGCAATACCGATGGGCACGCTTGCCGCTAACGTCATCGGTGCATTTATCATCGGGATGGGTCTTGCCTGGTTCAATCGCATGACCCACATCGATCCGATGTGGAAGTTATTAATCACCACCGGTTTCTGTGGCGGCTTAACGACTTTTTCCACCTTCTCTGCCGAAGTGGTTTTCCTGTTTCAGGAAGGACGCATGGGCTGGGCGTTGACAAACATCGCCGTCAATATGCTGGGATCGTTTGCGATGACCGCGCTCGCATTTTGGTTATTTTCAGCCGCAAACACGCATTAATCGCCGATGCGTTAATGTTGCCTTAATTTATCTCTGTCACTCTTGTCGCAATATTGGATGAGGGTGATGACATGAAGCAGAATTTGATGAGCGCGGGTATGGTGTTACTGAGCGTACTCATCGTCGCCAGCTTTATAAAAGTGTATCTGTTTAGCTGATTTTAAAACAAAAAAACCCGCTCAATGAGCGGGTTTTGAAACTATTGCTGACGCGTCTGAATTACAGAGCAGTTACGTTAGCAGCAGAAGGGCCTTTGGCACCGTTAGTGATTTCGAACTCAACGCGCTGGCCTTCAGCCAGGGTTTTGAAACCATTAGTCTGGATTGCAGAGAAGTGTACGAACACATCTTTGCTGCCATCTTCCGGAGTAATGAAACCGAATCCTTTGGACTCATTAAACCACTTAACGTTACCTTTAATCTTAGACATCAAAATTACCTTTGCATGAAAAATGGACACAAATGCTGTGTCGGGTATCAGTACAACAATTGTCGGCGGTTTTGTCCAGTGGATATTTGATAAAAAGTGACAAAAGTCGCGTTAATTTTATTGCCTGGCTTTTTGTTCTTTATTACCCCAAATGAGTATGCTTTTTCGCCAGTTTGACACCCTATTTTAGTTAAAACTGAAACCGCATCCAGGCGAAGTAAACGTTGCCGTTATTATAGGTGCCGGGGATATAGGTCATCTGGAATGTCGCTGGACCATACCCAATCGAGGCGAGCGGTAATAACACAGGAACTGGGATATATTTCCAGTTATCACGCGCGGTGAATCCAGCGGTATAACCAAGCCCCATATGGAAGTTGTCGTCGGCCAACGGTCGCCAGGTTTTCTCCCAACCATAGCCGCCAATCGGCTCCCATTTGTTGTAGGAGTCTTTAAACGCCATCAGATACAGCCCGTGCCAGTTGCCTTTATCATCCCAGCGTGACTGACCGAAACCCGCCCCCCAAGGACGCTCGTTATAGCGATCTGTTTTCTCTTTGTCATAGGCAAAACGCGCATGCCAGGTGATCGCTGGAATGTAGAGATCGTAATGCTCCGGTTCATTCCAGGTTTGCGCAACGTTATCAGTGAAGGTCGAGAACCAGCCTTTAGGCGCAGTGTTATCATCCGCTATCGCAGATGAGGAAAGCTTTAGCTGTCCAAAAATAAACATCAAAATGAGAAAGGTTTTATTTATTACATTCACTATTCAATTACCATTTTTTGTATTCGCCGCCACCTTATCATATTTTATTTGAATGAATGCTTAACGACATCGGTTTTAATCCTAATTCTGACCCTCAGGATTGGGAATATTCTTACTGATAAAATTGAAGCGCCTCAAAATAGATGAGGCGCTAACATCAATTAACGTTTATGCAACAATTTATACAACGCAGGAATAACCAACATCGAGAGTATGGGTGCCGTAACCATTCCACCAATCATTGGTGCAGCAATACGTTGCATCACCTCAGAGCCGCTGCCGCCACCCCACATAATCGGCAGCAAACCTGCCATTATCGTCGCAACGGTCATCACCTTTGGACGAACGCGCAGCACTGCTCCCTCATGGATAGCGCGCTGCACCATCTGGCTCCCACCGTCGGGTTCAAGTCTGCGATATTTATCAAGCGCCTGGTTGAGATACAGCACCATAATAACGCCGAACTCTGCGGCCACCCCCGCTAACGCGATAAATCCCACCGCCCCGGCCACCGAAAGGTTATATCCCAGTAACCACAGCAACCACACGCCGCCAATAAGCGCGAAGGGTAATGTCCCCATAATTAATAAGACATCAGAGACACGTTTGAACGTCAGCCAAAGCAGAAGAAAGATAATCATTAACGTTACGGGGAGCACTAATTTTAATTTCGCCGTTGCGCGTTCGAGATATTCAAATTGTCCCGACCAGGCCAGCGAAACGCCCTGCGGTAACGTCACGTGTTGCGCAACACGTTGCTGCATCTCATCCACCGCAGACTTTAAATCCCGCCCGCGCAAGTCGACGTAAATCCAGTTTGAAAGTCGCGCATTTTCACTTTTCAGCATCGGCGGACCTTCCGTTACGCTGATATCTGCCAGCTCTCCCAGCGCAATTTGGCTGCCGTTTGCGGTGATAACGGGCAGTACGCGAAGCTTGTCAACGTTATCGCGCAGATCGCGGGGATAGCGCAAATTGATGGGATAGCGTTCGCGTCCCTGAAGCACTTCCCCCACATTGTCACCGCCGATAAGCGTGGAGACCATCCCCTGCAATTCATCAACCGAGACGCCGTATCTCGCCGCCTTTTGCCGATCGATACGGATGTCCACATAACGCCCTCCCGCCAGACGTTCCGCCAGCGCGGAGGTCACGCCCGGGACCTTCTTCACTATCTGCTCAATCTGAGCGGCAACCCTTTCGATATCGGCAATATTATTGCCGTTCACTTTAATACCAACCGGGCTTTTAATACCCGTTGCCAGCATATCCAGACGATTGCGAATCGGCGGCACCCAAACGTTAGCAATGCCCGGCACCGAAACGGTTTTATCCAGTTCATCGACCAACTTTTCGGGCGTCATGCCTGGCCGCCACTGGTCGCGAGGCTTAAAATGTATCGTCGTTTCCAGCATGGTGAGCGGCGCAGGATCGGTCGCCGTCTCGGCTCGCCCGGCCTTGCCGAAAACGCTTTCAACCTCCGGTACGCTTTTGATCAGCCGATCGGTTTGTTGCAGTAAACGACTCGCTTCACGAGCCGAAATCCCCGGCAACGTAGAGGGCATATATAGTAAATCGCCCTCATCCAGCGGCGGCATAAACTCACTGCCCAGTCTGCTCAACGGCCAAAGCGTCACCAGCAGCAGTACCGCCGCCAGCGCCAGCGTGGTTTTCGGGAAGGCCAACACTTTATCCAGCAGCGGTTCATACCAGCGAATCAAAGCACGGTTGATCGGATTGGCTTTTTCATCAGGAATGTTGCCACGAATAAAGTAGCCCATCAGCACCGGCACCAGCGTAATCCCAAGCCCTGCCGCCACCGCCATTGACCAGGTCTTGGTGAACGCCAGCGGGGAGAACATCCGCCCTTCCTGCGCTTCGAGCGAGAACACAGGAATAAACGACAGCGTCACGATCAGCAGGCTGCAAAACAACGCAGGCCCGACTTCCACCGCCGCACGTTCCGCCAGACGCCAGTAATCTGAAGAGAGCGGTTCTTTTTCAGGATTATCGTGACGCCACTGCTCCAGCACTTTGTGCATGTTCTCAATCATCACGATGGCGGCATCCACCATCGCCCCAATGGCAATCGCGATCCCGCCCAGCGACATAATATTGGCGTTGATGCCCTGATAGTGCATGACCACAAACGCGCCCAGAATACCCAGCGGCAAAGAGATAATCGCCACCAGCGCGGAACGCAGATGAAAAAGAAATAACACGCAAACCAGTACCACTACGGCAAACTCTTCCAGCAGCTTGTGGGTAAGCGTTTTGACGGAATCCTCGATAAGCGTTGAGCGGTCATACACCGGGACAATTTCTACCCCTTCCGGCAGCGTTTTTTGCAACGCCTGAAGTTTGTCTTTCACGGCGTGAAGCGTTTCCAGCGCATTTTGCCCGTAGCGCATCACCACCACGCCACCGGCAACCTCTCCCTCGCCGTTAAGCTCTGCTACACCCCGACGAATCTCCGGTCCGAAACCAATCGTCGCCACATCCTTTAGCAGGAGTGGCACGCCGTCACGCGTGGTGATAACGACATTGCGGAAATCCTCCAGCGTGCGCAGATAACCGGTCGTGCGCACCATATATTCCGCTTCCCCCATCTCCAGCAGCGCGCCGCCGCTCTCTTTATTTGCCGCCTGAATCGCACTCACCATCTGCCCATGAGTAATATTCAGGGCGCGCATTTTCTCCGGGGAGGCCACAATCTGGTACTGACGCACCATGCCGCCAATGCTCGCGACCTCTGCAACATTTGGCACCGTTTTCAGTTCAAACTTTAAGGTCCAGTCCTGAAGCGCCCGCAAATCGGCCAGACTATGTTTACCGCTGCGATCGATAAGCGCGTATTCATAGATCCAGCCCACGCCCGTTGCGTCTGGCCCAAGAGAGACTTTCACCCCAGCAGGTAACTGCGACTGAACCTGGCTTAAATACTCCAGTATCCGGGATCGCGCCCAGTAGAGATCCGTCCCGTCTTCAAACAGCACGTATACATAGGCATCCCCGAACATCGAAAATCCACGCACGGTTTTTGCGCCGGGAACAGAGAGCATCGACGTCGTGAGCGGCCAGGTTACCTGGTCTTCAATCACCTGCGGCGCTTTGCCTGGATAGCTTGCCTTGACGATAACCTGCACGTCCGATAAATCAGGCAACGCATCCAGTGGCGCGCGCTGTACGGCCCACACGCCCCAGCCCGCCATCACTACAGCAACGAGGATAACCAGCAGACGGTTACGTAAAGACGCGCGAATAATAGCAGCGATCATTTCGTCACCTCCGGCAGCGCGCTGCGAAGGCTGGCTTCAGAATCGATCAGGAATTGCCCGGAGGTGACAACGCTATCGCCTTCCTTCACGCCAGAAGTGATTTCGGTCCACCCCTCGGAGGTCATCCCCGTCGTGATGTTAACCGGTTGGAAATAGCCATCGCCCGTGGCCAACAGGAGCCGTTGTGACTCCCCGCTATTAATGACCGCCTCCTCAGGAACCGCCAGCACCGACGCCATCTGCGTGGGTTGCGCACGCGTCACGTTAAGGAACATGCCCGGTTTAAGTTTGTGTTGCGGATTTTCAAGCACGATCCGCGCCCTGAGCGTACGGGTAGCGGTATCCATCTGCGGCAAAAGTTCGCTAACTTTTCCGCGAAAACGGATCCCCGGCCAGCTTTCCGACGTGGCGATCGTTTCGCTGCCCACCGCCAGCGATTGCGCCTGCGTTTGTGGGTAATCGACCACCAGCCAAACCGGATCGAGAGACGCGATTTCGAATAATGGTGCGGTCGCCGCCACCTGCGCCCCCTCGCGCACGTCCAGTTTAGCGATATACCCCGCGCGATCGGCGCGCAGCGTCATTCGGGTTTGTGGCTTCCCGCTGCGCTCCAGCGCGCGGATCGTCTCTTCCGGCATAAACTGTAGCGCCAGTCTTTCTCGGGCCGCGCGAGTTAACATCCCGTCGCCAAGCTGACGCACCGCAAGATACTCTTGCTGTGCGGTGGTCCATTGCGGTATCCACATTTCCGCCAGCGGCTGCCCGGCTTTAATCTGCTGTAACGGAGCACGAACATAAAGTGTTGAGATAACGCCGGTAGCCGGAGCAGGAAGTGTAGTAATACTGCGCTCGTCGGTTGAAACCGTTGCAAACGCCGAGAACGGTAACGTGAGCTGACGCTTCTGCACGTTGGCCGTTTTCATGCCTAGATTTTGCTGCTGTTGGGCGTTTATCCCCACGCCCGCCGCCGCTTTTTCTTCATCGGCATAACGTGGTACCAGATCCATATCCATAAACGGCGATTTTCCCGGTTTATCAAAACGCTGTCCCGGCATCATCGGATCGTACCAATAGAGCACCCGGCGCTCTGCGGGTTTTGCAGCATCGGGCATGACGTGTAATTTACGCAGTCCAAGGGAGTATCCACCGCCTGCGGCCATCAGTACCGCCAGCGCCACCACGGTTAAGCTTTTCGTTTTCATTGCGCGATCTCCTGTGGGATAAGCCACTGGATTGCCGCCCAGTTACGCGCCATTTCACGTTCGGCCTGGCTCGCCGCCAGTTCCGTATCAAGCACACCTCGACGCGCCTCCAGCAGCGTCGGGAGATCCGATTGCCCGGAACGATACTGGGCGATCAACACGTCCAGCCGCTTACGCTGTAGCGGCAAAATATCTTCACGCTGACGCTGCCAAAGCACCTGCGAAGCCTGATACTGCGCCACCAGCGACTGCACCTGAGCAACGTGTTCACGTTGAACGAGCGTCAACTGATCCACGGCCTGCATTGAGCGCGACAGATCGGCAGCGTAATCCTTATCCTGCCTGCGCGACTGGAACAACGGCAGATCGACGGTGAACATCACCCCGGCCATGTCGTCATACCCTTCGGCGCGATGGGAATAAAACACTTCAACCTCGACATCGGGAAGGGCGGCTATGGCTGACTGCGCGGAACGTGCTTTTGCCGTTTCCGATTCGCGCTGAGCAGCTTCTACCTCGGGATGGCGATCAATGGCGTCTTGCAGCGTCTTTTCATCTGCGGGTAAGCGTTGGTAGCGCGGCAATGGCCCTTTTACATCAGCGATCGATTGCCCGGTAAGCTGCAACAATCGGCTTTGCGCGAGCTGAACATCTCTTGTGGCAATGGTCACTTTGTCGCGCATGGCACTGAGGGTCATCTGCATCGAAAGCACGCTATCCGGCGTTGCGCTGCCTGCGCCCACGCTGGCCTTTTGCACGCCCTGCTGACGTTCGGTTTCATCAACGAGTTTTTTGGCGATTTTCAACGCCTGCTGCGAAAGTGCCAAATCCATCCAGGCCTGCGCCGTATCACGCTGAAGCACAGCGCGAATGGTCCCGGACTTTGCCACCACTCCGCGCGCCTGCGCCTGTAGCGTCTGGGATTTTCGTTCACGCTTTTCCGCGCTGACATAGCTTTGCATAATGCCAATTCGCTGCATGGTCATTCCTTCGCGGGTGAAGCGCTGGTCATTGCTCCCCTGCACCGGCACGTTTTCGATGCCGAATTTCAGTTTGGGATCGGGAAGCTGAGTGGCGGAATCCGCCATTGCGTCCAGGGCTTGCGCTTCATTGCGACTGGCGGAAAGCTCAGCCGAATAACGTTGTGCCACGGTGAGGGTTTGCGTGAGCGTCCATGACTCTGCCTGAACGGCAGAGCATAAAAAGCCGAGCATCACCCCACCGAGCCAAAGGCTCAGTGTCTGTTTTGTCATGATGTCCTCGCTTAATTCAGCGGTGTCAGGGCGATTATCTGAAAGCCGTCACCCGCCCGCTCAAGTGTGAACGTGACGCGGTCCCCAGTCTTAAACGAGGCTGTCTTAACGTTGGTGGCAAGGGCAAACGGCATGGTCATCGCGGGCCACTTCAGCTCGGGAATCGCCTGATGCTTAAGGACAATGTTTGGCGGGGAAATTTCCAGGACTTCGCCCTGCCCCTGCCAGCGCGCAGCTGTAGTGGACGGATCGTTAGCCTGAATGGAAAGCGAGAAAAGAGAAAACAGCACGCCCGTAAGCGCAGAGAAAAATAAAGCACGCATAATAAAACTCCTGTTAAACGTTAATTAAAAATAAATTCAACGAATTAACAGATTTCTACTCCCGGAACCGGCAAAAACGAATCGTTGCCGGAGGCCCTACTGAAGGGGGGGTAAGTGACCATGCGGAGTGTGGCGTCTGACGACATTCCGGGGCGGCTAAACTGAGCGTCATGGCGACAGGCAGTGCAACCAACTGCGGATGTGGCGTATCCGTTTGCGCCCGATCCGGCACACAGTGCTTTTCGCAGAGTGGGGAAACGTCGCCCTTATCATGGGAAACGGGTTTTGCCATCATGTCCATATGCTGGATCATGGCGACTTCGCCCCGAAGATCGAGAGTGCAATCATGCGATGCCACCGCAACCTGGCTTTGGATCAGCAACCAGCCAAAGGCTAACAAAAACATCAACAGATGCTTTTTGAGAAAGCGCAGGCGGTAGGTCCAGTTGGCGTACATAGTGGCGTCGTCAAATGACTAGAGGAGCCCGAGTATAGGAACAGGGCTTGCTGAAATTAAAGCAATTTTAAACAGTTTTACGTTATTAATCCGTTCATTGATAAAACCATCGAACATCAATAACAATTAATCTTCATACCTATGACATATAATATTTATTGTTGTGGTCAATACTGAGGTGACATAAATGGCACGGCAATGGCAAAATATTGCTGACGTCTACCTTAGTAGTCGATTTGTTGATTTTAATCAGCAATCACTGCCCATTTATTCGGCACATTCTCACCCTTCATTTTTTTGATTTTCCGTGCTCTCTGGGGAGTGCACGTACAGGGGAAACCATGCTTACGTTTATCGAACTCCTCATGGGAGTTGTCGTCATTGTCGGCGTCGCACGCTATATCATCAAAGGCTATTCGGCCACCGGAGTCCTTTTCGTCGGTGGGCTGGTACTGCTGATTGCCAGCGCGCTCATGGGGCACAAAATATTACCCGCCAGTGCCGAAAGCACCGGCTATTCCGCAACCGACATTGTGGAATACATCAAAATCTTGCTGATGAGTCGCGGTGGCGATCTCGGCATGATGATTATGATGCTTTGTGGTTTTGCGGCTTACATGACCCATATTGGTGCTAACGATATGGTGGTAAAGCTGGCATCAAAACCGCTGCAATATATTAATTCCCCCTACATTCTGATGATTGCCGCCTATTTCGTGGCCTGCCTGATGTCGCTGGCGGTTTCCTCGGCAACCGGTCTTGGCGTACTGCTGATGGCGACGCTGTTCCCGGTAATGGTGAACGTCGGTATCAGCCGTGGCGCAGCGGCGGCGATTTGCGCCTCTCCGGCGGCCATCATTCTCTCCCCCACCTCTGGTGATGTGGTTCTGGCCGCAAAAGCCGCAGAAATGCCGCTGATCGACTTCGCGTTTAAAACGACGCTGCCTATCTCTATTGCCGCGATTATCGGCATGGCGGTGGCGCACTATTTCTGGCAGAAGTATCTCGATAAAAAAGAAAATATCAGCCATGAGATGCTCGACGTCAGCGAAATCACCACCGACGCCCCGTCGTTCTACGCCATCCTGCCGTTCACGCCTATCATCGGCGTGCTGATTTTTGACGGTAAATGGGGCCCGCAACTGCACATCATTACGATTTTAGTTATCTGTATGCTGGCAGCGGCCATTCTGGAATTTGTACGCGGCTTCAATACGCAAAAAGTCTTCTCAGGCCTAGAAGTGGCGTATCGCGGGATGGCAGATGCCTTTGCAGGCGTGGTCATGCTGCTGGTTGCCGCCGGGGTCTTTGCTCAAGGCCTCAGCACCATCGGCTTTATTCAGAGCCTGATTTCTATTGCCACCTCGTTTGGTTCCGCAAGCATCATACTGATGCTGGTACTGGTGATCCTGACCATGCTGGCCGCGATGACCACCGGCTCCGGGAACGCGCCGTTCTATGCCTTCGTGGAGATGATCCCAAAACTGGCTCACTCCTCCGGCATCAACCCTGCCTACCTCTCCATTCCAATGCTGCAAGCCTCTAACCTGGGCCGTACCATTTCGCCGGTTTCAGGTGTGGTGGTTGCGGTAGCGGGTATGGCGAAAATCTCACCGTTTGAGGTCGTCAAACGCACCTCTGTTCCTGTGCTTGTGGGTCTGGTGATTGTGATCGTTGCGACCGAGATTTTGGTCCCGGGTACCGTGGCTCACTAATCGCTAAACGCTCCTGCAAAAAGCGCCTACGGGCGCTTTTTATGCTTTAATAAGTTCCTGGAATAAATTTGCCTTAAATCATCAGGAATTCAAATGTTCAGGAAGGAATTCGTTACTCGTTTCAGCGCGATAGCACTCGGCTTTTGCGCTTTATCTGCCCATGCCGCTCCCCTCCAGGCGACACAGTATGGCGATTTTGATCGCTATGTTCTGGCCCTGTCCTGGCAGACCGGATTTTGCCAAAGCATGCACGATCGCAACCGTAACGAACCCGACGAGTGCCGTTTGCAAAAAGAGAGTGACAACAAAACGGATTTCCTCACTGTCCATGGACTGTGGCCTGGCCTGCCGAAATCTATCTCTTCTCGCGGTGTCGATGAGCGTCGCTGGATGCGTTTTGGCTGCGCTACGCGTCCCATTCCGAATATGCCTGAAGCCAAAGCCAGTCGTAAATGCGCCGCAGCAGAAACCGGGCTATCGCTGGAATCTGCCGCCAAACTCAGCAGCGTAATGCCAGGCGCGGGTGGCAACTCCTGTCTTGAACGTTATGAATATGCCAAACACGGGGTCTGTTTCGGGTTCGATCCCGATGCCTATTTTGGCACGATGGTTCGCCTGAATCAGAGCGTAAAAGCGAGCCCGCTGGGGGGATTCCTTGCCGATAACTACGGTAAAACCGTCACCCGTCGGGACGTCGACAAAGCCATCGCGAAAAGCTGGGGACAAGACAGCGTGAAAGCGGTCAAACTTACCTGCCAGGGCAATCCCGCTTACCTGACTGAAATGCAAATATCACTGAAGGCGGCGACCATTAACGCTCCGCTGTCATCGGCCTCATTCGCGCCTCAGCCGCATCCGGGCAACTGCGGCAAGCAGTTTGTTATCGATAAAGTCGGTTATTAAGTCTGTGCCGGGCATTCCTGTGCCCGGCGTTTCATCCCGTTCCCTTATAGTACGATGACCGTCACACTTCCGATTTCTCGCATCATCTCTCCAGCCATTGCATCATTTATCCGGTAAACACGGATGAAACCTCCCCGCCATAATCGCGGTATCAACCACAGGAGGAATTTCACATGGCTAAAAAACTGATTGCGTTATGCGCGTGTCCAATGGGACTGGCACATACCTTTATGGCGGCTCAGGCGCTGGAAGACGCTGCCGTAGAAGCAGGCTACGAAGTGAAAATTGAAACCCAGGGCGCAGACGGGATCCAAAATCGTCTCACCGCAGAGGATATCGCCACGGCGGATATCATTATTCACGCCATCGCCATCACCCCGGAAGATAACGAACGCTTTGAGACCCGCGATGTATACGAAATCTCGCTTCAGGACGCCATTAAAAATGCGGCGGGCACCCTGAAGGACATCGAAGACATGATTGCGGCAGAACAACAATAATCATTCTCCAACTCAGGGGTCTTCGTCATGGCAATTAAAAAACGCAGTGCGGTTCGCTCGGACGGTCACGAGGGCGATACGCTGGTGCTAAAACCCGCGCCAGTGGCAACGGGCAGTACCTTCTGGAAAGAGCTTCCTCAGCACATTATGTCGGGGATCTCCCGCATGGTGCCGACGCTGATTATGGGTGGGGTGATCCTCGCGATTTCTCAGCTCATTGCCTACGTCTGGCTGGAAATCCCGCCCGACACCGGCATCATGGATGCGCTGAACTCCGGCAAATTCACCGGCTTTAACCTGTCAGTGCTGAAGTTTGGCTATCTGACGGAATCCTTCGGCGGGCTGCTGTTCAGCTTCGCCATTCCGATGTTCTCCGCCTTCGTGGCGAACTCCATCGGCGGCAAACTGGCCTTCCCGGCGGGCTTCATCGGCGGGCTGGTCTCCACCCAGCCCACGCTGGTGCTGAATTTCGATCCTGAAAAACTCACCTGGCTTGCCACTAAGCCTGTGCCCTCTACCTTTATCGGCGCGCTGATTATCGCTATCGCCGCGGGTTATCTGGTCAAATGGCTGAATACCAAAATCAACGTGCCCCAGTATCTGCTGGCCTTTAAAAGCACCTTCCTGATCCCGATTCTTTCTGCCCTGTTCGTGATGCTGGCGATGTACTACATCATCACCCCAATTGGCGGCTGGCTGAACGGCGGGATGCGCACGCTATTACTTGCCGCAGGTCAGGCCGGTTCGATGATGTATGCCATCGGCATGGCGGCGGCAACCGCCATTGACCTGGGTGGCCCCATCAACAAAGCGGCCGGCTTCGTTGGGCTTGGTTTGACTACCGATCATGTTCTGCCGATCACCTCACGCGCCGTGGCCATTGTTATCCCGCCGATTGGTCTGGGCCTCGCCACGCTTATCGACCATCGTCTGACCGGCAAACGCCTGTTCAGCCCGCAGCTGTATCCGCAGGGTAAAACGGCGATGTTTCTGGCGTTTATGGGGATCAGCGAAGGTGCCATTCCGTTCCTGCTGGAAAACCCGCTCGCCACGCTGCCTGCGTACATGACCGGAGCCATCGCCGGGGCGATGACGGCCACCGCGCTCGGTGCCGTACAGTGGTTCCCTGAATCTGCCATCTGGGCCTGGCCGCTGGTCACCAACCTTGGGGCTTATATGCTCAGTATTGTGGTGGGAGCCGTGATCACCGCCCTACTGGTGGTGCTGATCCGCAACAGCATGCATAAGCGCGGAAAACTGTCTATCGACGCGCTGTAAGGGAGGTTGAGATGGGATTACTGACAACGCTTCGCGACTTGCTGGCAGCGGAGAACCTGGACGGCATTCTGATCGCCTCGCGTCAGAATAAGCAGCCGCATCTGGGTATTTCCACCGGTTCTGGTTACGTGCTGGTCACGCGTCAGCATGCGCATATCCTGACGGATTTTCGCTACTACAGCGATATCGCCTCGCGTACCACAGGGTACGAAATGCACCTGTTGAGCGCCGATTGCCCGTTTTTCACGGTCCTAAACGGGCTTATCGCACAGGAAAACCTGCGCACGTTAGGGTTTGAGGGCGAGCATGTTAGCTGGCATACCGGCAGTCAATGGCGCGACGCGCTTAGCGCGAAGCTTTGCAGCGTCTCGCTTGACGCCCTGCGGCAGATTAAAACCGCTGATGAGATTCTGCGAATCCGCGCGGCCTGTCGGATTGCCGATAATACCGCGCAGCACATACGCCGTTTCATCCAGCCGGGCATGCGGGAGCGCGATGTCGCCGCCGAGCTGGAGTGGTTCATGAAACAGCAGGGCGCGGATAAGCCCTCGTTCGATACGATTGTTGCCAGCGGGTCGCGTGGCGCACTCCCACACGGGAAAGCCTCCGACAAAGTCATTGCCGCAGGTGAGCTCATCACCCTCGACTTTGGCGCGCAGCATCAGGGATATTGCTCGGACATGACCCGAACGTTCCTCGTTGCCGGGCACGACGCCACGCCGCAGGCCCATCCTTTGTACGCGGTTTATCAAACGGTGCTGGAGGCGCAGCTGGCGGCCATCGACGCCATTCGCCCCGGCGTGGCCTGCCATCAGGTCGACCGAGCCGCCCGCACGATTATTGAGCGCGCAGGCTTCGGCGCTCAGTTTGGTCACAATACTGGCCATGCCATCGGTATCGACGTACATGAAAACCCGCGCTTTTCGCCTACCGACGCCACGCCGTTACAGCCCGGTATGCTGCTAACCGTGGAGCCCGGTATTTACCTCGAAGGCCAGGGTGGCGTGCGGATCGAAGATGTCGTGCTGGTCACGGAGTCTGGGGCCGACGTGCTCTACACCATGCCAAAAAGGCTGCTAATGACGGGAGAGATCTGATGGATATGGAATTATTACGCGCCCTGAGCGAGGCGGATGCCATTGCCGCCTCGGAGCAAGAGGTGCGCGACATCCTGCTCGCAGAGGCCCGTAAATACGATAAAGAGGTGCAGTTCGACGGACTGGGCTCGGTACTGATCCGCGTTAACCAAAGCAGCGGACCCAAGGTCATGGTTTGCGCGCACATGGATGAAGTCGGTTTTATGGTGCGCAGCATTTCGCGTGAAGGCGCAATTGACGTGCTGCCGATTGGCAACGTGCGGATGAAAGCCCGCACGCTGCAACCGGTACGCATTACCACGCGCGACGGGCGCAAAATCGCCGGCCTGCTGGACGGCGAGGCAAAAGGTGACACCGTTGAAAATCTGCGCGTGGATATTGGCGCAACCCGCGCAGAGGACGTTCTCGCCGCTGGCGTTGACGCAGGCGATCGCGTCACCTTCGACACGCGGTTTAACGCCCTGCCCCACAACCGCATAATGGGAAAAGCGTTTGACGATCGCCTTGGCTGCTTTCTGCTGATAACGCTGCTGCGCGAACTGCACAAAGCCCCGCTGGGTTGCGAGCTGTGGCTGGTTGCCAGCTCCAGCGAAGAGGTAGGACTGCGCGGCGGGCAAACGGCGAGCAGGATGATTAACCCCGATATCGCCCTGGTGCTGGATACCGCCTGCTGGTCAAAAAACTTTGACTACGGCTGCGCCAACCATCGCCAGATTGGCGCAGGCCCTATGCTGGTGCTGTACGACAAGTCGCTGATTGCGCCGCCTAAGCTGGCCGCTTTCGTTGAGAAAGTGGCCCACACCCTGAGTATTCCGCTGCAAAAAGACATGTTCAGCAACGGCGGTACCGACGGCGGGGCCGTTCATCTTTCAGGTACCGGCGTCCCGACGGTTGTACTGGGCCCGCCGACCCGGCACGGGCACTGTGCGGCATCGATTGCTGACGTCCAGGATATTCACCAAACCCACCAGCTGCTGGTTGCACTGGCGGCATGTTTGAATCGTGAGACCGTGAATCATCTGACGGACTTCAGGTGCTGATCTCGCGCTAAACGGAGGTAGTATGTTATCGATTGAATTTTTCTGCCCGCTGCCGAATGGGCTACACGCCCGTCCGGCCTGGGCGCTGAAAGAGCAATGCAGCGCCTGGCGCAGCGATATTCGTTTTATCAACAACCGCCTGAGCAGCCAGGCCGATGCCAAAAGCTCGCTCGCGCTGATCAGCACCGGTACGCTGTTTAACGACAGCTGCATACTTGAAATTAGCGGCAGCGACGAAGAGCAGGCCAGGCGCGCGCTTGAGCAATATCTCAATGTGAGCTTTATCGACAGCGACAGCATTCCGTCCGGCGATGCACCGCACGTGGCGCATCCCCTTCCCCGCTCGCTGGTGCGGCTCAATCCCCATCTGCAACAGGCCATTACCCTCGCCAGCGGCATTGGTGCAGGCACTCTGCAACGCTTTGAGAGCAATAATCTGCAACGCTATCGCCAGCATCCGGCAAGCCCGGAAGATACGACGCGGCTGGAGCACAGCCTGGCGACGCTGGCCGATCGCTTAAACCAGCAGTTGCGCGGACTGGGAGGCGAAAGCAAAACCATCATCAGCGCCCATCTTTCGCTGATCCAGGATGACGAGTTTGGCGGCAATATTCGCCGTCTGATGGGCGAGGAGCGTCTGAGCCTGGCGGATGCCATCATCCGCAACATGGACCATATTTGCCAAAAGCTGTCCCTGTCAGCCAGCGACTACCTTCGCGAGCGGGCGAGTGATATCCGCGACATCAGCGAACAGCTGCTCAGT
>JALCNW010000060.1 GCA_022649305.1 Enterobacter sp.
GGATATCCTTGCCCGGTTTCAGGCCTGCTTCTTTGATAGCCTGAATAGCACCGATCACCATGTCATCGTTATGGGCGTAAACCATGCAGATGTTCTTGCCGTTGTTTTCAGCCTTGATGAAGCTCTCCATGACCTCTTTCCCTTTGCTGCGGGTAAAGTCGCCAGACTGGGAGCGGATAATTTTGATGTTTGGCGCTTTGGCGATGGCTTCGGCGAACCCTTTCTTACGGTCAATCGCCACGCTCGCGCCCACGGTGCCTTGCAGCTCAACCACGTTACACGGCTTGCCATCGACCTGTTTGATCAGCCAGTCGCCGATCAATTGACCTTCCAGCACGTTGTTGGCGGTGACGGTAGTCATATAGAGAGATTTGTCTTTTACATCGATGGAACGGTCAAGCAAGAAGACCGGAATTTCGGCCTCTTTGGCTTCTTTCAGAACCGGTTCCCACCCCGTTGCCACGACCGGCGCAATGAAGATGGCGTCAACGCCCTGGGCGATGAACGAACGAACGGCTTTAATTTGGTTTTCCTGTTTCTGCTGACCGTCGGCGATTTTCAGCGTAATGCCGCGTTTTTCGGCCTCGCTTTTCGCAACGTTGGTTTCAGCCGCGCGCCAGCCGGATTCAGACCCGACCTGCGAAAAACCTACGGTTAATGGTGCGGCCATCGCCATAGACGACATGGCTGCCGAAACTGCTGTGACTAGAAGTAAGCGCTTCCACATAAGAACGTCCTCGTAGGGTAGGTTATTGTTGGTTAAAAGGTGTTCTGCGAAAAAACTATAGCTAATAGAAGATGTAACGGATTGCGTTACATCACACTTCGGAAAAGTGAATGAAACGTTAATCACAAGTTTGTAATCGCTTTCATTTCGGCATTTAAAATGCGGCTGACTTTATGGACATTCCTGCCATGGAAACCGTCTGAAAATGGCGTGAGGCTGAGGGCGAGAGTAAAAACAGGCGAAGACTTTCAGCGTGAGTTGGCTATAATACTCGCCACTTGTTTACCATCCATTTTAAAGGACACAGACATGAGCTTACTCAACGTCCCAGCGGGTAAAGAACTGCCTGAAGACATCTACGTGGTTATCGAAATCCCGGCCAACGCAGATCCTATCAAATACGAAATCGACAAAGACACCGGTGCGCTGTTCGTTGACCGTTTCATGTCCACCGCGATGTTCTATCCGTGCAACTACGGTTACATCAACCATACCTTGTCTTTGGACGGTGATCCGGTAGACGTTCTGGTCCCAACGCCATATCCGCTGGAGCCAGGTTCAGTGATTCGCTGCCGTCCAGTTGGCGTTCTGAAAATGACCGACGAAGCAGGCGAAGATGCGAAACTGGTTGCCGTTCCGCACACCAAACTGAGCAAAGAGTACGATCACATTAAAGATGTGAACGACCTGCCAGAACTGCTGAAAGCGCAGATCACCCACTTCTTCGAGCACTACAAAGATCTCGAAAAAGGCAAATGGGTAAAAGTTGACGGTTGGGAAAACGCCGAAGCGGCTAAAGCTGAAATCGTTGCTTCCTTCGAACGCGCTGCTAAGAAGTAATTCTTACGCCCGTTACTAAGCCCCGCGCGTCGGGGCTTTTTTGTGCCTGCCATTCACTATCCCATTCACATTAAGCGGTTATTCACCTACCAAAAAAGGCAGCTTTATTTCGAAGAACTCAATTGATAATGATTCTAGATCTCATTATCATTTTCGTTCCGTAAATAAATGTGAATAAACGTCAATGACCCTACACAATGTGAAGATCCTGAAAGCCTCCGTGGGCACTGCTATCGCAGCGGCCTTAATGCTCACTAGCGCTTCTACCTTTGCCGCTGAACTGACGGAGAAAGACTTCGTCACTCAACCTGTCGGTCATGGCGTTTATGAGCTGGCTTACGACGGGCAGGCAAAAGTGCTTTTCGCCGCCAGCGCACCGTCGTTTGATAAAGACAAAACCGAAGGCAAGATTTACAAGCTGGATCTGGAAAATCTCACCGGAACGGACGTTATCGAAACCAGCCGCCGCGCGTTTGCTACCGCATTAGATGAAGACAATCATATTCTGTACGTGGGTAACACGCTGGAAGGCTCCGTGACCCTAATTGACACTCAAACCGGCAAAGAGCTGGCGGTCATTCAGCTTAGCGACACCAGCAATCCGAAAGAGATTGCCCACACTCGCGAACTGGCGCTCGATAAAAAAAATCATCGTTTGTATGTCTCTGGCGTGGTGGAAAAAGGCATCGTCTGGGTTGTGGATACCAATAAGCGCACGCTTATCCACACCCTGACCAACATGGGCGAATACCCTACCGGACTGGCAGTTGATGCCGAAAAAAATCGCCTGTATGTGGTGAATGGCCGCAATGAGCTGATTACCGTGGATACCCAATCCAACACAATCGCCAGCCGCTTTAGCATCCAGCCTGAGAAAAAACACTTCTTCCTGAATATCGCGTTGGACAGTAAAAACAACCGCGCCTTTTTGACCGACCCTGATTTACCGAACGTGCTGGTAGTGGATATCAATACCGGCAAAGTGCTGCACGCGATCGAAGTGACCAACTCGCTGGCCGTGCTCTATAACGAAAAGCGCAATGAAGTGTACGTCACCCACCGTAACGGCAAGTTAATCAGCATCGTCGACAGCAAGACCTACAAGGTCAAAAACAGTATCGCGACCGAGGCGATGCCAAACAGTCTGGCACTCTCAACTGACGGTAACACGCTGTATGCCAGCGTCAAACAAGACGAGAAAGTCGCCAAAGACAAGCCAGATTACGTCATCAAGATTTCGCTCGATAAGATCTAAGCGCGCCCTCTCCACGCCTTGCGGCGCTAAGACCGCGAGGCGTTTTTTTTATTTTCCTTTTGGGTTTATGGCTATGAAAACGCGTCAATTAATTACGTTCACAGGCATGGTGGCATTAACCAGCGGGATGGCTTTATCCGCGCAGGCTGATGAGTTAACCGAAGCATCACGCATCAACGAAGATGAACTGGTGGTCACGGCCACCGGTTTTTCGCAGCAGAAAAAAGAAGCGCCCGCGACAATCTCGACTATCGATCGTAAAACGCTGGATATTCAGCCCGACCGCAATATCGGCGAAGCCCTCAAAAATATCCCTGGCGTGTCTGTTTCTAACGGCGGCAGCGATATGGCTTCTGGCAATATCATGATCCGCGGGATGGATTCGAGTTACACGGCGTTCATGGTTAACAGCGTGAAACAAAACACCGGCGAAGCGCGCCCTTACGGCCAGGACATTGGTGCAGAAGCGGGCTTTTTACCCCCGATGGAAGCCATCGAACGTATCGAAGTGATTCGTGGGCCGATGTCGTCTCTGTATGGCTCTGATGCCATTGGCGGCGTGGTCAACGTGATTACCAAAAAACCCTACGGCGTAGCCGACTGGACCGGCGCAATTGCAGCCAACACCTGGTTGCAGGAACATAAAGATCTCGGGAACACCAGCCAACTGAATGTGTTCGCCATGGGGCCGCTGATTCAGGACAAACTCGGGCTAAGCATTGCGGCTGATGGGCTGGACCGTCGTGATGACGAACGTCAGAATTACTTCGGCAAGCACAACCGTAAATCGGTAGATGCTACGCTTGGCCTCAAGGCCAGCGAAAATAACCTGTTTGACCTGAACGTGGTGGTGGGCGAGCAGGAGAAAAACCGCACTAAAAAACGTGGCACACCGTGGATGTGGAAATTCGATCGCAATGCGGTCACCCTCACCCACACCGGCTGGTACGCGGATGACACTATCGCGACCACCAACTACGTGAATTACGAAAAAGGACGGTCGAAGTACCTGCTGGATAACACGTCGCCTGAGTACGTGCAGACCGAAAACTACGTAGCGAATTCGCAAACCACGTTCACCCTGGATAACCACAAACTCACCGTTGGCGCTAACTTCACGCGTGAAGCGTTAAACGATCGGTTCTATCAATCCGGGAAAACGCTGCCAGGCGTCGAGCCGGTGACCAAAGTGACGCGTAACGGCTGGGCGTTGTTTGCCGAAGATAGCTGGACCATCGACGACTTTATCCTGACCTCTTCCGCTCGTGGGGATTACGACAGCTATTTCGGTGCTCACGTCACGCCGAAACTGTACGGCAACTGGGCGATCACCGATGCCTGGTCACTCAAAGGCGGACTCTCTGCGGGATACAAAAAACCTGAACTGCGCGCCACCTCCGATCAGTTTGTGACGCCGCATGGTTCCACCCCGCCTTATCCGTTCCTGACCGTCGGTAACGACTCTCTGAAGCCGGAGAAAAGCATCAATGCCGAAACGGGGCTGTACTGGACCGGTGAATCCGTCTCAGTCGACGGCACCGTGTTCTACACCCAGTTCAAGGATAAAATTGCCGAGCAGACCATCTGTGAATCCACCGCCACCAACCAGTGCGTGGTGAACGGATATAAAGCCGATTCGGTGGATAAATACTTTAACGTCAGCAAAGCCGATGTTTACGGCGTTGAGCTGAATGCTGACTGGCAGATTACCGAAGATGTGAAAGCCAACGCGAACTACACCTATAACCACAGCGAACAGAAATCCGGTGTGGATAAAGGTTATGCGCTGAACGACTATCCGCGCCATATGGCGAATTTGTCGCTGAACTGGGCAGCCACGCAGGCGTTGGATCTGTGGAGTACCGCGAACTACCGCAGCAGCAACCGCGACAGTAACAGCGGCACGAGCTACGAGTCGTATACGCTGGTCGATATTGGCGCACGCTACAAGCTGAACAAAAATACGCAGCTGCTGGCAGGGGTGTATAACCTGTTTGACGCTGACCCGAAACGCAATACCTCATGGGGCGAATACGGTCAGCTTGAAGGCCGCCGCTACAACGTGGGCGCGCGTATCGAGTTTTAATCCCGCAAAAAACAACGCCACCCGAAGGTGGCGTTGTTCAAATCAGTACTGGTCTCTGTCTAACCAGTTACCGCTTTCAATCAGTTTCAATCCATCGACCGGACGCTGGTAGACATACATCCATGCACTCCCGTACGGGGTCTGGACTAACTGGCGTGCGTACTCACCGCCCTTGGTGCGCAAGGCATCAAGTTCGGCAAGCGTGGCATTATCAATACGATAAACTTCACCTTGTACCGTTCCGTTCCCCGGAACCGCGCCTGGATAGTGGCCCAGACTGTACAACTGGTAGTTCTCAATATTGTAATTGCCCATTAACTGGGCATTCGTCATCCAATGACTGTTGCCCTGCTTAGTGCGTAAACTACCGTAGACAAATATTCGCATTGCTAGAACTCAAACTGATAGAGCACATCAAGTGCCTGATCTATGCCAGACACGGCTTCAAGATAGAGCTTAGGCATCAGGCGGTAGCGTAACGTGAGTGTGGCTAGCGAGTCAAAGATCCCCACGCCATATTTCACCTGCAAACCTGGCAGCACATAGCCGCTGACCACAACCTGGGAAGAATCACCCACTCCCTGGGTGTCCAGGGCCAGATTGCTGACGCCAAACGTCTCGCCGATTTTACCCACAACCTGACCACTTTGTGCAACCCCCAGACCCACTAGCATTGACGTCATCGCCGCGCTGTCGCTTTGCTGACTGTCCAGCCCTTGACCGCGCAGGAGGTAGGAGAGCGCTTCCTGCTGCGACATTGCCGGGTCGGAAAATATCTCCGCTCTCGGCTCATCGGCTGAGCCGGTGACGCGAACGCCTGCAATCACGTCGTTTTCAGTGGACTCTGGATTACGAATCGCCTCGATGTTCAGCAGCGGTTGATCCGGTGGACCGGAGAACAGCAGTTCGCCCTTACGCACAATCAGATCCTGGCCGTAAGCGTGGAAACGCCCTTCCGGGATAGTGATTTGACCGTTAAGGCCTAGCCCCTGTTGATCCTGTGCCACTTTAAGATCGCCGGTCAACCTCGCCTTCAGACCAAAAGCATCTAACCGCACGTTATTTCCTACGTGCACAACCAGATTACTATTAATCGGGATGCCAGCGCTCTTCTGATCGACAGGTTTCAGATTATCACTGAGCATAACTTCATCACTTGAGACGGCGACCGCGCTTTCCGGCACATCATGCACCACGATCCTCGCCCATGGCACATCAACGCTCCCATCGAGGGTAAACAGGCTCGGTGTGGCTTCAAACACCACGTCTGGCGACACGTCGAGGCGCACCATCGGTGGCACCGTGATGCGCACCCGGGTGCCTTTTGCCGCTACGCGCGCACGCCAGTTATCTATCTGGCTCCAGTCCGCATCACCGCTCAGGTTGATTTGCCCCTGTTGAGTGCGCACCACGCCCGCAAGCGTCGAGCTCATGCCGGTAAAGTTCATCGAAATCTGGCTAGGCTGCATATCAAACGGCATAAAGTTACCGTCGACATCCAGACCGTTTAGCTGCATCTGACCAAACACCTGCGGACTTTGCGCATTACCCGCAAGGCGTAAATTGGCGCTGAGGATACCCGCCGCTTTTTCACCCCGCGAGAAGATCGGATTGACCATCGCGAGATTCACGTTGCGGATATTCACGTCGCCGCCCAGATTACGTCGCCCCTGCGGATCGGTGATCTGCACCTGTCCGTCAAATTGGCCGTTATTGGTCAGGCGAATCAGCCAGCCGAGTTCGGCACGATTGTTGTGCAAATCGGCCTTTAGGTTGAGCGTGTCGAAGGCCAGCGGAAGCGGCGCATCGTTTACCGTCTGCGTGACCTTCACGTTACGCCCGGCAAGCGTCACGCTGCCCTCCGGCAGCCCTTCTTTAGTCGTGTCCCACGTGACGTCTGCTTTACCGCTAAACACGCCGCTGGCCTGGGTGGTCTCTGGCATAAACGGTTTCAGCATTGCCAGATCAAAGCGGTTAAGATTGACCACCGCATGGCCTTCTGCACCAGCATCAATGGTTTGCGGCACGCACAGCTCGGCATTCGGATTGGTCCAGCAGTGTGGCCCAATGCTGATTTTCTGCTCTGCGTTGCGGTAATCCAGCGCGATGGAGCGCGACAGCGCCAGTGGCCCGACCGGGGTCGTGAAACGCGTGTTATCCAGCAGTCCTTTCCAGCGTTCTTCTTTACGATCGAAGCTGCCCGTCAGGTGCAACTGCCCGGAAACAGGTTCGCCCTGCACGCGGAGCTGAAGATCGTGCTGCTTCTCACTGCCTTTGGCGTCGAGCGTGACCAGGCTGAGATTCACCCCCGGCTGCGAAATACGTTCTACGCGCAGATTCAGGTTGCCGCCAATCTGATCGGTTGATTTCACGTCGCCCTGCACCCGTACGCGAGCAATGGAGAGTTCCTGCCAGCGCAAACTATTTGCGGTGATATCCGCCAGAATCTGCGGGGCATCCACCGTACCGCGCACCTTCACTAACCCTTTCGCCGTACCGCCGAGACCCGGCAGCGCGTTGTCGAGGTTGGGCGCGTCAATAGTCGCGTCCAGGTCGAGATCTTTGACGCCCAGCTCACCTTTGATATCAGCGGTATTACGCCCCAGCGCGACGTGCATCTTAGGGATTATCCACTGTAAGTAGCTGTTGCCCCTGACCGCGCCTTCAACCAGCACCTTGTTTTGCTTCACGTTGCCGGTGATTTTGATCTCTGGCACGTCCATCTGCCAGCTTCCGCCGTACAAACTGCCGCGCGTTTTGATCAGACCGTCCAGTTTTGAAGGCCAGTCCGGCACTTCTTTGGCGGTGTTAATCCCCGTGAGCTTAAGCTCGCCGCGCCAGCTGATCGCCTGCTGCCAGTCGAGCAACGTGGTAAGTTCAGTTTTGCCTTCCAGCGCCGCGACGGTGAGCTTATCGAGGTTAATCTGCTGCTCGTTACCCTTCGCATCCAGGGTGATGTCGGCAGGCGGTACGCCCTGCCCCTTCACCGCAGTGCGGAACGACAGCGTGTAGTCGGTCATTTTACCGCTGAGCTTCAGCTTAAGGTCGTCGGCCTGGAACTGTTTTTCGCCGGTAAACGGCCAATACAGTTGCTGGCTGATAATTTCGATGTTCAGCGGTAAACCGGCTTCTGCAAGCTGGGTTTGGCCGCGCAGCACCATATCTACCGGGCCGGACAGATTAATACCGAACTCCAGCTTCTCACGCAGTGCGCCGCCCACTTTCAGCTTCACCTTCTCGCCTTTGATAGGGTCGATATTCAGCGTGCTGTTCAGGGTGATATCCACCGGCCAGCTATCGCGCAGCAGCGCGTTGCCAGTAGCGTTCACGCTGCCCTGATTCGTATCGATATCCAGCGCGTCGAGCTTCATGGTGCCGTCGATGCTGCTGACTTTCAGCAGCATGTTGTACACCGTCAAATCGGTGTCGCCGGTCAGGCGGAGCTGTTCGCCTTTAAACGCTTCGATATTCAGATTAAGCGGCAGATGAACATCGGTCATCTCAGGTAAGACGGGCTTTGAGAAGAGATCTTTCAGCGTTTTGCCCAGCGGTTTTTCATCCGGCTGTGGGTTCTGGATTTTAGGTTCAACAATCTCTTCTTGCGCCACTTTTGCTACCTTCGGCAGGGCGATCAGCAGCCCCTGAAGGGAGGTTGGTGTCAGGGTGAGATTTTTTTCCTGCCAGCGCAGGCCCGAGGTAAAGTCCATCACCGACACGGTGGTGTCGTCGATCTTAATATTGACGTTGTTCAGCGCCACCCGATAAAGCGCGATCGGGTACGGCGTAGAGAGATTCAGCGGGCCGCTGTCTTCTTCCTCGACCGGTGCCGCTTTCGGCATTTTTTTCGAATCTATCGCCACGTTCACGTCTTTTAACGACAGATCGTTCACGCAAAGGCGGCTATCGCGCAGACAGCCCAGCTTCACCGCCAGGTGGAACTCGCCCGCGTTAACCGCCACGCCCGGCTGTTCGTAACGAATGTTCTTCAACCGTAAGTCGCGCCAGCCGCCCGTGACCTGGCCGATTTCCAGCCCCGGCACCCAGCGGTTCGCGGCGTTAAATAGCAGATGCAGGCCCGTAGTCGTGCCGACCAGAAACGCCACCGTGGCGAGCAGCAGCACGATAAAAATCAGAACGCCGAGGCTTATCTTCTTCCATAAACTCATAATTCAGGCCCCAGACCGATATAAAACTGTAAACCGTGTTCGTCTTTGTCCCCGACCGGCACGGCGAAATCAAGCTTGATTGGCCCGACCGGTGACTGCCAGCGCACGCCGACGCCCGCGCCCGTTTTGAAGTCGCTCTTGCGGATATCATTCACCGCCTCACCACCATCGACAAACATCGCGCCCCACCATTTACCGCTGACGTTGTACTGATATTCCACCGAACCGGTCGCCAGCTTGGAGGCCCCCGTCAGCTGCCCTTTTTCGTTTTCCGGGGAGATGGATTTGTATTTGTACCCGCGAATGCTGCGATCGCCACCGGCGAAGAAGCGCAGATCCGGCGGAACGCGTTCGAAATCGCCGGTTTCAATCCAGCCGAGGTTTCCGCGCATCACGAAGCGGTGTTTATCGTAAAGGGTACGGATCCAGACGTTTTGCGCCTGCACCACCGAGAAGTCGACGTCCGAGCCCCAGGCGGTGTTGGAATAATCTATGGAGTAGCGCTGGGAATCGCCCCAGATCGGCATCAGGCCACCGCGCGAGCGGGTACGGCTGATCATCACGCCCGGATAAAGCAGCATGGTGGTATTGGTGACGTTGGCCTGCGTAAAGTGGTCGAGGCTCCAGCGCAGGTTGATGGCACGCTGCCAGCCGCTGGAGAGGTCCCAGAAACGCGAGACGGCGAGCGTGGTCGAGTCCTGCTCTGTATCGTTCAAATCGGTACGCTTAAAGCCACCCTGCACCAGGTAATACTGCTCAAGCGGGTTTTTCAGCAGTGGGATTTTATAGCTGAAATCCACCTGCTGTTCCGGCGCGGAGATACTGGTGCTGGTGGTCAGACTGTGGCCGTAGGAGTTCATCCACGGTTTTCGCCACGAGGCCTTCACACGCGGGCCGACGTCCGTAGAGTAACCAACGCCGGTCTCAATGGTGTTCTCGCTGCGCGGCGAGACAACGCCATGCAGCGGCAACACCTTGGTCTCACGGGCTTTATCGAATTCTGGCGCGACGACAACGGAGTTAAACCAGCCGGTCGCCGAGAGACGACGGTTCAGTTCGGCCAGATCGCGTGACTGGTAGTAATCGCCCTCTTTGAAGGGGATCAGATTTTGCAGGTATTCATCGCGGATTTGCGAGCCTTCGAAGGTGACATCGCCAAAACGGTAGCGTTTCCCGCTGTCATAATCGATATCCCAGAACGCCTGACGTCTGCCCAGGGCGATGCCGAGCTGGCTTTTAGTAAACTGGCTGTCGAAGTAACCTTTGCGCAGCGCCACGCTGGTGAGGCTTTTTTTGAAATGGTCGTAGTCGCTGTGATTCAGCACCGTACCGATCTTAGGGCGCGTCGCCAGAAGATCCAGGTAGTCACGATCGGTCCGTGCGCCGCCGCGCAGCACCACGTCAGTGCCGCCAATCAGTACGGGCTCTCCCGCTGAGACGCGGGCAATCAGCACCTGACGCCCCTTGGCCGGTGGCGGGCGTAAATCGAAATCGATGGTGGGTTCGTAGTAACCCAGCGCTTTTAAGCCTTCGCGGATAGCATCATCGACGCGCGCGCGAAAGCGCCGGTCCGGCGTGACTTCGTCACTCTCAATGGTTGAAAGCTGCGCACGCACGTTTTTTTCCAGCGCCCCGGTTAACCCCTCAACCTGCAAACGGACATTCGCCGCGCTGGCGACTCCGCTTGTCAGCAATAAACTGACCAAACATAACTGGCGGATCTTTGGCACGTTCTCTCCTGAATATCCTTGTTTCCACCCTGGAAGCATTTTAAGTGCCGCTCCGCGGCGTATCACGGCATAAAAGCCCAAAACCCAAAGCCTGGGTTGAAAAATGGCCGACAGGCCTAATATTTCTTATGTTTAAATCTAGACTCATTCAGCGTATTTATTGTGTTCAATTAAACGCTCCATGACAACCTTAACTGAAACATCGCTCCCCGGGAGGCCCTACCGTGAGCTTATTCGACAAAAAGCACCTTGTATCTCAAGCAGATGCGTTACCGGGACGCAATACACCCATGCCCGTCGCGACATTACATGCCGTCAATAACCACTCCATGACCAACGTTCCGGACGGAATGGAGATCGCCCTTTTTGCTATGGGCTGCTTCTGGGGCGTCGAACGTGTGTTCTGGCAATTGCCAGGCGTTTACAGCACCGCTGCGGGCTATACCGGGGGCTACACGCCAAATCCAACCTATCGTGAAGTGTGCTCGGGTGATACCGGCCATGCTGAGGCTGTGCGCGTGGTCTACGATCCCGCGGTGATAAGCTACGAAAAACTGTTGCAGGTTTTCTGGGAAAACCATGACCCGGCGCAGGGGATGCAGCAAGGTAATGACCACGGCACGCAGTATCGCTCAGCAATTTATCCGCTCACGCCTGAACAGGACGCCGCCGCGCGTGCCAGCCTGACGCGCTTCCAGGAAGCCATGCGCGCTGCCGGTGACGATCGCAAGGTGACCACCGAAATCGCCAACGCCTCGCCGTTCTACTATGCAGAAGACGACCACCAGCAGTACCTGCACAAAAACCCGTACGGCTACTGCGGTATCGGCGGGATTGGCGTGTGCCTGCCGCCGCAACTGGCCTGATTACTGGTCCAGCGCCACGCGAGCCGCGTGGCGCGTGGCGTTACACACCGATCCATAATCCATCACCTTGCCCTGCAACAGCAGGTTAAACACCGAAGCCTGCGGTCGGTTCAGACGTGTTTGCAACAGATGAACCGCCTCAATGCCCAGTTCGCGGCAAGGCACCGTAATTCCCGTCACCGGGGAATCCAGCCGGTTTTGCAGATTCCAGTTAAAGTCGGTGGTGATAATTGAAATATCCTCCGGGACACGCAGCCCGTGGCGATGCAGCGCCCGGATCACACCCTCAGTCATGCTGGTGCTGTTGGGGAAAATCACCTCAGGCCAGTCCGCACGATCGTGATGAGCGAGCCAGCCCTCCAGCGCACGCTCCGCTTCCTCTGCCGTAAACCACTCCGTCACCAGCAAATCTTTTTGAGCATCAAAAGGCACATGAAAATAGCGATACGCCTCTTTGATCCCGTCGAGGCGCGCATAGAGCGTTTCGCGGCGCAGACAGGTCATGGTCAATACCCGACGGTGGCCTTGCTCAAACAGATGACGCATTGCCATAAAACCAATAGCACGGTGGTCAGGCGAAACCGAGTCGAGCACCATTTCCCTGTCGATTGAATTAATTAAAACGCAGGGTTTATTCAGCGTGGCGGCGAGTTTAAAAATGGTTGCGTCATCAGTGCCAATGATAATTATCGCGTTAATATTCTTATGCCCGGCTTTTTCGAGAAAGAGTTTTACGTCTGCCCGTTGTTCTTCTAATCCGCAATAGCTAATCCAGACATCATGCGGCGCGCTGGCTTCGGCTATTCCTTTCGTGACTTCAAGATAAAAAATATCGCCACGTCCCTGGAATGTCCTTTCGGGGGCAAATACCGCAATGCCGTTAATGAGCATTCGTCCACTGGCCATCGACTCCAGCACCCCCAGCTTGCGGGCGCAGCCGACGATAGCCGCCCGGGCCTTATCGCTGGTGTAAGATTTACCGCTTAACACCCTGGACACCGTGCTCACGGAATAACCCGTCAGCGACGCAATTTCATCCATTTTTAACTTGCCCGACATAGTGTGACCTCGCTCGCATTCAGTTTTTGCAAATATTTGCAGAAACAGCGCTTTGATTTTAAAACCAATTTCCAGGCTCTTTGGTTTTTACTTAAGCAGCCTGCGAGTATTCTCACAAAATAAGATTGTCGCTGCGGTTCCCCTTTCCTATTTTCCAGTCATCACTCTTTTTACTGAATTAAGGTGTGACATGAAAAAGGTACGTTTTGGCATTATTGGAATCGGTAATATCGGCACGGTTCATGCCCGCTATTTACTGGCGGGTACCGTTAACGATGCCTGCCTGACGGCGGTCTGTGATAACAATCCGGAAAAGCAGGCAGCCATTCGCCACCTGGTGGGTGAATCAGTACCGCTGTTTAGCGATGCCGAAGAAATGCTGGCAAGCGGGCTTATCGACGCGGTGATTGTCGCCACGCCACATTACGACCACCCGCGCTTGTCTATCATGGCGATGCGTCAGGGGATTCATACGCTCTGCGAGAAGCCCGCTGGCGTCTACACCGCCCAGGTGCAGGAGATGAACACCTGCGCGCGCGAATGCGACGTGGTGTTTGGCATCATGTACAACCAGCGCCCTAACCCGCTGTATCAAAAGGTCAAAGACCTGATCGACAGCGGTGAGCTGGGCGAAATCCGTCGCTCAAACTGGATTATCACCAACTGGTATCGCTCGCAGAGTTATTACAACTCTGGCGGCTGGCGCGCCACGTGGAAAGGCGAAGGCGGCGGCGTTCTGCTCAATCAAGATCCGCATCAGCTCGATCTCTGGCAATGGCTGGTCGGGATGCCAACGCGCCTGCGGGCATTTTGCCAGTTCGGCAAGCACCGCCAGATTGAGGTCGAAGACGACGTAACGGCTTACGCCGAATATGCCAACGGCGCGACCGGCGTGTTTATCACTACCGTCGCAGAAACGCCGGGGACAAATCGCCTGGAGATTGTGGGCGATCGCGGCAAAGTAGTGGTGGAGGAAGGCAAGCTGCGCTACTGGCGGCTGCGTGAATCTGAAACCGCATTTAACGCCCGCTGGCAGGACGGCTTTGGCGAACCGGAATGCTGGGAAGTCTCCATTCCTGTCGCCCCTGAATGCAGTGAACATCACGTGATTACGGCCAATTTCTGCGCGGCGGTACTGCGCGGCGACGCGCTGATCGCACCGGGGCTGGAAGGGATTAACGGTCTGACGCTTTCCAACGCGATGCACCTGTCGACCTGGACGGACGACTGGGTCGCGCTGCCGTTGAACGAAAAACAGTATCTGCGCCTGTTGCAGCAGCGCATCACGACCTCGGTTGATAAAGAGGCCACCAGCCGCACGCTGGATGCCTCAGGCACCTGGTAATCCCGGAGAAGAAACCATGTTAAATGTCGCTATCGTGGGAACAGGGAATATCTCTCACAACCACATCCAGAGCTATCTGGAATTCGGTCAGCGCTGCAACATTGTTGCGCTGGTCGATATCTACCCGGAAAAAGCGCAGGAGAAAAAAGAACGCTATGGCCTGAGCGAGGCGCACGTTTACGAAAGCCACCAGCAGATGCTGGCCTCTGAGCCGCATCTGGATATCGTGGACGTATGTACCCCGCCCTACGTCCACGCCGACATCACCATCGATGCGTTACATGCAGGTTGTCACGTTTTGTGTGAAAAACCGATGGCGGCCTCGCTGGAAGAGTGCGATGCCATGATCGCCGCTCAACAGGCGAGCGGCAAAACGCTGTCTATCATCGCGCAGAACCGTTTTACCGACGCCTTCTGGCGTCTGAAGGCTGCGCTGGACTCTGGCCTTGCGGGCAAGATATGCCATGCGCAGGTGGATTCCTTCTGGTGGCGCGGCCATTGCTATTACGACCTGTGGTGGCGCGGTACGTGGGAAAAAGAAGGCGGTGGCTGCACGCTCAACCACGCGGTACACCATATCGACGCTATCCAGTGGATGCTGGGCTTTCCCTCTGAGGTGGTGGCGATGATGACTAACGTGGCGCACGACAACGCCGAGGTCGAAGACCTAAGCGCCGCCATTTTTAAATATCCCAACGGGGCGCTTACCCAGCTTACCGCCTCCGTGGTGCATCACGGCGAAGACCAAAAAATCGTTATTCAGGGCGATAAAGCGCGGATCTCTGCCCCGTGGCAGACGTTTGCCAGCGTAAGTGCGGATAACGGATTCCCGCAACCCGCTAACGATACCCAGCGGGAAGCCCAGCTTGACGCCGTTTTTCAGCAGACGCCAAAGCTTGACTGGACGCTGCATGCCGGGCAAATCAACGACATGTTGCAGGCGATTGAGCGCCACACCACACCGCTGGTGGACGGCGTTCAGGGCAAACGCTCGCTGGAATTGATTACGGCTATCTACAAATCTGCCATCACGCGCAGCGTGGTGTCGCTCCCTATCCGCCGCGATGATCCGTTTTATCGCACTGGCGGGATTAACGCACAGGCCCCACGCTTTTATCAAAAATCCGCCAGCGTCAGCAACTTCAGTGAAGTCGGCGCTATCCCTCTGGGCAAAGATCTGGACCAAGGAATCTGACCATGAACAAGCATGACGGAATGAACTACGCGCCGGTAGGCAAACCCAAACCTGTGGTGCAGGAAGGTGAATTTGTCATCGCCGCCGCCGCGCTCGATCACGGCCATATCTACGGCATGTGTAACGGGCTGATTGAGGCCGGTGCAACGCTGAAATGGGTCTACGACCCCGACCCGGCGAAAGTGGATAAATTCGTGCAGCAGTATCCGCAGGTGAAAGTCGCCACATCATTGGACGTGATACTGGCAGATAGCGAAGTGCAGCTGATCGCAGGTGCAGCGATACCCTCCGAGCGCTGTGCGCTGGGGCTGAAATCGATGGCAGCCGGAAAGGACTATTTTACCGATAAAGCCCCGCTCACCACCCTTGAACAACTGGCTGATGCCAAAGCGATGGTCGAGCAAACCGGGCGTAAATATGCGGTCTATTACAGCGAGCGTCTGCACGTGGAGAGCGCCGTGTTTGCCGGTCAACTGGTGAAGCAAGGCGCTATCGGTCGTGTGGTGCAAACGCTGGGAACCGGCCCGCATCGCGAGGGGCAAGGTCGCCCGGACTGGTTCTACGACCGCCGTTACTTTGGCGGCATCCTGTGCGATATCGGCAGCCATCAGATCGAGCAATTTCTGTTTTACACCGACAATCACGATGCCACGGTCATTGCCAGCCAGGCGCGCAACGTCAATCATCCGCAGCACCCGGCGTTTGAAGATTTCGGTGATGCCATGCTCAAAGGTGAAAACGGCGCAAGCAGCTACTTCCGCTGCGACTGGTTCACACCTGATGGCCTGTCAACCTGGGGCGATGGTCGGCTGACGTTATTAGGGACGGATGGCTACATCGAAATCCGCAAGTACGTCGACTTAACGCGCGGCGAGCAAGATGTGGTGTATCTGGTCAATCAGGAAGGCGAATTCCGCTATCCGGTGGCCGGTGAGGTTGGGTTCCCGTACTTTGGCGAGCTGATCCTCGACTGTCTGAATCGTACCGAAAATGCCATGACGCAAGCGCACGCCTTTAAAGCGGCAGAACTGTGTGTGAAGGCGCAAATGCTGGCAAACGCGGCGCAATAGCGGGAGGCGCAGATGAAAACCCTGAATGCAGCCATCATCGGCGGCGGCGCGATTCATCGTTGCCACGTCAATGCCATTCGCCAGATGCCCGGCGTGGTGTTGCGCGCGCTGGTAGACGTGGACAGCGTGAATGGCCTGAAACTGGCGATGGCGTACCAGTGTCGCTTTTATCAGGATTATCAGGAAATGCTGCTGGATGACGATATCGATGTGGTCCACATCTGCACGCCGCATTTTGAGCATAAAAATATGATTTTGGCCGCGCTGGCGGCCGGTAAGCATGTGTTTTGTGAAAAACCGGTCGGCATGAACGGCGGCGAAATCGCTGATATCGCCGCGGCCGTACAGCACGCGCCGGGCCTGCTAGGCGTGTGTTACCAGAATCGGCTCAACCCTACCAGCTTACGCATTCAACAGGAGATAGCCGACGGGGCGCTCGGAGCCATGCTGAGTATAAAAGCCGTTCTCACCTGGTCGCGATCTGGCGCGTATTACACCCAAAGCCCGTGGCGCGGCCGCTTTGCAACCGAGGGCGGCGGCTTGTTGATTAATCAGGCCATTCATACGCTAGACCTGATGCAATGGTTTGCAGGCGGGGTGACGCGACTCAAAGGAGTGGTCGATAGCGGCGAACTGGCCGACGTGACCGAGGCAGAAGACAGCGCCATGGCGACTCTGCACTTTGCTAACGGTGCGCGTGGGCTATTTTATGCCAGCAACTGCCACACTACCGACTCGCCGCTGCTGCTGGAAATCCAGTGTGAAAACGCCATGCTGCAACTTTGCGATAACGCGCTGTGGCGAATCAGAAATAGTGAGCGGGTCAAACTGGTCAGCGACGCCTCACCAAACGGCGTAGCCAAAAGCTATTGGGGGCTGGGGCATCAACACGCCATCAGCCGTTTTTATCATTCCGTGATCAATCCTGAAAAGGCGGAATACATCGATATTCACGAAGCCGGAAAATCACTCACGCTTGTGGAGGCCATTTATCGTTCATCCCAAATAAGGCAATGGATAAATATCCCTAATTAGAAAGTTATCTGTATTCCAGCAGTCAATAAAAAACGACCAGAACAATCTGGTTAATAGCTACCCTATACCTGGAAAAAATTATTATGGTCAAACCAACTGAACGCAGGGTTGGTTATGGCGTGGCGCTTGGCTACGGCATAACCGATCTGTTTGGCGGAGGCGCTTTCGCCATTATCGGCACCTGGCTGTTATTTTTTTACACCACATACTGTGGACTCTCCGTGATTGAAGCGGGGTCTATCTTCGCGATTGCACGCGTGATCGATGCATTATTAAGCCCAATTATGGGTTATATCACCGATAACTTTGGTAATACCTGGCTTGGTCGAAAATTTGGTCGCCGTCGCTTTTTCCTGTTGATCAGCTCACCGCTCATGTTCCTGTACGCCCTGCTGTGGATGACCGATATGGGCTACTGGTATTACCTGGGGACCTATTTGTCCATCGAGCTTTTATCCGCGATGGTGCTGGTGCCGTGGGAAACGCTGGCGGCTGAAATGACTAACCGTTATGAAGAACGCAGCCGCCTTTCTGGCGTGCGCATGATCTGCTCGCAGCTGGGCGGTTTTCTCGCGGTCTCCGTGCCGGGTGTAATAATGCAGTTCACCGGCAAGGATAATCCCTTTACCTATACGCTGACCGGCATGATATTTTCGCTGATATTTTGTATTGCAGTCTTTATTACCTGGCGGGTCACGTGGGAAGCTAAAGACGTTCATGAAGAGTCCAGTTTTAAAATCGATAATCAGCGAAGCAGCGGAATGTTGAATCACCTAAAATATCTGGTACTGGATCTCTTTTCCGCCTTCCGTATTCGGGCTTTTCGTTTACACATTATCATTTATATATTCTCGTTCACCGCGATGGATGTCTTCGGTTCCGTGTTTACCTATTACGTGGTGTATTGCCTGAGCCAGGACACCGCGGCGGTTTCCGGCTGGCTGAGCATTGCCGCTTTTGCCTCTGTACCTGGTACTTACGGCTTCATGCTGTTATTAAACAAGCTGAACTTTACGCCTTCGGCGGCGCTGCGCCTTTCTTACGGGTGTATCTTTTGCGTGCTGGCATTTTTGTTCACCGTTTATTACACCGAAACGCAGGTGCCAACGATCCTGTTCTCTGCCGTCTTTATTCTGCTTGGCGCGGCGCGATCTGGCCTGTATTACATCCCGTGGAACATCTACAGCTTTATTCCCGATATCGATGAAATGGTGACCCAACAGCGGCGAGAAGGGATATTCGCAGGCGTAATGGTGCTGACGCGTAAAAGCACCGTGGCGATTGCCATTATGCTTATCGGCCTGGTGTTGCAGGAGTCTGGTTTTGTGAAAGGCAGCGGCGCACAGCCTGAAAATGCGCTTAACGCCATTATCGGCCTGATGATCTTTGCCACCGCCGCGCTACTGGCCGTCAGTTTCTTTACCACCTATAAATTCACGCTGACGCGCGATACGCATAAATTGCTGCTCAAAGAGATCGCCCGACGCAAGCTTGGCGGTGATTATCGCGACTGCGATGACACCACGCGCGTGGTGATAAAGCAGCTGACGGGATATGAGTATGACGAAGTCTGGGGTGGCGATGCCGCACGTCAACGCGTAGACAACGTCAGCCTGTCTGGGGCGAAATAAGGAAAAACGCCATCAGGCCGGGCAATCCTGGGTTTGCCCGGCCTGTTGATTCGTCAAAATGTGACCTCTGGCGGCTTTACACTCTCTTACGCTATACTACCCGCTGAAATAATCGGCTCAACGCTACGAGCTGACGTTCAATGTGTCTTCACACAAATGTAATCAACTTCCCTTCCGAGGATCTGGCGAGAAGCCGGATAAACTATGTTAAACAGTATTTTGCTAATACTCTGTCTCATCGCTGTTAGTGCCTTTTTCTCGATTTCGGAGATTTCACTGGCGGCGTCTCGTAAAATCAAACTTAAGCTGCTTGCTGACGACGGCAACATCAATGCGCAACGTATCCTGAAAATGCAGGAAAACCCCGGTATGTTCTTTACCGTGGTGCAAATTGGTCTGAACGCGGTCGCCATTTTGGGCGGTATCGTGGGCGATGCAGCTTTCTCCCCGGTGTTTTACACCCTCTTCTCGAAATACTTTGCGCCTGAACTGTCCGAGCAGTTGAGCTTTATCCTCTCCTTCTCGCTGGTGACAGGTCTGTTCATCTTGTTCGCGGATTTAACCCCGAAACGCATCGGTATGATTGCGCCAGAAGCCGTGGCTTTGCGTATCATCAACCCGATGCGCTTCTGCCTGTACGTGTTCCGCCCGCTAGTGTGGTTCTTTAACGGGCTGGCCAATAACATTTTCCGGCTGTTTAAGATCCCGATGGTGCGTAAAGACGACATCACCTCTGACGATATCTACGCGGTATTCGAAGCGGGCGCGCTGGCCGGGGTGTTGCGTAAACAGGAGCATGAGCTTATCGAGAACGTGTTTGAACTGGAATCCCGTACCGTACCGTCATCCATGACCGGACGTGAAAACGTGATTTGGTTTGACCTGCACGAAGAAGAGCAGAGCCTGAAGAACAAAGTGGCCGAGCATCCGCATTCTAAGTTCCTGGTGTGTAACGAAGATATCGATCACATCATTGGCTATGTGGATTCTAAAGATCTGCTGAACCGCGTGCTGGCCAACCAGAGCCTGGCGTTGAACAGCGGCGTGCAGATCCGCAATACGCTGATTGTGCCGGATACCTTAACGCTCTCGGAAGCGCTGGAAAGCTTCAAAGCTGCCGGTGAAGACTTCGCGGTTATCATGAACGAATACGCGCTGGTCGTGGGCATCATTACGCTGAATGACGTGATGACGACGCTGATGGGCGATCTCGTGGGGCAAGGTCTGGAAGAGCAGATTGTGGCGCGCGACGAGAACTCATGGCTTGTCGATGGCGGTACGCCGATTGAAGACGTGATGCGCGTGCTGGATATCGATGAATTCCCACAGTCGGGCAACTACGAGACGATTGGCGGCTTTATGATGTTTATGCTGCGTAAAATCCCAAAACGTACCGACTCGGTGAAGTTCTCCGGCTACAAGTTTGAAGTCGTGGATATCGACAACTATCGCATCGACCAGTTACTGGTGACCCGCATCGATAACAAGCCGACCGTACTGGTGCCAAAACTGCCGGATGCGGAAGAGAAAGTTTCCGCATAAACGTTAGCCCGTAACTGCATAAAAACCGGGAAGAGTACTCTTTCCCGGTTTTTTTATGCCTGCTTTTCAGGATTGGTTACGCTATCGCTGGCGCTCAGTCACACAGACTTATCGCTGAACGGTATGGCAGGAACATCCTCCTCACCGGAAATGACATGTTCAGGATGGGCAAGCTGTTCACCTTTAACAAATCGCGCGCTGACAGCACCAAAAAAGGTAAAGCCGAGGATAGTCGCCACACCGCCATACATCAATGCCTGGCTACCTGAGTTAACCAACGCATAATAACTGTAAGCAGCACCCACTGCGGCGATGATATTGTTGATCAGCGCTTTACGACGCGGTGTGCGGTGAATAACCTGGATTGTCACCAATGCCGCCATTGATAGAATATACGGGATGAGGTTGGTCACTACCGATAGATCTACGATGGCAGAAAACTGATCGGACACGCCCGCTTTCGCCACTAATACTTCATGGATCCACCCTAAACGAGTGCCATCCTGACTTAGGGGGATGGAAAACCAGCTCAGAATCGTCTGCACGGCGAGCAGCACAAGCATCCCAACAATAGGCGTTCCCTGTTTATTACACTTTGAGAAACACTTCATAAAATAGCCCACATCCGCAGAACTTTTAAATACTTGCGCCGTAGTGAACTGCCATCCTAGAAGCGATCCGATGCAAGCAAGGATCATCAATCCGCTAATAATGCTGCCCGTCATGGGGTTGAACATATGGGCAAAGACCAAACCAAACGGCGCGTTAGCATTTGCCAAATCCAGGTTTGGAATAATGCCAGCAATGACGTTTGTGGAAACAATATAAATAATGGCAGAACCCAGCGTGCCAAGCAGAACCGCAATCGGTACATTCTTCTGAGGATTATCGACCGCATCGCTATTGGCACAAGCAGACTCCAATCCCAAGAATGCCCACAAGGTGATAGCCACGGAAGAACTCGCCGCACTCAACAGGCTATTGTTATGGGGGTTCCAGCCCGCTGCATAAATTTCAGGTTTGAACCAAAACCACCCCACAGTTGACACTACTACAACAGGCGCAATGACCCCCCATACTGTAATACCGCCAATTTTACCGGTAATGCTGGCCCCCCCAAAGTTAGCAAAAGTTGTCAGCCAGAGAAGCCCCATCGTCATCAACCCAATTTCCAGCGGGTTCGGATTAATATTAAACAAACCGATGATATACCCTACTGCGGTAATAGCGATGGCCACGTTCCCAATGACAATTGCTACGCCATAGGTATAGTTGGCAATATAATTCCCAGCTTTACCAAAAGCATACTCGGCATATCCTCCCATTCCACCCGGTTTATTACTGAGCGTACTACAGCAAGCAAAGGCCCACGCGAGCGCCATCGATCCCGTAGCTGTAACCAACCAGGAGACAATTGAAATACCGCCTACCTGAGCCAATTTTGCAGGCAACAATATAATCCCAGAACCTAACATATTAATTGCAGTTAACATCGTTAACTGCGTAACGCTCATTTTTTTAGCCGTCATAGTGATTATCAACATCCCTATTAATTATTTTTAAGACACTGAACGTAATAAAACCCTTCGATATTCTCCACACCATGAATATCATGCCCAAACCCTGGGAACAGACGGTCCCAGTGCTGTAAAATCTGCAGATAGCGAATATAAGGGCTGGTGATATTTCCTGCGTTTTCACCCGGCATAATCATTGGAATTCCAGGTGGATAAGGAACGATACCGGTGGCAAGGACACGGTCGTAAAGTTCGTCTACACTGACCGTTTCAATTTCATTATGTACTAGCTTCACATAAGCATCCGCTGGCGTCATTACAGGCTCTGGCAACGTAGTAAATGCCAGTGCCTGGGCCTGAGTAAATTCATTTTCGCGGATGAAGGTAAACATGGTATCAGCCAGCGTCTTTAGCCCCATGTTTTTATATTCAGTTGGGCATTCATTCTCGTGGGCATACAGATTCTGACTGACTAACGCATTGGTGTCATAGGCCTCTTTAAATTTCAACAGTGCATTAAGCAGAGTTCCGTATTTCCCTTTGGTCACTCCCAGCGAGAAAAGGAACAGAATGGTGAAGTCGGTGGTTTTTTCAACCTGAATTCCGCGCTGGCTTAAAAACGCCGTGACAAGAGAGGCCGGGATTCCTGATGACTCGAGCGATCCATCGACGGCGATACCCGGCATGACCAACGACACTTTGATTGGATCGAGCATGCAGTAACCGTCTTCTATCTCCTTAAAGCCATGCCAGTCGTCACCCGATCGCATCTCCCAGCAGGCGGGGTCGGTGATAAGCTGCGCATCTGCTGCGTCCTCAAAGGGTACGCGCTGGCCTGTAGCTGGATCGTGAATATAATCCGCATTCCAGGTTGAGAAAAACCAATCTTGTTTTGACGCCAGTTCGCGACGAATTCGACGTACCGCCTTTCTGAAACGAACAGCTTCGGTGATCGACTCGGTTGTCAGATGTACTCCACCCAGCCCGCTCATCATCTGAGCTGAGACCTCGTTCGACATGATGATGGGATAAAGTGGAGAGGTCGAAGCATGCATCATATAGGCTTCATTGAAACGCTCATGAGGCACAGGATTACGACCGTCACGCACACCTATCAATGATGCCTGAGACAGTGCTGCCAGGAGTTTATGCGTCGAAGTGGTGGTAAAGATAGTGGGCAGATGACGAGGATAATCTGCTGGTTCACCGTACATGCCAAAGCGGTTGGCGTATAGAGGGTTAAAACGAGCATAGCCGTACCAGGCCTCATCGAAGTGAATCCTGTCGACGCTGTCATTCAAATTATGTACCACAGTTGGCACGTGGTAGGTCAAGCCATCATAGGTTGAGTTGGTCAGAATGGCATGAACCGGTTTTTGGTTTTTATCTTTAGCCAACACGTTTTTGGCAATACTCGCGCGTATGGCTTCCTTCTTGAGATTCCTGGCGTAAACCGGGCCAATAATGCCGAGATAATTTCGTGACGGCATTAAGTATGTGGGAATAACGCCGGTCATGGTCAACGCCTGCTCGGTAGACTTATGTGCATTACGATCGCAGAGGGCATAATCGCCTCGTGCCACCGAGGACATCATAATGACCCGGTTGGACATCGATGAACCATTGGTCACGGTATAAGCACGATCCGCACCAAATACGTTAGCGCAGAATTTTTCACTCTCACCAATTGGGCCGCTGTGATCGAGCAACGAGCCAAGCTCGCCAACGGATATGGAGAGGTCAGAACGTAAAAGGTTTTCACCAAAATAGTCGTGAAATGCTCGGCCAACCGCTGACTTTGTAAATGCCGTCCCCCCGGCATGTCCTGGCGTATGCCACGAATATTCATACTTTTCAGCAAAACCAAAAATGGCTTTAGTGAGAGGCGGAATGATTTTTTCACGAAACGCCAGTATGGCTGAATGCACGCGCCCCGCCAGGAACGAAGGTGTATCTTCCTGGAGCCAAATTAACTCATCTGTCACACTCATGACTTCATGAGTTAAACTTTCCCCCTGCTTACCATCAACCATCAAAAATAAGGGAATAGAATGACTTTTATTACGTAAAGAAGCCATCACTAGTCGGGCAGATTCATTATTTCCTTCATCTTCCGCCATAACCCATGAAAGCAGAACGAGTTCAATAGTGGAATCATTTTTAATAACATCACCGGCTTCATCTGCTGAGCAAACCAGAACCGTATCGATATCTTTGTAATTGAGTTCTGTTATAAGAGAGTTTATTAATTGATTAGCAATATTGGTACGGCAATTACTGTTATGAACAATCAATGCTTTAAGGTTAATAACCCTTTCACTATGCATTTTTATTACTACCTCTGACATACAACCATTTACAGACGCCAGCACTCATAGTTCTGTGTAAAATAATCATTACCCAGTGAACTACCGGCAATTCGCTAGGTAAATAACTACATTCCACTACACGCTGTAAATATAAACATGGTCTGATTTTAGACTTTCATGGATACGTAAGGATGTTTAAGAGGTATGAGCCTAATTAAAAAATGAGCAAGCTTGAGGTTTTTTCAAAATGAAAGAGCCTTCCTGGTCATGCTGAAGGAAGGCCCTGGTGGTGCAGGTTAACTATCAGCCAGTGGTCTGGCTGACATGACCCCCTTGAAGAGTCATTTTTATACTGCTTAAACTACTGCATAGCACGTTGGTTAAGCCATCTCAGTCTGCAGACGCATAACCTGGCGGTTGACTTCGGACATCACAGAATAGTGCTGCTTGTCCTTCACTTTCGGGATAAGAATCTTACCCTTATCAAATTCGAAAGCGCCAACATCCTTGATGTACAACCGTCCTCGGAACAGGATCTTCACGTACTTCGCCACTTGAAGCGGGTTGTAGCGTTGGAAAATTTTCATTCTTATCTCTCCTGCGAATCATACGCTCTTGCGGTGCCACAATCGGCCCGACTGTCCTGAGCGCAAATTTTGTTGCCCAATGACTATAGTCCAGAACCACGTTGATACCCAGTATGCATCAGTTTATTTACCGTTTGATTACAATTATTCAGAACATTCTTTGCATAGCATTACTGAAAGCAGTATAAGCCGTCGTTTTTTTACGGATATGTGCGTTCGCCCGCAAACTGGCACTCGACTTGCGGGAAAAGCCTATTGATCGCACTTATGCTTAAAAACGGTTGACCAAGTGGTCGGATCACCTGCAAACAAAAAGGAAACACTATGACCCTTCGTAACATCCTGGCCGCAGCCTGCCTGTTACTGCCGCTGATGGCTTCCGCACATAGCATTGAAAAAGGGCAACGTGTGCCAGCAGTGGGTATTGCCGATCGGGGAGAATTGCTCCTCGATAATGATAAGTTTAGCTACAAACCCTGGAATAGCGCGCAGCTTCCAGGGAAAGTGCGAGTGGTGCTACATCTTGCCGGGCGTTCTTCAGCAAAAGAGAAAAATGCAGGGGTCATCGAAGCGATCAAGGCAGCTAAACTTCCGCACGATCGCTATCAGACCACCACCATTGTTAACACTGACGATGCGATACCGGGTTCCGGCATGTTTGTTCGCAGCAGCCTTGAGAGCAATAAAAAGCTCTACCCTTGGTCACAAATTATTGTCGATAGCAATGGCGTGACGCGTAACGCCTGGCAGCTGGAAGAAGAGAGTTCTGCGGTCATTGTGCTGGATAAAGAGGGCCGCGTGCAGTGGGTGAAAGACGGTGGATTAACCCAGGAAGAGGTGCAGCAGGTTGTTGCCCTGCTGCATAAGCTGCTCGATCAATAAAGCGAGACTCTGAAGCCGGGGTTTAAGAACGATTCGCGCGGGGTGTAGTCTAGCGGCTTGCCCTGCCAGTCGTGAACGTGTGCTCCGGCAGCAGCGGCGACCGCGTGGCCCGCAGCCGTATCCCAAACGTTGGTCGGCCCAAAGCGCGGATACAGCTGCGCCTGCCCTTCTGCCACCAGGCAGAACTTCAACGATGAACCAATCGAGGTGGTTTGATGCTCGCCCAGCTGTTGCAGGTACTCTTGCAACTCGTTATCGCTGTGCGAACGGCTAATGACCACCAGCGGTGGACGCGCATCACGCACGTGGATTTGCTTACGCACGCCGCACTCTTCTTTCCAGGCTTTGCCTTCAGCCGCACTATACATCACCTTCAATACTGGCGTATAAACCACGCCCAGTACCGCTTTACCTTTTTCTATCAAGGCGATGTTTACGGTGAACTCGCCGTTACGCTTGATAAACTCTTTGGTGCCGTCCAGCGGGTCCACCAGCCAGTACTGCTGCCAGTGCTGACGCACATCCCAACTCTGAGGATCTTCTTCTGACAGCACCGGAATGTCCGGCGTCAGTGCCTGCAATCCTTTCAGGATCACGGCGTGCGCCGCGAGATCCGCCGCAGTGACCGGGGAGTCGTCAGCCTTGCTGACCACATCCATCGGCTTTGCGCCATCGTACACCTGCATGATGGCATCACCCGCATCCCGTGCGAGCTGACAAATTTTATCTAACATACTCCACCTCTTCGTTAACGCAGTGGGCATAACCATTTGTTTTATTTATATCGTAATCACACTCTGTGAAGCAATTCTGGTTTCATTACGCTTTTTTCTGGCAGGATTCACATTTCTGTAAGCAACAAACTATACATACATATTCTTTTGTGGCTTGGATCGTAAAAAGGACTCCTCTGATGATTAAGTTTAGCGCAACGCTTCTGGCGACGCTGATTGCCGCGAGCGTACAAGCGTCGACGGTCGATCTTCGTATTCTGGAAACAACCGACCTGCACAGCAACATGATGGACTTCGATTACTACAAAGATACCCCGACGGAGAAATTCGGACTGGTACGCACCGCAAGTTTGATTAACGCGGCGCGTGGTGAAGTAAAAAATAGCGTGTTGGTCGATAACGGCGACTTAATTCAGGGTAGTCCGCTTGGTGATTATGTCGCTGCAAAAGGGCTGAAAAAGGGCGACATTCACCCTGTTTATAAGGCGCTGAACACGCTGGATTATGCCGTCGGCAATCTTGGGAATCATGAATTTAACTATGGTCTTGATTATCTGCACAATGCGCTCGCTGGTGCGAAATTCCCGTACGTTAACGCCAATATCATCGACGTTAAGACCAAAAAACCGCTGTTCACACCGTATCTGATTAAAGAGACCGAGGTTGTGGATCAGGACGGCAAAAAGCAAACGCTGAAGATAGGTTATATCGGCTTTGTGCCACCGCAAATCATGACCTGGGATAAAGCCAATCTCACCGGCAAAGTGACCGTTAACGACATCACCGAAACCGCACGCAAGTACGTGCCGGAAATGCGTGAGAAAGGTGCCGACCTTGTGGTGGTCGTGGCGCATTCCGGGCTTTCTGCCGATCCGTATCAAACGATGGCAGAGAACTCCGTGTATTACCTCAGCGAAGTGCCGGGCGTAGATGCGATCCTGTTTGGCCACGCGCACGCCGTGTTCCCGGGCAAAGATTTCGCCAGTATTAAAGGGGCGGATATCAAAAAAGGCACCCTGAACGGCGTGCCGTCGGTGATGCCAGGCATGTGGGGCGATCACCTGGGCGTGGTCGATCTGGTGCTGAATAACGATGCCGGTAAGTGGCAGGTGACGCAGTCTAAAGCCGAAGCCCGGCCAATCTACGATGCGGCAGCGAAGAAATCGCTGGCGGCCGAAGATAAGAACCTGGTGAACGTGCTGAAGCACGATCATGATGCCACCCGCGAATTTGTCAGCAAGCCTATCGGAAAATCGTCCGACAACATGTACAGCTACCTCGCGCTGGTGCAGGACGACCCCACCGTGCAGGTCGTTAACATGGCGCAGAAAGCCTACGTTGAGCACTTCATTCAGGGCGATCCGGATCTGGCAAAACTGCCGGTGTTGTCCGCAGCCGCACCGTTTAAAGTGGGCGGGCGCAAAAACGATCCGGCCAGCTACGTCGAGGTAGAAAAAGGTCAGCTCACTTTCCGTAACGCTGCCGATTTGTATCTCTACCCGAACACGCTGGTTGTGGTGAAGGCCACGGGCAAAGAAGTGAAAGAATGGCTGGAGTGCTCCGCCGGGCAGTTTAACCAAATCGATGTGAACAGCAGCAAGCCGCAGTCGCTGATTAACTGGGATGGATTCCGTACCTATAACTTCGACGTTATCGACGGCGTGGATTATCAGATTGACGTGTCGCAGCCGGCGAAATACGACGGCGAGTGCCAGACGGTTAACCCGCAGGCCGAGCGTATCAAGAACCTGACTTTCAACGGTAAACCTGTCGATCCAAATGCGGTGTTCCTGGTCGCAACCAATAACTATCGCGCCTACGGCGGCAAGTTTGCCGGAACCGGCGACAGCCATATTGCCTTCGCCTCACCGGACGAAAACCGCTCGGTTCTGGCAGCCTGGATTGGCGAGCAGTCGAAGAACGCAGGTGCTATCCATCCGGCAGCAGACAACAACTGGCGTCTGGCACCCATTCATAGCGATACCAAGCTGGATATTCGCTTTGAGACTTCACCGTCCGATAAAGCGGCGGCGTTTATTAAGGACAAAGCACAGTACCCGATGACCAAAGTCAGCACGGATGAGATTGGCTTTGCGATTTATCAGGTGGATTTGAATCAGAAGTAAGAACAAGCAGGCGCGCGGAGAAATTCGTGCGCCTGATTTTTTAGCCTGCTAAGGCACTCGTCATGTTTAAGACAAAGCCGTTCTCAACACTTGATCCCAGGTATCTTAAATTCGCTTAACCTCGTCGCTTTACGCATAAACCATCACATAACGATGCCTAAGGGCTGTATGAGTTGTCTTGTTTGAGCTGAAGTAGACCTCCTGAAGCATCCCAAGGTCCGCAGTGAGCGAGATGCAGACAGTAGTAGCGTTAAGCACTTTCAACATCATTACGATTTTCAATCCAATATTGCCGATGATTTATCAGATGAGTTGTTAACGGCCAGTTTTGCTTATCTTTAGGTAACCTGAGATATCGGCCATCTAACTCTGCATATTCTGTCCCGGCCAACTGTTCTGATATCCTTATTTTCAACTCGGTATCAATCCAGAGCAAACCACGGTCAAATAGAGTATGGATATCTGTTTTCAGTAACAGGCCATGCTGAGCACGGGTATGCCAAGCTCCTGCGTAGGGGGTGATATGTGCAGCTTCAAGCAACACTTGGATTGAACAGCCCGTTACTGCGCATTTACCCTCATAAGCTTCAATGAGCTTTCGTCTAAATACTGGTTGCCCTTCTCGAATAATGACCTCACGTAGTGCTTTGAGGCGAAAGTCACCTTCATCGTCAGGCAATTCATTGAATAATTCATCTCTCGCTTCAACTACCATCCGATCGCCTGGCCTTGGGGCGGCAATCTGAATTGGCGTCCTACCATCATCGCCAATGTCCCATATGCCGTGCAGCTCCTGCACATACTGTTCATACCGTGTATTTCGTAGGTTTCCGCTACGAAATAACAAGTCGTATGGGCTACCCA
>JALCNW010000061.1 GCA_022649305.1 Enterobacter sp.
ACCGGTCTCTTTGGTGAACTGTTCCAGCAGCCCTGGCGGCACATACTCGGTCCAGTTATAGAAGTAGAGCGTTTTGCTGTCGTCCGCGTGCGCAGCGCTGATTCCCATTGCAAGAGCGCCTGCCGCGAGCAGGTGGCGTGACCATTTTTTCATTTTAACGTCCCCTGAGATTTCGTTTTATCACGAGCAATAAGCTGGCTGGCGATGACCAGAACCAGCGATAACACCAACAGAATCGTTGCCAGCGCGTTCACCTCCGGTGAGACGCCGACTTTCACCATGGAATAGATCTTCAACGGCAGAATTTCATAGCCAGGACCGGTAACGAAGGACGAGACCACAACATCATCCATCGACAAGGTAAAGCTCAGCAGCCAGCCCGCAGCGACGGCGGGCAACGCCAGAGGCAGGATAATTTTGCGCAAAATAGTGATTTCACTGGCACCCAAATCTTTAGCTGCTTCCAGCATCCGCACGTCAAACCCTTTGAGGCGCGAATACACCGTCACCACGACAAACGGCAGGCAGAAGGTGATGTGGGAGAACAGTAGGGACCAGAATCCAAGCTGAATACCCAGCAGCATAAAAAGCACCAGTAGCGAAATCGCCATCACGATATCCGGGGACATCATCACCACGAACAGCATTCCGCTGACGAAGGGTTTCCCGCGAAAACGATAGCGGTACAGCGCCACGGCGGTCAGCGAACCTATCAGCGTCGCAAAGGTCGCCGAGAAAATGGCCATCGTCAGCGAGTGCTGCGCCGCCTGTAGCAGGCTGTCGTTGTTCATCAGCAGGCTATACCATTTGGTGGTAAAGCCCTGCCAGTTAATTCCAAAACGGGCACTGTTAAACGAGTTCACGATCAAAATAATGATCGGAATATACAGCCAGGCGTAAATAGCGGTCATAAAACCGCCGCGAAGCAGTCGACCGATCATTCGAGTTCTACCTTCTTGTTCAGCAGACGCGCCGCGCGCCAATAGACGAGCAGCATCAGACCCATCACTACCGTCAGGGTAATGCTGGTGGCTGCACCAAACGGCCAGTCGCGAATATTCAGGAACTGACTCTTAATCACGTTACCGATAAGCAGATTCTTTGCCCCACCCATCAGATCGGACACGTAAAACAATCCCATCGCAGGCAGCATCACCAGTAAACATCCGGCGATAATGCCCGGCATCGTTAATGGAATGATAATGCGAAGAAACGTTTGCAGCTTGCTGGCACCTAAATCTTTCGCGGCTTCCAGTAGCGGTTTATCGAGTTTCTCAATGCTGGAATAGAGCGGCATCACCATAAAGGGCAGCAGGATATACACCAGGCCAATAATGACGGCGCTGGGGGTATACATGATACGCACGGGGGTATCAATCACGCCCAGCCACAGCAGGAACTCGTTGAGGTAGCCCTTAGTACTGAGGAAAATTTTCAGGCCGTAAATGCGTATCAGCGAGTTGGTCCAGAAGGGCACAATCAGCAAAAAAAGCAGCAGCGGACGGATTTTTTGCGGCAAGCGTGCCAAAAACCATGCAAAAGGATAACCCAGCACCAGGCAGGCCGTGGTGGCAATGACTGCCATGTTGAGCGAGTGGAGCAGCACCTCAAAATAGAGCGGGTCCAGCAGGCGCGCGTAGTTATCCAGCGTAAAGACCAGCTTGACGAAGTTATCGTTGTCACGGGTCAAAAAACTGGTGACGATGATCATCAGGTTGGGAAGAAAAACAAATAACACAAGCCAACCGACGATAGTGGCGATCACCACATTCTGGAACTTACTGGTGTTCTTCATCAGCCAGTACGACCTCCCAGCTTTCTACCCAGTTAACGACCATTTTCTGATCGAGCGGATGGTCAAAGTCTGGGTCATCTTCATTGAAGAACTCGCTGACGATGACCATCTTGCCGTTTTCCAGCTCAACAACCGATTCCAGCGTCATGCCTTTGTAGTTACGTTCGCGAATGTAGCCAATCAGACCTTCCGCCTCGAGATTGTCATGGATTTCTTCGACGCGCAGATCTTCCGGGCGCAGTAACACATTCAGTTTTTGTCCCTTCTCGACCGGGAATGTCACGGTGATATTGCACTCACGGCCTTCCACACTGGCGCGCACGCGTTGCTCATCCAGGCGTTCAATTACCGTGGCGTTGAAAAGATTGATCTCGCCGATAAAGCCGGCGACAAACAGGTTTTTGGGCTCTTCGTAAATTTCTCGCGGCGTGCCGTCCTGCTCAATTTTGCCATCGCGCATCACCACAATACGATCGGACATGGTCAGCGCTTCTTCCTGATCGTGGGTGACGAATACAAAAGTAATACCGAGCTTACGCTGCAACGCCTTCAGTTCGTTCTGCATCTGTTTGCGCAGTTTGTAATCCAGAGCAGAAAGCGATTCATCGAGTAACAACAGGCGAGGTTTGTTCACCACTGCGCGAGCAATGGCCACGCGCTGCTGCTGGCCACCTGAAAGTTGATGGGGTTTACGTTGTGCAAAGTCGTCGAGCTGCACCATGCGTAGCGCTTCGGTGACGCGGGGCGCGATCTGTTCCTGTGGCGTTTTCTGCATCCGCAGACCAAAGGCAACGTTTTCGAAGACGGTCATGTGCGGGAAGAGGGCGTAACTTTGAAAGACAGTATTGACGTGACGATGCTCGGCGGGAACATCCGTAATGTTCTGGCTTTCGAGATGAATATGGCCTTTATCGACGTTTTCGAGCCCGGCGATAAGGCGAAGTACTGTCGTCTTTCCGCAGCCAGAGGGGCCTAGCAGCGTCAGAAACTCACCGTTGTTGATGGTCAGATTAAGATCGGAAATGACGGTCTTGCCATCAAAACTTTTACGGATCCCCGCAAGTTGCACTAACGGCGACAATGTACCCGGTTGTGTATTCAATTTTTGGCTCAGTCCCATATAAACGCTTCGGACGGATTACCGAAAGCGGGGTTTGTGCGTAACCACCTTGGTGACTCGTGATGAGGGCGGACATTCTACGGCAAACCACTTAAATCGCCAATCCTTGTGACTGATTCATAAGCTACATTTATTAACGGCTGACGACATAATCGAAAATATTCTCGTTTACGGGATAAAAGTGACCTGACGCAATATTTGGGTTTTGATGCTTAATGATAATGTTGTCACAAAAAGTGAGGGTGGCTGTATGGATAAATTACTTGAGCGTTTTTTACAGTACGTTTCGCTGGATACCCAATCTAAAGCGGGTGTCAGGCAGATGCCGAGCACCGAAGGTCAATGGAAGCTTTTAAATCTGTTAAAAGAACAGCTGGAAGAGCTTGGCCTAACCAACGTGACCTTAAGCGAGAAAGGCACTGTGATGGGGACGCTACCGGCGAACGTCGAGGGCACGATCCCGGCGATTGGTTTTATCTCGCACGTGGATACCTCACCTGATTTCAGCGGAAAGAATGTGAACCCGCAGATTGTTGAAAATTATCGTGGAGGCGATATCGCGCTGGGTATTGGCGATGAAGTGTTATCCCCGGTGATGTTCCCGGTACTGCATCAGCTGCTAGGTCAGACGCTGATCACCACCGACGGCAAAACGTTATTGGGCGCAGATGATAAAGCGGGCGTCGCGGAGATCATGACGGCACTCGCTGTCATAAAAGCGAAAGATGTCCCGCATGGCGACATCCGTGTGGCATTTACGCCAGACGAAGAAGTAGGCAAGGGCGCGAAACATTTCGATGTCGAAGCGTTTAATGCGAAGTGGGCGTATACCGTTGACGGTGGCGGCGTGGGCGAACTGGAGTTCGAGAACTTTAACGCGGCGTCAATTACCATCAAAATTGTCGGTAACAACGTCCATCCGGGATCGGCGAAAGGCGTTATGGTCAATGCGCTTTCCTTGGCCGCGCGTATTCATGCGGAGGTTCCGGCAGAAGAAAGTCCAGAGCAGACGGAAGGCTACGAAGGGTTTTATCATCTGACCAGCATCAAAGGCACCGTGGACAGTGCGCAAATGCACTACATCGTTCGCGATTTCGATCGTAAAGCCTTTGAAGCGCGCAAGCGCAAGATGATGGAAATCGCCAAAAAGGTCGGTAAAGGGCTGCATCCGGATTGCTACATTGAGCTTATCATTGAAGACAGCTACTACAATATGCGCGAAAAGGTGATGGAGCATCCGCATATTCTGGATATTGCTCAGCAGGCGATGCGAGATTGTGATATCGAGCCACAGCTAAAACCGATTCGCGGCGGCACTGACGGCTCGCAGCTTTCCTTTATGGGGCTACCGTGTCCGAACCTGTTCACCGGCGGTTACAACTACCATGGCAAGCATGAGTTTGTGACGCTGGAAGGCATGGAAAAAGCGGTAAAAGTGATTGTGCGTATCGCGGAGCTAACGGCGAAGCAGTAGGAGAAACGCCGGGCAGACAAAATACCGCCCGGCGTTAATTTAACACTTAATCTTCGAAGAACCAGTAACCGCTATTCACCAGCGCAGCAAGCATGGCCAGGAAAGAGGGATCTTCTAACGCATCACCAAACGTTTCAGCGTTTAATACCATATGGCTTGCCAGGGCTTCGAGCGCCGGGCGATGCGGCGAATCGAGTTTTTCACCGTTAACGAAAATATCATCGCCAATACGCAGCACGCGTAAACCACCCAGACGCACCAGGGAATCACCCTGCTGTAGCGCGTCGTAAATTTCATCGGGTTGGTACGGCGGCTCTGCTGGTGCCACGTCCAGTTCGTGACGGGACTGGCTGACAAACTCGCCAAACCACTGTCTGAAATGTTCGGGTTCGTTGATCAGACCCAGCATCATCTCACGCAGTTTATCGAGCTCTTGCGGCAGAATATCGGCTGGGTGTTCGCGCGAAGGAACGTCAGGATCGCTATAGCGATGGCTGCCCAACTCGCGTTGCAGCACGTAATCGGCAAAGCCGCTGATCATCTCGCGTCCGCTTGGCGCGCGGAAACCGACAGAATAATTCAGCGAGTTTTCCAGAGAATACCCTTCATGCGGGAATCCTGGCGGAATATACAGAATATCGCCCGGCTCCATCTCTTCGTCGATAATGCCTTCGAACGGGTCGACCTGCAGTAGATCAGGATGCGGACAGTGCTGCTTCATCGGCACTTTCTCGCCTACACGCCAGCGGCGGCGGCCAGTGCCCTGAATGATAAACACATCGTACTGATCCAAATGCGGACCCACGCCACCACCCGGAACGGAGAAGGAGATCATCAGGTCATCCATGCGCCAGTCGGGCAGGGCACGGAAGGGATGCATCAGGGCTGCGGTAGGTTCATGCCAGTGGTTAACGGCCTGAACCAGTAACGACCAGTTGTTCTCACCAAGATGGTCATAGCTTTCGAACGGACCATGGCTCACCTGCCATTTACCATCCTGATGACTCACCAGGCGGCTGTCCACTTCGTTTTCCATTGCCAGTCCCGCCAGTTCATCTGGCGAAATAGGATCGACAAAATTGCTGATGCCGCGCTTTAGAACCACTGGCCGTTTCTGCCAATAGCGTTCGATAAAGTCGGGCCAGTTCAGTGTTACGTGATATTCCATATTATTTATTTCCGCAGGCTCTTACTGAGTCGGATTATAACGGAAGCTCACGAGCCTGCGTGCGTGAATATCGCTTTTTTCACATTCGACGCTAACTATCGTCGGATGAGGGGTGTTGGCGGCCAAAAATGGCCTCCATCCGGGCGCCACCCAGCAGACTGTCGCTGGTTTCAATCCTGCCGTCGTACTGCTCCACAATCTCTTGCGCGACAGAGAGCCCAACGCCCTGGCCAGGACGCAGCGTGTCTGCGCGTTGCCCACGATCGAACACCACGTCGCGCTTATTTTTTGGAATGCCAGGCCCATCGTCTTCGACAATAATATGCAACTCTTCGTCCGTCAGGCGCGCGGAGACCTCAACAAATTCCAGGCAATATTTGCAGGCGTTGTCCAGCAGGTTGCCCATCACTTCCATAAAGTCGTTTTTCTCACCGACAAAACTAATTTCCGGTGAAATATCGAGACTAATATTCACCCCTTTACGCTGATAAACCTTATTTAGCGCAGAGGTGAGGCTATCTAACAGCGGGGCGACCGGGTGGAGCTCGCGGCTCAACAGTTCGCTGCCCGAGCGCATACTGGCGCGATGCAGGTAGTAACCGATTTGCTGTGAAATACGGCTGATTTGCTCCAGCATCACCGGCTCGGCATCGTCTACGGATAACTTTGAGCTACGCATCGAGCGAAGGGTGCTTTGCATCACTGCCAGCGGGGTCTTTAGGCTGTGAGTTAAATCGGTAAGTGTGGTGCGGTATTTGTCGTAACGCTCGCGCTCGCTTTTCAACAGGCGATTGAGGTTGCGTACCAGGCTTGTCAGCTCGCGTGTGGTCTCTGGATTGAGCTCGTCGCGATTATGCTCTTCCAGTTCGCGTACTTCTTTTGCCAGTGACTCTATCGGACGCAGGCTCCACCATGCCGCCATCCACAGTAGCGGGATCACCAGCAATAGATTCGCCGCCAGAACATAGACAAACCAGTTCCAGACCATGTAGGAGCGTTTAAGCTCCACGGGGATGGTATCGACCACCACGATGGTCAGCTGCGGCATATCAAGGGTGGCAGGGTAGAGATTGATTGCCACCGAATGGGTCATCTCGGTGTCATCGTCATCTTCGCGGATCTCTTCGAGCTGACGCTGCATCGACCGATCGTTTCCGAGCAGCGAGCTGGTGGCATTCAGGTCGGATTCAATTTCATGAAAACCGTTGGTCTTGAGCCATTCCGGGCGGATCCGTTTTTCGAGCCAGGGTACGTGTCGTTGGGCCCACAGTAACTGACCTTTCTCATTATAAATGAGTGCCATCGTGGGACTTTGACGGTCAAGATTTTCCGGCATTTCCACGGTGATATGATTATCTTCCCATTTGGCAAGCGTATAGAAGAGATTGCTCTCTCCACGCAGCAGCCGAAAGGTGGTTTTATCGAAGCTGACGCTATACCCGACCAGCGCCACCATGCCGTAGGCCAGCGACATGATCAGCACCACCGCTGCGGTTGCCAGTAAAAAGCGAACCCGCAGCGACAGCGGCAAGAAATGGCGAAGGATTTTTTTCATTTAGCGTAGTTCGAACAGGTAGCCCTGACCTCGCACGGTGGTGATCACTTCCTGAGGATGCTGCGCCTGAATTTTTTTACGTAAACGTCCCATTAATACATCAATGGTATGACTCTCACGCAGTTCCGCATCTGGATAGAGCTGGAGCATCAGAGAATCTTTGCTCACCACTTTGCCACTGTTACGAATCAACGTTTCCATAATGGTGTATTCGAAAGCGGTCAGCTTTATCACCTCGTCGTTGATGGAAAATTCACGACGAGAAAGATCGACCTGGAAAGGGGGAAGCGAAATAACCTGAGAGGCCAGGCCGCTGTTACGGCGCATCAGCGCCTGCATGCGGGCCGCTACTTCTTCAATATGAAAAGGCTTGGTCACGTAGTCATCAGCGCCTGCACTCAGCACTTCGACTTTATCCTGCCAGCCTTCACGCGCGGTCAAGACTAAAACGGGCAAAGAAACGTCGTGACTACGCCAGCGGCGGATCAAAGACAGACCATCTTCGTCGGGGAGCCCTAAATCGACGATGGCGATATCCGGTATGTGCTCATTGAGATAATAATCGGCTTCCTTTGCGTCTTCCGCATCGTCCACCTGATGGCCTAATTCCTGAAGCTGAACTTTCAGGTGGTGACGTAGCAATGCATTATCCTCAACAACCAATACGCGCATCATCTCTTCTCCCTAAAATTAATGGTATGAATAGTTTAACGCTGATTATGGTGTTTTGGGGATAAACATTAACTAAACCGGGAAGGAAGGAACCCTCTTTCCTGGCGGAAAGAGGGGAATAGCGATTACTTCAACTCATCAACCATGGTGATAGCACGGCCAATGTAGTTTGCTGGCGTCATCGCCTTCAGGCGCGTTTTCTCTTCTTCTGGCATTTCCAGGCTGTCGATAAACTGCTTCATGCCTTCGGCGTCAACGCGTTTACCACGGGTCAGCTCTTTCAATTTTTCATACGGCTTCTCGATACCGTAGCGGCGCATCACTGTCTGAATCGGCTCAGCCAACACTTCCCAGTTGTGATCCAGTTCGTCCAGCAGGCGATCGCGGTTCACTTCCAGTTTGCTCACGCCTTTCAGTGTGGACTGGTAAGCGATCAGAGAGTAACCGAGACCTACACCCAGGTTGCGCAGAACGGTGGAATCGGTGAGATCGCGCTGCCAGCGTGAAACCGGCAGTTTGCTGGCCATATGTTGCAGCATGGCGTTCGCCAGACCCAGGTTGCCTTCGGAGTTTTCAAAGTCAATCGGGTTCACTTTATGCGGCATCGTAGAAGAACCAATCTCACCTGCAATGGTTTTCTGCTTGAAGTGGTTGAGCGCCACGTAGCCCCACACGTCACGATCGAAATCGATCAGGATGGTATTGAATCGGGCGATGCAATCAAACAGCTCAGCAATGTAATCGTGCGGCTCGATTTGCGTGGTGTATGGGTTCCACTGAATGCCTAAAGAGGTCACGAACGCTTCGCTAAACTGATGCCAGTCTACTTCCGGATAAGCCGCGATGTGGGCGTTATAGTTACCCACTGCACCGTTGATTTTGCCAAGGATCTCAACCTGCTCCAGCTGGCGGAACTGACGTTCCATGCGGTAGGCCACGTTCGCCATCTCTTTACCCATCGTTGACGGGGTGGCTGGCTGGCCATGGGTACGAGAAAGCAGCGGAATGTCGCGATACTGCACGGACAGATCTTTTACCGCGTCGATGATTTTGCGCCAGTAAGGCAGCACCACTTCCTGACGTGCGGTGGAGAGCATCAGCGCGTGAGAAAGGTTGTTGATATCTTCGGAAGTACACGCGAAGTGGATGAACTCAGAAACAGCGTGAAGCGCCGGTACGCTTGCCACTTTTTCTTTCAGGAAATACTCAACCGCTTTAACGTCATGGTTGGTGGTACGCTCAATGGTTTTAATGCGTGCGGCATCTTCTTCACTAAATTCCGCCACGATTTTATCGAGGTAATCGTTTGCCTCGGCAGCAAAAGCAGGAACTTCCTTGATTGCTGCGTGCGCGGCCAGTTTTTGCAGCCAGCGTACTTCAACTTGTACACGGAATTTCAGCAGACCATATTCGCTGAAAATCCCGCGCAGCGCGCTGACTTTGTCGCCGTAACGTCCATCAACAGGGGAAACGGCGGTCAGTGAGGATAATTCCATAATTCGCAACTCCGGGAGGTTAACAATGAGCAAGAATTTGTTTTGCCTGAGCGGTCAGGCGATTTCGAGAAAACATTAACTGCAGTCGGCCACCGCCAACCTGATGCCACAGTACAGCAGCACGAATACCTGCCAGCAATGAGGCTCGAACTTTCGCCTGTACCTGCGGGCTTTGCAGTACGGCAGGGGAACCAGTGACCTGAATACGCGGCCCAAGCGGGCTAATCACGTCAACATAGATAGCTGCCATGGCACTCAACAACGTTTCTGACTGTAGGTCAAAATGGTCGAGCTGGCGTTGTAACCCGTCGATGCGATCGCCGAGTGTGCCCATCGCGCCTTTTACGCCGTTGAGCTTACGCTCCAGCACCATCAGGCTAAGGGTGTAACGCGTTAATTCTGCATTCAGGCCCTGACGGTTGCTGGCGTTCAGCACGCCCAGCAGCGTTTCAAGACCGAGGCGAAGATTCGTTTCACTGCCACCGAACACGCCCAGCGTGGACCCTGGGTTTAAATCGATAACGCTGTTAAGCGAAACGTGCAGCGCGTCAGCGTCGCAATGACCCTGATGCGCTAACTGTTGCACCAGACGAGCAGACTGGCAAATACCGGCCAGCGCCAGGGTGATGTCATAATAATTCTTCGCCACACGTGCTCCTTTTGGTGTGTAATCGTTTAAACCGTCGCCAGCGGCAGACGTTGTTCAATGATGCCGCCACCCAGGCAGATTTCACCGCTGTAGAATACCGCGGATTGACCAGGCGTGACGGCAGAAACAGGCTCATCGAAACGAACCTCAATACGATCATCATCCAGTGCCGTTACGGTGCACGGAATATCGGTCTGACGATAGCGGGTTTTGACCGTACAGCGCAGGGTGCCGGTAAACGGTTCGCGATCGACCCAGTGCAACTGCTGCGCGATAAGTCCTTCGGACATCAAGCGCGGATGTTCATGACCCTGAGCAACGATCAGAATATTGTTTTCAACATCTTTGTCGACAACGTACCACGGATCTTCGCTGCCTTCTTTGGTGCCGCCAATACCCAATCCTTTACGCTGGCCGAGCGTGTGGTACATCAGACCCTGATGTTCACCCACATCGTCGCCATCCACGGTAATAATTTTACCCGGTTGCGCCGGGAGATAACGTCCCAGGAATTCGCGGAATTTACGCTCACCGATGAAGCAGATGCCGGTGGAGTCTTTTTTCTTCGCAGTAATAAGGTCGAGTTCTTCTGCGATTTTACGCACTTCAGGTTTTTCCAACTCGCCGACCGGGAACAGGCTCTGGGCGATTTGCTCGTGACCGAGTGTGTAGAGGAAGTAGCTCTGATCCTTGTTGCCATCAAGACCGCGCAGCAGCTGGCTTTTGCCATCAACATCTGCACGACGCACGTAGTGACCGGTCGCGATATAGTCAGCGCCCAGATCTTCAGCAGCGAACTCAAGGAAGGCTTTAAATTTGATCTCTTTGTTACACAGGATATCCGGGTTTGGGGTACGTCCCGCTTTGTATTCAGCGAGGAAAAGCTCAAATACGTTATCCCAGTATTCTGCGGCAAAGTTGACGGTGTGCAGTTCAATGCCAAGCTTATCGCACACGGCCTGCGCATCCGCGAGGTCCGCAGCAGCCGTACAGTATTCCTCGCCATCGTCTTCCTCCCAGTTCTTCATGAACAGGCCCTCCACCTTATAACCCTGTTGCTGTAACAGGTAGGCGGAAACGGAAGAATCGACACCGCCGGACATGCCGACGATTACTTTTTTCTGGCTGTTATCTGACATGGAATACTCACGACATTGAACTTAAAGGCGGCGTATTCTATCACGCGCCCCCATCGTTGGCACCCTCTGTAAACGGCCAGTTAAATTCGCCGATGACCTCAAGCGGCAAGCGGCCGCCAGTCTGGTAGCAACGAATACTTTCGGCAACCAGCGCAGAGCGTAGGTTTGGCGCATTCAGGATCTCTTCTGCGGTGACCCACAGGCAGCGATCGATATCGTCGTCGTGCGGCTCAGTGGCGCACATTTCGCTAAGTTCAACGACAAATAAAAAACGCAGGAAGGGCGTGCGGTCCGGGGCAATCCACTGATGCATTCGCACGAAGTGCTGAGGCTCGGCATGAATACCGGTCTCTTCCCATAGTTCGCGTCGGGCCGCCTGGACCAGCGTTTCGTCCGCTTCAAGGTGTCCGGCGGGCTGATTCCACAGCGCTTTACCGTTTATCGTCTCTTCAACGACCAGAAATTTACCCTGAGCGTGAACCAGAGTGGCAACCGTTACGTGAGGTTTAAACATCATTTTTCCTTATTCTGTTGCATCCCGCCACTCGCCGTTGCCAAGGGAGTCCAGAGTGTAGTTGCCCATGGCATAACGAATCAGTCGCAGGGTAGGGAAGCCAACGTGGGCTGTCATTCGACGAACCTGGCGGTTACGGCCTTCATAGAGGGTGATTTTCAACCAGGCGGTTGGGATGGCTTTGCGTTCGCGAATGGGCGGATTGCGTGGCCATAACCAATCCGGTTGCTCCACAACGTCGACGCCTGCTGGCAGCGTTGGACCATCATTGAGTATGACGCCATGACGCAGTGCGGTCAGCGCTTCCTCCGTCGGTTGGCCTTCCACCTGAACATAATAGATTTTACCGGTGCGTTTACCTGGCTGAGTGAGTTTTGCCTGCAACGTGCCGTCATTGGTCAGAACTATCAGCCCTTCGCTGTCGCGGTCAAGGCGACCTGCGGCGTATACGCCTTGTACCGGGATAAAATCTTTCAGCGTGCTGCGTCCAGCCTCGTCCGTGAACTGCGGCAAAACATCGTAGGGTTTATTGAACAGAATCACCCGTTTTGGCAGGTGTTGTTGCGATTTGCTGGCAGGTTGTTGTGAGCTGAATCGCTCAACCCGGTGATTTCTAAAAGAAGTTTTCTTCATGGTGTTTTCAGACGTTTTTAATTGCAGCATTATAGCCTAATAACGAATGCCTTTCATGGGACCGGACATTCAGGTACTATCGGACGGCTCATTACAAATTATTAACATAAGATCAGTAACAACCAGAAGCGCCCGAAGGAGAGGTTAATGGAAAGCAAAGTAGTTGTTCCGGCGGAAGGTAAAAAGATCACCCTGCAAAACGGCAAGCTTAACGTTCCACACAATCCGGTAATCCCGTTCATCGAAGGTGACGGTATCGGTGTAGACGTGACTCCAGCTATGCTGAAAGTGGTTGATGCCGCTGTTGAGAAAGCCTACAAAGGCGAGCGTAAAATTTCCTGGATGGAAATTTACACCGGTGAAAAATCTACTCAAGTTTACGGCCAGGACGTTTGGCTGCCAGCAGAAACGCTGGACCTGATTCGTGACTACCGTGTAGCCATCAAAGGCCCACTGACCACTCCGGTCGGCGGCGGTATTCGCTCCCTGAACGTGGCTCTGCGTCAGGAACTGGATCTGTATGTTTGTCTGCGCCCGGTGCGTTATTACCAGGGGACTCCAAGCCCGGTTAAACGTCCTGAATTGACCGACATGGTTATCTTCCGTGAAAACTCCGAAGACATCTACGCCGGTATCGAATGGAAAGCGGACTCTGCTGATGCAGAAAAAGTGATTAAATTCCTGCGCGAAGAGATGGGCGTGAAGAAAATTCGCTTCCCTGAACATTGCGGCATCGGTATCAAACCATGCTCCGAAGACGGCACCAAACGCCTGGTTCGCGCAGCGATTGAATACGCCATCACCAACGATCGTGACTCTGTGACTATTGTTCACAAAGGCAACATCATGAAATTCACCGAAGGCGCGTTCAAAGACTGGGGCTACCAGTTGGCGACCGAAGAATTCGGCGGTGAGCTAATCGATGGCGGCCCGTGGCAGAAAATTAAGAACCCGAACACCGGCAAAGAGATCATCATTAAAGATGTCATCGCCGATGCGTTCCTGCAACAGATCCTGCTGCGTCCTGCTGAGTATGACGTTATCGCGTGTATGAACCTGAACGGTGACTACATTTCCGACGCCCTGGCGGCGCAGGTTGGCGGTATTGGTATTGCTCCAGGTGCAAACATTGGTGATGAATGCGCGCTGTTTGAAGCCACCCACGGCACCGCACCGAAGTATGCAGGTCAGGATAAAGTGAACCCAGGTTCCATCATCCTGTCGGCTGAAATGATGCTGCGTCATATGGAATGGTTCGAAGCCGCAGACCTGATCGTTAAAGGTATGGAAGGCGCGATTAACGCGAAAACCGTCACTTACGATTTCGAACGTCTGATGGAAGACGCTAAGCTGCTGAAATGTTCAGAGTTTGGCGACGCGATTATCTCGAACATGTAATCCAGTTTCTGGGTTAAACAAGAACGGGAGCCGATTGGTTCCCGTTTTTATTATTAGTTTTCGAACGGTTATCAAAATTTTCTCAAAACAAATTATCAAAACCCTCCCCTTAAACAGCAATTGTTGTCCAACCTTTACCGCGATCATCATGGTACCGCGTCGTCTGATTAGGCGATTTATGCCCCAGCAGTTTCTGGGTATCGATATCCGTTGCGATATTCTACTGGCATTGCACGATTGCATGAAGGTTTAAGCGTAAGATCATACATAGGTGTCAACTTTTATGTTACGACCACTGAGACCAATTATGATACCAGTGTGCAGTGTCAACTTTGACATGGAGCGTTTTAACTTTCCAAAAGGTACTGCACCTCTATGTCACATAATAAATATTGAAGTATTGCAAAATAGTTATTAGAGTCATGTGGGATATCCACAGATGGCCTTTTTAAGGTGGAATAAAATGGAAAGTACTATTATGGAATTGCATAATAAAGTCGGTAAGAAAATGTTAAAGGTGCTTGTGTTAGCAGTCGCACCTTTAGTAATGCTATTTATTATTAACTTTACTTCTTTTTTCTCACTATTGTTTAATGGGTTAAACGGTTTATTTCCTAATTTACCGAATGTCATATCTTCGCACAACATCCCTTTAAGTACGGTCATGGGCGCATATGTTAAAACCGCTCCATTAACAGCAGTTGTATTCTTTTTTTATTTCCATGGATTAATGTCAGTTAAGAAAGGGGTTGCAGTAAGTTCGTTAATTTCATCATTGCTCATGTATTATGTTTTTTATGCGGTGATAGCCTATTTAACCATTCTTTCCGACCATGACATAGCTAATGTACGCAAGTGGATTAGTTTGTTTTCTGAAAATAATTTTCTTTTGACGATTTTCTATATAGCTCTATACGCAGCTGTCTACGTCCTTACTGTTATGCTTCTGTGGTTCAGTGTCGGCGTGGTTAAAGAGTTGAAACAGAGGGGCTAGAAACTCCTCTGTTTTTTACCAAGCTGCTTTGATCAATTGTGAATTTACTTTTTCAGCGACTTTGTCTGTAGTGGTCAAGCAAAACTGGCCACGGCTTTAGAGTTTTGTCAGAACAATCGTTCTGATTCATTGGGCTCAAACCACCGTTATATTGATGAGGTCTGAGCTGGCTGTAATATCCCGTTATGTAATTCGTTATCGCTGTGCTGGCTTCGCTAAAATTAGCGTATCCAATATCCGGCACCCACTCTGTTTTCAGGCTTCTGAAGAACCGCTCCATTGGGCTGTTATCCCAGCAATTCCCCCGGCGACTCAGACTTTGCTTTATCTGATATATCCACAGTAACTACCTGAAATTCCTGCTGGTATAGTGGCTACCTTGATCCGAGTGATACAGCAAATTAGCAGGCTTTCCTCGCGCTTCCCAGGCTATAGACAGCACTTTCGCTGTCAGTGCAGAGTCCGGGAAAAATGACATCGCCCAGCCAACCGGTTTACGGGAAAACAAATCAAGCACAACGGCTAAATAAGCCCAGCGTTTACCCGCCCAGATATAAGTCACATCGTCGCACCCGACCTGATTAGGCTCTGTTACTGCAAACTGGTGTTCCAGATAATTGGGGATCTCTACGTGTTCCTTAGACGCCTTCTTATATCGATGGCCAGGCTGCTGACAGCTGATGAGATTTAGTTCTTTCATTAGCTTTGTTGCCCGCCGCCAGTATTTATAGCTGCTGCGATGAACCCCAAACACATTGCACACGACGGCAACGGGAAACCGCGCCCTGAGTTTCTCAACTAATGAGAACTGTTCAGGGAGTCTGACATCAAGAGCGTGGTTGTAGATTCAATCTGTCAACGCAACACCCATTTCAATGCGTTGAAGTCTTTTCTTCAGCTCGCGTATTTCAATCCAGAAGCAGTTTGTATGACAATGCTTGTGATGAAAAGCAGTTATCAAAACCTAAAAGTCGTTATGCTAAATCAATGGGTTAGCTGGTAGTCAGTAGTAATGAACAGTGCAGACGCCAATTATGGTTTTTTTACTAATAAATCAATGACTCATGGTTTCTTTAACGAAATACTGCTGCGTCATATGGAATGGTTCGAAGCCGCAGACCTGAGCCTTAAAGGTATGGAAGGTGCGATTATCGCGAACATGTAATCCAGTTTCTGGGTTAAACAAGAACGGGAGCCGATGGGTTCCCGTTTTTTCTGCTAATGAGATTGATGTGCAGATACGGTTATGAATTTTCGGTCTGTGCTGTTACGCCTGTAAAAGTGTGTTGCACTTTGCAGGCGTAAAATCAGGACGATTCACTTCCCAACAGCTACGCTTAGAGAGGTAATCCACAGCGGGAGGCGTTATGTTGACTCATTCTGAGGCCAAACGATGGGCATCGATAATGCTGAAATCAGCATTGTGCGATGGCATGAAAACTGACGAGATTTCTCGACAGGTGCATCTCCTTTGCGACCACCACGGAAGAGAATGTCTCGAAGAGCTGATCGAAGAAATCTTAATTGAAGCAGGACGATTAGGGCCCAAACATAGTGCAGGGGAGTTCACCCAGCATTGAGTTTCCCTTCTTCTGCTAACCGCCTTAGGGCGGTTTTTCGTATTCTGGGGTTTATTTCCTCCATTCTTTCGTAGTAATGAAATCCCTCCAAACTCAGCTACTCTCAAATTATCCCTGTCAAAAGTTGAATTAGGTCTCTCTAAACGTGAAGCTTTTTTTCTTTTTAAGGAAAATTTGTGCGCAACTCCATCTTATCTCTTTGCAGCGCCGTTATTCTTTTCGTCATCGGTGCGCTGATTATTAACTGGCAATTGTGGCATCTGGCGACAATCAATACGTCGGCGACGGCTGAAAACGCGGCAAAAGGAATAGAGGCAATGCTCGATGAAGCCTCCGGTGCGACCACTACCGCTGAACATGTCGCAACGGAAGGGTGCACAAGTCGTGGGCAGTTGGACCTGGGAACCGAGGCGGCGCTCAGGCCACATCTGCGAGCCATTATGATTATGGAGAACGATCAGGTCATGTGTACGTCTCTACCCGGCAATGGCGTATTAATTAAAAACCTGGCGACATTACCGTATTCGAGGCTTGCACTGCTTTCGGGTGCAATGCTTTATAACAATCTTCCGGTACTCGTGCTGCAAACGCCTACCCCAGGAGGACGGGTGATCGTCAGTATTAGCGATGCACATTTGCGAGATGCTCTGCCGGCTGCGACAAACGAGCTCAATCTTGCCCTGGTGGTTGGCGATAAAATGCTACAGCACGCGGGGGATGTCTCCACGCTGAATACGGATGCAGCAACGTTAGCGCAGCGAGTTTCGCCGCATTATCCATTTACCATTGAGTATCAGCCTGCGCATTTTTTTAATTTGACTCGGCTACTCCAGCAGGGCTGGGGGCTGCTATTGATGATTTTATTTCTGTCCTGTGCGGTAGGTATCTTGATGCGCCGCTATCTGGGGAAAAATACCTCTTTCGAAGATGACTTACGTAAAGCCATTATGAAAGGCGAAATTGTGCCGTTTTACCAGCCGGTGGTGAATGGCTTAACAGGGGCTATCTGCGGGGTCGAAGTGCTTGCCAGATGGAAACATCCTGAGTCGGGTCTTATTCCGCCTAACGTATTTATTCCGATTGCAGAAAAGAGTGGGCTTATTATTCCTCTTACACAAAACCTGATGACCCAGGTCGTGAAACAGATGAAGCCACTACTACCGAAACTCCCTGATGAATTTCACATTGGAATTAACGTTAGCGCCGGACATATCAACTCTGCCTCGTTTACCGGCGACTGCCATATTTTTCAGAAAGGTTTCGAGGGTAAAAGCGTCAAATTAGTGCTCGAAGTGACGGAAAGAGAGCCGTTGACGGAGAATCCCCACCTTGTCGAGAACTTAAATAAACTGCATAGCGAAGGTTTTGTGATCGCCCTGGATGATTTTGGGACCGGGTATTCAGGGCTTTCTTGTCTGAATGAGCTCGCGATCGACTACATCAAGATCGATAAAAGTTTTGTTAGCCGGGTATCAGATCAAAAAGACTCGACGATATTGCTCGACTGTGTGATCGAACTTGCCAGAAAAATGTCACTAAATATTGTGGCTGAAGGTGTTGAAACAAAGGAGCAGTTTGAGTACCTGAACCGTAATAAAATCACTCTGTTGCAGGGTTATTATTTTGGCAGGCCGGTTTCTTATGTTGAATTTATTAAAGTCTTACTCTCCAGACCAAGAGGGGATATCAGAATAAATACAGGCGAATCCGTCGCAGCTGAACAGCCTGACGTTCTTGCCGAACGGAACGTTTAGTCAATTTGCTTGGTTTGCCACCCATTGCCACGCAGTGGCGGCGTTCACAAAAAAAAGCCCACTATAAAGTGGGCAAGAAATACTGGAAGCAATGTGAGCAATGTCGTACTGAATACCTGAGTGTTTTGCTCAACTATTCAGTGCTGAGAAAGATAATCTTTCTCAACTAAAGATGCAACCCCATCTTTTGTGTGACGTGATATTTTTTATTGTTGATAAAGTGTGCAAACAGTCTTTGTGATGCCTATCACAAATTTCCTTTCTCAGATCCTGTGCTATCCTTTTCTGTGTCGTTGATTTAATGACTAAAACCATATAGAGAGGAAGACTATGGGAATTTTATCCTGGATTATCTTTGGGCTTATTGCGGGTATTCTGGCGAAGTGGATCATGCCGGGCAAAGATGGCGGCGGGTTCTTCGTAACGGTCATTCTGGGGGTTGTCGGTGCCGTTGTTGGCGGCTGGATCAGCACCTTGCTTGGATTTGGTAAGGTCGATGGCTTTAACTTCGGCAGTTTCGCCGTGGCGGTAATTGGCGCATTGGTCGTTCTGTTTATCTACAGAAAAATCAAAAGCTAAGCTCGCTGAGTATCAAAAAAGGCTGCCGAATGGCGGCCTTTTTACTTTCAGGGATCACCACCAGCCTAGCTGGCTCCCCGCAACCGCCACAACGGCGATAATCAACATAATGATCGTTGTCTTTCTCATTTATGCCCCCGGTGCGGCGTAACCGCCGACAAAAAACCACGTTAAAAAAACCACTGCCGTTATAAAAATAACGACCGGGAAAATAATTCCGATCCTCATAGCATCACCTTGTGAGTTTTCTTGCGAGCAGAGTGTACGAGGTTAATCCACGGGGAGAAAGCGCGTTTTGCTTTTCCCTTTTTTATCCTGGTACATTGCAGTATCTGCCATTTGTAATGCGCTGTCGGCATCAATGCTGGTTGGATCAACGGCGACGACGCCTAAACTGGCACCAGGATAAATAAGATGGACATTACCCAGCCAATATTCCCCCGCAATGGAAGCACTAATCTGCGTTTTGATGACGTTAATTTGGGTGCTATCTGCCTCACCGTCGTTTTTGCTCAAACAGGCCACCATAAACTCATCGCCACCAAGACGGCCGACAATCTCCTCCTCCGCCTGACCGCCGGTCAGGCGTCTTCCCACTTCAATCAGGAATCGGTCACCCGCTTCATGACCATAGCGATCGTTAATCAGCTTAAAGTCGTCAAGGTCGATATAGGCGATGATGGCATGGCGTTTAAGGTGGCGCGCCAGCGAAAAGAGGGTGGCGAGATTGTCGAAGATAGCGCGGCGATTAGGCAAGCCCGTCAGCGCATCGGTGTATGAGTGCGCAATCAACGCAGCGTTCGCTTCACGAAGCTGCATCATCAGCGACTCTTTCTGAATATATTGGGCGATAAGACTGGCAAACAGCTGAAGGACCTGCTCGCCGCGCGGGCTCAACGATTTTTTCTCGGTGCTGGTTGCACACAGTGTTCCGTACAGAGAGCCGTCAGCGAGGTGAATGGGAATACTCATGTAGGTCGTAATTCCGAGCGTCTTTGCCGCATCGCAATCTGCCCAATGTTCAGCGACCTCATCGCTAAAAAAACAGCGGCTATCGATAGCGCGTTTACACAATGTGTCACCCCACGGCACGCTTAATCCTTCTGGGATTTGCATCTGCTTACTGTTGCGGGCATACAAGATGTGCTGCAATCGCGCGTTGATATCGACTTTCGTCAGATAGGTCGATTCCATATCGGTGACAATCTCAAGCATTTCCAGTAGCTGACGTACCAGACTTTCAAGTGACTGTTCAGTTGCGAGGGTTTCTGAAACACGGGCAAGAATAATATCCGACATGACGCGGGTTGACTCCCATGCAGAAGACGCCAGTATCTGCATGTTATGCTGAAGTTTTCGACAGTGAGGTATAGTAAAACACGAATAGCGGGAATTTCATATATCCTGCATCGTGCCTGGTAAAACCGGCGGGAAAAAAGCCCCGTAGTTGAGTCCGGGGCAAGTACATCTTGATTACGGAATGATGTTCTCTGGTCAATCGAGAACGCGGCTACTATAGGGCTAAAAAGTGCAGGATTGATGGAGAAATCATGGAGAAAGCGTCGTCGACTGGTTACTCTTGTCCTTCTCTGAATTGATAAGGACATAACAATGCGATATCTGCTGTTGGCGATGGCTCTGCCATTAGCCGCCTGTTCAACGCCGCCTGAAGCGCCGAAACCTCCTCAAATCGGCATGGCCAACCCTGCTGCGGTCTATTGCGTGAAGAAAGGCGGAGAACGGGTTCCGGTCCAAAGCCCTCAGGGTGTGCGGACCGAGTGCAAGCTGCCGAACGGGGAGGTCATTGAAGAGTGGGATCTGTTCCGACGCGATCATCCCGCGCCTGCCAGGTGACATCAGGAGGCTGACTGCGATACACTTCTCAATAAGAATTATCTTAGCCTTTGTGGCTGTTCATTGCGTGAGAGAAGTATGTTCCAGTTAAAACCGGGTAGCCTGGCGATGATCGTGGGTGCCCGCACGTCGGCCGGACGTCGTAATATCGGCAAGTCAGTTGAGCTTTTTGAACTTTGCCAACCGGGTATGCGTTTATTGAACCCGGTCAACGGCGTCATGACGGAGCTGCCTGCTACGGCGGACCGCGCGCTTTGGCTGGTCACCGGTGATGTTTATTCCGTGGATAACCAGCACGGCTTCGCTTTTATTCGCCCCGAGCATTTGATGCCGCTGACACCTGATGAAGCCCCGCAAATTATTGAAGAACTCACCATCAGTTAATCGACAAATTGCGCAGCCAGTCGGCTAATACCAGAGCGTGATTCTGCTCGGTGTTTTTTGCGCCATAGAGTAGCGTAACCGTCTGCGCTTTTGCCAATGCAGCGATCCGCTCACCCTCTGCCTGGTGCTGAGCCAGTTCGTCACGATAGCTTTTGCTGAAGGTAGCAAAGTCAATCACCTCGCCGTGATACGCCTTGCGCAATTCCGTGGAAGGCGTAAGCGCTTTACACCATTCATCGCACGCTAAATCTGTTTTCTTTATGCCACGTGGCCAGAGTTTATCGACCAGAATTCGGTATCCATCGTCTCTTTCGGCAGGGTCATAGGCGCGTTTGCATTGAATCATTCTTTGTCCTCCATCCAGGCAATCAGTTCTGGAAGCTGGTTATCGGAAAATACCGCAATACCGTGCTCGCGTAACAGGGCTGCAGCAACCCCCATCCCCGTGCGTTTCTGTCCGCTAAAGCTGCCGTCGTAAATTAATTCGCTTCCACAGGTTGGGCTGCCGTCCGTCAGCAACGCTACGCTGCAGCCTGACTCAAGTGCGGCGCGTAACGCAAGCCAGGCCGCGAGTTGATAATGTGCGGTCACGTCGCTGCCGTCGCTTTCCAGAATACGGGCGCAATCGGTCATGACCTCAGTCCCCGAGCCCCCAACAATCTCTGCGGGTAAACGTGGAACCGCCAGTCCTGCGGCCAGCTCAGGGCAGTGCGTCACCAGTCTTTGCTCACTCTGCCAGCGAGCTAACGTTGCAGTAATACGTGCTTTTTCGCGGCCGTTGTAACGGACTTTGTGCCCCATCAGGCAGGCGCTGACCAAAATTTTGGTTTTCATGACGTTTTTATCGATCCGGGCAGGGGGAAATACGCTAACACTATAACATCGGATTTTTGCCCACCCAATTTAAGGTATTGTGATACCTGCAAAAGATCGGTAGGCTGAGGTTCCTTATGTTATCTGATAATTCTCTGGCATACGGAACCTCTCATGGAACTCTCCCCGGTAAAAGATACGCTTCGCATTGCTCTCGTCGGTGATTTCAACCCTGACGTCATTGCTCATCAGGCCATCCCTTTAGCGATAGACGACGCTGCTGCGGTGCTCGACATCACGGCTGACTACGACTGGATTGCGACTCCCGAGCTGACAAGCCCGGAAGATCTGGTTGGTTATGACGCCATCTGGCTAGTTCCGGCAAGTCCTTATCAAAATGTCGACGGTGCGTTTATCGCCGTGCGTTATGCGCGTGAAAATAGTATCCCGTTCCTGGGCACCTGCGGTGGGTTCCAGCATGCGTTGATTGAATACGCGCGTAATGTGTTGGGCTGGAACGATGCCGGGCATGCTGAAACGGATAGCGAGGGTAGAATGGTGATCGCACCGCTAGCATGCTCGCTGGTTGAAAAGACCGACACCATTGAACTGCGAGCCAACACGCTGATTGCAAAGGCGTATGGCAGAGTGGAAATCGAAGAAGGCTATCATTGCAACTACGGTGTTTCGTCTGAATTTGCTCATGAACTGGAAAACGGGGATATGCGAGTAACCGGTTGGGACGAACAGGGCGATATTCGCGCGGTAGAACTTATTACGCATCCGTTCTTTGTGGCGACGCTTTTCCAGCATGAGCGTGGGGCACTCAACGGGCGACCCGTGCCATTAGTTCATGCACTGCTCCGCGCCGCGCGCGGATAAAAAGGCAGACCTTGCGGCCTGCCGTATGCTTAGCCCTGCGCGATCTCCCGATCGCGCCCGGCAAGCATGCCGCACACAGCCATGATCACTGCGGCAATTGCGCAGAAAATCAGCGGAATACGCCAGTCGCCCGCCGTATCATGAATTTTCCCCATCAGCGGCGGGCCGCAGGCTGCCAGTAAATACCCCACCGATTGCGCCATCCCCGACAGTGCCGCGGCCTGATGCGCTGAATTAGCGCGCAGCCCGATAAACGTCAGGCCCAGTATCATCGTTGCGCCCGAACCAAAGCCAAAGATAAGCGTCCATAGCACCGCCTGGCCTGGCACAAGCCAGAGCCCCGCAGCGCTCACCGCACACATCATTGCCGCCAATCCTGCGATACTCCGCTGATCTTTCATTCGATGCAGTATAAGCGGTACTGCCAGCCCCGGCGCGGCGGTCGCCAGCTGCAACAGGCCGTGCATTGAACCTGCCTGCGTTTCGCTGTAACCGTGGCTGAGAAGAATAGCCGGAAGCCAGCCGATAATGACGTAGTAAATCAGTGAGTTGATTCCCAAAAACAACGTGACCTGCCAGGCAAGAGACGATTTCCAAATCCCGCGGTTATGTAATGCTCGGGCACCGCTGAGCGAGGCCGCATGCGTCTGCCGCCACTGGGGCAGCCACAGCAGCAGGGCCAGGGCTGGAAAGACCATTAGCATCAGCAAGGCGTTATGCCATCCCGCGCCGCTTAGTGCCAGAGGAACAATCAACGCAGAACCCAGTGCCGCCGCCGCGCCCATCGTGAGCGAATAGGCACCGGTTAATTTTGCCACTTGTCGGGGGAAATCACGTTTTATCAGCCCCGGCAGCAGGACGTTACCAAGTGCAATACCGCAGCCAATCACTGCTGTGCCGGTAAACAAGAAGGTGGATGACGGCAGGGAGCGAAGGCCAATCCCCACGCAGATAATCAGCAGAGCGAGAAACAAGCTGCGTTCCATGCCGATACGGCGGGCAGTACCGGCCGCCAGCGGAGAAATCAGAGCAAAGGCCAACAGCGGTAGGGTAGTCAACAGACCCGTCTGCGCCGTCGTCAGGCCATAGTCGTGGCGAATGGTGTCCAGCAGCGGTGCCGCGCCGGTGAAGGTCACGCGAAGCGTGGTGGCAATCATCAAAATGCCTGCAATGAGCAGCATCCGATCTTTGCCTGAAGAAGTCGCAGTAGTCATTATTTTCTCTTACATCGTAATGAGCGCACACCATACCCGTTTTCATCGCGGTTGGAATCAAGCTAAAATGACAGTTTATCGCTAAAATCGGACAAATTTATGATGGGTCTGGGACTGGACGGCTACGATCCCGATAGTCAAAACGATGCCGCCGTGGCATTTCGCATTCGCGTGGTGGAAGACGAACAACGTATTCCGCTGCACCAACACCGCAAAGGCCAGCTCATTCTGGCGCTGCGGGGAGCCATCACCTGCGAAGTGGAAAACGCGATGCTAATGGTTCCACCACAGTATGCGGTCTGGATACCCGGTCAGGTGCCGCACAGCAACAAAGCCACGCCGAGCGCGCAGCTCTGTTTTCTGTTTATCGAACCGGGTGCTGTCACGCTTCCTGAGCATTGCTGTACGTTGAAAATCTCTCCGCTAGTGCGCGAGCTTATCCTGACTCTGGCGAGCAAAACGGTTGGACAGCTGCGCCTCGACGCGACATCAAGGCTGGTGGGCGTCCTCTTTGATGAATTGCCGCAACAGCCACAAGAACAGCTGCAACTCCCCGTTTCACCCCATCCCAAAATACGATTGATGAGCGAAACCATGGCCGAAGAGCCCGCCGTGTGGCAAACGCTCACCCAGTGGGCGCAACGTTTTGCTATGAGCGAGCGTAACCTGGCGCGCCTGGTGGTGAAGGAAACCGGACTCAGCTTTCGCCGCTGGCGGCATCAGCTCCAGCTTATCGTGGCCTTACAACTGCTGATTGGCGGTAAATCGGTGCAGCAGGTGGCACAGTCGCTCGGTTATGACTCCACCACCGCCTTTATCACGATGTTCAAGAAAGGGCTGGGACAAACGCCTGCTCGCTATGTCGCAAATCTTGCTACGACTTCCCAATAAACAGCGACACCAGCCCAGCCGCGATAAGCGGGCCAACGGGCACGCCGCGAAACAAGGCGACGCCCAGCACGGTTCCCACCAGTAAACCCGCCACCAGTGACGGTTGACTGCTCATTAACGTTACGCCACGTCCGCCCAGCCACGAAACAAACACACCGACGGCGATGGCGATTAATGACTTCCAGTTAACGAACGAATGCAGGAGCGTAGAGGCAGGTAGCGTGCCGCTGGCGATCGGTGCCATGACGCCGATAGTCAGAATAATAATCCCGATGGTCAGGCCTTGTTTTTCTATCCACGGGAAAAAGGTATTTAACGGCGTAACGCGCACGATAATTAACACCAGGATCGAAATAGCAACGGTGGTGTTATGGCTGACAAAACCAAGTGCAGCCAATGCCAGAAGAATCAAAAGGGTAGGGTCAAACATGAAGGTATCCTTGCCAAAAAAAGTAAGCCTGCTTACTTTACGCGTTAAGGCGTAAGTAAACAGACTTTTATCTCAATGTTGCTCTTTTTTGGACGCTTGCCTGAAATTAATTTAGCAACTGATCAATCAGCGGATTGCTGTGTTGGTTATAAAAGGTTAGCAGCACGGATTTTTTCATTCCCCTGGCCAGATAATGTCATTTCACTGTCATCTGACAGGGGTAAAAAGGCTAAACGTGACATAAGGGGGTACATGATGAACGATCAAATGTTTGTTGAAACGCTGCTTATCTCGTCATCGTTTTTTACCATTGCGATGATTATCGTTATCTCCGTGATGCTGCTTGAAAAGTACCGCTAACTTTCCGACGAACCGGTCGCCAAAGGCCCGCCTGACGTCTTTCCTGCGGCAGGGGGTATCGTGAATTCTTCTATTGATACAACATTCGTTGAAGCGTGCAGAATATTCTGGGCAAAAGGAATTTGATCTCCTGATAGGCATACAGAAAATAGGGTTAATTTTCTCTGCTTTACATAACTATAATTCCGGAATGGTATTCTTTTCGCCGCACAAGAAATAGCGATGGAGAGGTTAAATTGAATACCCGATTTCAGGAGATCGATGATACGGTCCATGGATTAAATAATGCCACAGATGCCCATTTTAAGTGGCTGGTGAATATACTGCGGTTTGTTGCTGTACGTGATATTGAACTGCCAGAAATAACGTGCTGCGATGCACATAATCAGTGTGAGTTTGGATTGTGGATAAATGAAAAACTAAAAGAGGAGCGGGGTGATGCCAGTTTCCTTCTGGATATCAATAAAACACATATTGCGGTTCATCATGCCTGCCTAACTTTAGTAAATTCAATCCTATATCAGACAAACGATGCCGGAGTCTACGATCGTTTCGAGACTGCACTACTGGGCTTTACTGCTTCCCTTAATCGTTACAAAGTCCATCTTGTACAATCACGCACTTGTTACGATGCGCTGACGGGGTTGCCATTACGACGAATGTTGGATGAGTCGTTTGATAATCGAGTGCTAGAGCAAAGTGAGGACGGGTTATATCTTTTACTGTTGGATATTGATCACTTTAAAAATATTAATGATACCTATGGTCATTTAACCGGCGATGCCGTGCTGCGCTCGCTGGCGTTAAACCTTGAAAAAAACGTTCGTAAATCTGAACCAGTATACCGTTATGGCGGTGAAGAATTTATTATTTTGTTGCGGGCGGATAATGATAATGCGGCGTCGATTGCAGCGGAAAGAGTCAGAAAAATGATTGCTGAAACCGAAATCATAGCCGGAGAACATACGCTTAAAATAACCTTTACGGCCGGATTAACTAAAATCCAGCAAGGTGAGGTATTGAGAGACGTTCTGGAGAGAGCAGATATGGCTTTGTATCAAGGCAAACAGACTGGGCGAAACAGAACAATGCTGATACACCGTCACCGCGATATTGTTAATGTGAATAACGGATAAAACCGCCAGCCAGGAACTGGCGGTTTTAATCAGCTGTTACTGGTGCTGGATTGCTTGTGGAACAGCTCCCGGAATACCGGATAAATATCATCCTGATCGCGGATATGCTGCATTGCAAAGTTGTCGAACATTGTCTGTAAGTGTTCATACTCACGCCATAGCGTTTGATGGGCACGGCGAGTAATTTCGATATAGCTGTAATAACGCACCACCGGCAAAATTTTCTTCGCCAGAATCTCGTGACACAGCGGTGAATCATCGGCCCAGTTGTCGCCATCGGACGCCTGCGCCGCATAGATATTCCACTGCGCCGGGTCATAGCGTTCTTTCACCACTTCATCCATTAGCTTCAGCGCGCTGGAGACGATAGTCCCACCCGTTTCCTGTGAGTAGAAAAATTCGTGCTCATCGACTTCTTTCGCCTGTGTGTGATGGCGAATATAGACCACATCGACGTTCTTATAGGTTCTGCTCAGGAACAGATAGAGCAGAATATAAAAACGTTTCGCCATATCTTTTGTGGTCTGGTCCATTGAGCCGGATACGTCCATCAGGCAGAACATCACGGCCTGACTGGAAGGTTCCGGGCGTTTTTCGTAGTTCTTATAACGCAGATCGAAAGTGTCAATAAACGGCACTCGCTCGATCTTAGCCCGCAGTTCGGCAATCTCTTTACGCAGGCGTTCTTCTTCTAGCAACTGCGCGGGTTCGCTGTTTTCGACCGTTTTAAGGCTGACTTCCAGTTCGCGCAGTTCGCGACGTTTACCGGCGGTCATGGCCGTACGGCGAGCGAGCGAATTCTGCAAGGAACGCACTACGCTAATATTGGCCGGAACACCGTTAGCGGTATAACCCGCGCGGTGGGTTTTATATTCTGTCATCTGGCGTTGCTGATTCTGTTTCAGGTTAGGCAACGCAAGATCTTCAAAGAGCAGGTCGAGATACTCATCTTTCGATATTTGAAAGACGAACTCATCCTGGCCTTCACCATCCTGACTCGCCTGGCCTTGCCCGCTTCCGGAACCACCGCCACCGCCCTGTGGACGCTCAATCCGGTCGTTTTGCACAAAATGATCGTTACCTGGATGTACGCGATGGCGCAGGCCGCCGCGCCCCTGATGGAACATCGGTTCGCTAATATCATCCGTCGGGATAGAAACGGATTCCCCGCTATCGACATCGGTCACCGAACGTTTGTTGATGGCCTCGGAGATCGACTGTTTAATTTGCGCTTTATAACGGCGCAAGAAGCGCTGGCGGTTCACCGTGCTCTTGTTTTTGCCGTTAAGACGCCGGTCAATAAACCAGGTCATATGCCCCCCGTACTGCATTTGCCAACTTTCACTATCGTTGTTGGCCCGGCAAGCGCAAGCCTACCGGGCCTCTGTTTTATGATGATTTACGCACACGCAGGTACCATTCGCACAGCAGGCGAACCTGTTTGCGGGTATAGCCTTTTTCCATCATACGGTCGACAAAATCGTCGTGCTTTTTCTGCTCGTCGGTAGAGGTTTTGGCATTAAACGAAATGACCGGCAGCAGCTCCTCGGTATTGGAGAACATTTTCTTCTCAATAACCGTGCGCAGTTTTTCGTAGCTGGTCCAGTTCGGGTTCCGTCCGTTGATATTAGCCCTGGCGCGCAGGACGAAGTTGACTATCTCATTACGGAAGTCTTTCGGGTTGCTGATCCCGGCCGGCTTC
>JALCNW010000062.1 GCA_022649305.1 Enterobacter sp.
TGATCACCATGCTCTCTTCGCCAAACGGCGAGCAGCGCCTGTTCGTTGCGCGTAACGGTTTCCCGGATCTGCTGGTGGATACGCTGCTGGCAACCGAAGACCGTCATTTCTATGAGCATGACGGCGTCAGCCTGTACTCTATTGGTCGTGCGGTGCTGGCGAACCTGACCGCCGGACGTACGGTGCAGGGCGCAAGTACGCTGACCCAGCAGTTGGTGAAGAACCTGTTCCTCTCCAGCGAACGTTCGTACTGGCGTAAAGCCAACGAAGCGTACATGGCCGTGCTGATGGACGCGCGTTACAGCAAGGATCGTATTCTTGAACTGTACATGAACGAGGTCTACCTCGGTCAGAGTGGCGATAACGAAATCCGCGGTTTCCCACTGGCGAGTCTGTACTACTTTGGTCGCCCGGTAGAAGAGCTGAGCCTCGACCAGCAGGCTCTGCTGGTGGGCATGGTGAAAGGTGCGTCGATCTATAACCCGTGGCGCAATCCGAAGCTGGCACTGGAACGTCGTAACCTGGTGCTGCGCTTGTTGCAGCAGCAGCAGGTTATCGATCAGGAACTTTACGACATGCTGAGTGCGCGTCCGCTGGGCGTCCAGCCGCGCGGTGGGGTGATCTCCCCGCAGCCTGCCTTTATGCAGATGGTGCGTCAGGAGTTGCAGTCCAGGCTTGGCGATAAAGTGAAAGATCTCTCCGGCGTGAAGATTTTCACCACGTTCGATTCGGTCGCGCAGGACGCCGCCGAGAAAGCCGCCGTTGACGGCATTCCGGCACTGAAAAAACAGCGTAAGCTGAGCGATCTGGAAACCGCGATGGTGGTTGTCGATCGCTATAGCGGTGAAGTTCGTGCGATGGTCGGCGGGGCAGAACCACAATATGCAGGCTATAACCGTGCGATGCAGGCGCGCCGTTCGATTGGCTCACTGGCAAAACCAGCGACCTATCTGACCGCGCTGAGTCAGCCGAATCTGTATCGTCTTAATACCTGGATTGCCGATGCGCCGATTGCCCTGCGTCAGCCAAATGGCCAGGTGTGGTCGCCGCAAAACGACGATAAGCAGTTTAGCGGTCAGGTGATGCTGGTTGATGCATTAACGCGTTCAATGAACGTACCGACGGTTAACCTTGGTATGGCGCTGGGTCTGCCTGCAATTACGGACACCTGGCAGAAGCTGGGCGTGCCGAAAGAGCAGCTGCATCCGGTTCCGGCGATGATCCTCGGCGCATTGAACCTGACGCCAATCGAAGTGGCCCAGGCGTTCCAGACCATTGCCAGTGGGGGCAACCGCGCTTCGCTCTCTTCATTGCGGTCGGTGATCGCTGAAGATGGAACGGTGCTGTATCAGAGCTTCCCGCAGGCAGAGCGCGCGGTTCCGGCTCAGGCAGCGTATATGACGCTCTGGACCATGCAGCAGGTTGTGCAGCGTGGTACGGGTCGCCAGCTTGGCGCGAAATACCCGGGTCTGCATCTGGCGGGTAAAACAGGGACGACGAACAACAACGTTGATACCTGGTTTGCCGGTATTGATGGCCGTGAAGTGGTCATCACCTGGGTGGGTCGAGATAACAACCAGCCGACCAAACTGTACGGTGCGAGCGGGGCGATGTCGATTTATCAGCGCTATCTTGCCAATCAGTCTCCGGTTCCGCTGAACCTGACGGCACCTGAAGATATCGTTGATATGGGCGTAGATGATGCCGGTAACTTTGTCTGCGGCGGTGGTGTGAGAACTCTGCCGGTCTGGACGGCCGATCCGGATTCGCTGTGTCAGCAAAATCAGCCAGAACAGCCGACGGGCAATCCGTTTGAGCAATCTTCTCAGCCACAGCAGCAGCAGCAGCAACAGCAGCAGCCGCAGCCGCAGAATGAGAAGAAAGACAGCGACGGTGTCGCGGGTTGGATCAAGGACATGTTTGGCAGCAACTAATTAAATTATCATGGTATAAGCCGCTTTGTCATAAAGCGGCTTTTTTTTTGCATTCTGCTTAAACTATTTATTCCATGAATGGTATTGCTCTAAATTAAGTTTAATTAAAAGTCGAATTAAGAATAAATAACAACACGTTTATTTTTTATAAAACAGAAGCTTGAAAATTTTTCAAGGTGTGATGTCCCGCGGTCATCTGGACAGAGTAAAGATTAATCTGATTAAATTGGATTGTTAGTAAACAGGCATGACTGGCAGTTGCATATTATTAATGCAATCGGTAATGGAATAATATGTCGATATAATACAAGGGATTCACGATGAGTAAATATTTAATTTCCTCCATATTAGCTGGAGGGCTAATGGTGTCGGCTATTGCTCCGGCACTCGCTGCAGGTGATTCAGGAACTGTTAATTTTTCCGGTAAAATAGTTGCCGATACCTGCGAAATTAACGTCGATGATTCAGGAACAAATGCAACAACGGTGACTTTCGCTGATACGTATCCTTCCGATTATTCTGGTGATGGAACGGTCGGAACCTCAAAAGCGTTTAAGATTGAAGTGAAAAAATGTGACCCGTTGGTGGCTAACCTAAATTTGAAATTCAGCGGAACGACATCAGACACAGGCTATAAGCGCCTTCAGAACGACCTTTCTGGCGCTGGCAATGCAACGAATGTCGGTATTACCGTCAGCAACGAAAATGGAACGAAAGGAGATGTTCTCTTCAATGGCTCCGTGCCTGATGCGACAACCGATGTGGCAAATGATGCAACCGGCACAACGGCATCTGTTTTTAACTATACCGCTAAGGTGATACAGGTTGGTGCGACTGTACCTACCGCGGGTAAGTACTCGGCTTCAGCAACCTTTGAGGTCGTATATCGTTGATTGTATTCAGGCAGCATGAAAATGCTGCCTCAGCCAGGTCGATTGTTTATGAATGCCCTTTCAAAATTCTTATGCGCCACTTTGATAATGAGTTGTTTTTCTGTGCAAGCCAGTATTGTCCTTGGTGGTACGCGTATTATCTATCCAGCAAATAAAAATGAAGTGCAGATTGCGCTAAAAAATAAAGATCTGCATACCCGTTACCTGGTGCAAAGTTGGGTGAGTTACCCCGATGATGCAAAAGCACCATTCGTCATTACTCCACCTGTATATAAATTACAAGAGAATCGCCAGACACTTTTACATATTATTTTTACGGGTGATAAAAATACATTACCCAAAGATCGTGAATCACTTTTTGTGGCCAATGTTAAATCTGTTTCCGCTATTGCTCCTGAAATGAAAGACAAGAATACGCTGCAGTTTGCGATGAAAACGCGATTAAAACTGTTCTGGCGCCCAGCGCAATTAGCTGAATCAGATGCCATGCGGGCCTTCGAGAAAATCACGTTCCGACGTACGGGCGAGCGACTTATGGCAAAAAATCCAACGCCATTTTATGTCTCGTTTGGCGAACTTTCGGTTGGCAATACGGCGGTGCCCGTTGTTGACACTAAAGCCACGCCCGGTGCGCTTTCAATGATGGTCGCGCCGTTTAGTGAGAAGACTTTTATCCTCCCTAAAGCTGCCAATGGTCCGGTGATCTGGACGGCGGTGAATGATTTTGGTGCGCAAACGTCGCAGCGAAAACAAACGCTTTAACTCAATATGTTGGAAAAGTATGTCTTCATCACCCGTGCTCAAATCGGTATTAAACGGAATAACGTTGGCATTGCTAACCGTATTCCAACCGGCTTGTGCAGAAGATGAATTCAACCTGCGGATCCTGGAGCTGGATACCCCGCTGGAAAATACCGCCACGCTTGAAAATTTCATCAAAGACAACGGGTTGTTACCCGGTAAATATCTGACCACGATAGTATGGGGAAAAGAGGTTATCGAGAAACGTACGATAACGTTCTCCCTTTCAGACGATAAACAACGCCTGCTGCCAGCACTGACAAAAGCAGATTTACGTGAGTTTGGTGTCAAAGTGGATGCGATTACGGGCATCAAAGAGATGAAAGAGACGGCTCGTGTCGATGACATTTCTCACTACCTTGATGCGGCCAGGTATGATTTCAATCTGGATGACCAGACGCTTAATCTTGTTATCCCACAGATTTATCGCGATCAACGCGCCGTCGGAACGATCGATCCAAAATACTGGGATGATGGCGTGACAGTAGCCTGGGCAAGCTATCAGATTAGTGGTTCTCAGCAGCAGTCAAGCTACGGCAAAACAACGTCGACCTGGCTTGGACTCGATTCTGGTTTCAACCTCGGCGCGTGGCGCCTTCGTAATAACAGCACATGGAGTGATTCCTCAGACTGGGACGTCATCAGCACCAGCCTACAGCGTGATATCAAACCATGGCAAAGCCAACTCGAAATTGGGCAAACCTACACCAATGGTGAACTCTTTGACAGCGTACAAATGACGGGGATGAAGCTGGAAACCGACACTTCCATGCTTCCTGCCAGCCAGCAAGGTTTTGCGCCTGTCGTTCGTGGTATCGCGAATAGTGATGCCAAAATTACTATCAAGCAGAATGGTTACACCATTTATCAAACCAACGTCCCGGCGGGACCTTTTGACATTCGCGATCTGAGTCAGGTAACGGCGGGTACGGATTTGGAAGTGACCGTTGAAGAAGCCGATGGTAGCGAGCATAGCTTTATCCAGGCCAGCGCCTCGGTGCCAATATTGCAGCGCGAAGGCGGTTTCAAATACGCAATTGCCGCCGGAACTTTTCGCGGGGAGCAAGGAGAAGAAGCGCCTGCGTTTGCACAAGGAACGGTGATATATGGTTTGCCGTATGGCGTCACTGCATACGGCGGAGCACTCGGGGCATCGTTATATCACGCACTGCTGGCCGGTGCTGGAGCCGATTTAGGTCGTTTGGGATCGGTATCTGTGGATATCACTGCGGCACGCACCCGTTTCGATGATGGACGTGATGATGCGAATGGACTGTCCTGGCGTATGCAATATTCAAAGGATATTCCGGATACGAATACTATGGTGACGCTGGCGAGCTATCGCTATTCGACATCAGGATTTTACTCCTTTCAGGAAGCCATCGATCGACGTGATACCGACTTTGACGATGGGATCTACACCTATCGCTGGATGAATAACCGCCGTAGTCGCATGCAGATAAATGTCTCGCAACGCCTGGGAAGTTTGGGATCGGCTTATCTCAATACCTATCAACAAGATTACTGGGGGATGGGCGGTTACGAACGCAGTGTAAGCGCAGGATTTAGCTCAAGTTGGCAGGATATCACCTGGTCTGTGAATATCAATATGACCCAAACCCCGGATGCAGACAACGACCGACAGATGGCTTTCTCGGTCAACGTTCCTCTCTCGCATTGGCTGCCCAACGCATGGGCGACTTATAGCGTGAATACCGCAAGCAATGGATACGCCTCTCATCAAGTTGGACTGGGGGGAACGGCGCTAGAAAACAATAATCTGAGCTACAACCTCCAGCAGAGTTATACCCAAAATGACGTGGGTTATGGTGCCAGTATGTCGGGTCGATATCGCGGATCGTCTGGAGAAGTTGGCCTGGGCTATCGCTATGGTGGCAGTGACAGGCAAGGGAATTACAGTGCGCAGGGATCGGTCGTTGCGCACGAGTATGGCGTCACGCTTGGTCAGCCGGTGCGGGATGCTTTTGCTATTGTGCACATTCCTGAGGGCGACGATGTCAAAGTGCAAAACGGACGCGAAATTTCTACCGATGGTTTTGGTAACGCGATAGTTCCAACGCTAACGGCCTATCGCCACAATGTAATTACAGTGAACACGCAGGAAAATGACAGCGTCGATATTGAAGCTTCCACTCTGGATGTTGTTCCCACGAAAGGGGCTGCGGTCACTGCAACCTTTGACGCTCGAGTTGGGCGTCGTGCCCTGGTGACGCTGATCTATCTTGGCAAGCCAGTGCCATTCGGCGCTATCGTTGCTCTGGATAATACGACGGCGATTGTGGGTGATGATGGGGAAGTGTGGCTCACGGGTCTCAGTGGAACGGTTGCGTTTCGCGTGCAGTGGGGAGAAGGGCGTGGGCAGTATTGTTCAGGAACGCTTGTGGTACCCGTTAAGGATGCCTCAAGTATTATAAACGCTACGGTGAGTTGCCGTTAGGTAGGGGTAAGAGTGTGAGTCATCACTTTTCTGTTGCACCGTTTTTCTTTCTGGCGCTGTTATTGCTTTGCGGAACGAGGATTAGCCCCGCAGGGGCCGCGTGTCATCTAGAGGAGGGAGAGGCCAATGGTATCGTTACCTTTCAGGTTCCTTCCGTCATTATTCTTGATCCCGATACGCCTGTGGGGACGGTGGTTTACGAACATAACGTAGAGAGCGGTGAAGTGGTGGTGAAGTGTGAAGGGCGAGATGAGCAAATCCGAAAAGGTTATTTGACGTTAAATAATGGCGATGCCAGAGAAGATGTATTACCCGGTGTTTATCGAACGAATGTGCCGGGGATAGGTATTCGGGCCGCCGCCTCGACCGAAAGGCTCCCCACTTATAGTGATGACGATTTTATCCGCCCCTGGGACTATTATGGCACGCGGCACGGTTCTTCATCGGACACGGTAACTTTTCGCGCGGCCGCTCAGTTTGTTGTTATAGGAAGTATAGAAGAGGGTAATCTGGACACCTCTCTTCTGACCGCTCAGGAAACGCTCGGTGGTTCTGTGTTGGGAGAAATGCGTTTCTCCCCGACCACGGTGCGCATTACGACAAATACCTGCAATTTGATCGATAAGAATATTTATGTCCCATTAAAAACCATTAACGCTCACGATCTTAAAGATGGGTACTCTGAGATCTTGACGGATAGTGGGTTTAAAATTGAGATTACAGACTGTAGGGCTGGCACTCGTGTCGATTATCGCTTTAAGAGCGCAGGTTCGACGGGGGTGAAAACCAGTAATATTCTGGATGTAGCGAGTGGGGATCAAGCTGCAAGCGGAGTGGGGATTCAGATCCTCGACGGTAACAACACGGTGATCGGTTTTGACCAGGATTACACCGCCATCAGCAGTACCCGCGAAAATGAAAAAGTCGAGATCCCACTGAAAGCGCGTTATATCAAAACCGGTGATGTCAAAGCCGGAAAAGTGGACGCTGTCGCCACTTTTGACGTTTTCTATCGTTAACCCATCGTTATGCTGTGGCGGTAGTTACGCGATCATTTTCCTAACTTTATTAACCCATCATTTTCATCTGATTAATTCTTAAACCCTCATTTCTGGTAGGGCCGCATATCGCTTGCTATGCCGCCAGCGTTTCGCATATTATTCTGCGGTCATAATAATAATTCTCGTTTACGTTATCATTCACTCTTTCATCAGAGATATACCAATGGCGCTTAAAACTGCTCAGCCAATGAATGCTTCGCTGCGTAAAATCGCAGTTGTTGTAGCCACAGCGGTGAGCGGCATGTCTGCTTTTGCACATGCGGCTGATACCCCTAAAGAAGACACGATTACTATTACCGCAGCACCTGCTCAGCAGGAAAGTGCCTGGGGTCCCTCTCCGACGATTGCGGCAAAACGCACTGCAACCGCGACCAAAACCGATACGCCTATTGAGAAAACGCCGCAGTCTATCTCCATCGTCACGCGCGAAGAGATGGATATGAAACAGCCGGCAACGGTTAAGCAGGCTCTGGCGTACTCCCCAAGCGTTTTTGCGACGCGTGGTTCTTCGACAACGTATGACGTTGTTTCGATTCGCGGTTTTACCACTTCCAGCACGGTTAACACCAACCAGTATCTGGATGGGATGAAGCTACAGGGTGACAACTACTCTGAAGCGTCTATGGACCCGTATTTCCTGGAACGTGTTGAGTTGTTACGCGGTCCAACCTCTGTCCTGTATGGCAAAAGCCATCCGGGCGGCGTGGTCAGTATGGTGAGTAAACGCCCAACGACCGAGCCACTGCGTGAAATTCAGTTCAAAATGGGCACTGACAACCTCTGGCAGACCGGTTTTGACTTTAGCGATGCGATTGATGATAACGGCGTGTGGTCTTACCGCCTGACCGGTTTGGGTAAGAGCGAGAATGCGCAGCAGGAAATGGTGAAATCTACCCGCTACGCGGTTGCACCTTCATTCAGCTGGCGTCCCGATGATAAAACGGATTTCACCTTCCTGAGCAACTTCCAAAGCGATCCGGATGCGGGTTACTACGGTTGGCTGCCTCGTGAAGGGACGGTCGTTCCTTATTATGATGCGAACGGCAACGCGCATAAGCTGCCAACGGATTTCAACGAAGGTGAACAGGACAATAAAGTTTCTCGTCGCCAGAAGCTTATCGGCTATAGCTTCGCGCACGAATTTGATGACACTTTCACTGTGCGTCAAAACCTGCGCTACACCAAAATCAATACACTTTATCGTTCTGTCTACGGAACGGGCTATATTGCGCCCGCTCAAATAAGCCGTGCCTACGTCCGTTCCGATGAGAATCTGAACTCCTTCACGGTTGATACGCAGCTTCAGTCAAAATTTGCTACGGGTGCCATCGATCATACTCTGTTAACGGGTGTTGATTACCTGCGTATGCGTAACGACATTGATGCTAAATATGGTTCTGCCGATCCGATCAGCATGAACGATCCGCAGTACGGTAATGCCAACGTCAACGTGAACTTCCCTTATGCGGTGCTTAATCGTCAGGAGCAAACGGGACTGTATGCACAGGATCAGGCGGAATGGGATAAGTGGGTAATGACGCTGGGCGGACGTTATGATTTCGCAAAAACGTCGACTCTGACACGCGCGTCTGCAACCACAGCGGAAATTAACGATCAGGCTTTCACCTGGCGCGGCGGGATTAACTATCTCTTCGACAACGGCATCACACCTTACTTCAGCTATAGCGAATCCTTCGAACCAATTTCTGGGGGAACGCAGGGCGGAAAACCGTTCGATCCGGCTCGTGGTAAACAGTACGAAACGGGTGTGAAATATGTTCCTAAGGATCTGCCTGTTGTTATCACTGCCGCTGTATATCAGCTGACCAAGAACAACAACCTGACAGCGGATCCAGCAAACCCAACCAGCGGATTTAGCGTACAGGGTGGTGAGATCCGTTCACGCGGTTTCGAGCTGGAAGCGAAAGCGGCAGTGAATGCCAACATCGACGTGACGGCAGCGTATAGCTACACCGATGCCAAATATACCCACGACACCTGGTACGAAGGCCGTCGTCCGGCAGAAGTTCCGCGCAACATGGCTTCACTGTGGGCGGATTATACCTTCCATGAAACGGCGCTGAGTGGCCTGACCTTAGGTGCGGGTGCGCGTTACATCGGCAATACCGTTTCTTACTACTCCGCTGCGTCATCGAAAGCTTACGAGTCGTTTAACGTCGCGGGTTATGCGCTGGCCGATGCGACCGTGAAATACGATCTTGCTCGTTTAGGTCTGCCGGGCTCTTCGGTTGGCGTCAACGTGAACAATATCTTTGACCGTGAGTATGTCTCCAGTTGCTATAGCGAATATGCATGCTACTGGGGCGCAGGACGTCAGGTTGTTGCCACGGCGACCTTCCGCTTCTAATCTTTTTTCGGGCACGGTTCGCCGTGCCCTTTAACAAGTTGGCTATCATGCAGGATAACAAAACGCATTCCGACACCACTTTCGCACTTCAGAACACCTCCTTTCGCGTACCCGGACGCACGTTGCTGCATCCGCTCTCTTTGACGTTCCCTGTTGGAAAAGTAACGGGCCTGATTGGTCACAATGGTTCCGGTAAATCCACGCTGCTAAAAATGCTGGGTCGCCATCAGCCGCCGTCAGAAGGAGACATCCTGCTCGACGGACAGCCGCTCGACAGCTGGAACAGCAAGGCATTTGCACGCAAGGTCGCTTATCTGCCGCAGCAACTGCCGCAGGCGGAAGGGATGACGGTGCGTGAGCTCGTGGCGATTGGACGTTATCCGTGGCACGGTGCGCTCGGGCGTTTTGGCGTGGCCGACAGAGAAAAAGTAGAAGAAGCGATTACGCTGGTGGGATTAAAACCGCTGGCGCATCGTCTGGTCGATAGCCTCTCCGGCGGCGAACGTCAGCGTGCGTGGATTGCGATGCTGGTGGCGCAGGATAGCGACTGTTTGCTGCTCGATGAACCCACCTCGGCGTTGGATATCGCACACCAGGTTGATGTTTTGGCGTTGATCCATCGCCTGAGCCAGCAGAAAGGGCTGACGGTGATTGCGGTGCTGCATGATATCAACATGGCGGCCCGTTACTGCGATTATCTGGTCGCCCTTCGCGGGGGAGAGATGATTGCACAGGGTACGCCGTCTGAACTGATGCGCGGCGAAACGCTGGAACAAATTTACGGTATTCCAATGGGTATTCTGCCTCATCCTGCAGGGGCTGCACCGGTGAGCTTTGTGTTCTGATGCTGGATTCCACTTTGATGAGTCGCCGTCGTTTACTGACGGCCATGGCGCTTTCGCCGCTGCTGTTAAACATGAGCAAGGCGCGTGCTGCCGCCATCGATCCGCATCGAATTGTGGCGCTGGAATGGCTGCCGGTTGAGCTTTTACTCGCGCTGGGCGTCGCGCCCTATGGCGTAGCGGATATTCCCAACTACAACCTGTGGGTGAACGAGCCAAAGATCCCCGATTCGGCGATTGATATTGGGCTGCGCACCGAGCCAAACCTTGAGCTGCTGACCCAGATGAAACCCTCCTTTCTGGTCTGGTCTGCGGGCTATGGCCCGTCGGCAGACAAGCTTGCGCACATTGCACCTGGCCGAGGATTTACCTTCAGCGATGGCAAAAAACCGCTGACGATGGCCCGCAACTCACTGAACGAAATGGCGCAGCTTCTGCATATGGAGGCCGCCGCTAAGCAGCATCTCGATCATTTTGATGGCTTTATCGATTCGCTAAAACCTCGCTTTGCTTCCCGTGGCGAACGCCCGCTGCTGATGGTTACACTGTTGGATGCGCGTCATGTTTTGGTCTTCGGAAATAACTGCCTGTTCCAGGAGGTGCTGGACAGCTACGGAATTCGCAACGCCTGGGACGGTGAAATGACCTATTGGGGCAGCACCGCCGTAGGTATCGATCGTCTGGCGGCGTTTCGTGATGTCGACGTGCTGTGCTTCGATCACGGTAACGATCGTGAAATGCAAAAGCTGATGGCGACGCCGCTGTGGCAGGCGATGCCGTTTGTGCGTGAGCAGCGATTCCAGCGAGTGCCCGCGGTCTGGTTTTACGGTGCGACGCTGTCGGCGATGCATTTCGCCCGTGTCCTTGATGGTGCGCTGGGGGGCAAAGCATGAGACAGCGTATCGCGCTCTTTCCGGCACTGCTGCTGACGCTGATTTTCGTTATCGCTCTGATTCTGACCTGGTCGAATTTGTCGCTTGCCCTGCCGCGTGCGCAGTGGGGACAGGCGCTGGCATTACCGGATATCGATAATATCCAGCAAATGCTGTTCCACTACAGTCTGTTACCGCGTCTGACTATCTCGCTGCTGGTAGGGGCGGGGCTTGGGCTGGTGGGCGTTCTTTTCCAGCAGGTCTTACGTAATCCGCTGGCCGAACCGACGACGCTGGGTGTCGCGACCGGCGCACAGCTTGGGATCACTATCACCACGCTGTGGGCGCTACCGGGGGTATTAACCTCCCAGTTTGCCGCGCTGGTAGGGGCCTGTGTTGTGGGCGCGCTGGTCTTCGGTGTTGCCTGGGGAAAACGTCTCTCCCCCGTGACGCTGATCCTCGCAGGTCTGGTTGTGAGCCTTTATTGCGGGGCGATAAATCAGGTACTGGTGCTGTTCCACCACGATGAGCTGCAAAGCATGTTCCTGTGGAGCACCGGCACACTGACACAAACCGACTGGAGCATTGTCCAGCGCCTGTGGCCGCAGTTGCTTGGCGGCGTATTGCTGACCTTACTGCTGCTACGCCCGCTCACCTTAATGGGGCTGGACGATGGCGTCGCGCGCAATCTTGGGCTGGCGCTTTCACTGGCGCGTCTGGCAGCGTTGACGCTCGCTATTGTCTTAAGTGCTCTGCTGGTTAACGCGGTTGGTATCATTGGCTTTATTGGGCTGTTTGCGCCTTTGCTGGCGAAGATGCTCGGCGCACGTCGCTTGCTGGCTCGGCTTCTGCTGGCTCCGCTGATTGGTGCGTTGATCCTCTGGCTTTCCGATCAGATCATTCTTTGGCTGGCGCGGGTCTGGATGGAAGTCTCTACCGGCTCGGTAACGGCGCTAATTGGTGCGCCATTATTGCTGTGGCTCTTGCCGCGTCTGCGCAGCATGAGCGCACCTGCTATGGACGTGGGGGATAACGTTTATGCCGAGCGTCAACACGTTTCATGGTATGCCCTGGCGGGTATGGCGGTGCTGATTATTGCCGCAGTGACGGCGCTTTCCCTGGGGCGTGATGCGAGCGGTTGGCATTGGGCAACGGGAACGATGCTTGATGAACTGTTGCAGTGGCGTTGGCCGCGCATTTTCTCTGCGATGATTGCCGGGGTAATGCTGGCGGTGGCGGGGTGCATTATTCAGCGTATGACCGGTAATCCGATGGCAAGCCCGGAAGTGCTGGGGATCAGCTCAGGCGCGGCGTTTGGCGTGGTGCTGATGCTGTTCTTTGTACCGGGTGACGCTTTTGGCTGGCTGATGCCAGCCGGGAGCATTGGCGCGGCGACGACGCTATTGATCATCATGGCGGCGGCCGGACGCGGTGGTTTTTCCCCGCATCGTATGCTGTTGGCGGGTATGGCACTGAGCACCGCATTCACTATGCTGCTGATGATGTTGCAGGCCAGCGGTGACCCGCGTATGGCGCAGATCCTGACCTGGATTTCGGGTTCAACCTACAATGCGACGGGCGAGCAGGTGGTTTACAGTGGCGTGGTGATGGTGCTGCTGTTGGCCATTACGCCGCTGTTCCGTCGTTGGATGACGATTCTGCCGCTGGGTAGTGAAACGGCGCGCGCAGTGGGTATGGCACTCACGCCGTCACGCGTGGGGTTGCTGTTGCTGGCCGCCTGTCTGACGGCAACTGCCACCATGACGATTGGGCCATTAAGTTTTATTGGTTTAATGGCACCGCACATTGCGCGCATGATGGGCTTTCGCCGCACCATGCCGCATATCGTTATTTCAGCGATAATCGGTGGGGTAATGTTGGTGTTGGCAGACTGGTTGGGCAGGATGGTGCTGTTTCCGTATCAGATCCCAGCCGGGCTGCTGTCGACCTTTATTGGCGCACCGTACTTTATCTATCTGCTGAGGAAGCAGAGCCGGTAATCAATGCAAAACGGCAACCAGAAGGTTGCCGTTTTTACAATTAGATTTTGGCAAATACCTTACGTGCTGCATCAATAGTTTTGTTGATATCTTCTTTGCTGTGCGCCACGGACATAAAGCCCGCTTCAAACGCTGACGGTGCCAGATACACACCTTCTTCCAGCATCAGATGGAAGAAACGCTTAAAGCGCTCAACGTCACACTTCACCACGTCCTGATAGCAGGTCACGGTTTTCGCGTCGGTGAAGAAAATACCGAACATACCGCCTACGTGGTTCACCACCAGCGGAACGCCGGTTTCTTCTGCGGCTCTTAGCAGGCCATTTGCCAGCTGCGTTGTCAGGTCGGTCAGGGTTTCGTGGATACCCGGCTGCGCCACTTCGGTCAGGCAGGCAAAACCAGCGGCCATCGCGATCGGGTTGCCGGAAAGCGTACCGGCCTGGTACACCGGCCCGGTTGGCGCCAGCGCCTCCATCACGTCTTTTCGACCGCCAAATGCGCCTACCGGCATGCCGCCACCGATAATTTTACCGAGGCAGGTTAGGTCAGGTTCAACATCATAATAAGACTGTGCTCCCGCCAGCGCGACGCGGAAGCCGGTCATCACTTCATCAATAATCAGCAGCGCGCCAAACTCATCGCACAGCGCGCGCAGGCCTTGCAGGAAGCCTGGCTGTGGCGGAATACAGTTCATGTTGCCCGCGACCGGCTCAACGATGATACAGGCGATCTCCTGTGGGTATTGCTCAAATGCAGCGCGAACCGTGTCCAGATCGTTAAAAGTGCAGGTCAGGGTGTGTTTGGCAAAGTCAGCCGGTACACCCGGGGAGTTTGGCTGGCCGAGGGTCAACGCACCTGAGCCTGCTTTTACCAGCAGGCAGTCGGCATGACCATGGTAGCAACCTTCAAACTTGATGATTTTATCGCGGCCGGTAAAGCCGCGCGCCAGACGAATGGCGCTCATGGTCGCTTCCGTACCGGAGTTCACCATCCGTACCATATCCATGGTAGGGACTAGCTCGGTCACCAGTTCCGCCATTTTGACTTCCATCTCGGTTGGCGCGCCAAAACTTAACCCGCGCTGCGCGGCTTCAATCACAGCATTACGGATAGTCGGGTGGTTGTGGCCCAGTACCATTGGACCCCAGGATCCGACATAATCGATATAGGCTTTGCCATCGACATCGTACAGGTATGCACCGTCCGCACGTTCGATAAACAGCGGCGTTCCACCTACGCCAGTAAAGGCGCGAACGGGAGAGTTAACACCGCCCGGGATAAGCTCGCGTGCAGCACTGTAGAGGTTTTCTGACTTACTCATGGCGTCGTTCCTGGTTCGTAGAAAATGGTTAAGCACACTATTCTAAGTGATCCGTTGATGGTTATGAAATTTTTGCCTAAATGATGCAGAACAATGATTAAGGATTTTTCAGGCGACGGGCGGCATTTGGGACAGTAGAATCCCGCCTGCTATTTGTATGACTAATAAAAGAATGGATGATGAACGCAGATAACTCCTCTTTTGAACAACGGCAGTATTCTCGACTGCGCCGCCGGATAAGCGTCCGACGCTTGCTGAACCGCGATAAAACGCCGCTGGCAATCCTGATAATGGCCGCCGTGGTTGGTACCCTGGCCGGACTGGTCGGTATCGCGTTCGAAAAGGCGGTCAATGCCATTCTGAACTGGCGTATTGGAACGCTTGCGGGAATTGCTGAACATCCGTGGTTGATGTGGCCGCTGGCCTTTATTTTGTCGGCGCTGCTGGCGATGGTGGGTTATTTCCTGGTGCGGAAGTATGCGCCGGAGGCAGGCGGTTCCGGTATTCCGGAAATAGAAGGTGCGCTGGAAGAGCTGCGCCCTGTGCGCTGGTGGCGTGTGATCCCGGTGAAATTTATCGGCGGCATGGGCACGCTCGGTGCGGGAATGGTGCTCGGGCGCGAAGGGCCAACGGTCCAGTTGGGCGGCAATATTGGACGCATGGTGGCAGACATCTTCCGCATGCGCAGCGGCGAAGCGCGGCATACCTTGCTCGCCACGGGGGCCGCCGCAGGCCTTTCCGCCGCGTTTAACGCTCCGCTGGCCGGGATCCTGTTTATCATCGAAGAGATGCGTCCGCAGTTTCGCTATAACCTTATCTCGATCAAGGCCGTTTTTACCGGCGTCATTATGTCGAGCATCGTCTTTCGGATTTTTAATGGTGAAGGGGCGGTGATTGAGGTGGGAAAACTCACCAATGCGCCGGTCAACACGCTGTGGCTTTATCTTATTCTGGGCATGATTTTCGGTACGATCGGCCCGCTGTTTAATTCGCTTATCATACGCACTCAGGATCTGTTTCAGCGTTTTCACGGTGGCAATACGACCAAGTGGGTGTTGATCGGCGGACTGCTCGGCGGGATGTGCGGTGTATTGGGTTTGATCGAGCCAGAAGCGGCGGGCGGCGGCTTTAGCCTGATCCCGATTGCGGCAGCGGGAAATTACAGCGTAGGGTTACTGCTATTTCTGTTCGTTACCCGTGTTGTCACCACGCTACTCTGTTTTTCTTCCGGTGCGCCGGGAGGGATCTTTGCCCCTATGTTGGCGCTGGGTACGCTGCTCGGAACGGCATTTGGCATGGCGGCCGCGGCAGGATTTCCGGCATATCATCTGGAAGCTGGAACCTTTGCGATAGCCGGAATGGGGGCGCTGCTGGCGGCATCGTTACGCGCGCCGCTGACCGGAATCTTGCTGGTTTTGGAAATGACTGACAATTACCAGCTCATTTTGCCAATGATCATTACCTGCCTCGGCGCGACACTATTAGCCCAGTTCCTGGGCGGAAAACCGCTATACTCCACCATTCTTGCGCGAACCCTGGCGAAGCAAGAAGCCGTACTGGCTCAAAAGCAGAATACTTGAATGAATTACCAGGGTATTAGATAATGAAAAAAAGAATTGGGTGATTTTTACCCAATGGCAGTATTCATGGGAGTAAAAAATGAGTGATGACGTAGCGTTGCCGCTGCAGTTTACCGAAGCCGCAGCCAACAAAGTAAAACACCTGATTGCCGACGAAGACAATCCGGAGCTGAAACTGCGCGTATATATTACTGGCGGCGGTTGCAGCGGGTTCCAGTACGGTTTTACCTTCGACGATAAGATCAACGACGGTGACATGACCATCGAGAAGCAGGGCGTCGCGCTGGTCGTTGACCCGATGAGCCTGCAATACCTGGTCGGTGGCGCGGTGGACTACACTGAAGGCCTGGAAGGTTCCCGCTTTGTGGTGACCAACCCGAACGCGACAAGCACCTGTGGGTGTGGTTCGTCGTTTAGCATCTAACGGTTCGGACGATGTGGTCTGATGCCCTCACCCCTACAGGGAGAGGGAGAAAATACTAAAAACGGTAACCTGGCGGTTACCGTTTTGCTTTTACCTTCCGTTTTCGTCCAGCGCAAACGTCGGCAGTTTTAAATGCCAGCGTATCGCCGCCAGACGAATCCCCAGCGTGACAACCATTCCGATCATCGCTGCTGTTTCAAGCTCCACGCCAAAGGTATAGAACGCCGTCGCATGGACTATCCCGCCGATAATACACGCCGTGGCATAGATTTCAGTTCGCAGAATCATGGGCACTTCACGCGCTAAGATATCGCGGATAATCCCGCCACCCACGCCGGTTAGCACGCCCATGCAAATTGCCACCATTGGTCCGGTGCCCGCCATAAACGCTTTGTTGACTCCGATACCGACAAACACCGCCAGACCGACGGCATCCAGCACAGGAAGGATCCATTTAGGCAGTCGACGGGGTTGACGAACCAGCACGATCGTCAACAGGCAGGTGACCATGGCGACCACCAGATCGGTGGGATCTCTGACCCAAAATACCGGACCATGATCGAGCGCCATATCGCGGATCGTTCCGCCTCCGACGGCCGTCACTACGCCGAGTACCAGCACGCCAAAAGGATCCATACGAAGTTTGCCTGCGAGCAATACGCCGGAGATAGCAAACACGGCTGTGCCAAGGATATCCAGCCAGTAAACGAGCATTTTAATAATCCCCGAATAGAGTTAGTGACTCTGAGAAAGCGCAGAGCAGAGTTGTTTTGCGGCGAGGATAATACGCGGGCTTGCTCGTTCAAACCAGTCACCGTGCAGGGCAATAACCGGAATTTTGAGCTGGCTATGCCAGAATTGTTCAATTTTAGGAATTTCGCTCGCATTTCCTATTACGACAATTGCCTGCGGCTGACGCGCCAGTACCTGTTCACGGCTGACCTGAGGCCAGGGTACACGGCTTGAGGCAAAGATATTTTCTCCGCCGCAGACCTCTAATACCTGATTCTGGATAGAACCTTTACCGGTGGTAAAAAGCGGCTGGCTGCCAAACTGCAAAAACACGCGCTTTTTCGGCGAGACGTTATATTTTGCTTTCAGTGAGGCATAGTCGTTAAGCAGTTGTTGAGCGGCCTGCTGGGCTTTTTGAGGCGTTGGGCTCCAGGCGGATAACTCGCGTAACGTCTGGGCGATCTGCTCAATGCTAATGGCGTCAACCCAAAGCACTTTGATACCCAGCGAAGAGAGCTGATTAACCTGTCGCTCGGCGTTACCGCCGCGCCAGGCCAGCACCAGATCGGGCTTCAACGCCACGATGCGCTCAAGGTTCATGCCTTGCCAGGTCGAGACTTCCTCGATCTGTTTAGCTTCGGGTGGATAGTCAGAGAAACTGCTGACGCCAACAGGGGTGATCCCGGCGGCAAAAGCCAGTTCGGTATTGGCAGGCGAAAGGGTAATCACACGCGGCGCGGCGAGAAGCCACGCCGGTGCGAGCAAGCACAGGGCGACCAGCGCCCATAATGCCTTAGCCACGCGCCAGTTTCTGTACCAGCGTTTCCACCATGATCGTGGACTGCTTAGCCGCAACCGCCAGGAACTCATCGAAGCTCAGGTGGGATTGTTGGTCGGCGACGTCGGAAATCGCACGCACCACCACAAACGGTACGCTGAAGTTATGGCAAACGTGCGCAATGGCTGTTGCTTCCATTTCAACGGCAACGGCCTGCGGGAAGTTGTGGCGGATTTTGGCCAGACCTACGGAACCGTTGATGAAGGCATCACCGCTGACAATCAGACCGCGTACGGCGTTCAGGTTCAGTTCGGCAATGCAGCTTTCGGCTGCGGCAATCAGCTTGTCATCTGCTTTGAAGCCTGCCGGGCAACCTGGAAGCTGACCGTATTCGTAACCAAATGCGGTCACGTCGGCATCGTGATAGCGCGCTTCGTCGGATACCACAATGTCACCCACTTTAAGCGTCTCGGCCAGGCCACCCGCAGAACCTGTATTAACGATAACGTCCGGCTTGCAACGTTCCAGTAAAAGCGTTGCGCCAAGGGCAGCCGCTACTTTACCGATGCCTGATTTCAGCAGAGCCACGTCGGTCCCGTTCAACTGGCCGGTGTAAATTTCACAGCCGCCCAATGAGAGGGTCTGACGGTTCTCAATTTTGTCACGCAGCAGCGTAACTTCTTCTTCCATTGCACCAATAATGCCGATTTTCATAGATTTACTCGCGATGTGCCTTGTTAAGATGCATAGTCTATCATGCGCTTAAGGGGAAACGCATTCTCACGCGGGGGAGCACATGGCACCGATCGATTTTCGCAATAAAATTAACTGGCATCGTCGTTTCCGTTCTCCGCAGGGAGAAAAGAGTGAACATGAGATCCTGCGTATCTTTGAAAGCGATCGTGGACGCATTATTAATTCCCCTGCCATCCGCCGCTTGCAGCAAAAAACGCAGGTGTTCCCACTGGAGCGCAATGCGGCCGTTCGCACGCGGTTAACCCACTCAATGGAAGTCCAGCAGGTGGGGCGTTACATCGCCAAAGAGATCCTCAGCCGACTTAAAGAGCAACGCTTACTGGAAACCTACGGTCTGGATGAACTGACCGGGCCGTTCGAGAGCATCGTTGAGATGGCGTGCCTGATGCACGACATTGGCAACCCGCCGTTTGGGCATTTTGGTGAGGCGGCGATTAACGACTGGTTCAAGCAGCGCCTGTTTCCCTCGGATGCTGCCAGTCAGCCGCTAACCGATGACCGCTGTCTGAACCGAGATTTGCGTCTGCGAGAGGGTGAAGAAGCCATCAACGATCTGCGCCGCAAGGTGCGTCAGGATCTTTGCCAGTTCGAAGGGAACGCGCAGGGGATCCGGTTGGTGCATTCTCTGATGCGGATGAACCTGACCTGGGCGCAGGTGGGCTGTATCCTCAAATATACTCGCCCGGCGTGGTGGATGGGTGAGCCACCCGTATCCCACAGTTATTTGATGAAAAAGCCGGGTTATTACCTTTCTGAAGAAGCCTATATTGAAAGGTTGCGTAAGGAACTTTCGTTGACTCCGCATGGCCGCTTCCCATTAACCTGGATTATGGAGGCCGCAGACGATATCTCCTATTGCGTAGCCGATCTGGAAGATGCCGTTGAGAAAAGAATATTTAGCGTTGAAGAACTTTATCAGCATCTTCATCAGGCCTGGGGTCAGCATGAAAAAGGTTCGCTGTTTGCACAGGTTGTCGAAAATGCGTGGGAAAAATCCCGCTCAAATTCGCTAAGCCACAGCACCGAAGATCAGTTCTTTATGTATTTGCGGGTCAATACGCTAAATAAATTGGTGCCTTACGCCGCCGCTCGTTTTATAGACAATTTGCCGACCATTTTCAGCGGTGACTTTAATCATGCGTTGCTGGAAGATGATAGTAGCTTTAGCCAACTGCTTGAATTGTATAAAAACGTCGCCATCCGGCATGTCTTTAGCCATCCTGATGTCGAGCAACTGGAATTACAAGGCTATCGCGTCATCAGCGGGCTACTTGAAATTTACCGTCCGCTACTGCAATTATCGGTAGAGGAATTCACCGAACTGGTTGAAAACGATCGGGTGAAACGCTTACCGATTGAATCGCGACTTTTTCATAAACTGTCTACGCGTCATCGTCTTGCCTATGTCGAAGCTGTTAGTAAAATTGACCGATATTCTGCGCAATGGCCGATTCTGGAATATTATTATCGCTGTCGATTGATTCAGGACTATATCAGCGGAATGACCGATTTGTATGCCTGGGATGAATACCGTCGACTGATGGCCGTGGAATAATTTATGAGTTTTGTAAAGACGGCCAATAAATTTTTACTTTTTCCAGAAACTTAATCCCGGAACTTCGCGCGACAAAACGAATCTGATGTACACAGCAATTTTGCGTTATCCGTATAATGAGATTGAGAACATGAAAAAAACCACATTAGCAATGAGTGCACTGGCTCTGAGTTTAGGTTTAGCGTTATCTCCTCTGTCTGCCTCCGCAGCTGAGACCGCGTCTTCGGCTGCAACCGCGCAGCCGATGCCAAGCCTGGCCCCGATGCTCGAAAAAGTGATGCCATCGGTGGTGAGTATTAACGTTGAAGGCAGCACCACCGTGAATACGCCGCGCATGCCGCGTAACTTCCAGCAGTTCTTTGGCGATAATTCTCCGTTCTGCCAGGAAGGTTCTCCATTCCAGAGCTCTCCGTTCTGTCAGGGCGGTGGGGTAGGTGATGACAGCGCGGGTGGTAACGGCGGCGGCCAGCAGCAAAAATTCATGGCGCTGGGTTCTGGCGTCATCATTGATGCCGCTAAAGGCTATGTTGTCACCAACAACCACGTGGTGGACAACGCCAGCAGCATTAAAGTCCAGCTGAGCGATGGTCGTAAGTTTGACGCTAAAGTCGTAGGCAAAGATCCGCGTTCTGATATCGCACTGATTCAGATTCAGGATCCCAAAAACCTGACGGCGATTAAGCTTGCAGACTCTGACGCGCTGCGCGTCGGTGATTACACCGTGGCGATTGGTAACCCGTTTGGCCTGGGTGAAACGGTCACCTCCGGTATCGTCTCTGCGCTGGGTCGTAGCGGCCTGAATGCTGAAAACTACGAGAACTTTATCCAGACCGATGCCGCGATTAACCGTGGTAACTCCGGCGGTGCGCTGGTGAACCTGAACGGTGAGCTTATCGGTATCAACACCGCTATCCTGGCACCGGACGGTGGCAACATCGGTATTGGTTTTGCGATTCCGAGCAATATGGTGAAAAACCTGACCAGCCAGATGGTCGAATTTGGCCAGGTCAAACGTGGCGAGCTGGGTATCCTGGGTACTGAGCTGAACTCTGAACTGGCGAAAGCGATGAAGGTAGATGCGCAGCGTGGCGCATTTGTAAGCCAGGTCATGGCGAATTCATCCGCCGCGAAAGCAGGTATCAAAGCGGGCGATGTGATTACCACCCTGAACGGTAAGCCAATCAGCAGCTTCGCCGCATTGCGTGCGGAAGTCGGCTCCATGCCGGTTGGCAGTAAAGTGGCGCTTGGCCTGCTGCGTGATGGTAAGCCTGTGAATGTAAGCCTTGAGTTGCAGCAAAGCAGCCAGACTCAGGTTGATTCCAGCTCCATCTTTAGCGGTATCGAAGGTGCCGAGATGAGCAACAAAGGCGCGGATAAAGGCGTCGTCGTAAGCAACGTGAAAGCCAACACGCCTGCTGCCCGTATCGGCCTGAAAAAAGGTGATGTGATTATTGGTGCCAACCAGCAGCCGGTGAAAAACATCGCTGAACTGCGCAAAATTCTCGACAGCAAACCGACCGTGCTGGCGCTGAATATTCAACGTGGCGATACCACTCTCTATCTGTTGATGCAGTAATCCTCCCAGTCCCTGCTTCCACGAAGCAGGGACTTTTCCCTTTTCTGTGACCCTTTCCACAAGTCCATACTTCTTCTTCTGACTTTGTGCATCCGCACAATGCAGCAGCATTTGAACTCCCCTATGCTTGAGCTCTGCTCACAGGAGGGTTACATGGCTGGCTGGCATCTTGATACCAAAATGGCGCAGGAAATCGTGGCGCGAACCATGCGCATCATCGATACCAATATCAACGTAATGGATGCTCGTGGGCGAATCATCGGCAGCGGCGATCGTGAACGTATTGGGGAATTGCACGAAGGCGCGCTACTGGTGCTTTCTCAGGGACGCGTTGTGGATATTGATGATGCGGTGGCGCGACATCTCCACGGCGTGCGTCAGGGAATTAACCTGCCTTTGCGACTGGAAGGGGAGATTGTCGGTGTTATCGGTCTGACCGGCGAGCCAGAGCTGCTGCGCAAATACGGTGAACTGGTATGCATGACCGCCGAGATGATGCTGGAACAATCGCGGCTGATGCATCTTCTGGCGCAGGATAGCCGTCTTCGTGAAGAGTTGGTGATGAACTTAATCCAGGCCGAGGAGCATACGCCAGCACTGACGGAATGGGCGCAGCGTTTAGGTATCGACCTTAACCAGCCACGCGTGGTGGCGGTGATTGAAGTGGATAGCGGTCAGCTGGGGGTGGATAGTGCGATGGCGGAGTTGCAGCAGCTGCAAAATGCGCTTGCCACACCGGAGCGTAACAACCTGGTGGCGATTGTCTCCCTGACCGAGATGGTGGTGTTAAAACCGGCACTTAACCCGTTTGGCCGCTGGGATGCTGAAGATCATCGCCGTCGTGTTGAGCTGCTGATTGCACGAATGAAAGAGAACGGCCAGCTGCGTTTTCGCGTGGCGCTTGGTAATTACTTCACCGGCCCTGGCAGCATTGCCCGTTCGTGGCGTACGGCACGCACCACCATGATGGTGGGTAAACAGCGTATGCCGGAAAGCCGTGGCTATTTCTATCAAGATTTGATGCTGCCGGTGTTGCTCGACAGCCTGCGGGGTGGCTGGCAAGCCAATGAACTGGCGCGTCCACTTGTTCGTTTGAAGGCAATGGATAATAACGGTCTGTTGCGACGTACTTTGCAGGCCTGGTTTCGCCATAACGTCCAGCCTCTGGCGACGTCGAAAGCGCTGTTTATTCACCGCAATACGCTGGAATATCGGTTGAACCGTATTTCAGAACTCACCGGGCTGGATTTAGGTAATTTTGACGACAGATTGCTGCTGTATGTGGCGTTGCAGTTGGATGAGCAGAGGTAGGTAAAAGCAAAACGGTAACCTCAAGGCTACCGTTTTTAGGGTATGCACCCTCTTCACGTGGGAGAGGGAAGGGGTGAGGACATCAGAACGCACTCAACCCAGCATGAAACTTTTTATTTATTACGCGTCAACTTCTCAAGATCGGCTTCGATTTCACTGATCTTATGCGTGACGACGTTTTCAAGATGACGAAGGTCATCGAGGATCTTACGCTTAAGATCGACTTCAGTACGATCGCGCTGGCAGATCTGATCGAGCTCGTCGATCACGTAGCGCAGATTCGGACTGATTTCCTGAACTTCTTTATACCCTTGCCCTACGCCATCAGCGACAACGGTTTTACGTTGACGAGGATATTTGAACTTCACGCTCTTAGCGAAAAACTCTCCTTTGTCCTTGTGAAAATAGATTTTCAAAATATCGTTGTTCGCTTCCTGGCGGAGGCTATAACGATCAATTTCATCAGGATTGGTAATGCCCAGACTTTTCAGATTATCGTACATAGCGGTACCCTTGATCTCAACATAACCTATGAATAATTAACGAAAAAATCTATTTTCGCCACCTTAAGATGTAAAAAAAGCGGGGTGGCCCCGCTTTTTTTTATCACCGATTAATCGATGGTGCGCAGCAGTTCGTTGATACCGACTTTACCGCGAGTTTTCGCATCGACTTTTTTCACGATAACCGCGCAGTACAGGCTGTATTTGCCATCTTTTGACGGCAGGTTGCCGGAAACGACAACGGAGCCTGCGGGTACGCGACCATAATGCACTTCACCCGTTTCACGATCGTAAATACGCGTGCTTTGACCGATGTAAACGCCCATCGAGATCACGGAGCCTTCTTCTACAATCACGCCTTCAACCACTTCGGAGCGGGCTCCGATGAAGCAGTTGTCTTCGATGATGGTTGGGTTGGCCTGCAGTGGCTCAAGTACGCCACCGATACCGACGCCGCCGGACAGGTGAACGTTTTTACCGATCTGCGCGCAAGAACCTACGGTCGCCCAGGTATCTACCATGGAACCTTCATCAACGTATGCGCCGATGTTCACGTAGGACGGCATCAGCACGGTATTACGCGCGATATAAGCACCCTGACGAACGGCCGCTGGTGGCACAACGCGGAACCCTTCTTTCTGGAAACGCGCTTCGTCATAATTAGCGAATTTCATTGGGACTTTATCGAAGTAGCGACTTTCCGCACCGTCGATAACCTGGTTATCGTTAATACGGAAAGAGAGCAGCACGGCTTTCTTCAGCCACTGATGAGTTACCCACTGGCCGTCAATTTTTTCCGCTACCCGTAGCGCGCCGGAATCCAGTAAAGAAATCACCTGGTTAACCGCTTCGCGGGTTACGGTATCTGCATTTGCCGGGGTGATCTCGGCGCGACGCTCAAAGGCGGACTCAATAACGTTCTGTAACTGCTGCATTGTTTACTCTTTCCATTTTACTAAAAAACACGTCACCCTTTATCGTTTGGATTGAGGGCCTCTGTCAACCGTTGTTGTACCTCAAGTTGCAGCTCATTATTAAGCGCACGCCTGTCGGCTGTGGCGATTATGAATAAATCTTCTACTCGCTCGCCAATGGTTGTAATTCGGGCCCCATGCAGCGAAATTCCCAGATCCGAAAAAACCTGGCCGACGCGGGCCAGCAGGCCGGGCTGGTCGAGTGCGATCAGCTCAAGGAACGATTTACGGTCGGTATGGGTCGGCAGGAAATTGACCTCGGTATCGACGGTAAAGTGGCGCAATTTCGACGGTTGTCGGCGCGGCTGCGGCGGCTGCCAGCTGCGCTGTGTAATCGCCTGCTCCAGTCCGAAGCGAATTCCCTCGTGGCGATCGGAGGAGAGTGGGCTGCCGTCTGGCTCCAGCACAATAAAGGTATCCATTGCCATTCCATCACGCGTCGTAAAGATTTGCGCGTCATGCACGCTCAGGTTGCGCCTGTCGAGCTCGGCGCAAACGGCGGCAAACAGGTAGGGTCTGTCTGGGCTCCAGATGAAAATTTCTGTTCCACCGCGCGTAGCCTGTGGGCTCAGCAAGATCATCGGTTGTGCCAGATCATGCTTGAGCAGATGCCCTGCATGCCATGCCAGCTGATGTGGGCTATGGCGAACAAAGTAATTGGCACGACAGCGTGACCAGATCTGATGCAGCGCTTCTTCGTCAATATTGTCCATTCGCAGCAGCGCCAGCGCCTGGAGCTGATGGTGGCGTACGCGCTCACGCATATCCGGCGTATTTTGCATTCCGCGACGCAGTTGTTTTTCCGTGGCGAAATAGAGTTCGCGCAACAGGCTTTGCTTCCAGCTGTTCCACAGCGTTTCGTTCGTGGCACAAATATCGGCGACCGTCAGACAGACCAGGAAGCGCAGACGGTTTTCAGTCTGCACAATTTCGGCAAACTGTTTGATTACTTCCGGATCCTGAATATCACGACGCTGTGCGGTAACCGACATCAACAAATGGTGGCGTACCAGCCACGCAACCAGCTGTGTTTCACGTGAATTAAGACCGTGAAGTTCGGCAAACTTCAACACATCCTGCGCGCCGAGCACGGAGTGATCACCGCCGCGTCCTTTCGCGATATCGTGGAACAGGGCCGCAATCAGGATCAGTTCAGGGTGACTGAGTCGCGGCCACAGGTCGACGCACAACGGGTGCTTCGAGCGTGTTTCTTCGTTAGCAAAGCTTTCAAGCTTCAGCATGACGCGAATAGTGTGTTCATCAACCGTATAGGCGTGGAACAGATCAAACTGCATCTGGCCTACAATATGCGACCATTGCGGCATGTAGGCCCACAGCACGCTGTGTCGATGCATGGGGAGCAGACCTCGCCGTACTGCGCCTGGGTGGCGAAGCATGCTCAGAAAAAGCGAACGAGCTTCCGGGATGTAGCACAGAGGCTGCTTCAGATGACGGCGTGCATGGCGCAAATGGCGCAGAGTCGTGGAGTAAATGCCGGTGATCGTGCTATTGCGGACCATGGTGTAGAACATGCGCAGGATGGCTTCTGGCTCGCGGATGAACAGCGTTTCGTCGCGCAGGTCGATTAACGTGCCGCGCAGCTGGAATTCGTCATCAATCGGTCGCGGCTTTTCGTCGGGCGTCAGGGCCAGAATAGCTTCATCAAACAGCTGTAAGAGCATTTGATTGAGTTCAGCCACGCGGCGGGTGACGCGGAAGAAATCCTTCATCATATGTTCAACCGGTTCGTTACCGTCGCCACTGTAGTTCAGACGTTGGGCAACGCTCAGCTGGCGGTCAAACAGCAGCCGATTATCGTAGCGAGTCACTTCAAGATGCAGGGCAAAGCGAATGCGCCAAAGAATATGCAGACATTCGTTGAGTTCATTGCGCTCGGCTTCGGTTAAAAAGCCGAAACCGACCATTTCGTCGAGCGACGTCGCGCCAAAATGACGGCGAGCAACCCACTGCAATGTATGAATGTCGCGTAAGCCACCTGGGCTACTTTTAATATCGGGTTCGAGATTATAGCTGGTGCCGTGATAGCGCTGATGACGCACATTTTGTTCTTCGACCTTTGCGGCAAAGAATTTTTCTGAAGGCCAGAACCCTTCGCTGAAAATATGCTTTTGCAGTTCAAGGAATAGCGCCACGTCGCCAATCAGCAGGCGGGTCTCGATCAGGTTGGTGGCGACGGTGAGGTCCGCTAGCCCTTCCAGCAAACACTCTTCGAGCGTGCGAACGCTATGACCGACTTCCAGCTTTACATCCCACAGCAGCGTCAGCAACTCGCCAATTTTCTGCGCCTGTTCTTCCGGCAGTTTTTTGCGGCTCAGAACGAGCAGGTCAATATCAGAGAGGGGATGTAACTCACCGCGTCCGTAACCCCCTACGGCGACCAGCGCCACGTCGCTAATCTGCCCAAATCCGTAATCGATCCACAGACGTTGTAACAGCTGATCGATAAATTCGGTGCGCGCTTCGATGAGGGCCTCCGCTGAAATACCCGCGTCAAACGCCTTGCCCAGCCAGCGCTGAAAGACGTCAATATGTGCCTTAATATCCGCGCAGCTGAGCATCTCCTGTGACCAGACCCCCGGATTATCTGGCTGATCGGGTAGGGTGGGAAGTGCCGTGTTGGCATACTGTTCGGGTAAAAGATTACTCATCGTGCGCCACCCATAAGTAAAAGCTATAGCCATTAAAAAAGCCGGCATTTGCCGGCTTCTTTTTATTCGTTGTGCGAGAGTATCGCCGGGATGGTGTCATCCTTTCGCAACGTCATTATTTCACAGCCGTTGTCCGTCACCACAATAGTATGCTCGTACTGTGCTGACAAGCTTCTGTCTTTGGTTTTCACCGTCCAACCGTCTTTCATGGTACGGATACGGTAATCGCCTGCGTTGACCATCGGTTCGATAGTGAAGGTCATGCCTTTTTGCAGCACCACGCCACCGTCATCGGCATCATAATGGAGTACCTGCGGTTCTTCGTGGAACACGCGGCCAATCCCGTGACCGCAATATTCGCGAACCACAGAGAAACCTTCTGCTTCAACGAATTTCTGAATCGCAGCACCAAGGGTGCGCAGGCGAATACCTGGCTTGACCATTTTCAGCGCCAGATACAGGCTTTCCTGAGTAATGCGGCACAGGCGCTCGCCCAGAATAGTGGGTTTACCCACGATAAACATTTTGGACGTGTCGCCATGATATTCATCTTTGATAACGGTCACGTCGATGTTAACGATATCGCCATCTTTCAGCTGTTTTTCGTCGTCAGGAATACCGTGACATACCACTTCATTAATGGAGA
>JALCNW010000063.1 GCA_022649305.1 Enterobacter sp.
GTTCATATTACCAAAGACAAAGTTGGTCCCTTCATTAGCGAATCCGAGCAGTTTTTCGAACATCTCGGAAAAGCCTTTTACAAAGCCCAGGCCCACGTTGGAGTTAAGGAAGAACCACGCGAGTAAAACTTCAATAACAAGCAGCTGTATAACGTAGCGAATGCGAATGTTTTTGCGGTCAGTGCTGACCAGCAGTGCAAGTATAGTAACGACAACAAGTGCCAGTATAAAATGAAGGACGCGGTCCATATTTGCTCCAAATATGAGGCAGGTTTAATTTTCATGCACATTCTATGCAACAGGCACAAAGAAAACGAGATCAAGAACACACTATAGTTACATCCTGTGACGAATCTCAAAAATAGTGATCGGTAATACATTTTTGTTATGTTGTGTAAATGAGTGAAAAGTTACGTTTGTGTGCTACGCTTCACAAAAGACTGCGCGATTTCCTCGCCCGTCACAGCCCGTTCACATCGTTCGCCCTTCAATCGTTCTTTGCTATCAGAGAAATCACTTTAAACCATCTAAATGATCTTGATAATCATTCTCATTTTGATAGCATGAAACATAGCAAAGGCTATATTTCCAGAGGCAGAGATGACAAACAGTCGCGTAGAGAGTAGCAGTGGTAAAGCAGCGCGCAAGCTGAGGTTTGCATTAATGGGACCTGCGTTCATTGCTGCCATTGGCTATATCGACCCGGGTAATTTTGCGACCAATATTCAGGCCGGAGCCAGCTTCGGCTATAAACTGCTGTGGGTAGTGGTGTGGGCAAACATGATGGCGATGCTCATACAGGTCCTTTCTGCAAAGCTCGGAATCGCCACCGGGAAAAACCTGGCAGAGCAAATCCGCGATCATTACCCGCGCCCGGTCGTCTGGTTTTACTGGGTACAGGCCGAGATCATCGCAATGGCGACCGATTTGGCAGAATTCATTGGCGCCGCCATTGGCTTCAAACTGATTCTGGGCGTATCCCTGCTACAGGGCGCAGTGCTAACCGGGATTGCCACCTTCCTGATATTAATGTTGCAACGTCGCGGACAAAAACCGCTGGAGCTGGTGATTGGCGGTCTGCTGCTGTTCGTCGCGGCGGCTTATATTGTTGAACTGATTTTCTCGCAGCCAAACTTAGTGCAACTCAGTAAAGGCATGGTCATCCCCAGCCTGCCGACGTCAGAAGCGGTATTTCTTGCCGCGGGTGTACTGGGCGCAACGATCATGCCACATGTTATTTATCTTCACTCGTCCCTGACGCAGCACGCGCATGAAGGTTCCCGGCAGGAGCGTTATTCCGCGACAAAATGGGACGTTGGGATTGCGATGACCATCGCAGGATTCGTTAACCTGGCAATGATGGCGACTGCGGCGGCGGCCTTTCATTTTAACGGCCATACCGGTGTTGCCGATCTTGACCAGGCCTACCTGACGTTAGAACCTTTACTTAGCCATGCGGCGGCGACCATCTTTGGTCTGAGTCTGGTGGCGGCCGGACTGTCTTCTACCGTAGTCGGTACGCTGGCAGGGCAGGTGGTGATGCAAGGATTCGTGCGCTTCCACATTCCGCTGTGGGTGCGCCGCGCCGTCACGATGCTTCCATCGTTTATTGTGATTCTGATGGGTCTTGATCCCACTCGTATTCTGGTCATGAGTCAGGTGCTGCTGAGCTTTGGTATTGCGCTGGCTCTGGTACCGCTGCTGATCTTTACCAGCAACCACGCCTTGATGGGCGATTTGGTGAATACCACGCTTGTGAAACGTATCGGATGGCTGATCGTGGTCCTGGTGGTAGCACTGAATCTTTGGTTATTGATCGGGACGATATTAGGGTTATAAAGCGTAACGGAAGAAAGGAGCCTGTTGGCTCCTTTCTTATTATTAATGGTGGTGCCCGTGTCCATGCCCACGTCCGTGACCACGAGGTGGACCACGGCGGTCGTCACGATCGCTCCAGCCTTCGCGATAGCCTCGTTCATACGCTTTGCGGTTATCCCAGCCACGATGGCGACCATTATCATGTCTCGACCAACGGTCATTTCGCCATTCATAGTTACGATGCCAATAGCCGCGGTCGCGCCAGCCGCCGCCGTCCCAGTAGTTGCCTGAATTATCACGATCGCCAATATGTAATTTTACTGATGGCAACAGGGTGATTTCGCCCGCATTAGCGACCAGCGGAGCGGTAGCCAGTAATACTGCTGCAAGAATCAGTGACCTGAACATTGTTACTCTCCTTCACGATCGGGGCCTTATCTGGCCTGTTAACGCAATATTACGGGGCCGTAAAGCCCCGTATAATCGCCTCAACTCCTAATTCATGAAGGGGAGCACGTTTTGCTAAAAATGATTTTATTTTGAGCTGTTCAGTATTGATTCAATGGTGCTGAGTTCGTCGGCAGTAAAATGGCAATTCGCCAGCATTCCTACGGCATCCTCGATTTGTGCGGTCTTGCTGGCGCCGATCAGAACCGAGGTCACGGTCTGATGACGTAATATCCAGGCCAGCGCCATTTGTGACAACTTTTGGCCTCTGCTCTCGGCGAGTGCATTTAACTGTCGCACTTTCACCAGCTTCTCGTCGCTGACCTGGTCAGCATTCAGGAAGCGGCTTCCACTGGCCGCACGGGAGTCAGCGGGAATGCCGTTCAAATAACGATCGGTGAGTTGTCCCCCAGCCAGCGGCGAGAAGGGAATACAGCCCACACCTTTCTCCTGTAGCACTGACAGTAATCCCTCTTCTGGGGCGCGTTCGAACATGGAATATTTTGGCTGGTGGATAAGGCATGGTGTACCGAGCTCCTCGAGGATGTCGATCGCCTGGCGTGCCAGCTCGGCCGGATAATTTGACAGGCCCACATACAAGGCCTTCCCCTGACGCACAACGTGGTCGAGGGCTTTCATTGTCTCTCTTAGCGGCGTTTCCGGATCGGGACGGTGGTGGTAGAAGATATCCACATATTCAAGCCCCATACGTTTAAGGCTCTGATCAAGGCTGGCAATCAGATATTTACGCGATCCCCAGTCCCCGTAAGGGCCGTCCCACATGGTGTAGCCCGCTTTGGTCGAGATGATCAGTTCATCGCGATAAGGCTTAAAATCTTCCTGGAAAATGCGCCCAAAATGACTCTCAGCAGAACCCGGAGGTGGGCCATAGTTGTTAGCGAGATCGAAGTGCGTAATACCGAGCTCAAACGCGCGCTGTAAAAGCTGACGACTGTTGTCAACGAGCGTGGTGTCACCAAAGTTATGCCACAGCCCGAGCGAAATCGCGGGCAGTTTGAGTCCGCTCCTGCCGCAACGACGATACTGCATTGACTCATAACGCGTTTTGTCCGCCTGAAAAACCATGTTTTTACCCTCTGACAAAAAAAGATGCCACCCATGTATACGCTTACACTACGGCTCAGAAAGTCAGATTACTACGCCATATTTTGTAAAGCATTCTTTCCATAGCCTTCTTGCCGCTATTCCTGGACAGTCATCACGCTTCTTCAATACTCAAGGTGAGGTCAATGCCAGAAGGATACCTGCTATGCGAACCCCGTATTGTGTCGCCGATTACCTGCTTGAGCGTCTCTCGCAGTGTGGCGCGGAACATCTGTTTGGTGTACCGGGCGATTACAACCTGCAATTTCTCGACCATGTTATTGATAGCCCGGATATTCGTTGGGTTGGGTGCGCCAATGAATTAAATGCGGCCTATGCCGCCGATGGCTATGCCCGTTGCAAGGGGGTTGCCGCGCTATTGACGACCTTTGGGGTAGGGGAACTGAGTGCCATGAACGGTATTGCGGGGAGTTTCGCGGAGTACCTTCCCGTGCTTCATATCGTAGGCGCACCGTCCAGCGTCTCACAGCGTAAAGGTGAGCTGCTTCATCACACGCTGGGCGATGGTGAGTTTCACCATTTCTATCATATGAGCAAGCCAATAACCTCGGCGCAGGCCATTCTTACCGAGCAAAATGCCTGCCATGAAATCGATCGCGTTTTGTCGGTGATGATGCGCGAGCGCCGTCCTGGCTACTTGATGCTGCCCGCTGATGTGGCAAAAAAACCAGCAACTCCCCCTGTAAACGCTCTCATCACAACCGCTGACCCAGCGGATAACGCCTGTCTGACTGCTTTTCGCGAGGCAGTCGAAGCGCGCCTCACTGGCAGCCCGCGGATGGCGTTGCTTGCTGACTTTTTGGTGCTGCGCTATGGGCTGAAAGATGCGTTACAAAAGTGGGTAGAAGCGTCACCGATGGCGCATGCGACCATGCTCATGGGCAAAGGCATTTTTGATGAGCGACTTCCGGGTTTCTACGGTACGTACCATGGTGCAGCAAGCGATGAGCGTGTCAGAAGTGCTATTGAAGACGCTGATGTGGTGATTTGCTTAGGCACGCGTTTTACCGATACGCTCACCGCCGGCTTTACCCATCAGTTAACGGCAGCACAAACCATTGAAATCCAGCCTCATGCCGCGCGTGTAGGCGAACGTTGGTTTACCGATATCCCGATGGCTCAGGCAGTAGACGTTCTCGCCGCGCTGTGTCAGCGCCAAAGTGCGGCACAAGCACTACCCGTGCGTCAGGCTGCGCTTTCACATGAGACTCACGAAGGTGCCTTGACTCAGGATAACTTCTGGCAAACGCTGCAAACGTTTATTCGACCGGGCGATATCATTCTTGCCGATCAGGGAACCGCTGCGTTTGGTGCCAGCGCGCTGCGTTTGCCTGCGGAGGTGAATTTTATTGTCCAGCCGCTGTGGGGCTCGATTGGCTTCACGCTGGCAGCCGCATTCGGTGCGCAAACGGCGTGTCCAGACCGTCGGGTGATTGTGCTAACCGGCGACGGTGCGGCGCAACTGACGATTCAGGAGATGGGGTCGATGCTGCGGGATAATCAGCATCCCGTTATTCTGGTACTGAACAATGAGGGCTATACCGTCGAGCGGGCTATTCACGGGGCAACACAACGCTACAACGACATTGCTCTGTGGAACTGGACCCAGATCCCGCATGCGCTCAGCCAGAACGCGCAGGCGGAATGCTGGCGGGTTAGTGAAACGGTACAGCTTGCTGAGGTGCTGGAGAAAGTCGCCCACAGTGAACGGCTATCGCTGATTGAGGTTATGTTGCCCAGAGATGATATCCCTCCTCTGTTGAGCGCCATCACCAAAGCCCTGGAAGCGCGAAACAGCCTTTAATCACTTATCGTTTCGCCAGGCCATCAGCATCGGTTTGCCCGCCAGCAGGAGCCAGGCGGGCAGCATGACGATGCACAGCAGCGGGAGCAGATTAGTGTCGGGCACAACCACTGCCGCCATAAACAGGCTCAGCCATGCGTCGCGCGTCACCACAAGCACCAGCCCCAAAATCGAACAGGAAATAGTGATCGCTGCCGGAACCGCATTAACGTGCTCGTGCAGCATTAATCCTAACGCCACGCCAATAAACACCGCAGGGAAAATGCGTCCGCCGCGAAAACCGCACGCCGCCGCGACCACAACTGCCGCCAGTTTGACAACGGCGAAAAGCAAATAGTCTGAGACGGTAAACACCTGACTAAAGGCCATCTGCTGCATCTCGTCCAGGCCTTTAAATAAGGTTATCGATCCGCCGATAGCCCCCAGAATACCCAATACAAAACCACCCGCGCCGAGAATCAGTACCGGGTGCTTTAGTTTATGCATCAGGCGATGCATACGCGGCAGGCACCAGACGGCAACCATCCCTAAAGCGATGGCAATAGCGGCGACAATCGCGCCGCTAAAGATATCGGCCAGATGCATCTGACCGTAGTGGTCAATAGGCAGCGAAAAGTGGGGATGGAAAAACAGGCTGGTGGTTAAGGAGCCGGCAGCAGCGGCCATCAGCGGGGCGAAAAGGCGATCCCACAGCGGCACATCATTATCACCGCTCAGCGTTTGAGAAAATATCAGGGCGGCAGCAACCGGCGTGCCGAACAGTGCACCGATAGTGCCGGCAGAAGCCAGAATGGTCCAGTCCAGCGCACTGACGCGCGGTAAAATTCGTGAGCCGAGATACACGGCGAGGGCTATATTAACCGCCATTATAGGATGCTCAGGACCGAGACTCACGCCACCCGCCAGGGCGATAATCAGAGCGAGAATAAGACCAGGCAATGCCATTGGGTTTACGGGCGCGCCAATCAGCGGTTCCAGTGCCGGATCGGGGCCAGCATGTCCAGGGCTAAAGCGAATCACCAGTCCCACTGCGACTCCGGTGAACGTCAGCATCAGGATAATCCACGCTGGTGAATCAAAGGGAATGCCGAGCTGCGACGGAAGCGACGTCCACAGGAGGGATTGCAGCACCGACGCGATTTTCATCACGGCGATTAACACCAGGCTCGATGCAACGCCAATCATTAATGCCGGTGGCGCTAAAAGCAGCATGGTTCTGGCTCGCGGATGGAGCATGATGATTTCCTTGTACAAAACGGTCTAACGTTACTTTGCACATTCAGCCAGGCGGCAATAGTGCAAAAGGTGCTGAAACGGTAAAGTTATTCTGTGACGAAGATCGATAATCCTGGGCCACCCGCATTCAGGTCGTTGTTGTTATGTCGCCTTGAATTTACAGTGTCCCAAAGATTTATTCTGACTTTAGCGGAGCAGTAGAAGAATGACAAAGTATGCTTTGGTAGGCGATGTTGGCGGCACGAACGCGCGACTCGCATTATGTGATATTGATACCGGCGAAATCTCCCAGGCGAAGGCCTATTCAGGGCTGGATTTTCCCAGTCTTGAAGCGGTGGTTCGCGTGTATCTGGACGAGCATAAGGTCAGCGTAGAAGATGGCTGTATCGCCATTGCCTGCCCGATTACCGGCGACTGGGTGGCAATGACCAACCACACCTGGGCGTTCTCGATTGCCGAAATGAAAAAGAGCCTCGGTTTTGCGCATCTTGAAATCATCAATGATTTCACTGCGGTTTCAATGGCCATCCCCATGCTCAAACCTGAGCATCTGATCCAGTTCGGTGGCGCTGAGCCGGTAGAAGGCAAACCTATCGCCGTATACGGTGCGGGCACCGGGCTTGGAGTCTCGCATCTGGTCCACGTTGATAAACGTTGGGTCAGTTTGCCGGGAGAGGGCGGCCACGTCGATTTTGCGCCAAATAGCGAAGAAGAAGGCATTATTCTCCATGAGCTGCGCAAAGAACTCGGCCATGTCTCTGCCGAGCGCGTGCTGTCTGGCCCGGGCCTGGTCTATCTTTACCGTGCGATCGTGAAATCAGACGGTCGCCTGCCGGAAAATCTGCAACCTAAAGACGTCACCGAACGTGCGCTGGCGGACAGCTGCACTGACTGTCGTCGTGCACTTTCACTGTTCTGCGTCATCATGGGGCGTTTCGGTGGCAACCTGGCGCTAAATCTTGGCACGTTTGGCGGCGTGTTTATTGCGGGCGGGATTGTGCCACGTTTTCTGGAGTTCTTTAAGGCGTCCGGTTTTCGCGGCGGCTTTGAAGATAAAGGCCGTTTTAAAGCCTACGTGCAGGATATTCCTGTCTATCTGATCGTGCACGATAACCCTGGACTGCTGGGATCGGGCGCGCATCTGCGCCAGACGCTGGGCCAATTCCTGTAAACTGATGTTCCCCTCTCAACCGAGAGGGGAACTCTGCTAAAGATGCATCAACTGCCTGAATTCTTTCACCTTGCTACGACTCACCGGCACCTGAAACTCAAGATCCTTCAGACGTAAAATGTAGGTGTTGTTAAACCAGGGTTCGATCTCACGAATCTTATTCAGATTGACGCAAAACGAGCGATGGCAGCGGAAAAAGTGCGACGCTGGCAATTTGCTGCAAAACTCGGTGATATTCATCGGCATCACAAAAGATTCGCGGCGGGTATAGACGAACGTCATTTTTTCGTGCGCCTCGGCGTAATAAATATCATCCATTGGCGTCACGATAATGCGTTCATCTTTGATGAGATTGATGGTGTCGTTTTCGCGGATGGCGACGGGAGCGGGGGTTACACCGGGAGGGCTTTGCTGTTGCCAGGCCAGCTCCAGTTTTTGCAGCATGCTGACAATGCGTGATTCCTGATAGGGCTTGAGAATGTAGTCGAAGGCTTCCAGCTCAAACGCTTCAACCGCGTGCTCTTTCCACGCGGTGACAAAGACAATAAACGGCTTGTGGGCAAACTGATTGATATTCTGGGCCAGCAGGACGCCGTCCAGCGACGGAATGTTGATATCCAGAAAAATAGCGTCGACTTTGTTGTGCTGTAAAAACTTCAGCACGTCGAGCCCGTCCTCAAACGTCCCCACGATCTCCATCTGGCTATGTTCTTTGATAAGCCAGCTTAGCTCCTGCTGAGCGAGTATCTCATCTTCCACAATGATGACTTTCATGCATTACTCCAAATCATGGCCACAACAGCGTCTTGGTATGAACGGGTAAACGTTCATGTGGGACGTAAAATGCGATTTCTGTCCCAGGTTCCAGGCGGCGGATATGCAGCCCTTCGCCATACAGCAGCTTCACGCGATGATGTACATTCAATAGGCCAATCTTATTGCCGGGCATTTCGTTTGCTTCAACACGGGCAATCACGTTTGGATCGATACCGTGGCCGGTATCTCGTACGGCGATGCGCACGCGATTACCGCTTTCTGTAATGCTAATCGTGACCACGCCTTTGCCCTTGCAGGGCTGAATTCCATGCACGATCGCGTTTTCAACCAACGGCTGAATCAACAGACTGGGGATCGCGCAGTGGACCTCTTCATCAATATCGTAGATGACCGTTAGCTTGTCGCCAAAGCGGGCCTGCTCAATAGCGATATAGTCTTTAATCTGATACAGCTCTTTTTTGATATCGATTTGCTCGTCGTCTTTCAGCTCGATGTTGTAGCGCAGATAACGCGACAGGTTGTAAATCAACTGCCTGGCGGTGTCTGGATTCATTCGGATAGAGGAAGAAATGGCATTCAGGGCATTGAAGAGAAAATGGGGATTGATCTTACTTTGCAATGCCCGCAGCTCAGCCTTATTTGCCATCTCACGCAACTGCTCGGCGCGCGATACTTCGAGTTGGGTGGAGATAATCTGCGAGAGCCCAATCGCCATCTCCTGCAACGACGAGGTTATCTGGTGCGCATGACAGTAATAAATTTTGAGCGTACCAGTGACAATCCCTTTTTCCCATAATGGGATCACCAGCATGGAGTGGATCTCCGGGGTACGATGCGCCTCATCGTTGTTCTTAATGATAATTTTGCCGTAGTTGATTGCCTGACGGGTAGTAGGGCTAACGGCGTCGTCGTTATCGCGATAGTTATGTTCACCCACACCGACATAGGCCAGTACGTGATCGATGTTGGTGATAGCGACGGCGTCGGCGTGAATATCGCGGCAAATAATATCGCAGACCTGACGCAGTGATTCGGCGTTGACCTGACGAAACAGCGGCAACGTTTTGTTGGCAATATCCAGCGCCAGCTTAGCCTGTCGCGCAGCGCTGGCCTCTTTTTCACCTTCAACGCTTTGCACCAGCAGCACGATAAACCCGATACAGACGCTACCCAAAATCATCGGGATGCCAATTTTAGAGACAATATCCAGCCCGAGGTCGGTGGTAGGTGCCCAGGCCACCACGAGAATCATCGTTAGCGTTTCGCACAACATGCCCGCAGCAATGCCTGCTTTCCAGTGCTGCTTTTTAGGGAACTTGCGGTTAATCCACCCAGAAAGTACACCGGCAATGATGCTGGTGATAAAGCAGGGGATAGCCGTTACGCCACCAATATCAATCAAATAACGATGCGTTCCGGCAATAATACCGGTAATGATCCCCACCCATGGGCCAAATAAAATACCGCCCGCCATCACCGCGATAATACGCACGTTGACCAGTGAGCCTTCGACCGGTACGCCGGACCAGGTGCTGAACAAGGCAAACATCGAAAAGATGGCGGTAACGGCCAGCAGCTCTTTTGGCGAGTGTGCAGATTTGTGTAATAGCTCGCGAAAAAGCCGGATGCGTATCAGGAAAAACAGACAAATCAGCATGAGCGCCGCGCGATCAAATACCGCCAACAGCATAGTGAATATTTCGTGCACGAGTAAACCTGGGAAAACGGGAAAAAACTATGATAGAAAACCTGACGCCTAATGACCAGACATCACTCTTTTTTATCAAATGAGGAAAAACCATAATCTTCAAAGGGGATTGGTGTCGAATGACTTATCGATATTGCCTTTATCTTACAGTGAGCTCAGTTGTGTAAATCAGGTGATATCAATACGTTATCCCTGTGTATCATTAAACTCGCTATTAAGGATCTTGCTTCCTCTTTTATAGGAAAATGCGTTCCTGTTTTACGGCGAAAATTATTTTTGCGTATGGCTCTCGACAGCACGATTTTATTCAGGTTATTTTCTAGACACGCCACTATCGTGGCAGCGTCGCTCGGACGGTCCGGGCGCTAACGTGACTCTGAGGAATCTATGGCTGATAACAGTCCTGAACGCCGTTTTACGCGTATCGATCGTCTCCCCCCTTATGTTTTTAATATCACTGCTGAACTGAAAATGGCTGCGCGTCGGCGCGGCGAAGACATTATCGATTTCAGCATGGGTAACCCCGACGGCCCTACGCCGCCGCATATCGTCGAAAAATTGTGTACCGTTGCTCAGCGCCCGGATACCCACGGTTATTCCACGTCGCGCGGTATTCCGCGACTGCGCCGTGCCATTTCTCGCTGGTACCAGGATCGTTACCAGATTGACATCGATCCCGAAAGCGAAGCGATCGTCACCATCGGCTCGAAAGAAGGGCTGGCGCACCTGATGCTGGCTACGCTGGATCACGGTGATACCGTGCTGGTGCCCAATCCCAGCTATCCAATTCATATCTATGGTGCGGTCATCGCCGGGGCGCAGGTGCGTTCCGTGCCGCTGGTGGAAGGCGTCGATTTCTTTAACGAACTTGAACGCGCGATCCGTGAGAGCTACCCGAAGCCGAAAATGATGATTCTCGGCTTCCCGTCGAATCCGACCGCGCAGTGCGTTGAACTGGAATTCTTCGAGAAGGTCGTCGCTCTGGCAAAGCAATACGATATCCTGGTGGTACACGATCTCGCGTATGCCGATATTGTTTATGATGGCTGGAAGGCACCATCAATCATGCAGGTGCCAGGTGCGCGCGACGTGGCCGTCGAGTTCTTCACACTGTCTAAAAGCTATAACATGGCAGGCTGGCGTATCGGGTTTATGGTCGGTAACAAAACTCTGGTTAACGCGCTGGCGCGTATTAAGAGCTATCACGATTACGGTACTTTCACGCCGCTACAGGTGGCTGCTATTGCCGCGCTGGAAGGCGATCAGCAGTGCGTGCATGACATTGCCGCACAGTACAAACGTCGTCGTGACGTACTGGTAAAAGGCCTGCATGAGGCGGGCTGGATGGTTGAAATACCAAAGGCATCAATGTACGTTTGGGCCAAAATCCCTGAACAATATGCCGCGATGGGCTCGCTGGAGTTCGCTAAAAAACTCCTGCAGGACGCGAAGGTGTGCGTCTCGCCAGGCATAGGTTTTGGTGATTATGGCGATACTCACGTACGGTTTGCGTTGATTGAAAACAGCGATCGTATTCGCCAGGCGGTGAGGGGCATCAAAGGGATGTTCCGCGCCGATGGGCTGCTGCCATCTGGCAAAACGCATAGCGACTAGCTATCGCGCGGTTATCGACATAAAAAAACAGGAGCCTGATGGCTCCTGTTTTTTTGAATGCATTTCTTTGCTCAGATCATCAGGGCAAAGGTTCCGGCCCAGACAAAAACAATCACCGAAATGCCCATAAAGAAATATTTCACGTTTCGTCGCTCCGCGCATCTTTGGATACGCCTTGAATAACAGAGTCCAACTGAGTATAGAGAGTTGAAATCAGGCTAAATCGGAAATAAGAATTATCCCGCGATGCCAGTGACTCCAGCTCAGAATTCTGTGCCTTCCTGTTGCCAGACGGCGCTAATGTACGCCTAATTATAAGGGGTGACAAGCGGCATTTTTTTAAATACTTTCCGATACTTAGAGGTGTCGTGGAACGGCGACAGATTGATTTCGCAGAGCAATAAATTCGTATTGGGCGACGAGAAAAATAATCAATAAATGTGATGAATGACAGGTGATTGAAAAGGTTAGTTTCTTGGCGAAACTAACCTTATTGGGGGGCTAATTATAGAGAGAGGATTCGCCGTCAGGGCGTGTTTTAAACCGGCGGTGAACCCACAAATACTGCTCAGGCGCGCGCATGATTTCGTTTTCAATCACTTTGTTAATGTAGGCTGCGGCCTCGGTTTCATCCTGCGGATAATTTTGCAGTTCTGGCGAGATGAACAGGCGATAACCTGAGTTGTCTGCCTTTCGAATCATCGTGACGGTGAGCATCGGTGAGCCGGACAGCCGCGAAATGACGAACGTGCCGTTGGTGGTGGCGACATCTTTAACCGCGAAGAACGGGGCAAAGCTGCTGCCTTTACGCCCGTAATCCTGATCGGGCGCGAACCAGACCGCCTCACCCTTTTTCAGGGCGCTAACCAAACCGCGCAGGTTGTTCCGGCTGATCATCTCTTTGTTTGAACGCAGACGCCCGCGCGTTTGTACCCATTCCATCAACTGGTTATTGTGCGGACGGTAGGTAGCCATCATGGGCTGACATAACCCCATCACACGCCCCCCCAGTTCCAGCGACATAAAATGAACGCCGATAACCATGACGCCGCGATTTTTTGCCTGGACGTGCTTTAGATTGTCCAGACCTTCGACATCAAACCATTTACGAACACGCTCGTCGGGCCAAAACCAGGCTATGCCGGTTTCCAGCAGCGCCATGCCGATGGATTTAAAATTATCAGCAATGATTTTTTCGCGCTGCGCTGAATCGTAATGAGGGAAACACAGCTCAAGGTTTCTGCGAGCGATGGATTCACGGCGCTTGAGGAAGCGGCGTGATGCACTACCTAAACTCGAACCCAGAACGCGAATTGCCGGATAAGGCAATTGAACCAGTACCCAGAGCAGGCCAAGACCAAACCACGTTAACCAGTAACGTGGATGAAGAAATGCACGTTGGAATTTGCATTGAGACAAAATAGTGAACCTATGTAAAGCCTGAGAAGGTAGCGCTTACTTCGCGTTACAGCATGCTAATGTAGACCGAATTTCAGGACGTTGGTTTCAGACCTTACCGATTTTTACGGCGTAAATAACCCCTGCCGAAGTAAGGTGGGATGCGTAATGTAGCACTGTTGCACACGCTCTGCTATGACTAGTTTTCTGATAAAAAACGCGACGTTAAACGGCGTCTTTACTGGGGAATTGCGTCGTGTCTATGAAGCCGTTTGGGCTTTATGAAAACGCGGTAAATCGATAATCTCGTAGGTAAACGTGTCTTTCAAATAACAGCGGTCAGGCGTATCGCTGTCTGCGTAAATCATAAAATATTCCTGAGTCTCTTCAAACTCGACAAGGTTATCGCCATTTTTAAATCGGGTAACCAGAAACGGCGTATTATCTTTGGTGTGAGCCTTTTTCACCCCCGACGCAATCTGAAAACGATCGCCCCATTTCATGGTGCTGAGCTGGTATTTAAAACTGGAGATGGTCATATTCTTGCGCAGTGAACAGGAGAGCTTAATCGCTGTTGCGGCAAAAGAAGGGGAGCTGAATAACGTGATTAGGCTAATCAGTAATACAATTTTCATGAACATCTCCATCGGTGTTGTGGCAAGAACCCGGCCGGCACCGGGACGTTTTACCTACCACATCAAATCATCTGGCACGATAAAATCGGCATACGGATCTTCTTCGTCCTGCGCTTCCTGGCTCAGTTCGCTACTAACGACAATATAACTCGCGTCACGCTGGGCAATTTTATTGGCGACATTGGCGGGGATAATCGCGTATTCGTTTTCGCTGCTGTCATTGGTCACCAGACGAGCAATGGCGAGACGACCATTAATCAACTGCGACTGCACCAGCTTGTCGACATACACTTTTTTGATCAAATTGCCGTCAGTGAAGTTGTAGCCAATATCGCCTTTTGAAACGACAATCCGGTTCATTTCAATCAGCTGCTTAATCTGAGCTTTATACTCTTTAGATAACGACGCTTGTTTTTGCTGTTCGTTTAACTGCTTGTCACGTTCCTGCTGCGCCTGCTTATTGACCTCAACCGCCTCTCTTGCCTCACGAGCCTGAACGCGTGATTTTTTTGCCGTTCTTTGCACTTTTGCCAGCTTCTTGTTGCTGACTAATCCCGCTTTGAGCATCTGCTCTTGTAACGTTAGTTTTGTCATGTTCGTTTCTGAAATCCATCAAATGTTATGCCGGATTATACCGTTAATCGACGAGGCTGTGCCAGTTTACGGGGGGAAAGACTGAGAAATGGCTGGGGTTAATTGTAGGACAATGAGAGGTGTGACTGATTCGACGTGACATGGTGTCCCCTGCAGGAATCGAACCTGCAACTAGCCCTTAGGAGGGGCTCGTTATATCCATTTAACTAAGGGGACGAAGCGGCAAGAGTATAGCGTTATTCGCTCGTTGCGTTAAGCGCCTTGCCGCCCGACTGCTTAAAGAGTCGCCATTTAGGATGATTTATTTTGCTTTTCCGCTTTGTTTTGCCTCTCGCTTTCCTTTTCCTTTAATTCAGCTTTACGTTTGTTGGACATGTCATTGCGGATTTGCGCATGGCTTAGCAGGGCGAAAATAAAGGTGCCTCCACAGATATTTCCCGCGAGAGTGGGTAAGGCAAATGGCCAGAAAAAGTCAGTCCAGTGCTGCGTGCCGTTGAATACCAGATACAAAATTTCAATGGAGCCCACGACGATGTGCGTGGTATCGCCAAGCGCAATCAGCCAGGTCATCAAAATGATCACCACAATTTTGGCGGCTCCCGCAGAGGGGAACATCCAGACCATAGTGGCGATAATCCAGCCGGAAATGATGGCGTTTGAGAACATCTCAAGAGGCGTATTTTTCATCACATCCATGCCGATTTTCACGAACGCGTCGCGCGTAGGTTCATCAAATATCGGCATGTATTCGAACGCCCACGCGGCTACCCCGGTACCGATGATATTGCCGAGAAGCACCACGCCCCACAAGCGCATCAGCAGGCCGAAGTTGCCCCACGTAGGGCTTTGCATCACGGGGAGCACGGCAGTCACGGTGTTTTCTGTAAAAAGCTGCTGGCGGGCCATAATGACAATGATAAAGCCAAACGTATAGCCGAGGTTTTCGAGCAGAAACCCGCCGGGGATACCTTCAAGCTGCACGTGGAAAATCCCTTTTGCCAGCAGCGACGCCCCCATAGACAGCCCAGCTGCAATCGCAGACCACAGCAGCGCCATCGCGTCGCGCTCAAGCTCTTTTTCACCATCCTGACGAATGTGTTCGTGGATAGCCATGGCGCGTGAAGGTAGCCGATCCTCATCCACTTCTATCTTCTTACCGCTTTGCTTTTCTTCGCTATCCACTTCGATTTCGTCAGTATGCTGACCAATTTTCTCTTCTTTCAAATCGTCCATAGAGGTTCTCCACGCCATAATCATCCTGTTAAGCGTAGCGGTTCTGACAGAGTTTCCAGGCGGTATACTCTTATTTTCTGTGCAATGGCAAAAAACGCGATACATCCTTTTTAAACAATCGGTAAACTTGACCGGAAACCGAATCAATAAAGCCAGGCTATGCTGAGAGAAGAATGAGGGCTATTTCTGCTCTTCATTGCGTGCGTGGACATCCAGAAACGTGCTGTTACAATCACTTGCATGTTTATTGGCGGTGCGTCTGACGCACCGTGACGGATGGCAATCAACGATAGCCATACTTAACAGGGAGAAAACTATGAAACTACGGCTGTCGGCGCTTGCGCTGGGCTCTACGTTGCTCGTGGGCTGTGCCAGCTCGGGCGAGCAAACGGGGCGCTCCGATCCGTTAGAAGGGTTCAACCGCAGTATGTATAGCTTTAACTACAATGTGCTGGACCCGTATGTGGTTCGCCCCGTCGCAGTGGCCTGGCGTGATTACGTGCCGCAGCCTGCGCGCAATGGGCTAAGCAATTTCACCAGTAACCTGGAAGAGCCGGCGGTAATGGCGAACTTCTTCCTGCAGGGTAATCCCTATCAGGGGATGGTACATTTCACTCGCTTCTTCCTGAACACCCTTTTGGGTATGGGTGGCTTGATCGATGTTGCCGGCATGGCAAACCCGAAACTACAGCGTGAGCAGCCGCACCGCTTTGGTAGCACGATGGGGCATTATGGCGTGGGTTACGGGCCGTATGTTCACCTTCCGTTCTATGGCAGCTTTACCGTGCGTGATGATGGTGGCGACATGGTCGATACCCTCTATCCGGTGCTGTCATGGCTGACCTGGCCGCTGTCGATTGGTAAATGGACGGTGGAAGGGATCGAAACGCGTGCTCAACTGCTGGATTCCGACGGCCTGCTGCGTCAGTCTTCCGACCCATACATTATGGTGCGTGAAGCTTACTTCCAGAATCACGACTTTATCGCCAATGGCGGCAAGCTGAAGCCGGAAGATAATCCGAACGCGAAAGCGATTGAGAATGAACTGTCCGAGATTGATGCGCAGTAAATGAAAAAGGTGAGCATCTGATGCTCACCTTTTTTAATGCTGTCGTGATTAGAAGGCGTAGTTGAAGTTCATACCGTACAGCCAGGCTTTCCCTTCAGAGGAGAACTCGTACGGGCCTTCCTGGAAGGTGACTTTCTGACCGTGCATATAAGACACACCCGCATCGATAGACGCATCTTTGTTGAATGCGTAGGTTGCGCCTGCGCTCAGCCAGAAGCGGTCCTGATCCGGGATAGAGATAGAACGCTTATCAGCCGGAACCGGGCTATCATCAAAGGCGATACCGGTACGTAACGTCCAGTTATCATCCATATAATAGGTGGTACCAAGGGCGATACGATAAGCATCGCGGAAGCTTTCATCTTTATAGAACAGCGTGTCGCCATTGCTGTTGGTCGCCTTCAGCTCCTGGAACTGGCTCCAACTGGTGTAAGTCAGGCTGTAGTGAACGGCCCACTGAGGCGCCACTCGGTTATAACCTGACAGTTCCCACATTTCAGGCAGGTTCAGGGATAAAGAACCGCCAGTGGTACGTCCATCGGTACCCATAGGCAGGCCGAAGCTACCCAAGATCTGGTTATAGGCGGATGGCAGGCTGCTCTTATAGTCGCCGTCGAAGTCGATTTTCACTTCTGAGCGATAGGTGAAGCCATAACGGTTGTTTTTATCGATTTCGTACAGGATCCCTGCATTCCAGCCAAAGCCCCATTCATCACCTTTCAGATAAGCAATCTGGGTATCGCCAGGAATCTGTGCCACCTGGCCTGCCAGTGCTGGAGGCAGCATGCCGGAGCCGGCAACAATCTGACCTAAGTCACCCGCGTAGCGCTCAATTTTCGCTCTTGCGTAAACAGCATCAAAGCCAACACCGAAGCTCCAGTGGCTATCCAGTCGATATGCACCGCTCAGGTTAAGGTTCAGTGTTTCAAGATCGGTGGTGCCACCATACGCGCCGGCAGCGTAATTATTGTTAAATTCGGTCGCCAGGCCATAGTTAGAGGTGACGGATGCCCCCCAGCCAAACTGGTCATTGATTGGCGCGACGAAGTGCAGGTTAGGTACCCATGCGGTCGGTGCAATGTTGTCTGCATTAAGGCTTCGTCCCGTTGGGGAACGGCCAGAAATATTCACATCGGGATCAACAAAAACGGCACCGGCAGAGAAAGTAGGGCGATCAAACATGGTGATCAGCGCCGGGTTACGGCTCACGTTGCCCGCATCATCTGCGATAGCGCCTTCGCCAGAATAGGCGCGGCCAAGGCCAGAGGAAGAAAATTCGTTAAGCTGGAAGCCCGCTGACCAGGCGGACGTTGATACGATTGCCACTGCGACTGCCAGCGCAGTCTTTTTGAACAGGGTTTTCTGGCTCATGACCATAACCTCATCGAGTTATTTTTATTCAATAATTGTTACACGTAGTAACAGGAGCGCGAAGTGTAGGGTCTGTGGTAACACTTAGAAATCAGACCAGTGGCGAGAGTATAGGTCCGACCAGATGGAATGTTGCAAGTTTGTTTGTTAAATTTTTCAAACATGTTTCATGAAACGGGATCTGCGTGGCAAAAATGCGACTACTGGCACTCACCGAAAAGGGTGATTTTTGAGTTAGATCATTTTTTAGTGTGATATTGGTCACTTGTCTCATTTTGCGCCATTAACGACTGGAGCGACTCCATGCAGGGGCGTAAAATACTAGCATCGTGTTTACCTCGCGCTGTGCGCGAATACAGAGGAAATTGAGCTATGAGTAAATGCAGTGCTGATGAAACCCCGGTTTGCTGCTGTATTGATGTTGGTACCATCATGGACAACACCGATTGCACCGCGTCTTACAGCCGCGTATTCACGAATCGTGCAGAGGCCGAAGAGACGCTGTCTGCGCTGACCCAACGCGCGCGCGATGTTGAATCTGAGCCATGCGAAATCAAATCAACCTTCACTGAAGTCGAAGGTGGTGTACAGCTTGATATCGACTTCGTCTTTGCTTGCGAAGCAGAAACACTGATTTTCCAGCTCGGCCTGCGTTAATCCGGTCTACAGCGCCTCTGTCCCCCGGAGGCGTTTTCTTTTTCTTCTCTGTGTTTTAGCTCGCACTTTTTTGTTTCCCTGATTGGCTGAATGTAAAAAAATGGTTAAGACTATTATCAGGTCAGACCACTTTGCGCATTTGTCATTTACAGGGGAGCGTTATGAGTCAGGCATTACCGCTAGTCACCCGCCAGGGCGATCGCATAGCTATTGTCAGCGGATTGCGTACTCCGTTCGCGCGTCAGGCGACGGCTTATCATGGAATACCGGCTGTCGATCTGGGAAAAATGGTCGTCGGAGAGATGCTGGCTCGCAGCGAGATACCGCCAGAAATCATTGAACAACTGGTCTTTGGTCAAGTGGTTCAGATGCCCGAAGCGCCAAACATTGCGCGTGAAATCGTACTGGGTACCGGTATGAGTGTACACACCGATGCCTACAGCGTCAGCCGTGCCTGCGCCACCAGCTTCCAGGCCGTGGCGAACGTGGCAGAAAGTCTGATAACGGGAACTATCCGCGCGGGTATTGCGGGCGGTGCCGATTCATCTTCCGTCCTGCCCATTGGCGTCAGTAAAAAACTTGGACGCGTGCTGGTGGACGTCAATAAAGCCCGTACGATGAGTCAAAAAATCAAACTCTTTTCCCAACTGCGTTTGCGGGATCTTGCCCCCGTTCCGCCTGCTGTCGCGGAATACTCAACCGGCCTGCGGATGGGTGATACCGCCGAGCAAATGGCAAAAACCTACGGGATCACACGTGAACAGCAGGACGCACTGGCGCACCGCTCACATCAGCGTGCTGCTCTCGCGTGGTCTGAAGGCAAGCTCACGGAAGAAGTGATGACCGCATATATCCCGCCTTTCCGCGAACCGCTGGTTGAAGATAACAATATTCGCGGTGCATCGACGCTTGCCGATTACGCAAAACTGCGTCCGGCGTTTGACCGTAAGCACGGTACCGTCACCGCGGCTAACAGCACGCCTTTGACCGACGGCGCAGCGGCTGTGATCCTGATGACTGAATCACGCGCCAGAGAGCTTGGCCTCAAACCGCTGGGTTATTTACGCAGTTACGCCTTTACCGCTATTGATGTCTGGCAGGACATGCTGCTGGGACCTGCGTGGTCTACTCCTTTAGCGCTCGAGCGGGCGGGATTAACGCTTTCCGATTTAACGCTTATCGATATGCATGAAGCCTTTGCTGCACAAACGCTGGCGAACTTGCAACTGTTGAATAGCGAACGTTTTGCTCGCGACGTGCTGGGGCGCGCGCATGCAACAGGAGAAGTTGATGAAAGCAAATTCAACGTGCTGGGCGGATCAATTGCCTATGGGCACCCGTTTGCGGCAACCGGTGCGCGAATGATTACGCAAACGCTGCACGAGCTACGCCGTCGAGGCGGAGGCTTTGGTCTGGTCACCGCCTGCGCGGCGGGTGGTCTGGGCGCGGCGATGGTTCTGGAGGCCGAGTGATGGATATGACTTCCGCTTTTACCTTACAGGTACGTCTGGACAACGTGGCAATCGTGACTATCGATGTGCCAGGCGAGAAAATGAATACCCTGAAGGCCGAATTTGGCGCTCAGGTGCGCGCCATCCTCAAGCAAGTTCGTGAGAACAAAGAGATACGTGGCCTGGTCTTTATCTCCGCGAAACCCGACAACTTTATTGCGGGTGCGGATATCAACATGATCGCCCGCGCTAACAGTGCTCAGGAAGCTGAACAGTTGGCTCGTCAAGGGCAGCAGATCATGGCGGAGATCCACAGTTTACCGATCCCGGCGATCGCTGCCATTCACGGCGCCTGCCTGGGTGGCGGGCTGGAACTTGCGCTGGCCTGTCATGGGCGCATTTGTACCGACGATCCTAAAACGGTGCTAGGGCTACCGGAAGTACAGTTAGGACTGTTACCCGGATCGGGCGGGACCCAGCGTTTACCTCGGCTGATTGGCGTGAGTACCGCTCTGGAAATGATCCTGACCGGTAAACAGCTTCGTCCGCGCCAGGCATTAAAGGCTGGGTTAGTGGATGAAGTGGTTCCGCATTCCATTCTTCTGCAAGCCGCTGTGGAGCTGGCGCTGAAAGGACGTCAAACAGGCCGACGTCTGCCGGTACGCGAGCGCATTCTTGCCGGGCCGCTGGGGCGGGCGTTGCTCTTTAATATGGTTGGCAAGAAGACCGAACAGAAAACCAAGGGCAATTATCCGGCGACGAAACGCATTCTTGAGGTGATCGAAACGGGCCTGTCGCAGGGGAGCAGCAGTGGTTATGCCGCTGAAGCTAAAGCCTTTGGTGAACTGGCGATGACGCCTGAATCACAGGCTCTGCGTAGCGTGTTTTTTGCCAGTACTGAAGTGAAAAAGGATCCCGGCAGCGAGGCGACGCCTGCGCAAATAAACGCCGTTGGCGTACTGGGCGGGGGATTGATGGGCGGTGGCATCGCATTTGTGACCGCCAGCAAGGGTAAAATTCCGGTCCGAATAAAAGACATCAATGCAAAAGGCATCAATCACGCACTGCAATACAGCTGGCAGTTGCTTGATCAAAAGGTCAAACGCCGCCATATCAAAGCAGGAGAACGTGACCGCGAACTGGCAATGATTTCTGGAACCACGGATTACAGCGGTTTTCAACATCGTGACGTGGTGATCGAAGCAGTATTTGAGGATTTAGCTCTCAAGCAGCAAATGGTGTCTGAGGTGGAGCAAAACGGCGCACCGCACACTATTTTCGCCTCAAACACCTCATCGTTGCCGATAGGTGACATTGCGGCCAGGGCGACACGGCCCGAGCAGGTCATTGGCCTGCATTACTTCAGTCCGGTTGAAAAAATGCCGCTGGTTGAGGTCATTCCCCATGCAGAAACTAGCCCGCAAACGGTGGCAACGATCGTTAAGCTTGCGAAGATGCAGGGTAAAACGCCCGTTGTGGTAGCCGATAAAGCCGGTTTTTACGTGAATCGCATCCTTGCCCCCTATATAAACGAAGCAATGCGGCTGCTGGTGGAAGGCGAGAAAATCGAGCACGTCGACAATGCGCTCGTTAATTTTGGCTTCCCGGTGGGTCCAATCCAACTTTTGGATGAGGTTGGAATTGATACCGGTACTAAAATTATACCTGTGCTGGAGGCGGCTTACGGCGAACGTTTTAGCCCTCCTGCAAACATTGTTTCTGCGATCTTGAATGACGATCGCAAAGGCAGAAAAAATGGTCGTGGTTTCTATCTTTACGCTGTGAAAGGGCGTAAAAGCAAGAAACAGGTTGACCCCGCAGTTTATGGGCTCATTCAGAGCACCGGGGCGGGTAAACTTTCCGTGCAACAGTGCGCTGAACGCTGTGTGATGATGATGCTCAATGAAGCCGCGCGTTGTCATGATGAGCAGGTCGTTAAAAACGCGCGCGATGGCGATATCGGCGCGGTGTTTGGTATTGGTTTTCCACCTTTCCTCGGAGGTCCTTTCCGCTATATGGACAAACTGGGGGCAGGTGAAGTGGTGGCAATATTGCAGCGTCTGGCATCACTTTATGGTGCGCGGTTTACACCATGTGAAGCGTTATTACATATGGCGGAACAGGGGCAGACATTTTGGCCCGCAAAGAAAATTGACCCTGAAAGCCAGGGTTAAAGAAGCGTAAACCCTGAGTTGAATGAACCTGTTTTGGCGATTTTGTAAACAGTTATTGACTATACTTACGCCATTAAGGTAAAAAACAGCGTTTCATTCATCGAATGGATCAGGCACAATGCCCGGCCATCGGGTTTTCTACCTTCTGATGTTGTCGCGGGTAGTCGACGCTGGTGATTCTGGTTAACAAAAGCGGTGCAATATGCAAGTTTTTATCATGCGTCACGGCGACGCGGCACTCGATGCCGCCAGTGATTCTGTTCGACCTTTGACAACCTGTGGCTGCGATGAATCTCGTTTGATGGCTACGTGGCTCAAGGGCCAAAAAGTGGATATCGAACGTGTTCTGGTAAGCCCGTTCCTGCGCGCTGAGCAGACGCTGGGTGTGGTGGGGGAATGTATGAACCTGCCAGACAGCGTGGATGTGCTTCCTGAGCTTACGCCATGTGGTGATGTCGGCTCGGTAAGCGCGTATCTCCAGGCGCTCAGCAGTGAAGGTGTCGCTTCTGCACTGGTTATTTCCCATTTGCCGCTGGTCGGTTATCTGGTATCTGAACTGTGCCCTGGCGAAACACCGCCAATGTTTACTACCTCAGCGATTGCTAACGTCACGATTGATGACGAAGGCAAAGGGGTATTTAACTGGCAAATGAGTCCGTGCAATTTAAAAATGGCGAAAGCGATTTAATGTGACGCGCGATACGGCGGGGAGCGAGAGCCTCCCGCCAGTCTGTCAGGGCAGTTCCGGCAGCTGCCACTCCTCTATCTCTATCAATACCAGCAGCGCGGCGTCTCCGCCATACTCCTTTGGTGCCTGATGAAAGGCCATGACATGTGGATGCTGAGCCAGCCACAGGGGCGTTTGCTGTTTGAGAATATGTTTTCCGTGGCCATGCATCACGCAGGTACAAAATATATGCTCACGACGACACGCGGCAATGAGTGCCCCCAGTTCCTGTTTAGCCTGCATCTGCGTTAAGCCGTGCAAATCGAGAAACAGCTCCGGCGAATAATCCCCACGACGTAACTTCTTCAGCTCAAAATGGCTGACGTCTTCGCGTAGGTATTTCACCGCACCTTCCGTGTTGAGCAGCGGCTGAAATTCGTCTGAAAAATAGTGGCTGTTGTCAGCTTGTTCCTGCAACAAACGCTTAACCGGAACGTCGGTTATTTTTTTGCGCATCGGGCGATGGACGATAGTGTCCTGCTTGATTTGACGTGTCCCACTCATCAACTGGCGGAACAGCGTCTGATCCCCCTCGCTAAGCGGTGTTTTCTTTTTCATTAGTCAGTCTCATCTCTTATTTCCCATAGTCTACCTGAGGCAGGCGCAAGCAAAACGCATTTTTTCACGCTATCCAGGTCGCGACAATGCTGATTTATCGGCGTCTTCATGGCAAACTAGCCGCCGAAAATTAAGCAAGCATGCCCTGGAGAAAAAAGTGGATAAAATTTTTGTCGATGAAGCCGTAAACGAGCTACACACCATTCAGGACATGTTGCGCTGGTCGGTCAGCCGCTTCAGCGCGGCGAATATATGGTATGGCCATGGCACCGATAACCCGTGGGATGAGGCGGTTCAACTGGTCCTGCCATCACTTTATCTGCCGCTGGATATTCCTGAAGATATGCGCACGGCGCGCCTGACCTCCAGTGAAAAACACCGCATCGTTGAGCGCGTGATTCGCCGCGTCAACGAACGTATCCCAGTAGCGTATTTGACCAACAAAGCCTGGTTCTGCGGGCACGAGTTTTTCGTGGATGAGCGTGTGCTGGTGCCTCGCTCGCCGATTGGTGAGCTGATCAACAACCATTTCGCAGGGCTTATTGACCATCAGCCAGAGCATATTCTGGATATGTGTACCGGCAGCGGCTGCATTGCGATTGCCTGCGCTTATGCCTACCCGGAAGCGGAAGTTGATGCCGTAGATATCTCGTCTGACGCGTTGGCCGTCACCGAGCACAACATTGAAGAGCACGGTCTCATTCATCACGTCACGCCGATTCGCTCCGATCTGTTCCGCGACCTGCCTGCGCTGCAATACGATCTTATCGTGACCAATCCGCCGTACGTAGACGCGGAGGATATGTCCGACCTGCCGAATGAATATCGCCACGAGCCGGAGCTGGGTCTGGCATCGGGTACAGATGGCCTGAAACTGACGCGTCGCATTCTGGCATGCGCGCCGGATTATCTGACCGACGACGGTATTCTGATTTGTGAAGTCGGTAACAGCATGGTACATCTGATGGAGCAGTACCCGGACGTCCCGTTCACCTGGCTCGAGTTCGACAACGGTGGTGAAGGCGTCTTCATGCTGACCAAAGCGCAGCTCATCGCCGCGCGCGAACACTTCAGCATCTATAAAGATTAATGCAGCGGGCTACGGCCCGTTTCACAACGCTCAAAACAGAACAACGACAACGGAGCCGTGATGGCAGGAAACAGTATTGGACAATTATTCCGCGTGACCACCTTTGGTGAGTCGCACGGACTGGCGCTGGGTTGCATCGTTGATGGCGTTCCGCCAGGCATCGAACTGACCGAAGCGGATTTACAGCACGATCTTGATCGTCGTCGCCCTGGCACCTCGCGTTACACCACGCAGCGTCGCGAACCGGACCAGGTCAAAATTCTCTCCGGCGTTTTCGAAGGTCGCACCACCGGCACCAGCATTGGCCTGCTGATTGAAAACACCGACCAGCGTTCCCAGGATTACGGCGCGATTAAAGACGTCTTCCGCCCAGGCCACGCTGATTACACCTATGAACAAAAATATGGCTTCCGCGACTATCGTGGCGGTGGGCGTTCCTCTGCTCGCGAAACGGCCATGCGCGTCGCGGCAGGTGCAATTGCTAAAAAATATCTGGCACAGAAATTCGGTATTGTTATTCGCGGTTGCCTGACTCAGATGGGCGATATTCCACTGGCAATTAAAGACTGGGATCTGGTTGAACAGAACCCGTTCTTCTGCGCCGATGCGGATAAAATCGACGCGCTGGATGAGCTGATGCGCGGCCTGAAAAAAGAAGGTGATTCTATCGGTGCCAAAGTGACGGTCGTCGCTGACGGCGTACCGCCAGGATTAGGTGAGCCCGTATTTGATCGCCTTGACGCCGACATTGCTCACGCGATGATGAGCATCAACGCGGTAAAAGGTGTGGAAATTGGTGACGGATTTGGCGTGGTCGCACTACGTGGCAGCCAGAATCGCGATGAAATTACGGCACAAGGTTTTCAGAGCAACCACGCGGGCGGCATTCTGGGCGGTATCAGCAGCGGCCAGCAAATCGTAGCGAATATTGCATTGAAACCGACCTCCAGCATTACCGTTCCTGGGCATACGATTAATCGCTCTGGCGAAGAAGTCGAGATGATCACCAAAGGGCGTCACGATCCTTGCGTTGGGATCCGCGCAGTGCCGATTGCTGAAGCCATGCTGGCAATCGTGTTAATGGATCACTTCCTGCGCCAGCGTGCGCAGAATGCGGATGTGACGACCACCATTCCACGCTGGTAAAAATGAAAAAAACCGCAATTGCTCTGCTGGCCTTGCTGGCTAGCGGAGCCAGTCTGGCAGCGACGCCGTGGCAAAAAATCACCCATCCGGTTGCCGGTAGCGCGCAATCTATTGGTGCATTTTCTAACGGATGCATCGTGGGTGCGCAGGAGCTTCCGCTCCAGTCCGACACTTATCAAGTGATGCGAACCGACCAGCGTCGTTACTTTGGACATCCGGATCTGGTGATGTTTATCCAGCGTCTGGGGACTCGGGTGAATAACCTGGGGCTGGGCACGATGCTTATCGGTGATATGGGCATGCCGGCAGGCGGTCGCTTCAACGGCGGGCACGCCAGCCATCAGTCAGGGCTGGATGTGGATATCTTCCTGCAATTACCAAAAGCGCGCTGGAGCTCAGCGCAGTTACTCAAACCGCAGGCGCTCGATTTGGTCGCGCGGGATGGTAAAAACGTGGTGCCGTCGCTGTGGACGCCCGATGTCTTCAGCCTGATCAAAGTGGCGGCGCAAGATGACGAGGTGACGCGTATCTTCGTTAACCCGGCTATCAAGCAGCGGCTCTGTCAGGACGCGGGAACGGATCGTGATTGGCTGAGCAAGGTTCGTCCTTGGTTCCAGCACCGCGCACATATGCACGTGCGTCTACGTTGTCCTGCAAATAGCCTCGAATGTGAAGATCAGCCATTACCGCCACCGGGCGACGGATGCGGCGCTGAACTACAAAGCTGGTTTGAGCCTGCCAAACCTGGAACAACAAAACCTGAGAAGAAGACACCGCCTCCGTTGCCGCCTTCCTGTCAGGCGCTACTGGATGAGCATGTACTGTAATGGATAATTTCGTCGATCTGTTTATGGTGTCACCGCTATTGCTGGCGGTGCTTTTTTTTATCGCGATGCTGGCGGGATTCATTGATGCCCTGGCTGGCGGTGGCGGGCTTTTAACCGTTCCCGCGCTGCTGGCGGTGGGCATGAGCCCTGCGCAGGCGCTGGCCACCAATAAGCTACAGGCGTGCGGCGGATCGCTGTCGGCTTCAATCTATTTTATTCGTCGTAAGGTTGTTAACGTCGCCGATCAGAAGCTGAATATTCTGATGACCTTTATTGGCTCAACGACCGGTGCGTTGCTGGTGCAGCACGTTCAGTCAGACATCCTGCGTCAGATTTTACCGATTTTGGTCATCTGTATTGGCCTCTATTTTTTACTGATGCCAAAGCTTGGCGAAGAAGATCGTCAGCGTCGTCTTTACGGTTTGCCGTTTGCGCTGATAGCCGGTGGTTGCGTCGGGTTCTACGATGGATTTTTCGGGCCGGGTGCAGGATCGTTTTATGCACTGGCTTTCGTCACGCTGGCCGGTTTTAACCTTGCCAAATCCACCGCGCATGCCAAGGTGCTTAACGCCACGTCGAACGTCGGCGGCCTGCTGCTGTTTATTATTGGCGGCAAAGTTATCTGGGCGACCGGTTTTGTCATGATGGTGGGGCAGTTTTTAGGCGCGCGCGTAGGCTCGCGTCTGGTATTAAGCAAAGGCCAGAAGCTCATTCGTCCAATGATTGTTGTGGTATCGGCGGTGATGAGTGCCAAACTTCTTTATGACAGCCACGGACAGGAGATCCTCCACTGGTTGGGGATGAACTAATGAACAGTACACATAATTATGAGCAGCTGATTGAGGTCTTCAACGGCTGTTTTGCTGATG
>JALCNW010000064.1 GCA_022649305.1 Enterobacter sp.
GCCTGCACGCCACTTATGACGAATCCATCAGTCGGATGTTGGATGTGTTCGAGAAAGTGAACAGCGATATTCCGTTCAACGGTCTGCACTGGTTCTTCGATCATGCGGAAACCATCACCGAGCGCAATATCGAACGTGTGAAAGCGCTCGGCGGCGGCATAGCCGTGCAGCATCGTATGGCCTTCCAGGGGGAGTACTTTGTCGACAGATATGGTAGCGATGCGGTGAAACACACGCCGCCGGTCGCGAAAATGCTGGAGCTGGAGGTACCGGTAGGGTTGGGGACGGACGCCACTCGTGTCGCGAGTTATAACCCGTGGACCGCACTCTACTGGCTGGTATCCGGGCGCACCGTAGGCGGGCTGGCGATGTACGATGACAGTAACCGATTGCCGCGCGACGTGGCGCTGGAGCTGTGGACCGCAGGCAGCGCCTGGTTCTCCAGCGAACAGGGCAAGAAAGGGCGCATTGTGGCAGGGCAGCTTGCCGATCTGGTGGTGCTGTCAAAAGACTACTTCAGCGTGTCGGAGGAGGAGATCAAAGGTATTGAATCGGTGCTGACGATCGTCGATGGCAAAGTGGTCTATGCCGCCGGGCATTTCGGTCCACTGTCGCCACCGCCTATCCCGGTACTGCCGGAGTGGTCGCCGGTAGTGAACGTGCCTGGGCATTACCGGTCCGCGCCGCCCGTGGCGTCGAAGGTGGGCGCTGTGGTGCAAATGCATCAATGTATCGGCAGCTGTGGTGTGCACGGCCATGAGCATGGCATCGCACGACATTCCGGAATTCCGGTTTCCGACGATCGGGCATTCTGGGGAGTATTAGGCTGTTCTTGTTTCGCGTTCTAAACAAAAAAGGCTCGCTAAGCGAGCCTTTTTAATCTCTATGCCAAATTACAGGCTAGAAACGTTTTCGCTCAGGTATTTAGCCACGCCGTCCGGAGACGCGTTCATACCTTCTTTGCCTTTTTCCCACTGAGCCGGGCACACTTCACCGTGCTCTTCGTGGAACTGCAGCGCGTCAACCATGCGCAGCATTTCGTCAACGTTACGACCCAGTGGCAGATCGTTCACTACCTGGTGACGAACGATGCCGTTAGCGTCGATCAGGAAAGAACCACGCAGTGCAACGCCAGCGTCCGGATGTTCGATACCGTAAGCCTGCTGGATTTCACGTTTGATGTCCGCAACCATTGCGTATTTCACTGCACCGATGCCGCCTTTGTCGACAGGGGTGTTACGCCATGCGTTGTGTACAAACTCAGAGTCGAAAGAAACGCCAACAACTTCAACGCCGCGTTTCTGGAATTCTTCGTAACGCTTGTCGAATGCGATCAGTTCTGATGGGCAAACGAAGGTGAAGTCCATCGGCCAGAAGAACAGAACGGTAGCTTTACCATTGGTGTGCTGTTTGAAATTAAAATTATCAACGATTTCACCGTTGCCCAGAACAGCTGCTGCCGTAAAATCTGGGGCCGGACGAGTTACCAGAACCATGTGATTCTCCTGTAGATACTAAGGTTATTTGGAACGCAACGCGTGCCATTATAGAGAGTGTTTGGCAGGATGACAAAGAGGTGAGGGCAATCGTTCAGCCAGCTTTTACCTATCAATCACATTTCTGCTAAAGCGCTTTATTTTTTGCCTGCGCCATCATGCGCGGGTAAAACTGCCAGAAACGCGTTTCCAGAGCATCGTAATGGGTGTCCAGGTCTTGCCACGAATCGCGCAACGCGTCCAGGCGTGGGCGACGGCTGGCCATTCCATTCAGCACGTTCTGAATAAATGCCATCTCGCGATAGCGCTCCAACCAGCGTTCGGACCACAAGTATTCATTCAGATTGATAAAGCGCGGCGGAGAGTCCGGCAAAATGGTTGCCACTTGAGAATGGGCATAACGGACAAATTCCGGCAATGACATCTCGGGCGAGACCTGCGCCCAATGACGCGAAAGAAAGTGGTCCCACATAACATCCAGAGTGATCGGTGCAACGCGGCGCGTTTCCGGGCGGAACCAGGCTTTCGCTTCTGTGACTTCAGGCAGGTTATCCGTCAGCACATCGATGCGGCGATGCATGAAAATACCGTCCACAACCTCGGCAGGATAGTCATCTGCCGGGTTACCGCGAACGAAGTCCGCCAGCAAATTACCCGAAAGGGAGCTGTCAGCGAGATGGGCGAGGTGCAGGTGTGCGAGAAAATTCATGCGTTTTAAGATCCGATTACGGCTAGTTGTTGCAGCAAAGGAGCGTGAGCACTAGACTAAGCCGCCTGTTTTTAAGTCACGAGTATAAGTCATGCGCGTCGCCGATTTCTCTTTTGAATTACCTGATTCCCTGATTGCCCACTATCCGCAGCCGGAGCGCAGTGGCTGCCGCTTGCTGTCCCTGGACGGGCCGACGGGCGCGCTGACACACGGTACTTTCACCGATTTGCTCGACAAGCTCAACCCTGGCGATCTGCTGGTTTTTAACAATACCCGCGTGATCCCGGCGCGCCTGTTTGGCCGTAAAGCCAGCGGCGGCAAGATTGAAGTGCTGGTCGAACGTATGCTCGATGACAAGCGTATTCTGGCACATATTCGCGCGTCCAAAGCGCCAAAGCCTGGCGCGGAACTGCTGCTGGGTGATGACGAGAGCATCAACGCCACCATGACTGCCCGCCACGGCGCGCTGTTTGAAGTGGAGTTTAACGACGAACGTCCGGTACTGGATATTCTGAATGCTATCGGCCACATGCCGCTGCCGCCGTATATCGATCGTCCAGATGAAGAAGCCGATCGCGAACTTTATCAGACCGTCTACAGCGAGAAACCGGGTGCCGTTGCCGCACCGACGGCGGGTCTGCATTTTGACGAGCCGCTGCTGGAAAAACTGCGCGAGAAAGGCATTCAGATGGCGTTTGTCACGCTGCACGTGGGCGCTGGGACCTTCCAGCCTGTGCGCGTGGACACCATCGAAGATCACATCATGCACTCCGAATATGCCGAAGTGCCGCAGGATGTAGTCGATGCTGTGCTGGCTGCGAAAGCCCGCGGTAGTCGCGTGATTGCCGTCGGCACCACGTCCGTGCGTTCGCTGGAAAGCGCCGCCCAGGCCGCAAAAGCTGGCCTCATTGAACCATTCTTTGGTGACACGCAGATCTTCATTTATCCAGGTTATCAGTACAAAGTGATTGATGCGCTGGTGACCAATTTCCATCTGCCTGAATCGACTTTGATTATGCTGGTGTCCGCCTTTGCGGGTTATCAGCATACAATGAATGCCTACAAGGCTGCGGTAGAACAAAATTATCGCTTTTTTAGCTACGGGGACGCGATGTTTATCACGTACAATCCGCAGGCTTTGAATGAGCGTGTCGGGGAATAAGTCCGCGACACTGATTTATCGCGTTGGACTGTTTTTCTGACGCTGGAGAAATAATGAAATTTGAACTCGATACCACCGACGGACGCGCACGTCGCGGTCGCCTGGTGTTTGATCGCGGCGTGGTTGAAACGCCTGCGTTTATGCCTGTGGGCACCTACGGCACCGTAAAAGGGATGACGCCGGAAGAAGTCGAAGCCACTGGCGCGCAAATTATCCTCGGTAACACCTTCCACCTGTGGCTGCGCCCGGGCCAGGAAGTGATGAAACTGCACGGCGATCTGCATGATTTTATGCAGTGGAAAGGCCCGATTCTGACCGATTCCGGCGGCTTCCAGGTCTTCAGCCTCGGTGATATCCGTAAAATCACCGAACAGGGCGTGCATTTCCGCAACCCTATTAACGGCGACCCGATTTTCCTCGACCCAGAAAAGTCGATGGAGATTCAATACGATCTCGGTTCCGATATTGTCATGATCTTCGACGAATGTACGCCTTATCCTGCAGACTGGGATTATGCTAAACGTTCGATGGAAATGTCTTTGCGCTGGGCGCAACGTAGTCGTGACCGCTTTGACTCGCTGGAAAACAAAAATGCGCTGTTCGGCATTATTCAGGGCAGCGTTTACGAAGATTTACGTGATATCTCTGTTAAAGGTCTGGTAGAGATAGGTTTTGATGGCTACGCTGTCGGCGGTTTAGCTGTGGGTGAGCCAAAGGAAGACATGCACCGCATCCTGGAGCATGTTTGCCCGCAAATCCCAGCTGATAAACCACGATACCTGATGGGCGTTGGCAAACCAGAAGATCTGGTTGAAGGCGTACGTCGCGGCATTGATATGTTCGACTGCGTCATGCCAACCCGTAACGCGCGTAACGGGCATCTGTTTGTTACCGATGGCGTGGTGAAAATCCGTAATGCGAAGCATAAAAGCGACACCAGCACGCTCGACGCCGAGTGTGATTGCTATACCTGTCGTCATTATTCTCGTGCGTACCTTTATCATCTCGATCGTTGCAATGAGATTTTAGGCGCGCGTCTCAACACCATTCATAATCTTCGTTATTATCAGCGCTTAATGGCTGGTTTACGTAAGGCTATCGAAGAGGGTAAATTAGAGAGCTTCGTGACCGATTTTTACCAACGTCAGGGTCGTGAAGTTCCACCTTTGAACGTTGACTAATTTAATAAATGAGGGAATTTGAATGAGCTTTTTTATTTCTGATGCGGTAGCAGCAACAGGCGCTCCATCGCAGGGCAGCCCAATGTCTCTGATTCTGATGCTGGTGGTGTTTGGTCTGATTTTCTACTTCATGATCCTGCGCCCACAGCAGAAACGTACTAAAGAACACAAAAATCTGATGAGCTCCATCGCGAAAGGCGATGAAGTCCTGACCAATGGTGGTCTGGTGGGTCGCGTAACGAAAGTTGCTGAGACTGGCTATATCTCCATCGCGCTGAACGACACCACCGAAGTGGTTATTAAGCGTGACTTCGTCGCTGCCGTACTGCCTAAAGGCACTATGAAAGCGCTGTAATCCCACTTTTCCCAAAGGGAACTGCCGTGTTAAACCGTTATCCTTTGTGGAAGTACGTCATGCTGGTCGTCGTGATTGTCGTCGGCCTGCTGTATGCGCTTCCCAACCTGTATGGTGAGGATCCGGCTGTTCAAATCACTGGCGCGCGCGGTGTCGCCGCCAGTGAGCAAACGCTGATCCAGGTCCAGAACACTTTACAACAAGAAAAAATTACCGCTAAGTCTGTGGCACTGGAAGAGGGCGCAATTCTTGCTCGCTTCGACACCACCGATACGCAGCTTCGCGCCCGTGAGGCGCTGATGGGCGTGCTGGGTGATAAGTATGTCGTGGCGTTGAACCTTGCTCCTGCAACCCCGCGTTGGTTAGCTGCCATTAACGCTGAGCCGATGAAACTCGGTCTCGATCTGCGTGGCGGCGTTCACTTCCTGATGGAAGTGGATATGGATACCGCGCTCGGTAAGCTGCAGGAACAGAATATGGACGGCCTGCGCAGCGATCTGCGCGAAAAAGGCATTCCTTACACCAACGTGCGTAAGGAAGATAACTACGGAATGAGCATCACGTTCCGTGACGGTACCGCTCGCGATCAGGCGGTTGATTATCTGACTACGCGTCACCGCGATCTGGTGATTTCTCGCCAGGGCAGCAACCAGCTGCGCGCTGTGATGACCGATACCCGCCTGAGTGAAGCGCGTGAATATGCGGTACAGCAGAACATCAATATCCTGCGTAACCGTGTCAACCAGTTGGGTGTTGCTGAGCCACTGGTACAGCGTCAGGGTGCTGACCGTATTGTCGTTGAGCTGCCGGGTATTCAGGATACTGCGCGTGCCAAAGAGATTTTGGGTGCGACCGCAACGCTGGAATTCCGTCTGGTCAATACCAACGTCGATCAATCCGCTGCGGCTTCTGGCCGTGTACCGGGTGATTCTGAAGTGAAGCAGACTCGTGAAGGTCAGCCTGTTGTGCTGTTCAAACGCGTGATTTTGACCGGTGACCACATCACCGACTCCACTTCAAATCAGGACGAATACAACCAACCGCAGGTGAACATCTCGCTGGATAGCGCGGGTGGTAACATCATGTCTAACTTCACTAAGGACAACATCGGTAAACCGATGGCGACCCTGTTCGTGGAGTACAAAGACAGCGGCAAGAAAGATGCCAACGGTCGTGCGATGCTGGTGAAAGAAGAAGAGGTGATTAACGTCGCTAACATCCAGTCTCGTCTGGGTAACAGCTTCCGTATCACTGGTATCAGCAACCCGAACGAAGCGCGTCAGCTCTCCTTGCTGCTGCGTGCCGGTGCGCTGATTGCGCCGATTCAGATTGTTGAAGAACGTACCATCGGTCCAACGCTGGGTATGCAGAACATCACTCAGGGTCTGGAAGCCTGCCTGGCAGGTCTGGCCGTCTCCATCCTCTTTATGCTCTTCTTCTATAAGAAGTTCGGTCTTATCGCGACAAGTGCGCTTATTGCCAACCTGGTGCTGATCATCGGTATTATGTCCCTGCTGCCAGGGGCGACTCTGACCATGCCGGGTATCGCGGGTATCGTCCTAACCCTTGCGGTTGCGGTCGATGCCAACGTACTGATAAACGAGCGTATCAAAGAAGAACTGAGCAACGGTCGCTCTGTACAACAGGCGATTGACGAAGGTTATAAAGGCGCATTTAGCTCTATCTTCGATGCGAACGTTACAACACTGATTAAGGTTCTGATCCTGTATGCAGTGGGTACTGGCGCAATCAAAGGCTTTGCTATCACTACCGGTATTGGTGTAGCAACGTCAATGTTTACCGCTATTGTCGGCACCCGTGCCATCGTGAACCTGCTGTATGGCGGCAAGCGCGTCAAAAAGCTGTCTATCTGAGGAGTGCGTTGTGGCACAGGAATATACTGTTGAACAATTGAACCACGGCCGTAAAGTCTGGGACTTTATGCGCTGGGACAACTGGGCGTTTGGCATTTCAGGCTTTCTGCTGATTGTGTCCATCGCGATTATCGGCGTCCGTGGTTTTAACTGGGGTCTGGATTTCACCGGTGGTACGGTGATTGAAATTACCCTGGAAAAACCGGCCGATCTGGACCAAATGCGCCAGGCACTGCAAAAGGCGGGCTTTGAAGAGCCGCAGTTGCAGAACTTTGGCAGCAGCCGTGACATCATGGTGCGTATGCCTCCGGTACACGATGCCAACGGCAGCCAGGAGTTGGGTAGCAAGGTCGTAAACGTTATTAACCAGGCGACCAGCCAGGACGCAACGGTTAAGCGTATCGAGTTTGTTGGTCCAAGCGTGGGTGCCGATCTGGCGCAGAACGGTGCGATGGCCCTGCTGGCCGCGCTGATCTCCATTCTGGTCTACGTTGGTTTCCGCTTTGAATGGCGTCTGGCGGCGGGTGTGGTTATCGCCCTGGCGCACGACGTGGTCATCACCATGGGTGTGCTATCGCTGTTCCACATTGAAGTCGACCTGACAATCGTGGCATCTCTGATGTCGGTTATCGGTTACTCACTGAACGACAGCATCGTGGTATCGGACCGTATTCGTGAGAACTTCCGTAAGATCCGTCGCGGTACGCCGTACGAAATCTTTAACGTTTCACTGACCCAAACGCTGCACCGTACGTTGATCACATCCGGGACCACCTTAATGGTTATCCTGATGCTGTTCCTCTTCGGTGGCCCGATTCTGGAAGGCTTCTCGCTGACCATGTTGATCGGTGTTTCCATCGGTACGGCGTCTTCAATCTACGTCGCGTCCGCGCTGGCGTTGAAGTTGGGTATGAAACGTGAGCACTTGCTCCAGCAGAAAGTTGAAAAGGAAGGGGCGGACCAGCCGTCCATCCTGCCGTAACGGCAACAGCATTCTGATAACGGAATCCCGGTCGCAAGGTCGGGATTTTTTTATTACACATTCCCGAATTTTGGTTACTCTCCGTCAATAGATCGAAATGACATGGAGTAATGCCGATGCCTACTGTAAGCCTTTCTGCTGTACCTCAACCTGCCGTCTGGCACGATTTATCTTCTGTTACGCTGAGCGATGAGACTTTGCGTGAGCGTCATTCGAAAGTACTCGACCGGATGCGGCAGCAGGGACTTGATACGCTGGTTGTTTATGCCGATAAAGAACACGGCGGCAACTTCGAGTACCTGACCGGTTTTATTCCCCGTTTCGAAGAAGCACTGCTGATCCTGCAAAAAGAAGGCGAAGCCGTGCTGGTATTAGGCAACGAGAATCTCAAGCTGGCAGCACATGCCCGACTTGAGAATCATGTTGTGCATGCGCCATGGTTTTCGCTACCGAATCAGCCGATGGATAATCAAAAATCGCTGTCGGTGCTGCTACAGGAAGCCGGTATTACTGCGGATAAACGTATTGGGCTCGCAGGCTGGAAGCTTTTTACGGGCATAGCTGATGAGACGTCGCAGATGTTCGACCTGCCTGCGTTCATCGTTGATGCGATTCGTCAGGCTGGCGGTAATAGGCTGCAAAATGCGACCGGAATTTTTATCGCACCGGACAGCGGCGCGCGTGTCGTTAACAATCCCAATGAGCTGGCGCACTACGAATACGGTGCTAATCTGGCATCCACTGCGATCCTCACCGCGCTCAACGCCATTGAGCCTGACAAAACGGAAAAGCAGATCGGCGCGTTGCTGGCGGCAGAAGGGCAGCCCAATAATGTGGTGATGATTGCCGGTACCGGTGACCGCTTCGCAAAGGCGAATCTTTATCCCAGCGACAAAGTTATCCAGCGTGGCGATAAATTTTCACTGACGACCAGTTACAAAGGTGGGCTAAGCAGTCGCGCTGCTTATGTTGTTGATAATGAAACTGAGCTTGCGCCTGCGGTGGCTGACTATCTCGACGTCGTGGCAAAGCCCTATTTCCAGGCGGTCGTGACCTGGCTTGAGAATCTGCGCATCGGTATGCGTGGCGGTGAGATGTACTCCCTCATTGAGAGCGTTCTGCCAAAAGCTGAGTATCACTGGCATCTGAACCCAGGGCATCTGGTGGCAGATGAAGAGTGGCTGTGCTCGCCCATTGGTCCTGGTTCGATGGCCACATTGCAAAGCGGGATGATCCTGCAAATCGATATTATCCCCTCGCGAGCGGGCTACGCAGGAGCCAGTATCGAAGATACGGTGGCGCTGGCGGATGAGGCTCTGCGTCATGACATTGAAGCGCGTTATCCTGAGCTTTGGCAGCGTATTGTCATCCGGCGCGGCTACATCGAGCGTGCGATCGGCATTCGGTTGCCTGAAGACGTGCTGCCATTTTCTAATACCGTCGGCTATTTGCGCCCGTGGCTGTTAGATCGCTCGCGAGCGCTGGTCTGTCGATGATAAATAAAAAAGCCAGCGTTTAAGCTGGCTTTCTTTTGCCGGTTACAGCTTAGAAGTTGTAACCCACGACCAGGTAACCACCCCAGCCGGTAGAACGGACGCTGAAGTCGCCGTTGCCGAAGTTCAGGCTTGCATCGTCGTTCCATTGACCACCGTTGTGCCAGTAACGAGCAACAACTGAGTAGTGCCAGTGATCGTAGTTCAACGCCAGAATGTGGCTGGAAGCGATCGAGTCGTTAGTACGCGCTTTCTTGCCATTCAGATCGCTGAAGTCGTTATCGCCCAGGTCTGAGCCCCAGTCGAAGTTAGTGAAGCCGATGTAGCTCAGGTTGCCGCCCCACAGCTGGGTGATCGGTACAAAGTATTTCACTTTGAAACGGTAGCCATCCCACTCGTTTTCGTTTGCGGCACCATAGTTCTGCCACTGATATTTTGCGTACACGTTCATGGACAGGCTCATCGGTAGACCGGTGTCGATGTCGGTGCCCAGACCCATGTACCAGGTGCTCTGACGACCGGACGCGTTGCGGCCCATGTCGTAGATGTAGTTATTCGCAATGTACCACTCTTTGAATGGACCGAAGCTCAGGTCTGCGCCCGTCAGCTTGTCGATTGAGAAGCGTGGTTCGATTTCCATGAACAATGGAGAACCGTGGTTCCAGATACCTTTAGCATCGGTGTTACCACCGAAGAAGACAGGGGCGTCCATATAGCCGTAGAAATCAAACCAGTCTTTCTTAGCGAAGGCTTCGTATTCAAGGTAAGTATCGTTACGGATTTGTGGTCCAAAACGGGTGTGGTAACTGCCCACCACGTTAACGCTCTGATGCCACCAGTCTGAAACATATTCAGGTTTATCGTTTTCCGCTGCGTTAACAACGAAAGAAGTAGAAATTGCCAGTGCTGCACCGGCTGCTAATAATGTTTTTTTCATAATCATGCCACTGATTGAAATTCCCTTCCGGGAGTGAAAAATGCGCGATTTGCGTTTCAAAATATTTCGTGTCTCTGCGGAGCCTATTATAGGAATCCCTGCTCACAAAAATATGTGTTGTTTCACATATCTATCATGCACGTAATCGATTGCGTTCACGTTTGCGTACTTTAAACGGCAAAAAATGCCAGGGCAATCATTTATGCTACGAATCTTTGCGGAATGTTGATGAAAGCGGAACGTATAGTTACGTTCCGCTAAAAGGATTACTGCGCGGTGGGCTGAATATCGTGAATGCGGATAAAACCTAGCTGCTCTGGGGTGATGCCGCTAAGTTGCAGTGGAATGTCCACATCGCTGGGTGCCAGCACGCTCGCGGGCGCGCTGATAAGCTGGTTCTTAACGTTCACTTCCTGGTAGCTCTCGGTCGTTCCCTGGATCTGACCCCACTCTACGGTACCGGTAAAAGCAGGTAGTGGGTCGTTAGACTCCCCTTGAATACGCAGCGTCGCGCGCGTACCGTCGGCGTTTGGCGCGACGTTAATCAGTGACATTTTCAGGGTACCCACCTGACTCTTCAAGCGGGCGGGGGTATTTGCCCCTGGTAACAGGTAAACACCGCTACTCGATTTGGCATTTAGCGCGTTTTGCTGGGTAATTTTGACGGTTTCCTGGTTCAGCTTGCTCATCGCAGTATTGAGCGTGCTCACGCTCTCTTTCATCTCGCGGACTTCATGTTGCTGTGCACAGGCGCTAAGGGTGAAGAAACTTCCCACCAACAGAATTCTTAGGTAACGTCTTGTCATTGCGTTTATTTCCTTGAATTAACGGATCGTCATAATGGTAGCTAGCCTAAGGCTGTCTGGCATAGATCCTTTGTCTCAAAAAGCGCTCTTCCTTTGTTGTCAGCCCAGTTCGGGGTAAAATAGAGTTCAGTTAACCAGATAGTCAGGACACCGTATGCATTGCCCATTCTGTTCCGCTGTGGATACCAAAGTAATCGACTCACGTCTCGTGGGAGAAGGATCTTCTGTACGTCGCCGTCGTCAGTGTCTGGTGTGTAACGAGCGATTCACCACGTTTGAGGTGGCGGAGCTGGTGATGCCTCGTGTCGTGAAAAGTGACGAAGTACGCGAGCCATTCAACGAAGAAAAACTGCGTCGCGGCATGCTAAAAGCACTGGAAAAACGGCCAGTTAGCGCAGATGACGTCGAAATGGCGCTCAATCATATCAAATCGCACCTGCGTGGCACCGGTGAGCGCGAAGTGCCAAGTAAAATGATTGGCAATCTGGTGATGGAGCAATTGAAAAAGCTCGATAAAGTTGCCTATATCCGCTTCGCCTCTGTGTATCGCAGTTTCGAAGATATCAAAGAGTTTGGCGAAGAGATCGCCCGCCTACAGGATTAAGCCCATGCAGGATGAGATTTACATGGCGCGAGCGCTGAAGTTGGCGCAGCGCGGGCGTTTTACGACCCATCCCAACCCGAATGTCGGCTGCGTTATCGTTAAAGACGGTGAGATTGTCGGCGAAGGTTTTCATTATCGCGCCGGGGAACCCCATGCGGAAGTCCATGCTTTGCGTATGGCGGGCGAGAACGCGCGCGGTGCAACAGCCTACGTCACCCTGGAACCTTGCAGCCATCACGGGCGTACACCGCCGTGCTGTGAGGCATTAATTGCTGCGGGCGTTTCGCGCATTGTCGCCGCGATGCAGGATCCGAATCCGCAGGTTGCCGGGCGCGGGTTGTATCGCCTGCAACAGGAGGGCATCGATGTCAGCCACGGCCTGATGATGCAGGATACTGAATCCCTGAATAAAGGGTTCCTTAAGCGGATGAGAACCGGTTTTCCGTACATTCAGCTTAAGCTGGGTGCTTCGCTCGATGGCCGGACAGCGATGGCAAACGGTGAAAGCCAGTGGGTGACCTCTCCGGAGTCAAGGCGCGATGTGCAACGTCTGCGTGCGCAAAGCCATGCTATTCTCACCAGCAGTGAAACCGTGTTGGCAGACAACCCAGCCATGACCGTACGCTGGGATGAGCTGAGCGCAGATACGCAGGCGCTTTATCCGCAAGAAAATCTGCGCCAGCCTCTGCGTATCGTGATTGATAGTCAGAATCGCGTGACGCCTGAGCACCGTATTGTGCACCAGCCAGGAGAAACGGTGTTTGCCCGCACGAAAGAAGACAGCCGAGAATGGCCGGAAAGGGTGCGCAGCATCATGGTGCCTGAACATAACGGCCATCTCGATTTAGTGGTACTCATGATGCTGCTCGGCAGGCAACAGGTGAACAGTATTTGGGTCGAAGCGGGGCCCAACCTTGCCGGAGCCTTATTGCAGGCGGGGCTAGTTGATGAGCTTCTCGTCTACGTCGCGCCTAAACTATTAGGGAATGAGGCGCGTGGTCTGTTTGTCCTGCCCGGCCTTGAAAAACTGGCTGATGCACCGCAATTCAAATTCAGCGAGATACGCCCGGTTGGGCCTGATGTGTGCCTGCACTTAACGCCTGTGTGAGGCTTTCTGAAATAGGGAAGCAGTACGCAAATTATTATGATAAAATCCGCCCCCCTGCGGGGCTAAATGAACCCGTAAAGGAAGAGTATGAACATTATTGAAGCTGCTGTTGCTACCCCGGACGCTCGCGTCGCCATCACCATTGCGCGTTTCAACAACTTTATCAACGACAGCCTGCTGGATGGCGCGATTGACGCCCTGAAACGTATCGGCCAGGTAAAAGATGAAAACATTACCGTTGTTTGGGTTCCAGGTGCTTACGAACTGCCTCTGGCAGCGGGCGCTTTGGCAAAAACCGGTAAATACGACGCGGTGATTGCATTGGGTACAGTTATTCGTGGCGGTACTGCTCACTTCGAATACGTTGCGGGCGGTGCAAGCAATGGTCTGGCGCACGTTGCACAGGATTCTGAAATCCCAGTCGCGTTTGGCGTACTGACCACCGAAAGTATTGAACAAGCCATCGAACGTGCTGGCACCAAAGCCGGTAACAAGGGTGCAGAAGCTGCACTGACCGCGCTTGAAATGATCAACGTATTGAAAGCCATTAAGGCCTGATTTTTTGTAAGGGGAAATCCGTGAAACCTGCTGCTCGTCGCCGCGCCCGTGAATGTGCTGTCCAGGCACTTTATTCCTGGCAGTTGTCCCAGAACGACATCTCTGATGTCGAATATCAGTTCCTGGCGGAACAAGACGTCAAAGACGTTGATGTCCTGTACTTCCGTGAACTGCTGTCGGGAGTGGCGACTAATAGCGCGTATCTCGACGGTTTGATGAAGCCGTATCTGTCCCGTCTGCTCGAAGAGCTGGGTCAGGTAGAGAAAGCGGTGCTGCGTATTGCGCTGTTTGAGCTGTCTAAACGTGAAGATGTGCCGTACAAAGTCGCCATTAACGAAGCTATCGAACTGGCGAAAACCTTCGGTGCTGAAGATAGCCACAAATTTGTGAATGGCGTGCTGGATAAAGCCGCACCGTCGATCCGTCCCCGCAAAAAGTGATTCGCAAACCGGAGTTCTGCGTTGCCTTGAGCAGCGTAGGCTCCGGTTTTTTCTTTTCTTTGCTGAGGCATAACGTATGGCTTGCGGCGAATTCTCCCTGATTGCCCGTTATTTTGATCGTGTCCGAACCTCTCGTCTTGATGTTGAAACGGGTATCGGCGACGACTGTGCACTTCTTAATATCCCCGAAAAACAGACCCTGGCGATCAGCACTGATACGCTGGTTAGCGGTCGTCATTTCCTGCCTGACATCGATCCTGCCGATTTGGCCTATAAAGCGCTGGCGGTAAATGTGAGCGATCTGGCTGCGATGGGGGCCGATCCTGCGTGGTTAACGCTGGCGTTGACCTTGCCCAATGTCGATGAAGCCTGGCTTGAAGCCTTCAGTGACGAGTTGTTTGAACAACTTAACTATTACGATATGCAGCTGATTGGCGGCGATACTACCGCCGGTCCGCTGTCGATGACGCTGGCGATCCACGGCTATGTGCCCGTCGGACGCGCGTTAAAGCGCTCTGGCGCAAAACCAGGCGACTGGATTTACGTCACCGGTACACCGGGTGACAGTGCGGCAGGGCTGGCGATTTTGCAAAATAGATTAAGCGTGAGCGACGTCGATGATGCTGCTTATCTGGTGAAGCGTCATTTGCGTCCGACCCCGCGCATTTTGCACGGCCAGGCGCTGCGCGATCGCGCCAGCTCGGCGATTGATCTTTCCGATGGGCTTATCTCCGATCTGGGGCATATCCTGAAAGCCAGCGGCGTCGGCGCGCGGGTTGATTTGGATGCTTTCCCGCTTTCAGAACAAATGCGCAAACATGTTGAATCTGAACAGGCGCTGCGTTGGGCGTTGTCCGGCGGCGAAGATTACGAGCTGTGCTTCACCGTACCGGAGCTCAATCGTGGGACGTTGGATGTGGCGCTGAATCATGTAGGTGCACCGTTTACCTGCATCGGCCAAATTCTTCCTGAAAGCGAAGGCTTACAGTTTGTGCAGGACGGTTCGCCCGTGACGCTCGACTGGAAAGGGTACGATCATTTCGCGTGATAAAGCCGGGCAATGTGCCCGGCTGATGCGCTATTTAAACCCCGCCACCGGATGCGGTTGATACGGCGTTTCCAGTTCGGCTATTTGTTCTGGCGTCAGCGTTAAATCCACCGCATTGAGCAGTTCATCTAATTGTTCTTCCCGCGATGTGCCGATTATCGGGGCTGCTACGCCACGTTTGCTGAGTAGCCAGGCCAGTGCCACCTGCGCTCGCGTGGCACCAACGTCGTCGGCAATACCCGCCAGTCGCTCAGCAACTAGCGCATCGCTGGCTTCTGCCTCGTTATACAGATTTTTCCCGACCTCATCGGAAACTGAACGAGCGGTGGTTTCTCCCCACGGGCGGGTTAAACGTCCGCGTGCCAGTGGGCTCCAGGGGATCACCGCGACACCTTCCTGGTAACACAGCGGCAGCATCTCGCGTTCTTCTTCTCGATAAATCAGATTGTAATGATCCTGCATGGTGACAAAGCGCGCCCAGCCGTTCTGAACCTGAAGGTTCAGCGCTTCGGCAAACTGAGATGCATGCATCGATGATGCGCCGATATAACGCGCTTTACCCGCTTTCACTACGTCGTTCAGCGCTTCCAGCGTCTCTTCAATCGGCGTGTTGTAATCCCAGCGGTGGATTTGCAGCAGATCGACGTAGTCCATATTCAGACGCGAGAGGCTGTCGTCAATGGATCGCAGGATTTGCGCCCGGGATAAACCTTCGGTGAGATTGCCTGATGGATAATAGACTTTCGTGGCGACTACAACCTCTTCACGGCGAGCAAAGTCACGCAGCGCGCGACCAACGATCTCTTCGCTGCTGCCATCGGAGTAGCTATTCGCGGTATCAAAGAAGTTAATGCCGCCGTCGAGGGCATGTTTGATGATGAGACGGCTGCTCTCTTCCGGCAGCGTCCAGGCGTGATTTCCCCGATCGGGTTCGCCAAAGGTCATACAGCCGAGACAAAGGCGAGAAACCTTAAGATCCGTTTTACCTAATATGTTGTATTGCATGGTTTTGCTCCTGCTATTTTGTCAAACGTTACCGTTAAGCATAGCAGGAGCGAAAAGAGGAGGGATTACGCCAGCCAGTCGCGGATTTTTGCTTCGATGCCAGCGGCATCAAGGCCAATCTCAGCGCGGGCTTCATCCTGCGTGCCTTGCGGGATAAAACGATCCGGCAGGCCGAGATTGAGTACCGGTACGGCTTTACGCTTCGCCATCAGCACTTCGTTCACGCCGCTGCCCGCACCGCCCATAATGGCGTTTTCTTCAAGCGTGACCAGGGAATCGTGACGCGAGGCCATCTCCAGAATCAGCGCTTCATCGAGCGGTTTTACAAAGCGCATATCCACGAGCGTGGCGTTAAGCGTTTCGGCGACCCTGGCCGCTTCAGGCATTAATGTCCCGAAGTTCAGGATCGCCAGTTTTTCGCCGTGGCGCTTAACGATACCTTTACCGATGGGCAGTTTTGCCAGTGGAGCCAGCTCGACACCAACGGCGTTACCACGCGGATAACGCACTGCACACGGACCATCCTGGTAGTGATAGCCGGTAAACAGCATCTGGCGACATTCATTTTCATCGCTTGGCGTCATCACAACCATGTCCGGGATACAGCGCAGGAAAGAGAGATCGAATGCGCCCTGGTGTGTCTGTCCATCAGCACCCACGATACCCGCGCGGTCAATAGCAAACAGCACAGGCAGCTTCTGGATCGCCACGTCATGAATAACCTGATCGTACGCGCGTTGCAGGAAGGTGGAATAGATGGCCACGATAGGCTTATAACCGCCGATCGCCAGACCCGCTGCAAATGTCACCGCGTGCTGCTCGGCAATCGCCACATCAAAATATTGGTCAGGATATTTTTTTGAAAACTCGACCATGCCGGAGCCTTCGCGCATGGCAGGCGTAACGGCCATCAACTTGTTATCTTTCGCCGCTGTTTCGCACAACCAGTCGCCAAAAATCTTAGAGTAGCTCGGCATCCCGCCGCTGCTTTTTGGCAGGCAACCACTGGTAGGATCGAATTTCGGTACGGCGTGGAAGGTAATAGGATCTTTTTCAGCAGGCTCGTAGCCACGACCTTTCTTGGTCATGATATGCAAGAACTGCGGGCCTTTCAGATCACGCATGTTTTTAAGGGTGGTGATGAGGCCCAGAACATCATGTCCATCGACCGGGCCGATATAGTTAAAGCCCAGCTCTTCGAACAGCGTGCCTGGCACCACCATGCCTTTGATATGTTCTTCGGTGCGTTTTAACAGCTCTTTAATCGGCGGTACGCCGGAGAAGACTTTTTTGCCGCCTTCACGCAGCGTTGAATAAAGCTTGCCGGACAGCAACTGCGCCAGATGATTATTCAGCGCACCTACGTTTTCGGAAATCGACATTTCATTGTCGTTGAGCACAACCAGCATATCCGGCTTGATATCGCCCGCGTGGTTCATCGCCTCAAAGGCCATGCCAGCGGTGATAGCACCATCGCCAATCACGCAGACGGTGCGGCGCTGTTTGTTCTCTTTGCCTGCCGCGACGGCAATGCCGATACCTGCGGAAATAGACGTGGATGAGTGGCCGACGCTTAAAACATCGAACTCGCTCTCACCGCGCCATGGGAACGGATGCAGGCCGCCTTTCTGGCGAATAGTGCCAATTTTATCGCGACGGCCGGTCAGAATTTTGTGCGGATAAGCCTGATGGCCCACGTCCCAGATCAACTGATCGAACGGGGTGTTATAGACGTAATGGAGTGCAACGGTCAGCTCTACCGTGCCAAGCCCGGAGGCGAAATGTCCGCTGGAACGACTGACGCTGTCGAGCAAATAACGACGTAATTCGTCGCAAAGCTTCGGCAGGCTCTCTTTCGGCAACAGACGTAACTCCTGGGTGGTGTCAACCAACGCCAGCGTCGGGTACTTGGCAATATCAAAACTCATCAAAGGCTCATCGGGATAGTGTGTTTATTTATCACGCTGGATTATATAGTCCGCTAGCGCTTCCAGTGCCGAGGTGTCCAGTGACTGTGCGGCCAGTTCATTTAAAGACTGGCGGGCATCAGCAATCAGGTCCCGGGCTTTACGTTGGGCTTGCTCGAGGCCCAACAAGGCGGGGTAGGTACTTTTGCCAAGCTGCTGATCGGCACCCTGACGTTTTCCCAATATTGCAGTATCGCCCACCACATCCAGAATGTCATCCTGAACCTGGAATGCCAGGCCGATACTTTCTGCGTATCTGTCCAGGATTGGCAGGGCTTTACGCCCTTGCTCGCCAGCGCTCAGCGCGCCCAGACGAACGGCTGCGCGAATCAATGCGCCGGTTTTATGACGGTGAATTCTCTCAAGCTGTTCCAGATTAACCTGATGCCCTTCGGCTTCTAAATCCAGTGCTTGTCCACCGCACATACCCGCCACGCCGCTGGCCATCGCCAGTTCAGAGATCATCGCCAGGCGATCGCTTGCAGCCACTTCAACCATTGGCGCATCGCTCAAAATAGAAAACGCCAGCGTTTGCAGGGCATCACCCGCCAGAATGGCGTTGGCTTCACCAAACTTAATGTGGCAGGTCGGTTGACCGCGACGGAGATCGTCGTCGTCCATCGCCGGTAAATCATCGTGAATCAGCGAATAGGCATGAATGCATTCCACGGCAGCCGCTGGCGCATCCAGTGTGGTATCGCTGATGCCAAACATGTTACCTGTGGCATACACCAGAAACGGGCGGAGACGCTTTCCACCTAAGAGTGCGCCATAGTGCATGGCCTCAACCAGTGGAGTGTTCTGAAAAGGCTGCGGCTCGATAAAGCGGCGCAACGCCTCGTTGGCACGCTCAACACGAGCATGAAGCTCTTGGCTAAAGTCCATTTACTCGGCGTCCGGGGTGAATGGCGTGGTCGCCGCGTCGTCACTGTCAGAAAGCAGGATCTGCACGCGTTGCTCCGCCTGTTGCAGTTTGACCTGTCCCTGGCGCGCGAGCTGTACGCCGCGTTCGAATTCGTTGAGCGCATCTTCCAACGGCAGGTCGCCGCTTTCGAGGCGTGTCACAATGTTCTCCAGTTCACTCAGCGCAGTTTCGAAACTGGCCGGTGCGTCATTTTTCTTTGGCATAGTGAATTTTTGACTCTCATGTATTCGGCCCCGATATGGTAACGGACTCAGGGCAATTATCAAATAACGCGCAATGTGCACAGGAGCCGCGCGATGGTGGTATACTTGCGCGCCTGGATGCAGCCTGGTGGATATGCAGGCTGCTGTACTTTCTTCCATCACAAGCCTTTACCGGCTTGCCAACGAAATATTGCCGCCATGAAGTTTATCATTAAATTGTTCCCGGAAATCACTATCAAAAGCCAATCTGTGCGTTTGCGCTTTATTAAAATACTGACCGGAAACATTCGTAACGTATTAAAGAACTACGAAGAAACGCTCGCCATCGTTCGTCACTGGGATCACATTGAAGTTCGTGCCAAAGACGAGAGCCAACGTTTGCAAATTCGCGATGAGCTGACGCGTATTCCTGGGATCCATCATATCCTGGACGTTGAAGATGTGCCGTTCACCTCGCTTCACGATATCTTCGAACAAGCGCTGGAGCAGTTCCGCTCCGAGGTTGAGGGGAAATCGTTCTGCGTGCGCGTTAAGCGCCGCGGTAAACATGAGTTCACCTCCATCGAAGCCGAACGCTACATTGGTGGCGGTTTCAACCAGCACATTGAGTCTGCGCGCGTGAAGCTGACTCGTCCGGACGTGACCGTCAATCTCGAAATCGAAAACGATCGTCTGCTGCTGGTCAAAGGCCGCTACGAAGGTATCGGTGGTTATCCTATCGGGACGCAGGAAGACGTCCTGTCGCTGATTTCCGGTGGTTTCGATTCCGGCGTGTCCAGCTACATGCTGATGCGTCGCGGTTGTCGCGTGCATTACTGCTTCTTTAATCTGGGCGGCGCGGCACATGAAATCGGCGTTCGTCAGGTAGCACATTATCTGTGGAACCGCTTTGGCCGTTCCCATCGTGTGCGCTTTGTGGCGATCAACTTTGAACCGGTTGTGGGCGAAATCCTCGAAAAAGTCGATGACGGCCAGATGGGCGTGGTGCTTAAGCGCATGATGGTTCGCGCGGCCTCACAGGTTGCTGAACGCTACGGCGTGCAGGCGCTGGTGACCGGCGAAGCGCTGGGCCAGGTCTCCAGCCAGACGCTGACCAACCTGCGTCTAATCGACAACGTATCGGACACCCTGATCCTGCGCCCGCTGATTTCTCACGATAAAGAACATATTATCGATATGGCGCGTGAAATCGGTACTGAAGATTTTGCCCGTACCATGCCGGAATACTGCGGTGTTATCTCGAAAAGCCCAACCGTAAAAGCGGTGAAAGCGAAGATCGAAGCGGAAGAACAGAATTTCGATTTCGCTATCCTGGATAAGGTTGTCTCAGAAGCCACCAACGTGGATATCCGCGAGATTGCCCAGCAGACTGCTCAGGAAGTGGTTGAAGTCGAAACCGTCAGCGGTTTTGGCGCGAACGATGCGATTCTGGATATTCGTTCCGTCGATGAGCAAGATGCGAGCCCATTGAAAGTGGAAGGCGTTGAAGTCGTCTCCCTGCCTTTCTATAAGTTGAGCACTAAGTTCGGCGATCTGGATCAGAGCAAAACGTATCTGCTGTGGTGTGAGCGCGGTGTGATGAGTCGCCTTCAGGCGCTGTATCTGCGCGAGCAGGGCTTTGCCAACGTGAAGGTGTATCGCCCGTAGTCCATTGCCCGGTGGCGCTTCGCTCACCGGGCCTACGGTATCGTGCTTTTGTTGGTGTGAGGATGACATGCAGAAGAAGCATAAATACTGGGAAATAAAAGAGAAAATCAAAAAAGATATTCTCGAGCAAAACAGGGTTTTATTTCGCTAACTCACATCAGTACAGGAATGACTCTGCTCTCAAGAAATGTAATCACATTGCTGACTCCAGAAGAGATTTCTGTGCTCTGCCATTTTTGAATAATCGCTATGAGAGAAGGCAGAGGTCTAGCTGGTATGTACCAGTTGGGCCGGTTTTCCATGGATGCTTTTTTCTGTCAAACAGGCGTGAAGCTATCGGAAAAGAGGGTTAGTCTGATGATTTACATGTTGTTTTTCGGTTTTATGAGGGTGTTGAAGAGAGTGATAACGCGAAAGAAAGGTGAGAACTGTGAAGCGGTACTCACTATTTGGTGCAAAAATAGTGGCTGGCATTGAGCCAGCCTGGTGGGGGAATGGACTAACGTTTAGGCTTCGTAGTAATTATAAATCCCTGCTGCGATCACCAGCGACGAGGCGACCTCATAGGCCTTTTCACGGCCAACAACCACATCAATAATCTTCAGCGCAAAATCAATCGACGTGCCTGGACCCTGGCTGGTGAGCAGGTTGAAACGCGGATCCCACACGACGCGTTTATCTACCCACTGATCTTCTGGAATGGTCTCTTTAAGCCCCGGAAAGCCGGTCATATTACCGATTGGGAAGATGTCATGGGGCACCAGTACGGTACCCGCCGCCGCGCAAATGGCCGCAACGATGCGTCCAGAAAGATGAAATTGCCTGACGGTTTCCACCAGAAGTGGACTGTCGCGCAAGCACTCCGCCCCTTTCAGTCCGCCAGGCAGGACGATAACGTCAAAATCGTCATCCGCCACTTCCACCAGTGGAGCGTCCGCCAGAATCTTCACGCCGCGTGAACAGGTGATTACCCGATCGCCATCGCTGGCGACGCTGGCGGTAGTGACGCTAATGCCTGCGCGCACCAGCAAATCGATGGTGGTGACTGCTTCGGTCTCTTCGCTACCAGGGGCGAGGCAAATCAGTGCCGACGCGCTCATACTCACTCTCCTTACGTTTTACCATGTCATACAGGCGGGCATTTTCCGGCACGCTAATGCCGTGCGCGCGAGCGCGCTTGAGCAGGTAGCCGGTAATATAATCGATTTCCGTATGCCGCAAAGCTCGGACATCCTGCAGCATGGATGAGATATTTTCTGCCGTACTATCAATGATCTGTTCGACGTAATAACGAACATTCTCGGCTGAAGTATGTAAGCCCTCACGTTCGAATACGGCCGCGACTTCAGCACATAAGACGGCAACCTCTTCAGGATGGTTTTTGAGCTCACCGTTTGGACAATCCCAGAGGGCGGTAAGCGGGTTGATTACGCAGTTTACCGCCAGCTTTCGCCACAGTTGGGGGCGTATGTTGTTATGCCAGGCAACATCCGGCAGTACGTTTTGTAAAATATCGGCCAGGTAGCTGTAGTCACCATCCTGCTCTCTGGCGGGACCAATGTGCGTGACGCCGTTGGCGACATGGATGATGACATTGCCATCGCGACGTGCAGCGTGAGTGGTTGTCGCCATCAATAGCGGCTGAGCAACGCTTTTAAGTTCGTCGATAGTGCCCATGCCGTTATGCAACAGTAAAATGGGCGATGTGCTGGAAAGTGTCGTCGCCAGCGATTTTACCGCATCGGAAACCTGCCACGCCTTTAGCGTCACTAGCAACAAATCGCTCTGTGCCAGAAAATCAGGATCGTTAGCGATAAGCGACTCGTTAAAGATACTTCCATCTTCGCTAATCAGGTTTACACTGCAATACGGCTGTGGCACACGTAGCCAGCCCTGGACCTCGTGTCCATGTTTGCACAGCGCTGTGAGCCAAAGTTGTCCCAGGGCTCCGCATCCGAGCACGGTAATTTTCATTGTTCCTCCTCACCTGCAACTGCGCCAGGTGTTACAGCATAAGTATAGTGTTGCCGGCTAAGCTTCTGTTGAGTTATGCCTCGTTGCGGGTATTATGCAACGCAACAAAAGTGAAGGGAGAAGAAAAGATGCCATCTTTCGATATTGTTTCAGAAGTTGATATCCAGGAAGTACGTAACGCGGTGGATAATGCAAGCCGCGAGCTAGAAACTCGTTTTGATTTTCGCGGCGTTGAAGCGACTTTTGAGCTTAACGATGCAAATAAGACGATCAAAGTGCTGAGTGAGTCCGATTTCCAGGTGAACCAGCTGCTGGATATTTTGCGCGCGAAGTTGCTCAAGCGCGGCATTGAGGGGGCTTCCCTTGATGTTCCAGAAGAGTTCGTCCACAGCGGTAAAACCTGGTTTGTGGAATCCAAGCTAAAGCAGGGTATTGAGAGCGCGATGCAGAAGAAAATCGTTAAGCTCATCAAGGACAGCAAGCTTAAGGTGCAGGCGCAGATTCAGGGCGAAGAAATTCGCGTCACTGGCAAATCGCGTGATGACCTGCAAGGCGTGATGGCGCTGATTCGCGGTGGCGATCTGGGACAGCCGTTCCAGTTCAAAAACTTCCGCGATTAAAACAAAATTGCCCGGATTTCCCGGGCAATTTTTAGGCTTTTAGTGCCTGCTCAACTTCAAAGCGATTCGTGACTTTGCTGTCGATTTTGACATAGGCGCTACGCTCTTCCGGTACGATCAATACTTCGCTGATGCCGTCTTTGGCTTCCAGACGTTGCCTCAACGAATCACTTATCTCAACGCCATCCGGAATTTCAACACGCAAGCTACTGACGTAGCGCGGTTCTTTCATGGTGCTGGCAACCAGCAGCCATACCATCGCCAGCAGTGCCCCGGCCAGAAATACCGTTTGTGAGTCGAAATATCCATCTAACCAGCCACCGAGTGAGCCACCAATGGCAACACCGAGAAACTGGCTGGTGGAGTAGATTCCCATCGCCGTGCCTTTGTAGCCCGCGGGAGATTCTTTGCTAATTAACGACGGTAGCAAGGCTTCCATCAGATTAAAGGCAAGGAAGAATAGCTGTACCCCGATAACCAGTTCCCAGAAATGTGGTCCGGAACCCCAAAGCACAATTTCGGCTATCAGCAATAAGGCCACGCACGTCAGAAATACGCGTTTCATGCGGCGTTTGACTTCGGCGTAGATGATGAACGGCACCACCGAGACGAACGAGATAAGCATCGTCACCAGATAGACCTTCCAGTGTTCGGCGGCAGGGAATCCGGCAGCCGCCAGTTGACCGGGCAGGGCGACGAAAGTGGACATCAGCAAGATGTGCAGGCACATGATGCCGAAATTCAATTTGAGCAGTCGCGGCTCGACGATGACTTTGCTAAAGCAGCCTTTCACCATACCCGATTCGCGGTTCAGGATATGGTTCTTGCTGTCCGGTACGACCCAAATCGTCAATGCAATGCCGATGGTGGCTAACACGGCAATCATCCAGAACAGCGCATTAAGGCCCAGTTTATGGGTAATGATGGGGCCTAATACCATTGCAATCGCAAAGGTTACACCGAAGCTGACGCCGATAAACGCCATCGCTTTCGTGCGGTTCTGTTCACGGGTTAAATCGGAAAGCAGGGCCATTACGGCGGCGGCAATTGCCCCCGATCCCTGCAAAGCGCGGCCCAGAATAATGCCCCAGATGGAGTGGGAGAGGGCGGCAATCACGCTACCGAGCACAAAAATAAGGAGGCCGCCGACGATCAGCGGCTTCCGACCGATACGGTCGGAGAGCAATCCAAATGGGATCTGAAAAACGGCCTGTGCTAATCCATAGATTCCAATTGCCAGACCAATCAACGCTTCGCTGGCACCTTGTAGCGCCATACCGTACGTGGTCAGAACGGGCAGGACCATAAACATGCCGAGCATACGCAATGAAAACACGGTCCCTAAACCCCAGGTCGCGCGCAGTTCGCCCGGTGTCATTTTATAATCGTTCATTACCACCTCAGTTCAAAAGCAGGCACTAGTGTAGTGTGGGGAAGGGATGGGGACAACAAAGGGTTGTTTAACAAATATTACATGCTTTATTCATAGATTTAATGAATAAAAAGGGGTGCCGAAGCACCCCTTTTAACCGACTCGCATCTTACCAGACGTAGGTCAGCAGACTATGTGAATCTGGTACCATGAAATCAACGGACATCATGACGGACAACGATGTGATAGCGACAATCGAGAACACAAACAGTTTGCGAGCCCAGACCTTGTCATCTTCCACCTTGTAGCCGCGCAGGGCCATACCGAGCCACCAGACGCTCACCGCAGCCGCTACCACCAGATATTTATATCCAGCGTAACCACCCAGAGAGAGCATCAGCGTCGCGACGGCGAAGGCAATGATGTACAGCGTGATGTGGTTCTTCGCCACTGAAATGCCTTTCACGACCGGCAGAACCGGGATATTCGCTGCCTGATAATCCTTAAAGCGGAAAATCGCGATGGCGTAGGAGTGCGGCATCTGCCACAGGCTAAAGATAGCCAGCAGAATGAGCGCACCACTGTCGAAATCGTTCGTGACAGCGCAGTAGCCAATCACCGGCGGCGCTGCGCCGGAGAGTGAACCAATCAGCGTACCGTAGACGGAGTGACGCTTCATATACAGGCTGTAGACGCCTACATACACCACGAACCCCATCACCCCTAGCCAGCAGGCCAGAGGGTTAGCACCAAACCACAGCAGCATAAAGCCAGCAATGCCCAGCAAGGTGGCGTACACCAGCGAGACGGCAGGAGATATCAGGCCTTTGACCAGCACCCGATTCTTGGTCCTTTCCATCTTCCTGTCGATATCCATGTCGATGTAGTTGTTAAATACACAACCGGACGCAACCACCAGTGACACACCGATCAGCGTGCTTGCGAAGAGGGTGTAATCAATGCTGCCCTTAGAGGCCAACAAGAACCCTCCGATCACGGAGATCAGGTTGCCAAAAATGATGCCTGGTTTCGTTACTTGCAGGTATTGCTTAAACATACTCGCCGCTCTTAGTGAACCATCATGTTGTAGTTGAGGTTCCACATAATCCAGATGGAACCGACTACCAGGATAGCGATGATAATCACGGTAAAGACAAAGGCCGTCATGTTCCAGCCTTCATCGGATTTGGTATTCATGTGCAGGAAGCAAACCAGATGCACCAGAATCTGTACCACAGCAGAGATAAGGACAGTGCCCAGAATCACCGTGTGAGAAGCCGTTCCGCTCATCACCATCCAGAACGGAATGACCGTCAGGATGATCGACAGGATGAAACCTGTCATGTAGGTTTTTACGCTACCGTGGGAAGCGCCATGATCGTTAGTATGACTCATTACATCGCCCCCATCAGATAGACAACCGAGAACACACAGATCCACACCACGTCCAGGAAGTGCCAGAACAAGCTCAGGCACATGATACGCGTACGGTTAGTGTTAGTCAGGCCACGACGATAAACCTGGAACATCAGCACTGCCATCCAGATCAAACCAGACGTCACGTGCAGACCGTGAGTACCGACCAGCGCGAAGAACGCTGACAGGAAGCCACTGCGATCCGGACCAAAGCCTTCAGCAATCAGGTGATGGAATTCATAGATTTCCATCCCGATAAATCCAGCACCAAACAGGAAGGTCAACGCCAGCCAGGAAACAACCTGGCTCTTGTTGTTCTTGTACATGGCGATAGCCGCCATGCCGTAGGTGATGGAGCTGAACAGCAGCAGGGCGGTTTCGACCAGAACGAACGGCAGTTCGAAAATATCTTTACCGGTCGGGCCGCCTGCAGTGCCGTTCACCAGAACGGCATAGGTCGCGAACAGACAGCAGAACAGAATGCAGTCGCTCATCAGGTAGATCCAGAAACCGAAGACTTTCATCGGTCCTGTATCGTGGTGCGCGTGGTCATGCGCATGGGCAGTTGGGTGCGCCAAAGTATCAGTTGCCATTTTTCAGCCCCGCTTTAGAAATCTCGTCGAAATGCTGGTTTTCCAGTTTTTCAACTTCACGGACTGGTACGTAGTAGTCCACGTCCTCGTCAAAGCTCTTCACAATCCAGCTGATGATCACGCCAGCGAAGCTAGCGATCGCAAGCCACCAGATATGCCAGATCATGGCGAAGCCAAATACCGTTGCGAAGGCGGCAATAACAATGCCCGCACCGCTGTTTTTCGGCATGTGGATCTCTTCGTAATGCTCAGGTTTTTTGTACGCTTCGCCTTTTTCTTTCATTTCCCAGAATGCGTCGCGCTCGTGGATCTGCGGCACAATGGCAAAGTTATAGAACGGAGGCGGAGAAGAGGTTGCCCACTCCAGCGTACGGCCACCCCACGGGTCACCGGTCAGGTCACGGTTCTGCTCGCGGTCGCGAATAGAGACGTAGAACTGAATCAGCTGACACGCGATACCACAGGCAATCAGCACTGCACCGCATGCTGCAATAACCAGCATTGGGTG
>JALCNW010000065.1 GCA_022649305.1 Enterobacter sp.
GTCCAAGTGCGACCTGATGACCAACATGGTGTTTGAGTTTACCGACACCCAGGGCGTGATGGGCATGCACTACGCGCGTCACGACGGCGAAGCAGAAGATGTGGCCGTTGCGCTGAACGAGCAGTATCAGCCGCGCTTTGCGGGTGATGACCTGCCGTCAAATCCTGTTGCTTGTGCCGTAGCGATTGCCGACAAAATGGACACCCTCGCGGGTATCTTCGGTATCGGTCAGCATCCTAAAGGTGACAAAGATCCGTTTGCGCTGCGTCGTGCCGCACTGGGCGTGCTGCGCATTATCGTTGAGAAGAACCTCAACCTGGATCTGCAAACCTTGACCGAAGAAGCGGTGCGTCTGTACGGCGACAAGCTGACCAACGCGAAGGTGGTGGATGACGTTATCGACTTTATGCTGGGTCGCTTCCGCGCCTGGTATCAAGACGAAGGTTACACCGTTGATACCATTCAGGCGGTACTGGCGCGTCGTCCGACCCGTCCAGCAGATTTCGATGCACGTATGAAGGCGGTTTCGCACTTCCGTACCCTGGAAGCAGCATCTGCGCTGGCTGCGGCCAACAAACGTGTGTCCAACATTCTGGCGAAGTCTGAAGAGACGCTGAACGAGCGTGTGAACGCCGCGACGTTGAAAGAGCCAGAAGAAATCGCGTTGGCGCTGCAGGTGGTTGTGATGCGTGACAAGCTGGAGCCGCTGTTTAAGGACGGTCGCTATCAGGAAGCGCTGGTTGAACTGGCCGAGCTGCGTGAAGTGATTGATGCCTTCTTCGAGAAAGTGATGGTGAACGTCGAGGATAAAGACCTGCGTATCAACCGTCTCTCTATGCTCGAAAAACTGCGCGAGCTGTTCCTGCGCGTGGCGGATATTTCGCTGTTGCAGTAACGGTGACTTTTAGGTGCTATAAAACCCGCTTCGGCGGGTTTTTTTATAGCGACATGATGAAAATTTAACCTTGAAATGGTAAACAAATTACCGCTATCCTGTCTCTCGTTAACTTTCTCCCCGGGAGCGCCCCCCAAAAATGAACAACCACGACTGATGAATTCCGATCCTTGCTAAACGCTACCGCGTCGGCAGGGGATGTTTTGATTTCATTCAGGAGTGTTTATGGCTCATTTTGCGCAGTCCCCTTCTTTTATTTTGCATCAGGTTACCTGTCAGTTTGCGACGGGCGATACCCTTTTTGGTCCCCTGAATCTTTCGCTTGAACCGTCGCTATCCGCGCTGGTTGGCCGTAACGGCAGCGGCAAAACGCGGCTCATGCGGTTGCTGGCCGGGCTGGACGAGCCTGCGAGTGGCCATATCGAACGTAGCGGTACTTCTGTTTATGTGGCGCAGCAGCACGATATTTCCCCCTACACGACGCTTGCCGAGCTGCTCGGATACGAGCGTATTTTTGCTGCCCGCACACGTATCGACAGCGGTGATTACCAGCCCGGCGATCTGGAGCGTCTCGACGGATTCTGGGATTTAACAGAACGTCTGAGCGAGGCGTTCGCCACCGCGCACCTTCCTACGTTTGAGCCAGGCAGGCTGGCTTCAGAACTCAGCGGCGGCGAGCGCGTCCGGGCACTGCTTTGCGGTGCATTCACCGCCGATGCCGACTATTTACTGCTGGATGAACCCACTAACCACCTCGACAGACAGGGGCGAGAGTGGTTTTACGCCCGGCTTGCCCGTCAGCGCGGCGGCGTGCTGGTGGCGTCTCACGATCGTGAGCTGCTCGCAAAAGTTCCGCGCATTCTGGAACTGAGCGTCGCGGGGCTGCGCAGCTTTGGCGGTAATTACGCTGACTATCGGCAGCAGCGGGATGCTGAGCAGCAGGCTGCCCGCGCGGCGCTGGAACACGCGGCAACCGAGCGCAAACGCACCCGCGCCCGTATGCAGAAAGAGCATGACGATAGCCTCAGGCGTTCAGCGAAAACGCTGCGGACGGTGGATAGCCTTAACATTGCCTCATTTGAACGGGTTAAATACAAAATGGCCGCGAAGGAGCGTCCGGGTGCGTGGCGCAGCCAGCATAGTGAGCAAAATGACGCGCTGAACGCTGCGGTCAATCAGGCGCGAGCGCGCGTCGAAGCCGAAAGCCCCGTGATGTTTACGCTGCCAGGCAGCCAGATTGCGGAAGGAAAACAGGTGCTCGTACTGGAGGATGTGGTGCTGCCGTACGTAGCAATCCCCCCGATTAACTGGCGCATGGCCGGCCCAATGCGGGTTGCGCTACGTGGCCCGAATGGCTGCGGTAAATCAACGTTGATGAAGGTGATTCTCGGCGAATGTGAACCGATATCGGGGAGTTGCCGCCTGTCGGTGAAAACGGCCTGGCTCGATCAGCATTTGTCGCAGCTGGATCTTACGCAGTCGGTCATTACGCATCTCAATCTGCACAATACGCCGCTGGAAGAGGGCACGCTGCGCACCCGTCTGGCGCAGCTTCAGCTTGGCGCAGATAAAGTGTCGCTGCCGTTAGCTGAACTAAGCGGCGGCGAACGCCTGAAGGCCGCGCTGGCCTGCGTGTTATGGCGAGCAGAAGCCACACAGCTGCTACTGCTGGATGAGCCGACTAACCATCTGGATTTGGCTTCCGTTCAGGCTATCGAAGCCGCACTGGCGGATTTTCCGGGTGCATTGCTGGTGGTTTCCCACGATAGCGCGTTCCTTAACGGGCTTAAGCTTACGCATGAGATGGTATGGCGGGATGATGGATGGCATTGCGAGACGTTCTAAAACACAAACCCCCGCATAGGCGGGGGCGGTAACGACTTTTTATTCAACTTACTGCGTGCTAAGCACGGGCGCTGCCTGAATAAGGCGCATCAGGTTTAGCTCAGTCATGGAAGGTATAACACGTTTTGACTCCCATTCCTGGACCTGCGACACGCTAACGCCCATTTCTCTTGCGAAATCAATAGGTTTTAATCCTGTCCCCTTGCGTAATTGCTCAAATTCTGTAAAGGGATTAGATTTTTTGGACACTGTAACCGTCTGCGATAAGTCTTTAAAAACAATTTGTTCCAGGCTGGTTAACAGCTCAAACATTGGATCTTTAGATTCCATTTAGAACTCCTCATAAATCACATAACGGGATCATGAACATCGTAGAGCCCCTTAAGAATAGTCTTTAAGCGGGGTATTGGATCGTCACGGGTGTGATTAATCGTGCGGTAAGGATCGCCTTACGCGTTTCAGCTATATGGATAGTTATGCTAATTACCTGATTAATCATAAGCGGGCGTCGTACGGTATTTTTTTGTAAATCGTAAGAAATAAATCGGCAATAGCCGTTTTGCATGAAAAGAGTATCTTGCATGCCTGACCTGGACTATCCTTGTGAGCGTCGGGCACGCGTGTACTGGTGTGCGCTTTTTTGGGTTAAGGAGTTATAAAATGGCGACAGGAAAGTCCTGCTCTCGCTGGTTTGCGCCTATTGCGGCGTTATTGATGGTTGTTAGCCTGAGTGGGTGTTTCGATAAGGAAGGCGATCAACGTAAGGCGTTTATCGATTTTCTGCAGAATAACGTGATGCGCAGCGGTGAGCATTTGCCGACATTGACTGCGGATCAGAAAAAGCAATTTGGTCCCTTCGTTTCGGATTATGCCATCCTTTATGGCTATTCACAGCAGGTGAATCAGGCGATGGATTCCGGCCTACGTCCGGTCGTGGATAGCGTTAACGCCATTCGGGTACCGCAAGATTATATGACTCAGCGCGAACCGTTGCGCCAGTCTAACGGTGCGCTTGGTGTTTTGAGCCAGCAGTTGCAGAACGCGAAAATGCAGGCTGATGCCGCACGTTCCGCGCTGAAGCAAGCCGACGATCTGAAACCGGTGTTTGATCAGGTTTATGAAAAAGTGATCACCAAACCGGCTGACGCTATGCAGCCGCTGATCCCGGCAGCGCAGATCTTTACTCAGCAACTGGTCCAGGTGGGCGATTTTATCTCCCAGCAGGAGACGCAGGTGAGCTTTGTCTCTAACGGCATTCAGTTCCCAACGTCTCAGCAAGCCAGCCAGTACAACGCGCTGATTGGGCCGCTAGCCTCGCAGCATCAGGCCTTTAGTCAGGCCTGGACTGCCGCAGTGACGGCAACCGAATAAGAAAGCCCCCGCCTCGAGCGGGGTTTTTTTATTAATTACAAAAATAATGCTTGTCATTCGAGTACCACCCAAGTATAACTATGTTCGTCGGTTTGTTCACAGACCTAAAGCAGTTTAGTTAAGTAGTCCAGATGCGTTATCTTAGATACCCTTCGTAGTGACCCTTCCTCTAGCGCTTAAAAATCTGTAACACATTCCATCATCGCGCCGGAAGGCAAAACAAATTTTTAAAAAGGTAATTTCTATGTCTGGTAAAATGACTGGTCTGGTAAAATGGTTCAACGCTGATAAAGGTTTCGGCTTCATCACTCCTGACGATGGCTCTAAAGATGTATTCGTACACTTCTCTGCTATCCAGAACGAAGGCTACAAATCTTTGGACGAAGGCCAGAAAGTTTCCTTCACCATCGAAAGCGGCGCTAAAGGCCCAGCAGCTGGTAACGTTGTAAGCCTGTAAGCTTCCAACTCAGCAGTAAAAAATTCTAAAACCCGCCTTCTGGCGGGTTTTTTCGTTTAGGCTTTTACCTGCGGATTAACACAGTTTTTCTCAACGTTGCCGTTCAGCGCGTTAATCAGGTTATCAACAGCGGTAGCCGCCATGTTGTAGCGCGTTTCATGGGTAGCTGAGCCAATGTGCGGCAAGGCCACCACGTTTGGTAACGTCAGCAGTGGCGAATCAACCGGTACCGGCTCTTGCTCAAACACATCCAGTCCTGCGGCGTGTATCTCACCGTTTTGCAGCGCTTCAATTAAGGCCTTCTCATTGACCACCGGACCGCGACCTGCATTGATGAAAATAGCCGTTTTCTTCATTTTATCGAATTCAGCTTTGCCCATCAGATGATGTGTCTCCTCCGTCAGGGGCAGGATCAGGCAGACATAGTCCGCTTCCCTTAACAGCGTGTCCAAATCGCAATAGCGCGCGTTAAAGCGTTCTTCTGCTTCACTGTGATGACGACGTGCGTTGTACAGAATGGGCATGTTGAAACCAAAATGTGCCCGCTGTGCCAGCGCCAGGCCGATACGGCCCATCCCGACAATCCCTAACGTTTTGCTATGTACATCCACACCAAACCAGTCCGGACCAATACTTTTTGTCCATTCGCCTGCTTTCACGCGTTCGGCCACCTCCACCACGCGACGAGCAGTGGTCAGTACCAGCGCCATCAGCGTATCTGCTACCGTTTCGGTTAGCGCGTAAGGGGTATGCATTAACAGAACGTTACGGGCATTCAGGGCATCGACGTCGAAATTGTCGTAACCGACGGAAATCGTGGAGGTAGCACGCAGCTTTGGCATTTTTTCCAGCAAAGCGGTATCCACTTTCTCGCTTGATCCCAACAGACCTTCGGCGCGGGCAAATGCGTCGGCATGCTGTGCGACGGTGTCCGGGTTGAGATTCTTCACCTGGATAACGGTGAAATGCTCTTCCAGACGTTTTTGTAGATCCTCGGGCAGTGCTTTATACAAAATGACGGACGGCTTCATGCTAATCTCCGTTGATTTTAAAGGGTTCAGGCGTGACGTGCGCCAGCAGGAATGTGCTGATTATTAGCAGGCTTAACAATCAAAGTAAGCCACACTGAGGCCAAAAGTGCCACCCCCATAAATATGTATGAGGCAGACGGGCTACCGGTTGAACCGTTCAGATAACCGACAAACCATGAGCCGAAGAACGAACCCAGTGCGCCCATACTGTTGATCAGCGCCATCGCTCCCCCCGCCACGTTACGCGGCAGCATCTCCGGAATGATGGCAAAGAATGGACCATACGGGGCGTACATCGCGGCACCCGCAATCACCAGCAACGTATAAGAAACCCAGAAGTGGTTGGCACCAACCGCCCAGGAGCCGATGAAGGCGAACGCGGCAATCAGCAGCAATGGCCATACGAAGAGCTTGCGGTTTTGCAGCTTGTCCGATGCCCAGGAGGCAACGATCATCGCGATAGTAGCGGCAAGATAAGGAACGGATGACAGCCAGCCGACTTCGACCATGCCTAAGTTTTCTCCGCCGCTGCGAATAATCGACGGCAGCCACAATACAAAGCCGTAAACGCCAATGCTCCAGGTGAAATACTGCATGCACAACAGGATAACGTTGCGGGAGCGGAAAGCTTCTGCGTAGTTACGCATCGGTTTCAATCCTTGCTGTTCTTTCTCCAGCTCCGCCTGTAATGCGGCCTTTTCATCCTCCGACATCCAGTTGACCTGCGACGGTTTATCTTTTACCAGCACCCACCAGCAGAAGGCCCAGATAATGGCCGGCACGCCCTCAATGATAAACATATGACGCCAGCCAAAGGACTGGATGAGATAGCCAGAGACCACGGACATCCACAGTACCGTGACCGGGTTGCCGAGGATCAGGAAGGTATTGGCGCGCGAACGTTCCGATTTGGTAAACCAGTTGCTGATGTAGATAAGCATTGCGGGCATTACTGCCGCTTCCACCACGCCCAGAATAAAGCGAATGGCGGCCAGCGCCGGGATGTTGTTGACCATGCCGGTGAGTGACGCGCAAGCCCCCCATAGAATCAAACAAACAAAAATCAATTTACGTACGCTGCGGCGTTCAGCGTAAATCGCCCCAGGAATCTGAAAGAAGAAATAGCCGAGGAAGAACAGGGCGCCTAAAAGCGATGAGACGCCTTTGGTGATCCCCAGATCTTCGGTGATCCCCGCGGCGGAAGCGAAACTGAAGTTTGCACGGTCAAGATACGCCAGGCTGTACGTGATAAACACGATTGGCATGATGTACCACCAGCGTTTTGCTGCATTGGTCGACTTATTCATGGGCTTGCCTCTGTGGTTGAGGTTTGTACCGCCGTGGTTTGTAGGGTACACGGTGGTAGGTATTAACTACTCGGATAATTGGTTGCGTGTCGGCAATCCTTCGCTGTCGCCCTGCACCTGAATGGCTAGCGAGCCAATCTTGTTGCCACGCGCGATAGCCTGATGGAGCGTTTTGCCTTCCAGTAATGCGCTAATGACGCCAACGGCGAATCCATCGCCTGCACCAACGGTGTCGACGACGTTCTCGACCTTCACCGCGGCAACGGCACCTTTTTCACCCTCGGACGTTTTGAACCAGGCACCATCGGCACCGGTTTTCAGCACTACCGCTTTCACGCCCTTATTGAGGTAGAAATCAGCGATGCTTTCCGGGGATTTCTCACCGGTCAACATCATGCCTTCTTTCACGCCAGGCAAAACCCAGTCGGCCTGGAAGGCAAGGTGGTTGAGCTTTTCGATCATCTCTGCCTCGCTTTTCCACAGCACCGGACGCAGGTTTGGATCAAAGGAGACAGTCTTGCCCTGGGCTTTCATCGTGGTTGCAGCAAGGTCGAGCAGTTCATACGAGCTGGATGACAGCGCTGCCGCCACGCCGCTCAAATGTAGATGTCGCGCTGAACGGAAATAGGCAGGGAGAAAATCTTCGGTCGAGAGATGGCTCGCCGCGGAGCCTTTGCGGAAATACTCCACAATGGGATCGGTTCCATTTTCGACTTTAGATTTAAGCTGAAACCCTGTTGCATAGCGCCCGTCGATGGTGACGCCCGAGGCATCAATACCCTCTTTTTTCAGCGAATCTAAAACAAACTGACCAAAGCTGTCGTCACCGATACGGCTGACCCAGCCCACTTTCAAACCCAGACGCGCCAGGCCTGTCGCAACGTTCAACTCGGCACCTGCAACGCGTTTAATAAAGCGATCGACGGTGCTCAACTCGCCAGTGTCAGTGGCGACGAACATGGCCATGGCTTCTCCGACGGTGATGACATCCAGAGCGTTATGCATGGCGTGACTCCTCGCGCAGCAGGTTAACGTAGTGACGAGTGACCGCGGCTAAATCGGGTCCCTCCAGCGGGAACTCAATTCCGCGTGGCGCATCCGCGGGAAGCTGATCCAGAAGTGCCATCCAGCGTGCGTCGGCGTTATCCGGCGCAATGGCGCGATAATGTTGATTGTGTGGGACCGCCGCTTTGACGTGGATATAGCTCACGGCAGGGGCGAGAAGGCGTGCGGCTTCTTCTGGTGATTCGCCCACCCATAGCCAGTTTCCGGTATCGAAGGTCAGCGTGATCGGGAGTTCCATCACCCGGCAGGCGGCTTTGAATCGCTGCATCGGGGCGAGTTGACCGCAATCGGTCTGATCGTTTTCGACCACTAGCGCTATATCACTCTCATCGAGTAACGTGCGCAGCGCTTCAAGCGGTTTTTTATCGCGGAAATGACCCAGAGAGACTTTCAACCACAGCGCGTTCAGCACGCTGGCTTCTTCCAGGTAGCGGGGCAGGTCCGGGTTGAGCGTGCCATCGGGCATGAGTAAAGCGGCAGGCACTGAATAACAGGCCTGTAATCCTAGCTGTTCAATCGACTCGGCCAGTTGAGGAAGTGTGTCCAGCTCTTGCTCGCTGAAAAGCTCACGGCGTATCTCGACGCCATCCGCGCCACCGGATGCGATAACGGGCAGCATGGCTCGCTGCCCACCCGCCTGACGTATCTGATCCGCGCCATACGCGGCGGTAACCACTATAATTTTCCTGCCCATTGGCTGACTCCCATTCATAGCTGATACTTAATACGCTAGATGGAACCGGTTCCAAAGAAAAGGTCAGGATGTTGAATTTATGATCGACATCACGAAGGGAAAATTAACGGGAGGTGGAGCCGCGAACGATCAATTCTCCAGAGAAAACCTGCTCGCGCACGGTCTCATCGAGACCTTCAATGCGGCGCACGACCTGCTCAACGGCGGCGTAGCCAATCTGCCAGGTGGGCTGTTTAAGGGTGGTAATGCCCACGCCGGCCAGCTCGGCCCACTCCAGCTCGTCAAAACCTAACAGGCCGATATCACTACCCCAGTGCAGGCCGATGCGCTTCAGCGAGCGGGCGACCTGTAGCGTGAGCGCACCGTTGGCGGAAATGATCGCTTTGCGCATCCCCCGGTGGCGGGTGTGAAATTGGCGAAGGGTATTATCAATCTGTTCAGCTTCATGCAGCGTGATTTCGGCATTCTCGGCGATGACGCCAGGATAACGAGCGAGCGTTGCGCGAAACGCGCTCAGACGATCGCGACGTGTATTGACCGTTCCTAGCGGTTCACTCAGAAACAGGATGGCTTCAAAGCCTTGTTCAATAAGGTGTTCTGTCGCCGTCGTCGCCGCCTGGGTATTATCCAGTCCGACGACATCGCAGGCGAATTCCGGGATTTTACGATCGATCAGGACCATGGGCAAAGAGGACTGTTGTAGCCGATTTAACCCCTCTTCGCGCATCCCCACAGCGTTGACGACGATGCCTTCAACCTGGTAGCTGCGCAGTAAATCGAGATAGTGCAGCTCCTGGTCCACTTCGTTATTGGTATTACACACCAGCGGCGTGAAGCCTTTTTCGCGGCACGCGGCTTCAATGCCGCTGAGCACATTCACGGAATAGGGGTTGGTAATATCGGCGATGATCAGGCCAATCAGACGGGTGCGGCCGCGCTTAAGACCGCGAGCCATCAGGCTTGGACGATAATTAAGGTCGGCGATAGCCTGTTCAATACGGGCCAGCAGCGCATCGGAAAGCAGGTTTTTCTCGCCGTTAAGATAGCGAGAAATACTGGTTTTACCGGTTTTGGCGGCTTTTGCCACGTCGCTGATGGTGGGCCGTGTTGATTTGCTCATCGCTGATTTCCCTCAGTTTAGTGAGAACACCTTAACGTGAAAATCAGCGATGGCAAGACGTTAATATCGGTTATTGAATCGGGCTTAACGTGATTTCTACGCGACGGTTCTGCGCTTTGCCTTCTGCCGTACTGTTGCTGGCGATTGGATTGGCTGGACCCATTCCGCTGGTGCGGATGCGGGTGGCGGCAACGCCCTGGGTAATCAGCGAGCTGGCGACGGAATCCGCGCGCTGCTGGGAAAGACGCATATTCAGATCCTGGCTGCCGGTGCTATCGGTATAGCCAATGACGTTCACCGCCGTTTTGCCATACTCTTTCAGCACCATCGCAACGCCAGTCAGGGTATTCGCGCCCGCCGGTTTTAGCGTGGCACTGCTGCTGTCGAAGGTCACATTGCTTGGCATGTTCAGGATGATATTGTCGCCACTTCGCGTCACACTTACGCCTGTTCCCTGCATTTTGTCACGCAGTTTTGCTTCCTGCACATCCATGTAATATCCGACGCCGCCACCGAGTGCTGCACCTGCTGCTGCGCCAATCAAAGCACCTTTGCCGCGATCTTTCTTCGAGGAAGAAAGTGCACCGACACCGGCACCGACCAGCGAGCCGAGGCCCGCGCCAATACCGGATTTTCCTGCTTCACGCTCACCGGTGTAAGGGTTCGTTGTGCAGCCTGAAACAGCCAGTGCGCCACTCACCAGAGCGGCAATAACTACTACGCGTTTATTCATCTTATTTCCTTAATCCTTTTTATTCTTTGCCACGACGAGCGTGGCGGTTGATTATGACGCGCAGTGACGCTGAAAATTCCGGAGATAAATCTGAAATTTGTGTCAAACCATAAACAGCCTCAAAGAAGGCCGTGAAACCTGCAACAGGCAATCCAGGAGCGCACGCTTTGACCACCTCAATAAAAACTATCCTGACCGCAGCCCATTGGGGGCCCATGCTGGTGGAGACCGATGGCGAGAATGTCCTGTCTTCTCGCGGAGCGTTGCCCACAGAACACCCCAACTCATTACAAACAGCGGTGCGCGATCAGGTACACAGTAAAACCCGCGTGCGCTGGCCGATGGTACGTAAAGGCTTTTTAGCCTCGCCGGAGAATCCGCAGGGAATTCGTGGGCAAGATGAATACGTCCGCGTGAGCTGGGATGATGCCCTGGCGCTTATCCATACTCAGCACAAGCGCATCCGCGACAGCTATGGTCCGTCGTCGATTTTTGCCGGGTCCTACGGCTGGCGTTCCAACGGCGTGCTGCACAAGGCGGCGACGCTGCTGCAACGCTATATGAGCCTGGCGGGCGGCTATACCGGCCATCTTGGTGATTACTCTACCGGCGCGGCGCAGGCCATCATGCCGTACGTGGTGGGTGGGAATGAAGTGTATCAGCAGCAGACCAGTTGGCCGCTGGTGCTGGAACATACCGACGTGGTGGTGCTCTGGAGCGCCAACCCGCTTAACACGCTCAAAATTGCGTGGAACGCCAGCGATGAACAAGGCATTGCCTATTTTGAGGCGCTGCGTAAAAGCGGCAAACGTCTGATCTGCATTGACCCAATGCGTTCCGAAACGGTTGATTTCTTCGGGAATACTATGGAGTGGATCGCTCCACATATGGGTACCGACGTGGCGATGATGCTCGGCGTTGCCCATACGCTGGTCGAAAACGGGTGGCAGGATAACGATTTTCTTGAACGCTGCACGACAGGCTACGACAAATTTGCTGACTACTTAACGGGTGTGACCGACGGTGTGGCGAAATCCGCTGAGTGGGCGTCGGGCATTTGCGGCGTGGATGCCGATAAGATCCGTGAACTGGCGGCGTTATTCCATCACAACACGACGATGTTGATGTCCGGTTGGGGGATGCAACGCCAGCAGTTCGGCGAGCAGAAACACTGGATGCTGGTAACGCTTGCTGCCATGGTCGGGCAAATCGGCACGCCAGGCGGCGGTTTTGGTCTCTCCTATCACTTTGCCAACGGCGGAAATCCGACGCGTAAAGCCGCGGTGCTGGCCTCCATGCAGGGATCGGTCAAGGACGGTATTGATGCCGTCGATAAAATCCCGGTCGCACGCATCGTCGAGGCGCTGGAAAACCCAGGCGGTTTTTATCAGCACAACGGCATGGACCGCCACTTCCCGGATATTCGGTTTGTCTGGTGGGCGGGTGGCGCGAACTTTACCCATCATCAGGATACCAACCGTCTGATCCGCGCCTGGCAAAAACCAGAGCTGGTGGTGATTTCTGAATGCTTCTGGACCGCAGCGGCTAAGCATGCGGATATCGTTTTACCCGCGACGACGTCGTTTGAGCGTAACGACCTCACCATGACCGGCGATTACAGTAATCAGCATATGGTGCCGATGAAGCGCGTGGTGCCGCCTCGCGACGAGGCTCGGGATGATTTAGCGGTGTTTGAGGCGTTAAGCGAACGCTGGGAGCAGGGGGGGCGCGAGCGTTTTAGCGAAGGCAAATCTGACCTCGAATGGCTCGAAAGTTTCTATCAAATCGCCGGACAGCGTGGTGAATCTCAGGGCGTGACGCTGCCGCCGTTCGCCGAGTTCTGGGACGCAAACGAGATTTTTGAGATGCCGGAAAGCGAGCAAAACGCGCAGTTTGTTCGCTTCGCGGATTTCCGTCACGACCCGCAACGTTATCCGTTAAAAACGGAAAGCGGTAAAATTGAAATATATAGCCAGCGTATTGCCGGGTTTAACTACGCCGATTGCCCGCCGCATCCCATGTGGCTCGAACCGGACGAGTGGCACGGGAATGCACAACCCAAACAGCTACAGGTGCTCTCTGCGCATCCAGCGCACCGTCTGCACAGCCAGTTGAATTACTCGTCACTGCGTGAACGGTATGCCGTGGCGGGACGCGAGCCGATAACGTTGCATCCCGAGGATGCTAACGCGCGTGGTATTGCCGATGGCGACGTGGTCCGCGTCTGGAATCAGCGCGGGCAGATACTGGCGGGTGCGGTCGTGAGCGAAGGGATCAAGCCTGGAGTTATCTGTATTCATCAGGGGGCCTGGCCAGACCTGGATCGCGACGAGGGTGGCATCTGTAAAAACGGGGCGGTCAACGTGCTGACCAAAGATCTCCCCAGCTCAAAGCTGGGGAATGGTTGCGCGGGGAATACGGCGCTGGCGTGGGTGGAGAAATATCAGGGGCCGGAGCTTACGCTAACGGCGTTTGATCCGCCTGCCAACTCATGATCCAGGTCGGGTGCTGCGTTTCTTCTTGCCAGGCGCTATCTTCAATGCGAAAGCCCTGAGCATGGTAGAAATTCACCGCCCGACTGTTTTTTTGGTAAACCTCAAGGCTCAGGTAGGGGTAGCGCTGCTGCACACTGGCGATCAGCGCGTGCCCAATACCTTTACCTATGTGGGCAGTCGCAACGAACAGGGCACCGATAAATTGCGACTGCATCACGCTAATAAAGCCCCGCACTTCACCGGTTTCTTCCCAGACCCACGTCTGCGCTGAAGGCAAATAGGCATCCCGGACCAGCGCTTCGCTCTCTTTCCAGTAAGACGCCTCAATAAAAGGATGCGCCTCGGTGGTGCTTTCAAGCCATAAGCTCAGCAGTGGCGCGGTGTTGTCATTTTGCCATTTGCGGATCATGTATTCCTCCTGGATGGCAGAAACAGCTAGTGACATGATCGTTCACCAGCCCGCAAGCCTGCAGGAAAGAGTAGCAAATGGTCGTGCCTACGAATTTGAAGCCGCGTTTTTTCAGTGCTTTTGCCAGCGCGTCTGATGCAGGCGTTGATGTAGGGATGTCGGCAAGTGCCGCGGCCTGCGTGATTTGAGGCGTGTTATCGACAAACGACCAGACGAAATCGGAGAAGGACTCGCCGTTTTCTTCCATCGCTAAGTAAGCACGAGCATTGCCGATAATTGCCTGGATTTTACCGCGATGGCGAATAATCCCCGCATCCAGTACCAGCCTTTCGACGTCATCATCTGTCATCGCGGCGACGGTTGCGGGATCGAAATGGTGGAAGGCGCGACGATAATTTTCTCGCTTTTTCAGTACGGTGATCCAGGATAAACCCGCCTGTTGACCTTCCAGACAGATCATCTCAAAGAGTTTCTTACCGTCGGTTTCCGGCACGCCCCACTCTTTATCGTGATAGTCGATATAGAGCTGATCCTGGCTTACCCAGCCGCAACGTTCCATAGGTTATCTCCCTTGTAGTTTTGAAACCGCAAAAATTTCAACCGATCTGGCTTGACGTGTGACGTAAAGAGACAATATTTAATTAAGGGTTATGCCCCCTTACCTCTTTCTAAACAATGACAAGTATCGCCGAATTCGGCTCTTTCTGGAGTCGCTTTGATGATGATAAAAAAAATCAGTGGTCGCCATGCTGCTACTTGCATGGTGAGAGCATCAATTTGCCTGTTTTTTTGTAACACAGCATACGCCTGGCAACAGGAATATATCGTTTCGGATGGGCAAAGTAATACGACTGAACGCTATACATGGGACGCCGATCACCAACCGCGTTATGAGGATATTCTCGCTGAGCGTATTCTTTCCTCGCAGAACGTGTCAGGGGTGGCTTTCACGTTACCGGAAAATTATCCGGCAGAATCGACCAGTACGATGAGCGTTGGTTTGGCCATTCCGGTGACCAGAAATGTGACGACCGGGCCGGTTGCTGCATGGCATTACGATGGCTCATCGCCAACCCTGTATAACGAATTTGGTGATAAAGGGAACTCGTCCACCCTTACCGATCCGCTCTGGCATGCCAGCGTCAGTACACTCGGATGGCGCGTCGATACGCATGTTGGCGATCTTCGGCCGTGGGCCCAAATTAGCTACAACCAGCAGTTTGGGGATAATCAGTGGAAGTCTCAGTCCGGCATGAACCGATTGCCAGCCGCAATGCAGTACGATAACTGGATGGACGTGACGGTTGGCGCGGACGTGCTGCTTTACCCTCATATGGCCGCGTATGCATCGTTATCCCAGGCGGATAGCACAATGATGGGGGAAGACTATCTTTACACGCTTGGTGTCAGCGCAAGGTTCTAAAATTGTGACTGTATTTAGCGTTGCGTTAACATAATACATACAATGATAGCCGGCCTTGTGGCGATAGCGGACACTAACAAAGGTTAACCTCACAGGTCGGCAAGGTCATTCATGCCGGATTCCAGGCATTTCATTCCGTCCCTCCTGCACTTCATGCCGTTTTCCCCCTGCTGATATAGGGTTTTGTTTATCGTTGTCCTCAGCGAATTCCCTTAATTTCTCTTGCAGGACAACTGCCATGAACACATCAACATACAATCGTACTCGCTGGTTGACGCTCTTCGGTACCATCGTGACGCAGTTTGCGCTGGGATCGGTTTATACCTGGAGCTTGTTCAACAGTGCGCTTTCCGACAAGCTCGGCGCGCCGGTGAGTCAGGTGGCCTTTTCTTTCGGTTTACTGAGTTTGGGTTTAGCCCTTTCTTCTTCCGTTGCGGGCAAACTGCAGGAACGCTTTGGCGTGAAGCGTGTGACGATGGCCTCTGGGATTATGCTGGGTGTGGGCTTTTTCCTGACGGCACATTCAAATAGCCTGATGATGTTGTGGTTGAGCGCTGGTGTCCTGGTTGGGCTCGCGGATGGTGCGGGTTATTTGCTGACGCTGTCGAACTGCGTGAAATGGTTCCCGGAACGTAAAGGCTTAATCTCCGCATTTTCCATTGGCTCTTATGGTCTGGGCAGCCTTGGGTTCAAATTTATCGACTCGCATCTGCTGGCATCCGTTGGGCTAGAGAAAACCTTCATGATTTGGGGCGCGATTGTGCTGGTGATGATTCTGTTCGGCGCGACGCTGATGAAAGACGCGCCACAGCAGGAAGTGAAAACCGTTAATGGTGTCGTCGAAAACGACTTCACGCTGGCGCAATCCATGCGTAAACCGCAGTACTGGATGCTGGCCGTGATGTTCCTGACCGCCTGCATGAGCGGCCTTTACGTCATCGGCGTGGCGAAAGATATCGCGCAGGGGATGGTGAAACTGGACGCGATGACAGCCGCCAATGCAGTAACGGTGATTTCTATCGCCAACCTGTCTGGCCGTCTGGTGCTGGGCATCCTGTCTGACAAAATGTCGCGTATTCGCGTGATTACAATGGGGCAGGTGGTTTCCCTGGTGGGTATGGCAGCCTTGCTGTTCGCTCCACTGAATGAAGTCACCTTCTTCGCCGCGATTGCCTGCGTTGCTTTTAACTTCGGTGGGACGATTACCGTCTTCCCTTCACTGATTAGCGAATTCTTTGGCCTGAACAATCTGGCGAAAAATTACGGCGTCATTTATTTAGGCTTTGGTATCGGCAGTATTTGCGGTTCGCTTATTGCATCGTTGTTCGGCGGATTCTACGTGACCTTCTGTGTCATATTCGCCCTGCTTATCCTCTCTCTGGCGCTGTCGACCACTATCCGTCAACCGCAGCGCGAAGTGTTTAATGAGGCGCACGCGTAAATATTGCTAACAATAAGGCCGGATATCCGGCCTTATTGTCGCTTGAATCTAAGGCTATCTTAAGGCTGTCTAGCTTTAGTTCGTTTTTTTGTAAATAACTGCTGCAATCACACTCTCCATTGCCACTTTTTCCTTTCCCTGTGGTCTACTTACCACGCTTTAGATGTTTCTTATAACGATTGCCAAAGCGAATATATAGTCTGTTCACTTTTGAAACAAAAAGTGAAGCGGGGTTACTCTCCCTTTTTTCCGGGTTGCATGCATGAAATACATCAAATCGATGACACAACAAAAGCTGAGCTTTTTGCTGGCGTTGTACATCGGCCTGTTTATGAATGGCGCAGTTTTTTTCCGTCGGTTTGACGGTTATGCGCAAGATTTTACCTTCTGGAAAGGAATCTCCGCGGTTGTAGAACTGGCTGGCACGGTTCTGATCACCTTCTTCTTATTACGCCTGCTTTCCCTGTTTGGGCGGCGCGTCTGGCGCGTTCTTGCATCATTAGTGGTGTTGTTCTCGGCGGGTGCCAGCTATTACATGACATTTATGAACGTGGTTATTGGCTATGGCATTATCGCCTCGGTCATGACGACGGATATCGATCTCTCTAAAGAAGTTGTCGGGCTGCACTTTGTTCTGTGGCTAGTAGGCGTGAGTGCGCTGCCGCTCTTGCTCATCTGGAATAACCGTTGCCGCTATACCTTGCTTCGTCAGATGCGTACCCCCGGGCAACGTATCAGAAGTGTGGCGATAGTCCTGCTGGCAGGGCTGATGGTCTGGGGGCCAATTCGCCTGCTGGACGTTAAGCAGAAGCATGACGAGCGCACCTCGGGCGTTGATATGCCGAGCTATGGCGGTGTCGTCGCCAACTCCTATCTTCCGTCTAACTGGATCTCCGCGCTGGGGTTGTATGCCTGGGCGCAGGTTGACGAGTCTTCCGATAACAAATCGCTGAAGAACCCGGCGAAAGAGTTTACCTACAACGCACCGAAAGATATCGACGATACCTACGTGGTCTTTATCATCGGCGAAACGACGCGCTGGGACCATATGGGTCTTCTGGGCTATGACCGTGACACCACGCCGAAGCTGTCGCAGGAGAAAAACCTGGTCGCTTACCGTGGGTACTCATGCGACACCGCCACTAAGCTGTCGTTACGCTGCATGTTTGTACGTGAAGGCGGGGCAGATGATAATCCGCAGCGCACCCTGAAAGAACAAAACGTCTTCTCGGTGCTGCATCAGCTTGGGTTTACGTCCGCGCTTTACGCGATGCAAAGCGAGATGTGGTTCTACAGCAACACCATGGCGCAGAACATTGCTTACCGTGAGCAAATCGGTGCCGAGCCGCGTAACCGGGGTAAGAGCGTGGATGACATGCTGTTGATCGACGAAATGAAGCAGTCGCTTAACGGCAACCCTGACGGTAAGCATATGATCATCCTCCACACCAAGGGCTCGCACTTTAACTACACCCAGCGTTATCCGCGTAGCTTTGCCAAATGGACGCCGGAATGCGTTGGCGTGGATAAAGACTGTACCAAAGAGGAGCTAATTAACTCCTTCGATAACTCGGTGATGTATGTGGATCACTTTATCGATAGCGTGATTGACCAGGTTCGCGATAAGAAAGCGATTGTTTTCTACGCGGCTGACCACGGTGAGTCGATTAATGAGTTTGAGCACCTGCACGGTACGCCACGTAATATGGCGCCGCCAGAGCAGTTCCGCGTGCCGATGATGGTCTGGATGTCAGATAAGTATCTTGAGCAGCCGGAAAAAGCCAAAATGTTCCAGCAGCTGAAGAAAGAGGCGGATATGAAGGTGCCGCGTCGTCATGTTGAGCTCTACGACACCATTATGGGCTGTCTTGGATACACGTCTCCTGACGGTGGAATCAACGAAAATAACAACTGGTGTCATATCCCTGATAGCGCTGAAAAAGCCACAAAATAATCGGTCTGGCGAGTTTCTCGCCAAACAGATAGCTTTTTGTTGATAAGGGATTGACGGGCGCGCGCCTCAGCAGTAAGATGCGCTCCGCATTCGGCGAGTAGCGCAGCTTGGTAGCGCAACTGGTTTGGGACCAGTGGGTCGGAGGTTCGAATCCTCTCTCGCCGACCACATTCGAAACCCTGCTCTTTTGAGCAGGGTTTTTTGCATCCAGAGTTTGTGAGGATGAGAATCTCCGGGGAAGGAGGTTCGACTCGAGCGAAGCGAGAGAACGTTGCACATTCGAAAAAAGGGTTAACCGTAAGGTTGGCCCTTTTTGCATTATGGGCTTACTCACGCCGATACGACAAAATATCCCTTATCCCCGTTTCAACCTGCCTGTTATCGATTTTGTGACATAATCCATTGTATTTTTTTATATATAGATTGATATTTTTTCGCGTTGCTTATAGATAACCTCAGCATTTTCCGCTGTGCGTTTTAACGTTCGCGGTATTAAGTGCTCAGATAATCACCATAATGTAAGAAAATTTACGCTATTTGAATAAATGTTAATCACTGATTGTTGCGGAATATGAAGAGATTTGTGCTGCAAGATGGCGAGTAGCATAAATTTCCCTGCTGAAAATAGGTGCCTAAACTTTTTTTAATCTTTGTTTGCCGTTTCTCACCCTCAACGTAAATCCCCGCTACCTGTATTGACGTTTTCACATTCTGTTGACAGATTGTAGGGCACGAGGGGCATTTCAGGGACGATCTGCGCTGCAACTCTGTCGCTCATCTGAAAGGATTCTCCATCCCTTATAGCGCCTTCGGGCATCACCGACCGGACCGGGTAAATAATAAATAAAGGTCTGGCGGCGTAACACAACAAAGCAAAACATCACATTGGAGCAGAATAATGAGTATTTCCTTGAAGAAGTCAGGGATGCTGAAGCTTGGTCTGAGCCTGGTCGCTCTCACCGTCGCGGCAAGCGTACAGGCAAAAACCCTGGTTTATTGTTCTGAAGGTTCGCCGGAAGGCTTTAACCCACAGCTGTTCACCTCTGGAACCACGTACGACGCAAGCTCTGTGCCTATCTATAACCGTCTGGTTGAATTCAAAATCGGTACCACGGAAGTCATTCCTGGTCTGGCTGAGAAGTGGGAAGTCAGCGAAGACGGTAAAACGTATACCTTCCACCTGCGCAAGGGCGTGAAGTGGCAGGACAGCAAAGAATTCAAACCGACGCGCGACTTTAACGCCGACGACGTTGTGTTCTCCTTCGATCGTCAGAAAAACACACAGAACCCGTACCACAAAGTGTCTGGCGGCAGCTATGAATACTTCGAAGGGATGGGTCTGCCGGACCTGATCACCGAAGTGAAAAAAGTGGACGACAATACCGTTCAGTTCGTGCTGACCCGTCCGGAAGCACCATTCCTGGCTGACCTGGCAATGGACTTCGCTTCTATTCTTTCTAAAGAATATGCAGACAACATGCTGAAAGCCGGCACGCCGGAAAAAGTGGATCTCAACCCAATTGGTACAGGTCCATTCCAGCTGCTGCAATACCAGAAAGATTCTCGCATTCTGTATAAAGCATTTGAAGGTTACTGGGGCACCAAGCCGCAGATCGACCGTCTGGTCTTCTCCATCACGCCTGATGCATCCGTGCGTTACGCAAAACTGCAGAAAAACGAGTGCCAGGTTATGCCGTACCCGAACCCGGCTGATATCGCTCGTATGAAGCAGGACAAAAATATCAACCTGCTGGAGCAGGCTGGCCTGAACGTGGGCTATCTGTCCTTCAACACCGAGAAGAAACCGTTTGATGACGTGAAAGTGCGTCAGGCGCTGACTTACGCGGTGAACAAAGAAGCGATTATCAAAGCGGTTTATCAGGGCGCTGGCGTGGCCGCGAAAAACCTGATTCCACCGACCATGTGGGGCTATAACGACGACGTTAAGGATTACACCTACGACGTTGAGAAAGCGAAAGCGCTGCTGAAAGAAGCCGGTCAGGAGAAAGGCTTCACCGTTGAACTGTGGGCGATGCCAGTACAACGTCCTTACAACCCGAACGCTCGCCGTATGGCTGAGATGGTTCAGGCTGACTGGGCAAAAATCGGCGTTCAGGCCAAGATCGTGACCTACGAGTGGGGTGAGTACCTGAAGCGTGCTAAAGCGGGTGAGCACCAGGCTGTGATGATGGGTTGGACCGGGGACAATGGGGATCCGGACAACTTCTTCGCGACCCTGTTCAGCTGTGATGCAGCGAAACAAGGCTCCAACTACTCTCGCTGGTGCTACAAGCCGTTTGAAGACTTGATTCAGCCGGCACGTGCGACCGACGACCACAACAAGCGTATCGAGCTGTACAAACAGGCTCAGGTTGTGATGCATGACCAGGCTCCTGCGCTGATCGTGGCTCACTCCACCGTGTACGAACCAGTGCGTAAAGAAGTGAAAGGCTACGTGGTAGATCCACTGGGCAAACACCACTTCGAAAACGTGTCTGTTGAATAACTAAAAGTAAAAGGGGTGCAGTAGCACCCCATGCCGGGTAAGCGCAGTGCCACCCGGCAGCAGTGCTTTATTCCCTCTTCGAATGAGGAGGGAATAAGATTTGTGAGCAATACAGACGTCACGCCATTGGTCGTGCGTCACTAGAGAGAATCCGGGTTATGTTGCAGTTCATCCTCCGACGTCTGGGACTTGTCATCCCCACGTTTATCGGTATCACCCTTCTCACGTTTGCCTTTGTCCATATGATCCCCGGCGACCCGGTAATGATTATGGCAGGTGAGCGTGGTATCTCCCCTGAGCGTCATGCACAACTGTTGGCTGAACTCGGCCTGAATAAACCGTTGTGGCAGCAGTACCTCAATTATATCTGGGGCGTCATGCATGGTGATTTAGGGATTTCGCTGAAAAGCCGCCTTCCGGTGTGGGACGAGTTCGTGCCGCGTTTTAAAGCGACACTCGAACTTGGCGTCTGCGCCATGATTTTTGCCACCGCCGTAGGTATTCCTGTCGGCGTATTGGCTGCCGTCAAACGTGGCTCTATCTTCGATCACACGGCGGTTGGCCTGGCGCTGACTGGCTACTCCATGCCTATCTTCTGGTGGGGCATGATGCTGATTATGCTGGTCTCGGTGCAATGGAACCTGACGCCGGTATCCGGGCGTGTGAGCGACATGGTGTTCCTTGACGATACGAATCCGTTGACCGGATTCATGCTTATCGATACCGCCATCTGGGGTGAAGAGGGCAACTTCATTGATGCCGTCGCGCACATGGTTCTGCCGGCGATGGTGCTGGGGACGATTCCCCTGGCCGTTATTGTGCGAATGACCCGCTCGTCAATGCTGGAAGTGCTGGGTGAGGATTATATCCGTACTGCGCGAGCCAAAGGTTTGACCCGCATGCGCGTCATCATCGTCCATGCTCTGCGTAATGCGATGCTTCCCGTCGTGACCGTTATTGGTCTGCAGGTGGGCACGTTGCTGGCGGGAGCGATCCTGACCGAAACCATCTTCTCCTGGCCGGGACTGGGACGCTGGCTGATTGATGCACTGCAACGCCGCGACTATCCGGTTGTGCAGGGGGGTGTGCTGCTGGTGGCGACGATGATTATCCTCGTCAACCTGCTGGTCGATCTGCTGTACGGCGTGGTGAACCCGCGTATTCGTCATAAGAAGTAAGGGGCCATCATGTCACAGGTTACTCAAAATAAAGTTGTTTCTGCCCCGGTGCCAATGACGCCGTTGCAGGAATTTTGGCATTACTTCAAACGTAACAAAGGCGCAGTTGTCGGTCTGGTTTACGTCGTCATCATGCTGATTATCGCGGTTTTCGCCAATTTCCTGGCACCGTATAACCCAGCGGATCAGTTCCGCGACGTGCTGCTCTCTCCGCCAGCCTGGCAGGATGGTGGGACGTTATCGCATCTTCTGGGAACCGATGATGTTGGTCGTGATGTGCTGTCGCGTCTGATGTACGGTGCGCGCCTTTCACTGCTGGTGGGCTGCTTAGTAGTGGTGCTGTCGCTCATTCTGGGCGTTATTCTCGGGCTGGTGGCAGGGTATTTCGGCGGTCTTGTCGATAACATCATTATGCGTATTGTGGACATCATGCTGGCGCTGCCAAGCTTGCTATTAGCACTGGTGTTGGTTGCGGTCTTTGGGCCGTCGATAGGGAATGCCGCGCTGGCGCTGACGTTTGTGGCGCTGCCGCATTACGTGCGATTAACCCGAGCGGCGGTGCTGGTCGAAGTTAACCGTGATTACGTTACCGCTTCTCGCGTCGCGGGTGCGGGTGCCATGCGCCAGATGTTCGTCAATATTCTCCCGAACTGCCTTGCGCCACTGATCGTTCAGGCGTCGCTTGGTTTCTCTAACGCCATTCTCGATATGGCTGCTCTTGGCTTCCTTGGCATGGGTGCGCAACCGCCGACACCGGAGTGGGGCACCATGCTCGCCGATGTGTTGCAGTTCGCGCAAAGCGCCTGGTGGGTCGTCACCTTCCCGGGTGTCGCGATTCTGCTAACGGTGCTGGCATTTAACCTGATGGGTGATGGTCTGCGTGATGCACTTGATCCCAAACTGAAGCAGTAAGAGGCACGAGATGGCGTTATTAAATGTAGATAAATTATCGGTGCACTTCGGTGACGTGGGCTCCGAGTTTCGTGCCGTAGACCGTATCAGCTACAGCGTGAATCAGGGTGAAGTGGTTGGCATTGTTGGTGAGTCTGGTTCCGGTAAATCGGTCAGCTCGCTGGCGATTATGGGACTGATTGATTATCCAGGCCGTGTGATGGCCGAGAGCCTGGCGTTTAACGGTCAGGATCTGAAGCGCATCTCAGAAAAACAGCGCCGCCAGCTGGTGGGCGCTGAGGTGGCGATGATCTTCCAGGACCCCATGACCAGCCTGAACCCGTGCTATACCGTCGGTTTCCAGATTATGGAAGCGATAAAGGTGCATCAGGGCGGCAATAAGAAAACCCGTCGCCAACGTGCGATCGATTTGCTGACGCAGGTGGGTATTCCCGATCCCGAATCACGTCTGGATGTTTATCCGCACCAGCTGTCTGGCGGTATGAGCCAGCGCGTGATGATCGCCATGGCGATCGCCTGTCGGCCAAAACTGCTGATCGCGGATGAACCCACGACGGCACTGGATGTCACTATCCAGGCGCAAATCATCGAACTTCTGCTTGAGCTACAGCAGAAAGAGAACATGGCGCTGGTTCTGATTACGCACGATTTAGCACTGGTCGCTGAAGCTGCGCATAAAATCATTGTGATGTATGCCGGTCAGGTGGTAGAAACCGGAAACTCGCGCGATATCTTCCGCGCGCCGCGTCATCCGTATACTCAGGCTTTGCTTCGTGCGCTGCCAGAGTTTGCGCAGGATAAGGCGCGTCTGGCGTCACTGCCGGGCGTGGTACCGGGTAAATATGACCGCCCAACCGGTTGCCTGCTGAATCCGCGCTGCCCGTATGCGACGGATAAATGCCGTGCCGAAGAGCCTGAGTTGTTTACCCTCAGCGACGGTCGTCAGTCTAAATGTCACTACCCACTCGATGATGCCGGGAGGCCTACACTATGAGTACGCAAGAGGCCGCCAAACAACAATTACTGTTGCAGGCCATCGACCTGAAAAAACATTATCCAGTGAAGAAGGGGCTGTTTGCGCCTGAGCGACTGGTTAAGGCGTTGGACGGCGTATCGTTTACCCTTGAACGCGGCAAAACGCTGGCGGTTGTCGGGGAGTCGGGCTGCGGCAAATCGACGCTTGGCCGTTTGCTGACGATGATCGAAACGCCAACCGGTGGTGAGCTCTATTATCAGGGCCAGGATCTGCTTAAGCATGACCCGCAGGCACAAAAGCTTCGTCGTCAGAAAATCCAGATTGTGTTCCAGAACCCGTATGGTTCACTGAACCCGCGTAAGAAAGTGGGGCAGATTCTGGAAGAGCCGCTGCAGATCAATAGCAGCCTTAATAAAGAGGAACGTCGCGCGAAAGCCCTGGAGATGATGGCGAAAGTCGGTCTGAAAACCGAGCATTACGATCGCTATCCGCATATGTTCTCCGGTGGCCAGCGTCAGCGTATCGCTATCGCCCGTGGTCTGATGCTTGACCCAGACGTGGTGATTGCTGATGAACCGGTTTCGGCACTGGACGTTTCTGTGCGTGCGCAGGTACTGAACCTGATGATGGATTTACAGCAGGATTTGGGGCTGTCCTACGTCTTTATCTCGCACGACCTGTCAGTGGTGGAACACATTGCTGATGAAGTGATGGTGATGTATTTGGGCCGCTGTGTAGAGAAGGGGACGAAGGACCAGATCTTTAATAATCCTCGTCACCCCTATACACAGGCATTGCTCTCGGCAACGCCGCGCCTGAATCCGGACGAACGTCGTGAGCGTATAAAGCTGACGGGCGAGTTACCAAGCCCGTTGAATCCGCCGCCGGGATGCGCCTTTAACGCCCGTTGTCGTCGTCGCTTTGGGCCTTGCACGCAGTTGCAGCCGCAGTTGAAAGACTACGGTGGTCAACTGGTGGCCTGCTTTGCGGTCGATCAGGATGAAAACGGCGAGAAGCCTCACGCATAATGCGTAAAAAAAACCGGCGATAATCGCCGGTTTTTTTATGTCTGCCGTTGCGTTATTTCCGCAAACGAATTTGGTCGACGGCGTGATTTTCACTTTTCGTGAGGATCAGGCTGGCACGTTCACGCGTGGGTAGGATGTTCTCTTTCAGGTTCACGTAGTTGATTTCATTCCATAACGAGGTTGCCACATTGACCGCTTCTGCTTCAGAAAGCTGGGCATAATTATGGAAGTAAGAATCAGGATCGGTGAATGCCCCTTCGCGGAACTTAAGGAAGCGGTTGATATACCAGTTTTGCAGGAGATCTTCCGGCGCGTCGACATATATAGAGAAGTCGACGAAATCGGAGACAAACACATGGTGTGGGTCATGCGGATAATCCATGCCGCTCTGCAATACGTTTAACCCTTCCAGTATCAGGATATCCGGCTGCGCGACCGTTTTGTCGCCATCGGGGATACGATCGTAAATAAGATGGGAATAAACCGGTGCGGTAACGTTAGGTGCGCCTGACTTCAGATCCGAGACGAATTTGACCAGACGGTGCATATCATAAGAAAGAGGGAAACCTTTCTTCTTCATCAGGCCACGTTCTTTCAACACCTCGTTCGGGTGCAAGAAGCCATCGGTAGTAATCAACTCAACGCTGCGGTGTTCGGGCCAGCGGCTCAAAAGCGCCTGCAAGACGCGCGCCGTCGTGCTTTTACCTACTGCCACGCTTCCTGCGATGCTAATGATATAAGGAATACGTTGACCGTTGGTACCGAGGAACTGCTCCAGAACGGCCTGACGTCGCAGGTTGGAGCTTATATAGAAGTTCAGCAAGCGGGAGAGGGGCAAATAAATCTCCGCCACTTCCTCAAGCGACAAGTCTTCATTTATTCCTTTTAACCGTGCTATTTCGCCTTCCGTTAACGTCATAGGGACGGAATCACGCAGGGCAGCCCATTGGCTACGGTTAAACTGAAGATAGGGTGTCATTAACGATTGCTCTTTTTTGCTCATAAGCATGCTTCAGTGAACGCTCTACCTGCGCAGTCACGCTATCTGGCGGGCAGCGGTTCATCACTTAGTAGTTAATTTTGGACAATGGGCAGGAGGTTAACACCAGATGACGCGAATAATAAGAAAAAATATAGGCAAGTGATGCGTTACGCGGGGGCCATCACGATACGCTTTGAGGGGGTCGATGCGACCCGAATGCTGAAAATTTAGTCTGTAATGGGTGAAAATACAGCGTTTATCACTCTCTACGCACAAAATGTGAGCGAATGAACGTTTTATGCAATTTTTTAGTTGCATGACTGGCCATGTCTCCATAAAATGCGCGCTACTTGATGCCGACTTAGCTCAGTAGGTAGAGCAACTGACTTGTAATCAGTAGGTCACCAGTTCGATTCCGGTAGTCGGCACCATCAAGTCCGGTGGGGTTCCCGAGCGGCCAAAGGGAGCAGACTGTAAATCTGCCGTCACAGACTTCGAAGGTTCGAATCCTTCCCCCACCACCACTTTCTGGCAGCGTTAACGCCGCCTGAGCTGGCTAAAATATTAATCAGCTCAAACAATAAAAGAGAGAAATCTCTTTTTTGTTACAGAAAGAACTGGGTAGCCGAGTTTCAGGATGCGGGCATCGTATAATGGCTATTACCTCAGCCTTCCAAGCTGATGATGCGGGTTCGATTCCCGCTGCCCGCTCCAAGACGTGCTGATATGGCTCAGTTGGTAGAGCGCACCCTTGGTAAGGGTGAGGTCCCCAGTTCGACTCTGGGTATCAGCACCACTTCACTTCTCCCTCCCGTTTCTCTCTGTTTCAATTTAAATATATTCAACAGTTCAGGCGTATTGCCTGGTTGATGTGGTGATATCACCGATTTATCCGTGTCTTAGAGGGACAATCGATGTCTAAAGAAAAGTTTGAACGTACAAAACCGCACGTTAACGTCGGTACTATCGGCCACGTTGACCATGGTAAAACAACGCTGACTGCTGCAATCACTACCGTTCTGGCTAAAACCTACGGTGGTTCTGCTCGTGCATTCGATCAGATCGATAACGCACCAGAAGAAAAAGCTCGTGGTATCACCATCAACACTTCTCACGTTGAGT
>JALCNW010000066.1 GCA_022649305.1 Enterobacter sp.
AGGAAGGCGTTAGCAAACGCGATACCTGCGATGGTTGCAGCACAGTGAACGCGCTCACGCGCTACTGGGTTCTTAGAACCTTCGTTGTATGATGCTGGCAGGTTTTCTTTCAGCAGTTTAAGTGCCTGCAGAGCCTGACCATCAGAGAACTCAGAAGCCAGTACGGAAACGTAAGCTTCCAGGGCGTGAGTGACTGCATCCAGGCCACCGAACGCACACAGTGATTTCGGCATATCCATGACAAGGTTTGCATCAACGATCGCCATATCTGGAGTCAGAGCATAATCTGCCAGCGGATATTTTTGACCTGTTGCGTCATCAGTCACAACGGCAAACGGTGTTACTTCAGAACCGGTACCGGAGGTAGTGGTGACGGCAATCATTTTCGCCTTCACGCCCATTTTCGGGAACTTATAGATACGTTTACGGATATCCATAAAGCGCAGAGCCAGTTCTTCGAAGTGGGTTTCTGGATGCTCGTACATGACCCACATGATCTTAGCCGCATCCATCGGGGAACCGCCGCCCAGTGCGATGATGACGTCTGGTTTGAACGAGTTCGCCATCTCTGCGCCTTTGCGCACGACGGTCAGCGTTGGATCTGCTTCAACTTCGAAGAACACTTCGGTTTCTACGCCAGCCGCTTTCAGGACAGAAGTAATCTGGTCAGCATAGCCATTGTTGAACAGGAAACGGTCGGTCACGATGAGCGCACGTTTGTGGCCATCAGTAATCACTTCATCCAGCGCGATTGGCAGTGAGCCACGGCGGAAGTAGATAGATTTCGGAAGTTTGTGCCACAACATGTTTTCAGCTCGCTTAGCAACGGTTTTCTTGTTGATCAGGTGCTTAGGACCAACGTTTTCAGAGATGGAGTTACCACCCCATGAACCACAACCCAGAGTCAGGGAAGGCGCGAGTTTAAAGTTATACAGATCGCCGATACCACCCTGAGAAGCAGGGGTGTTAATCAGAATACGGGCGGTTTTCATCATCTGACCGAAGTGAGCCACACGTTCAGGCTGGTTGTCCTGGTCGGTATACAGACAAGAAGTATGACCGATGCCACCCATGGCAACGAGTTTCTCTGCTTTTACTACTGCATCGTCGAAATCTTTCGCACGGTACATGGCAAGGGTAGGAGACAGTTTTTCGTGCGCAAATGGTTCGCTTTCGTCCACTACGGAAACTTCACCAATCAGAATTTTGGTGGAGACCGGAACGGTAAAGCCCGCCAGTTCAGCAATTTTATAAGCCGGTTGACCTACGATAGCCGCGTTCAGCGCGCCATTTTTCAGAATGATGTCCTGAACGGCTTTCAGCTCTTTGCCCTGCAGCATGTAGCCGCCGTGGCTTGCGAAACGTTCGCGAACGGCATCGTATACTGAGCTCACAACAACGACAGACTGCTCTGACGCACAGATAACGCCATTATCGAAGGTTTTAGACATCAGAACCGATGCAACAGCACGTTTGATATCGGCGGTTTCGTCGATGACCACAGGTGTGTTACCTGCACCAACACCGATTGCTGGTTTACCGGAGCTGTATGCTGCTTTAACCATACCCGGGCCACCAGTGGCCAGAATCAGGTTAATGTCAGGGTGATGCATCAATGCGTTAGACAGTTCAACAGAAGGCTGGTCAATCCAACCGATCAGATCTTTAGGCGCACCAGCTGCGATTGCCGCTTGCAGAACGATGTCTGCCGCTTTGTTAGTCGCATCTTTTGCACGCGGATGTGGAGAGAAGATAATCGCGTTACGGGTCTTCAGGCTGATCAGTGATTTGAAGATTGCAGTAGAAGTTGGGTTGGTAGTCGGAACGATACCGCAAATGATGCCGATAGGTTCAGCAATCGTGATGGTACCGAAAGTGTGGTCTTCAGAAAGAACGCCACACGTCTTCTCATCTTTATAGGCGTTGTAGATATACTCTGAAGCGAAGTGGTTTTTAATCACTTTATCTTCAACGATACCCATGCCAGATTCGGCAACGGCCATTTTAGCGAGAGGGATTCGAGCATCTGCAGCTGCCAGTGCGGCGGCGCGGAAGATTTTATCAACCTGTTCTTGGGTGAAATTGGCATATTCACGCTGGGCTTTTTTGACGCGCTCTACGAGTGCGTTAAGTTCAGCGATATTAGTAACAGCCATAATGCTCTCCTGATAATGTTTAAACTCTTTTAGTAAACCAGCGCCCGATACGACAACATTATAGACGAGGTACCAGCACTTGCTTAACACACAATAAAACAAAGGTTTACTGTGGATGTTCTCTACTGCTGAGCACTAACTTACTAAAAGAGCCTTACTTTAGCATCATCCCTTTTTGTCAGGTCAACTCCCTGTCAGTGTCATCAAGATTACTCACTTCTGAGTACGGAAAACATGATCTGCATCAATTTATACCGAAGCTGATACCTTTCAGCACCGGTATTTCGAACATTAATATCAAGTGTTAAATAATTACAAAAGTAATGAAGCCTATACTAGCATTGGTTGCACAAATGTTTAACACATGAAAATCATAGCGTTTTGTCGCAGATTTCTGGTGAAGTATGCTGATAAACAGCGTATCTTCAGCGCGGCTTTTATTCATTTCTTTTGTCGTCTGGGCCATGCTGATTTACGGAGCTAATTGTGACCCCATTGCTCTTTGATTTTTCAACCTATTTTAAGTTTTTTATCGGTTTGTTCGCGCTTGTTAACCCGGTAGGTATTATTCCGGTCTTCATTAGTATGACCAGTTACCAAACGGCGGTTGCCCGGAACAAGACCAACCTGACGGCAAACTTGTCGGTCGCCATAATATTGCTGACATCGCTGTTTCTCGGTGATTCGATTCTGCAAATCTTCGGTATTTCCATCGACTCCTTCCGTATCGCGGGTGGCATCCTCGTTGTGACCATCGCAATGTCGATGATCAGTGGAAAACTCGGTGAGGATAAACAGAACAAGCAAGAGAAAACGGAAACAGCCGTTCGCGAAAGCATTGGGGTCGTCCCATTAGCATTGCCGCTTATGGCAGGGCCGGGTGCTATCAGTTCTACCATCGTCTGGGGAACGCGGTATCACAATGTGGTACATCTCATTGGGTTTTCCGTCGCTATTGCGCTTTTCGCTTTGTGTTGCTGGGGCGTTTTTCGTATTGCCCCCTGGCTCGTTCGTTTGCTGGGCCAAACGGGCATCAACGTTATCACCCGCATAATGGGGTTGCTACTGATGGCACTAGGGATTGAATTTATCGTGACCGGGCTGAAAAGTATTTTCCCTGGCTTAGTCAATTAGATTTCAAATGAAAGAACGGAGCCTTTGGCTCCGTTTTTTTTCGTTACTATCAGCAAATCATATAAATAAAGTTGAAATCTTCACAAGAAATAATAAATTCCGCTAATAAACCACTTCCTTTACATTTCAGTAACTTAGTCTTTATCGGTTCAATTGCCTGCACATAATCCGCGCAAACGCTCTGTTATTTTACTCACACGATACTCTGGGGCTTGCTGTGAGATAACTGAAATGATATTAGTAAATTCAACATTACCTTAGAAGAATGTGCTAGATAATAATCAATTGTTAAATTTTTGTACAAAAACCAGTCGATGAATGCGCAGTGAAGCGTAAAGAGAGCAAAATCTCTCTATCACATTGAATGCAGAGCCTTTTAGTTGCGTTTGATGTACGGCAGGACAGCCCTCACCGAAACGGTAATCACCGTAAAAGAGAATTGCTTAACAAATTTGCAAAATGTATTGGCGTGAAATTAAGCCATTTGGTACTTTCCGGCCTTATATTTTGCTCCAGTATTCACGCAGATGAGAATGGTTTTCATATATAGCACTCATCTCAGAGAGATAATGCACGTCGCCAGACAGGGTAGGCGTGTTAAGAATCGACGCAAGGTGGCCAAACGAGACACCAGTAATAAGTACAGTCGGTGATAGCAAGCAGTAAAACGACCTGACAGCAGCAAAAACTCCTGCGTTGCTCAGGATCCCTTAAGGGGAATAATTAAACAGGCTGGTAATAAAACCAGTAATTATAATGAGTGGAGTACCAACACAATGTCCATCATCACAAAAAAAAGATTGATTGCCGCGGGGATTTTCACTGCGCTGATCGCGGGTAATATGGCAATGGCTGCCGACGTTCCCGCTGGAGTTACGCTGGCAGAAAAGCAGACCATGATCCGCAACAACGGCGCTGAGCCACAGTCGCTGGATCCGAACAAAATTGAGGGTGTTCCAGAAGCAAACATCAGCCGTGATTTGTTCGAAGGCCTGCTGATTACTTCTACAAAAGACGGTCACCCCATTCCGGGCGTTGCTGAGAGCTGGGATAACAAGGACTTTAAAGTCTGGACATTCCATCTGCGTAAAGATGCTAAATGGTCCAATGGCGATCCTGTTACCGCTCAAGATTTCGTTTATAGCTGGCAACGTCTGGTTGACCCAAATACCGCGTCACCTTATGCAAGCTACCCGCAGTACGGCCATATCACTAACGTTGATGAAATCATCGACGGTAAAAAGAAACCTTCCGAGCTTGGCGTAAAAGCCATTGACGACCATACGCTGGAAGTCACCTTGAGCGAGCCGGTTCCGTATTTCTACAAATTGCTGGTTAACCCGGCAATGTCCCCGGTCAATAAAACTGCCATCGAAAAATTCGGTGAGAAGTGGACCCAGCCTGCCAATATCGTGACTAACGGCGCGTACAAACTCAAAGACTGGGTTGTCAACGAACGTATCGTGATGGAGCGTAATACCCATTATTGGGATAACGCAAAAACGGTTGTAGACCAGATTACCTTCCTGCCGATCTCTTCAGAAGTGACAGACGTTAACCGCTATCGCAGCGGTGAGATCGACATGACCTATAACAACCTGCCGATTGAACTCTTCCAGAAACTGAAAAAAGAGATCCCGGCAGAAGTACACGTCGATCCGTATCTGTGTACTTACTACTATGAAATCAACAACCAGAAAGCACCCTTCACCGATGCTCGCGTTCGTACTGCGCTGAAGCTGGGTCTGGATCGCGACATCATCGTGAACAAAGTGAAAGCGCAGGGCGATCTGGCCGCTTTCGGTTACACGCCGCCGTATACTGATGGTGCAAAACTGACTAAACCAGAGTGGTTCAGCTGGACTCAGGAAAAACGTAACGAAGAAGCGAAAAAGCTGCTGGCTGAAGCGGGTTATACCGCTGATAAACCACTGACGTTTAACCTGCTGTATAACACCTCCGATCTGCACAAAAAACTGGCAATCGCTGCCGCATCTATCTGGAAGAAAAATCTGGGTGTGGATGTGAAACTGGTTAACCAGGAATGGAAAACCTTCCTGGATACCCGTCATCAGGGTACTTATGACGTAGCGCGTGCTGGCTGGTGTGCGGATTACAACGAACCGACCTCTTTCCTGAACACAATGCTTTCTGACAGCTCAATGAACACCGCGCACTATAAGAGCCCGGCATTCGATGCGATCATGAAAGAATCGCTTAAAGCCACGGATGAAGCGCAGCGTAGCGCGCTTTATGACAAAGCAGAGCAGCAGCTTGGTAAAGATTCTGCCATCGTCCCTGTTTACTACTACGTGAATGCGCGTCTGGTGAAACCATGGGTTGGCGGTTATACCGGCAAAGATCCGATGGATAACATCTACACCAAAGATCTGTACATCATTAAGCATTAATGGCAATCCGTGGGGCAAAGCAATTTGCCCCACTGTGTCTTAATTCATCGCACTAACTACACGGCATCATTCAGCTCACACTGAGCGAGCATGTGTAAAAGGCACACGCCAGAAGGTACGGGCAATGTTGAAATTTATCCTACGTCGCTGTCTTGAAGCGATACCGACGCTCTTTATTCTTATTACCATTTCGTTCTTCATGATGCGTCTCGCTCCCGGTAGTCCTTTCACCAGCGAGCGAGCGCTGCCGCCTGAAGTCATGGCGAACATCGAAGCCAAATATCATTTAAACGATCCTATCTCCACCCAGTACTTCAATTACCTGAAGCAGCTGGCGCACGGTGATTTTGGGCCGTCATTCAAATATAAAGACTATTCCGTTAACGATCTGGTGGCATCAAGCTTCCCCGTTTCGGCCAAATTAGGTGCCGCGGCATTTATTCTTGCCGTCCTCCTTGGCGTCACGGCAGGCGTTATCGCTGCGCTCAAGCAAAACACCCGGTGGGACTATTCCGTGATGGGGATAGCCATGACGGGGGTCGTGATACCCAGTTTTGTGGTCGCGCCGTTACTGGTGATGATATTTGCCATCACCTTGAAGTGGCTGCCCGGAGGCGGCTGGAACGGCGGGGCACCGAAGTACATGATCCTGCCGATGGTGGCGTTATCGCTGGCTTACATTGCGAGCATCGCGCGTATCACCCGTGGCTCGATGATTGAAGTCCTGCATTCGAACTTCATTCGTACTGCACGAGCAAAAGGGTTGCCGATGCATCGGATCGTCATTCGTCATGCATTGAAACCTGCGCTGCTGCCGGTCCTCTCATACATGGGGCCAGCCTTCGTCGGTATCATTACGGGTTCCATGGTTATCGAGACTATTTATGGCCTGCCGGGTATTGGTCAGCTCTTCGTGAACGGCGCGTTGAACCGCGACTATTCTCTGGTGCTGAGCCTGACTATCCTCGTTGGCGCGCTGACGATTCTCTTTAACGCCGTTGTCGATGTGCTGTATGCCGTTATCGACCCGAAAATCCGCTACTAGCACTGGAGCTCGCCATGATGTTAAGTAAGAAAAACAGCGAGGCGCTGGAAAACTTCAGTGAGAAACTCGAAGTTGAAGGGCGCAGCCTGTGGCAAGACGCCCGTCGTCGCTTTATGCATAATCGTGCGGCCGTCGCCAGCCTGGTTGTGCTGATCTTTATCGCAGTATTCGTTGCATTTGCACCGCTGCTTTCGCAGTTTACCTACTTCGATACGGACTGGGGCATGATGTCCAATGCGCCTGATATGGCGTCAGGGCACTACTTCGGTACCGACTCTTCAGGACGCGATCTGTTGGTGCGCGTGGCGATTGGTGGCCGTATCTCTTTGATGGTCGGTATTGCTGCGGCGCTGGTGGCCGTCATTGTCGGTACGTTGTACGGCTCGCTTTCCGGCTACCTTGGCGGCAAAGTCGATTCCGTCATGATGCGACTGCTTGAGATCCTCAACTCCTTCCCGTTCATGTTCTTCGTTATTCTGCTGGTCACCTTCTTCGGTCAAAATATTCTGCTGATCTTCGTCGCTATCGGGATGGTGTCCTGGCTGGATATGGCGCGTATTGTGCGTGGTCAGACCCTGAGCCTGAAACGCAAAGAGTTTATCGAAGCGGCGCAGGTTGGCGGTGTATCTGTCGGCGGCATCGTTGTTCGCCATATCGTTCCGAATGTCCTTGGCGTGGTGGTGGTTTACGCTTCACTGCTGGTACCCAGCATGATCCTGTTTGAATCCTTCCTGAGCTTCCTCGGTCTGGGTACACAAGAGCCGTTGAGCAGTTGGGGCGCGTTGTTGAGCGATGGCGCGAACTCGATGGAAGTTTCTCCGTGGCTATTGCTCTTCCCGGCTGGTTTCCTGGTGGTAACCCTGTTTTGTTTCAACTTTATCGGCGATGGCCTGCGTGATGCCCTCGATCCGAAAGACCGTTAAGGAGTGCCGCCATGACTATTATTGAAACGGCAAACGCGCCGCAGGCGCAACAGCAGAAAAATGTCCTGCTGGACGTTAAAGATCTGCGAGTCACCTTTAAGACCCCTGATGGCGATGTGACGGCAGTTAACGATCTCAACTTTGACCTGCGTGCGGGCGAAACGCTGGGTATCGTGGGTGAATCAGGCTCTGGTAAATCGCAAACGGCCTTCGCGCTGATGGGCTTGCTGGCGCAAAACGGACGTATTGGTGGAACGGCCAACTTTAACGGTAAAAATATTCTTAACCTGCCTGAGCCAGAGCTGAACAAGCTGCGCGCCGAGCAGATTTCGATGATATTTCAGGATCCAATGACGTCGCTTAACCCGTATATGCGCGTGGGCGAGCAGTTGATGGAAGTCCTGATGCTGCACAAAGGGATGAATAAAGCCGAAGCCTTTGAAGAGTCGGTGAAAATGCTGGATGCGGTCAAAATGCCGGAAGCGCGTAAGCGTATGCGCATGTATCCACATGAATTCTCTGGCGGTATGCGTCAACGTGTGATGATCGCGATGGCGCTGCTGTGCCGGCCAAAATTACTGATTGCCGACGAGCCAACTACCGCGCTGGACGTGACGGTCCAGGCACAGATTATGACGTTGTTGAATGAACTCAAGCGCGAGTTCAACACGGCAATCATCATGATTACCCACGATCTGGGCGTTGTCGCGGGTATCTGTGACAAAGTGTTGGTGATGTACGCCGGTCGCACGATGGAATATGGTCAGGCGCGCGACGTGTTTTATCATCCTGCGCATCCATACTCTATCGGCCTGCTGAATGCCGTTCCGCGTCTCGACGCAGAAGGCGAAGCACTACTGACAATCCCGGGTAACCCACCCAATCTGTTGCGTCTGCCTAAAGGCTGTCCTTTCCAGCCGCGTTGTCCGCATGCGATGGAAATTTGTAACAGCGCTCCGCCACTGGACGCGTTTGCACCAGGCCGTCTTCGCGCCTGCTTTAAGCCGTACGAGGAGCTGGTATGAACGCCATTGACGAAAAAAGAAATGTGCTGCTCGAAATTGCCGATTTAAAGGTTCATTTTGATATCAAAGATGGCAAACAGTGGTTCTGGCAACCCTCCAAAACCCTGAAGGCTGTCGACGGCGTAACGTTACGTTTGTACGAAGGCGAAACGCTGGGTGTTGTGGGGGAGTCTGGCTGTGGTAAATCGACGTTTGCCCGTGCCATTATCGGCCTGGTAAAAGCAACGGAAGGTCGAGTTGCCTGGCTGGGTAAAGATTTGCTCGGTATGAAGCCGGACGAATGGCGCGAAGTGCGTAGTGATATCCAGATGATTTTCCAGGATCCACTGGCGTCGCTGAACCCGCGTATGACCATCGGTGAAATTATTGCGGAACCACTGCGCACCTATCATCCTAAGATGACGCGCCAGGAAGCTCGCGATCGTGTGAAAGCGATGATGTTGAAAGTGGGGCTGTTACCAAACCTCATTAACCGTTATCCGCACGAGTTTTCTGGTGGACAGTGTCAGCGTATCGGTATTGCGCGTGCGCTGATCCTTGAACCGAAGCTGATCATCTGTGATGAACCGGTTTCAGCACTGGATGTTTCTATCCAGGCGCAGGTGGTGAACCTGCTGCAAAAACTGCAGCGTGAAATGGGGCTGTCGTTGATCTTCATCGCACACGACCTGGCGGTGGTTAAGCACATCTCCGACCGCGTGTTGGTGATGTATCTGGGCCATGCCGTTGAGCTGGGCACTTATGATGAGGTGTATCACAATCCGCTACACCCTTATACGAAAGCTCTGATGTCTGCGGTACCGGTTCCTGACCCGGATCTGGAGAAGAATAAAAAAATACAGCTTCTCGAAGGAGAACTGCCTTCGCCTATCAATCCGCCGTCGGGCTGTGTTTTCCGCACTCGTTGTCCTATCGCGGGCCCGGAATGCGCGCAAACTCGGCCCGTTCTTGAAGGAAGTTTCCGTCACGCGGTTTCCTGCCTGAAAGTAGACCCGTTATAATCGCAAGGGCTGACATGATGTCAGCCCTTAATTTTTTGCGAGGTTAACGTGTCGCTATCCGTTTCTTCAGTACGACGTCAGCTTTACCGATTTTTATTCGATCAAAACAACCTCTCTGGACGCCGGTTCGAAGGGCTGTGTGGTCTTTTCGCACTGCTCAGCGTGTTAATTATCTTTATCGAGTCAGGGCTGGGGACCCAATATCATCTCAGTATTGATGAATGGCACCTGTTCGTCTGGCTGGAGTTAGCCGTCACGCTTGTCTTCACCTTCGAATACTTGCTGCGTATATTTTGTTGGCCAAATCCGGCGAAATACGTTTTTAGTTTTTGGGGGTTTATCGATTTAGCGACCATTTTGCCACTGTATGTGATGTGGTTATGGCCTGAAATAAGCGTCGACTATGTTTTCGCCTGGCGCGCGATGCGGGCGATCCGTGTATTACGTGTGCTGAAGCTATTACGTTTTATGCCGTCGTTACGGGTGTTCTGGAAAGCCATTTATAGCGCACGCCATCAGTTAATCCTCTTTTATTCATTTATTGCGATTGTGATGATTGTTTTCGGCGCGCTGATGTATTTAATCGAAGGGCCTAAATATGGATTCACGACGCTAAATGCATCGGTCTACTGGGCCATTGTGACGGTGACAACGGTGGGATATGGCGATATTACGCCGCATACGCCGCTCGGAAGGATCGTGGCCTCGGTGCTGATTTTGATTGGTTATTCCGTGATTGCGATTCCGACGGGACTTATCACCACCCATATGAGCGCGGCGTTTCAATATCGTCAGCAGCAGCGGAAGTGTCCAAATTGTCAGCAAAGTAACCACGAACACAGCGCGCGTTTTTGCAATCGCTGCGGCAGTTCGTTACCGGATTAAATAAAAAAGGCTGCATTCGCAGCCTTTTTACTATTCGCGCCAGAGGATATGGCACAACTTGTGATCTTTTTCCCGGCATAACAGCACCCGAGCGAAGATGTCGTTGAGTTCGCCACCGTCGGTATCCGCCAGGCCAATAACAACCTCGGCAAAAAAGTCTGGGTTAAGATCGAAATCAACATGCTCGTTCCAGTCTTCCGACGGGTCAAACAGCTCGGCACCGCCGCGCTCTTCAAACTGCAGGTTGAAGAGAATGACATCCGCCGGGTCGAGATTATCGACGGCTAATTCGAGAAAAATATCATAAGCCTGCTCAAGCGTTTCGTCTTCAGTCAGGCGATTATTCAGATCCATTTCCATGATGGTTACCTGTTTATCAACGTTGGCCACGTTTTACAGCAACGGGCTAAAGAAGTAAAACAGTCGTTCGGTAATTCGTTGCCACATCGGGCGCTTAACCCACAGGCGAGCATCTAACAGGCGTGAGCGCGAGATATAATCATCCTGTACCGCCGCCAAATCGCCGCCAAACCCAACGTCGTCAATCACCAGCGTAATCTCAAAATTCAGCCACAGGCTGCGCATATCCAGGTTTACGGTACCGACCAGGCTAAGCTCACCGTCGACCAGCACGCTCTTGGTATGCAAAAGCCCACCTTCAAACTGGTAAATCTTCACGCCTGCGGCCAGCAGTTCAGTAAAGAATGCGCGGCTCGCCCAGCCAACCAGCATCGAATCATTCTTGCGTGGTAAAATAATGCTGACATCAACGCCACGCTGCGCAGCGGTACAAATCGCATGCAGCAGATCGTCACTGGGGACGAAGTAGGGCGTGGTCATTATCAGATACTCGCGTGCCGAATAGGCGGCAGTGAGTAGCGCCTGGTGGATGAGATCTTCCGGGAAGCCAGGCCCTGAGGCGATGGTGTGGATCGTGTGACCACTTTCCCTTTCAAACGGCATAATGTTTGCGTCAGGGGCGGGTGGAAGAATGCGTTTTCCCGTTTCGATTTCCCAATCGCAGGAATATACGATCCCCATAGCGGTGGCGACCGGGCCCTCCATGCGAGCCATCAAATCAACCCACTGCCCAACGCCGGAATCTTGCTTAAAGAAACGCGGGTCAACCATATTCATACTGCCCGTATAGGCAATATAGTTGTCGATCATGACCATTTTGCGATGCTGGCGTAAATCCATACGGCGCAGGAATACGCGCAGGAGATTAACCTTCAACGCTTCGACGACCTCAATGCCCGCGTTACGCATCATGGCGGCCCATGGGCTACGGAAGAAAGCCACGCTGCCTGCGGAATCGAGCATCAAACGACAATGGATACCGCGCCGTGAGGCGGCCATTAATGATTCCGCGACCTGATCGGCCATGCCGCCAGGTTGCCAGATGTAGAAGACCATTTCGATATTATGGCGCGCGAGCTGAATATCGCGGATCAGCGCCTGCATAACATCTTCTGAGGTGGTCAGCAGCTGTAGCTGATTCCCTTTCACCCCGCCAATGCCCTGGCGCAGTTCACAGAGTTTGAACAACGACGAGGCGACGCTGCTGTTTTCTTCGGCGAAGATATGTTTGCAGGACTTAAGATCGTTGAGCCATTTCGCCGTCGAGGGCCACATGGCGCGAGCACGCTCGGCACGTCGTTTGCCCAGATGCAATTCACCAAATGAGAGATACGCAATGATCCCGACCAGCGGCAGGATGTAAATGATCAACAGCCAGGCCATGGCTGATGGAACGGCCCTGCGCTTCATCAGGATGCGAAGTGTGACCCCCGCAATAAGCAGCCAGTATCCCAGAATGACGAGCCAACTCACCACGGAGTAGAAGGTTGTCATAAAATAAAAAATCCTTTTTGAAAGCGTATTGTTATGAGTTTACGCATCAGGATTCATCTGGCAAATAAAAAGGGGAGATAAAGGCTGGTTTGCCGCTATCAACGGTTTATAATGGCGTTTCTGTTAAGGAAAGAGTTGTAAACATGAAGCGCAGTAGAACCGAAGTAGGGCGCTGGCGTATGTTGCGACAGATGAGTCGTCGCAAGGCGCGTTGGCTGGAAGCACAATCACGCCGCAACATGCGTATCCACGCTATCAGGAAATGTGGGCTGAGTCGCCATCGCAATGCGCTGGTGTTTGCCGTCCGCGAACTCTGATCATCCTGAAGGCACCGTTACAGGTGCCTGATGTTTCTGAATAACTATCAATCTTCGCAGTATCCTTTTCCCTCGTCTTTAACGATATAATGCGCACAAAGAATAACTCGAATTTAAAATATGAATCCGTTCCTCTGGGTATTAGTGGTGTTTCTTGCGCTGGATGCGCTCAGAGAAAGTTTGGAACTGTCTTCGTTTCGTGCATTAGCTGAATATATCAGGGCATGGATTATGCAGTGGCTCTCATAAAGGAAAAAGGGATGAAAGGAAAACGGGTTGCCGTGATGATGGGGATTCTTGTACTGACAGGGTGTGCTAACACAAAAACCGCGCCAGAAAGACATGCTTATTACTTCATTGGGCATAAATCGAATTTTGTCGGTGGCAATTTTGCAAATAACCAACAGCAGAATTATCGGTTGAACGTGCCGCAGTTCCGCGAGATTTACGTCCAGGGGAAAGCTGACCGTACCGCAGGTCGAACATCCTCCGAGGCGGCTGAATACGCACAAAGCATCCGCGACCAGGTTAAGCAAAACGTCACAACCAATCACAGCTTTACTGGTAATGCGAGTGATAAATGGACATCGGATATGGAACTGAAAGATGCGATCCTGTTCGGGAACGAGCTCGCTGCATCTTATCTTGACGGCTATAACGGCGTACAATAGATACCGAGTTCTCAGAAAATGCCGCTTAGCTGCGGCATTTTCGTTATGTTTTATATAAGGAGTAAGTTGTGTTTGCGGAGTTTGGTGTACTTAATTTCTGGACATATTTCGTCGGCGCGTTCTTTATCGTTCTGGTTCCAGGCCCAAATACATTATTTGTGCTAAAAACAGGCATTGGTCATGGCGTTAAAAAAGGCTACCTGGCCGCTACGGGCGTATTTATCGGTGATGCCGTGCTGATGTTTCTGGCGTGGGCTGGAGTGGCGGCACTCATTCAGACTACTCCCGTCCTGTTCAATATCGTTCGCTATTTAGGTGCCCTGTATCTGCTCTGGCTGGGCGGCAAAATGCTCTGGTCAGTCCTGACGCGTAAAAACCACGGACATGAAGCGGGGGCAGAGCCTGCAAGTATGATTATGAAACGATCCCTGGTTTTAAGCCTGACCAATCCAAAGGCGATCCTCTTTTATGTTTCGTTTTTCGTGCAGTTCATCGACGTGAACGCGAAGAATACCGGTACTTCTTTCTTAATTCTGGCCACAACGCTTGAACTGATAAGCTTTGTTTATATGAGCTTCCTCATTTTCTCCGGTGCGTTTGTCACGCGTTACCTCAAGACAAAAAAGAAACTGGCAAAGCTGGGGAATGGTCTAATCGGACTGCTGTTTGTGGGATTTGCTGCGCGACTGGCGTCGCTACACTGACGGGAATTCTTGAAGTAAATTGCTCGTTGTAGCCGATATCCGGGATTCTGAAAGGTATTGCTACGTTTTAAAGAAGGCTCCTGCGGGAGCCATTTTTATGCCTGGCGAAACTGGAAAGCCGCGCCAGACAAGGCTTCACGTTTTACTACTAGCAGTCAAAAGCCATAAAAAGCACCTAGGGTGTGGACGATATGTGGACACTCGGTCCACCGTTTTCACCCTTCAACGGGTTGAGTAAAATCGCATCCTGCAGGTACTGAGGCGCGAAGTGCGCATAGAGCATTGTCTGTGCAATTCTCGTATGACCCAAGATCCTCTGCAGCGTGATGATGTTCCCCCCGTTAATCATAAAATGCGTCGCGAAAGAGTGGCGCAGTGCATGCGTTGCTTGCCCCGATGGTAAATCAGGTTTAACCGCCTTGAGGATGTTCCTGAATTCTTTGTAGCTGGCATCAGGGAACAAAAAACCTCGCGTATTGCCAACAACGTAAGCCGCGACTTCATCTGAGATCGGAACCGTGCGCGGCGTGTTGGTTTTCGTCTTAACGAAAGACACCCGGTTATGAATCACGTTCTCCGCTTTCAGTCGCGCTGCTTCACCCCATCTTGCACCGGTGCTCAGGCACAGAACCGCAATCTTACGATTTCCCCCCGATAACGCCGCCAGCAACGCGTCAATTTCCTCAAGAGTGAGATAGCCTGTTTCAGCTGTCTGCTCTTTCAGTTTTTTAAACCCCCTGAACGGATGTTCCCCGTTGTAGAGTTCTGCCTCAATCAGGGTGGTAAACATCCCGCCCATTGTGATGAGGTCGCGGTTTATGGTGGTTGGCTTAATACCTTCACCCCGGCGTTGCGCGCAATACTGCGTTATCAGGCTTTTGGTGATCTGAAAGGCGCATGGGTTGGCGGTCATCGTTTCGAATCGCTCAATTTTATTGAGATACGATTGGCCGTGTTCCTCGTGCTGGCCTTTCAGCTTCCACCACAACTCTTTCAGTTCTGACAGGTGGCGTTTGTCCGTGGGTTTTGAAAGCCATTCCTTTGAGTGATGGTTATATTGAGTATGCTTTTCAAAAGCCATCGCCTCGCTTTTTCTGTCAAACCTCCGACGGATGCGTTTTCCATTACGCCCAGCCGGTCTAATGTCCACTTCATATCGACCATCATCGAGCTTTTTAACAGACATAAAGCCTCCCGATGATGTTACTGCGTACTTCAATTTCCTGATTTAAATAACAAAAACTCACCGCGCATTTACTGCACAGATAAGCGCCGTAAATGGTTAGCCAGTTTTCTGATCTGAGTGGGGTGACGTTGTTGTCTGCTGCCCAAAGTGCGCGAGAGCCGGTGCAATTTGCCCAGCTTCAGGTGCTATTTGGTCAGTCATAAACCACATGGTGTACTTCGTGAAACGAGGGTGTTGGAGGATTTTCATGATGGATTCCACCCCTGCGTTTTTGGAACGGCTCTCGTAGCTCGAAAGTGAACTATAGGGAACCCCAGTTAAGTCGCTGACTTCTCTGCGATTTAGCCTTTCCGACTCCCGCATGAGCTTCAGCTTCTCTGAAACGTGTATTGACATAATTACTCCTATTGCGTAATTTTGTGTTCATCGTAGTTTATGTTTTTCATTCGTAGTCACATTAAAGGCAATTATAAGCCATTAAGAGCAATTAAAACGCTAACGGAGAAGTGTACCAGATGAGGAAGTCTATAGAGAGCGCCACTGACGCAGTTCCGTATCAGGAGTTTGCACGACTGATCGGTAAAACCCCTGCAGCTGTTAAAGGGATGATTGAGAGGGGAAAATTACCCATTGTTGAGATGACTGATCCACAATCTGCTACTGGCAGGGCTGGAGAGTATTGGGTCTACCTTCCTGCGTGGAACAAAGGCATGAAGATGGCCTATGAAAGTCGCCCGAAAGAGATTCGTGACGGTTGGCTGATGTGGCTCGGATTAGGGGAACCGGCAAGATGAATGAACCCCGTTGCATCGCTCAATTACTGCGTAGAGAAAGCCCTAACCAGATTAACTTCACCATCACACACGGTCGCGGGCGCAAAGGCATCATTATCCGTACTCGTAAGCCGGGTGTTATCGAGAAGCTTCGCCGGCTGGTCAAAAAGAGAGGGCTGTGGTTATGACCGTTATGACACTTGATGTGATCCAGAAACAACCAACAGCGCTTCGCGGTCTGGTCTGCAAGTACCTGGCTCAACCTCGCTGGCAGGACAGCTGCGATTTTTACAATCAGATGATGGAGCGGGAACGCCTGACGGTTTGCTTCCACGCTCAACTAAAGCAGCGTCACTCTGTTATGCGCTTAGAGGATATGGACGAAGCAGATCGTGAGCGTCTTGTTTGCGCACTTGATGAAATGCGATTTGCATTCACTCGGTTCCGCCAGCTCGGCGTGACAAAAGCGACTTTCATTAGCCGCCTGACGGTCAGTCAAAGGCGCTCGCTGTACCTTCATGCCGGGCTCACAGAGCAGGAATTTATGATGCCGCACTGGCGGTTAAATGATGAGGATTGCTACTGGCGCGACAAGCTTTTCCGTGCGCTACGAGAATTATTTAGCCTTTTTGAGTACGCGCCAACCATATTGACCTCGGTAAAACCTGAGCAGTATTTACATTAATTAATCTGGATTCGTTTTATTACACGCCTTACCGCGTGGGGACTCCCTTTGTCTGGAGATAGGCAAATGCAAAAACAAAATACAGCGCAGCGGGGCATGTTTTCGGCACTTTTGGCGCAGGCAGTAAATGAAGCGCAGCGCGACACGGCTACCCGTTTCTCTTCCCAGTTTGACGGGCTTATCGCGCACATCAGTAAGTCAGAACTCAATCGCACCGAGATTATCGAGCTATTAGGGCAAGAGTCCGAAAAGTTGCACAACTCAATTTTCGGTTGAGCTGACGAGCCACATTTAGAAGGAATCAAGAATGAGTATCCGCATCGAGATAAATAACCAGTACGTGATCACTAGCGACCGCTATCAATTTATTTTGCAGGAAAAGAAAACCGCATCATCCGGGAAGAACGAAGGGAAGGAATGGCTGGATGTCGTGGGTTACTACCCGACCATCCCTAAGCTCGTTACAGGTCTTGCCTTACATGACCTGTTAACGGGAGACGCTACCAATTTCTCGGCGCTTGAAACTCAGATTGAGCGTGTAGCGAAGCAATGCCTGGACGCATTTACTGCAAATGGCCGTTGAACCTCGGGGGCGAATTGCCCCCTCGCCACCACCACCTTTCTCTAAGCGCACCGACGATACGTTCGTCGGTGCTTATCCCTGGAATGCTCCACGCTCCGCTATTGGCCGAGACAGACCCCTTACACGTGGCGAATTCCGTCAGGTGCAAGGTGTTTTAGGCAAAGTTAACCGCCTGCCATTCGTTCTAAAAACTCTCTTCAACTCACGCTATGATTTCATCCGTCGTACCAAAAGCCCTCTACACGGTTTCTATTTCCTCAAGAACACCGTCGAACAAAGGGTTGGGCCACGTCTGGAGCGGGTCAATCAGCTAAACGGAATGAACGAGACAGCATCGTTACTTTTCCTCAGCGAACGCGATAGCTATTCGCGTTTGGCTGGTATGAGTGACAAGACGCTCAAAAAGTTTGCTGCGCGTATCGCTTCCCAACTCTATGTCGCTTATGAAGAACTTAGCGACGCATGGGCTGATGCTCACGGCGGCAAAGAGACGCTTTTTACCGATGAGGCTCAGGCTCATTTATATGGTCACGTTGCCGGTGCAGCTCGTGCATTCAACGTCACCCCAATGTTTTGGAAAAAATACCGCAAAGGTCAAATCACGATCCGCCAGGCATTTTCCGCTATAGCTCGTCTGATTAACGATGAGTGGTGGATTAGCCAGTTTAAGGCGCAGCGTATGCGCTGGCATGAGGCATTGCTGATTGCTGCCGGTGAAGTGAATAAAGACCGTTCCCCTTATGCGAGTAAAACGGCGATCCGCGATGTGCATTCGCGGCGCCTGGCTAATCTCGACTACCTCAAATCATGCGAGCTGGAAAACAAAGTTACCGGTGAGCGCATCGATCTCATCAGCAAAGTCATGGGAAGTATTTCTAACCCTGAAATTCGACGTATGGAGCTGATGAACACCATCGCCGGTATTGAGCGCTATGCGGCAAGTCAGAACGACGTCGGTATGTTTATCACGATAACTACGCCATCGAAGTATCACCCGACACGTCAGGTCGGGAAGGGCGATAAAAAGACGGTGCAATTAAATCACAGTTGGAATGACACCGCTTTTACGCCGAAGGATGGCCAGCGGTATTTGTGCCGTATCTGGAGCCTGATGCGCACTGCTTTTAAAGATAACGATTTGCAGGTTTACGGGATGCGCGTTGTTGAGCCGCATCATGACGGTACGCCGCACTGGCACATGATGCTGTTTTGCAAACCAGAGCAACGCAAACACATCACCGAAATCATGCGTCGTTATGCCTTAAAGGAAGATGGCGATGAAAAGGGCGCTGCAGCTCAACGCTTTGAAGCGAAACACCTCAATCAAGGTGGCGCAGCCGGTTACATCGCAAAGTACATCGCGAAGAATATCGACGGCTACGCGCTAGATGGCCAGGTCGATCACGATACCGGCAAACCTCTCACCGATACTGCTGCAGCTGTAACAGCTTGGGCGTCAACGTGGCGCATCCCGCAATTTAAATCTATCGGTCTGCCGACAATGGGCGCTTATCGCGAGCTCCGCAAATTACCTCGTGGGGTGAGCATTGCTGACGAATTCGATGAGCGTGTCGAAGCGACCAGAGCTGCAGCTGATGAAGGTGAATTTGACCTGTATATCGCGGCGCAGGGTGGGGCGAATGTCCCACGCGATAGTCAGACCGTCCGTGTGGCTCGTAACGTAACTGACGAGGTCAATGAGTATGAAGAGGACATTGAGCGAGTCGTGGGCATCTACGCCCCGCACTTAGGCTCTGAGTTGGTACATGTGACACGGACTGCCGAATGGCGCATCGTTCCAAAGCTTTTAGCCGTTGAGCCTTTGACTTTAAAAAGCGGCATTGCCGCGCCTCGGAGTCCTGTCAATAACTGTGGAAAGCTCACCGGCGGTGGCGATCCAGTTATGACACCGACACCGTCTGAGCAAGCCGCAGCGGTGATAAATCTGATTGAACGCGGGATTATCGGCTGGAATGAGCCAGAGGTCGTGAAGGTGCTTAACGGTGCGTTAAAAGCTTGTGCACCGAGCAAACATCGGCAGCAAAGAAGCAATGCGCCGCTCAAAACAAGCGAGCAAGCGCCATCAGCCAGGATGACAAAGCACGAAAGGGATCGCGTCGCAAAAATTCGCTTCGATTTAGCTCAGGAGGGCATTACCCCGGAACGGTGGGAGCTTGAAGCGTTGGCGCGTGGGGCGACGATGATTTATGGCGATAAAAAATTCAAATATTCGGTGATGGATGAGTGGTAAGGTAATTAGATTACAAAGGAGTCGTGGTTCACATTGGCGGCTTAGAAAATAGTAAACTTAAATAAAGTAATTGAGGTGTCAAGTATGCGATTAAGTGTTAGTAAGGATTATTGTTTGCTTAGCATTCAAAGTGTACCCCATTCTCAGGGGGACACTTTGAATCGTGGGGTAATTTATTCTGGCCAGTCCCAATCATCATATTGCTGGATTTTTTCTGATAATTCCTGAGGTGCACCACCGCGAGCAACATTTTCAGCATAGCCGATCGTGCCTACATAGTTAATATCATCGGCGTCAAGCGTGTTCGCTTCCCATGGTCTTACCCTACAAGTCGGCTCGCAGATAGCAACGTCACGATTGATGAATTTTAACCACGATATATTAATAACATTGGCTCCTGCAGCTTTGAGATACATCCTTGCTGTTTCATGAGCATTACCTTCAGTACAGAAATCATCAATAACCAATATTTTCTTACCCCTTAATGTAGGTTTATTGACATATCTTTCGCCAGTGGTGAGGTTTTTAATTGGTGAAGGATTTAAATTTACCGTATTTATCTGCGATGTGATTTTGACCGCTTGCCTATCTATCCTTGCTTGCTGTGATTTGATAGCTGTTGTATGCCGTAAGAATAAATCTTTCAGATATTTCCCTTTGAATGAGACAGCTAAGCCCTTTAGATCATGCTCCATTATATGTGCTAGTTTATAAGGATCGTCAGCATTATGCCCAACGTAGGTGGTTATAAAGCTTGCTCCTTCGCTTAAGCCAGAGAAGTATATGCTGGCACCTAGGTATCTTATCCAAAAGTCAGGGCTTCCAATCGATAGCTTTGCAAGGGCTCTTGCATTTGCGGAATACATGGTAAATTCGGCTACATAAGTACTAAATGGGGCTAACGCATAATAGTGAACATCTTCATTAAAATGCCCTTGCCATCCCCACAACTGCTCTCTTAAGCAAAAAACATCAATAAATCTAGCGATCTCTTTTGGTTCTGAAAATTGAAAACCATAATCTGTAACCGGTTCGTACCAAGTCGCATTGATAAATAAGGTGTTCCCGTTGGTAGCTGCTTGCAAGTCTTCCTCAGAGCGTCCTACATAAATCATTTCGTTTCGTTTTAATTCTAAGGAAGCCATTATGAAATCTATGGCTTTCCCTGTTTGCTTTGCTGGTATGTCGCGGTTGAGTTCGCGACAAAAATGAACTGACTCTGGGAATTTATTTCTTAAATATTCGTCTAATGTGACAACACCTTCATGTGTTCTGACATTTCTATTGGTGTTTGTCAAAAAGATAACTTTAATTTCCTTTGATGACAAAAATGCAAACAACCTGTGTAACTCAGAGTCTATTCGTGATTTTAATTCCCGAGGTTGAGTGTTAGATGTTAATGGTAATACAACATCTGCTATTGAAAATATAACTGCTTTTAAGTGCATATTATTCATCTCCAAGAAGAGAGAGTTGCTGTGTTTTTATACTTGATGCTAATTTAATTAGATTTTGCACGTCTTTAAAATCGGATAATGGAGTGTTCATTATCATGGCTGAATATTCGGATAGGGCGTATTTTATTTCTTCCTGAGCAGTAGTTCCCCTAAGTAAAGGGCAAAGTATTGCTCTTTTTAATTGGGCAGCATATTTCACGGTGTGAGAAGTACCACTTTTCAGACTCCATTCAACAGGAATTAACACATCACTTAAAGCTGCTTGAATTCTATTTCTACGGACAAAATTTTCCTGAGATGGCTTTTGGTCTGGCAGATACTCTGTAAGAATTAGCCCTCCGTTATTCACAATGTGACCTCTCATCTCACCACTATTTTTGGGGTAATTTGAGTTTACCCCAGTACCTAATACAGCAATGGTAGGTATTTTAAATAAAAGGGATGCTTCATGTGCGGATTGATCTATACCATATGCCAAACCGCTGACGGTCGCATAGTTTGAATCTATAAATTGCGAGATTACGGCTTGAGTTAAATAAACTCCCAGTGCGGTTGGGTTCCTGGTGCCGACAACGCCCACACACTTTTTATCTAGCAAGGATACATCGCCTTGAGCAAACAACCAGAAAGGCGGTTCTGCTAGGTCATTCAATTTTTTTGGATAGTTCGGAGAACCATGGTGGATAATTTTATAACCACTATTGTGATAATGTGTGAGCAAGCTTTTTGCCGCTGAAATCATACCATCCCGAAAGACAGACCAATTGTTTTCGTTTAAAGAATAGGGTTGGCGATGAAGTTTTACTCCGAGTAGCGACTCAAAGTTGGCTAAGGTTTGGCAGGTGACTAAGTCTCTGAAACGAATCCCCTTTTGAGCAACTTTATATAAAGACCAATAGCTAACGCCACGTATTTCTGATAACGCCAACAAAGCGGCGCTTTCTGTGTTCCATCGAGCTGTTTCAGTATCCGTCATAATGTTCGCCAAAATGGAAGTGTTTTTATCGCTTTTATCATAGGTTTGCATAAAAGTGTAGCACGTTGAAGCAAGACTTTAGAGTGCATGCTCTTGCATCAGATTGCATGCAAAAAAAACAATAAAATAATGAACCTCATGTCTTGTACATCAACGTTTAATGGTCACATGCAGCTGCATCAAAACCGACAGGTTAAGCGGGCAGGCGTGGCGGGGAAAGCATTGCGCGCCAGCGTCGGTGACAGCATTTAATTTATGTGTCTGTGGGCGTCATGACGGCGCTGCCGCCACGCTGGCCTGCGATGTCGTAATGACCGGGGTTGCGTGGCGTGTAGGCCGTCTGAGGCGGTCTGTGATGATGCCACCCGGAGGCGGCATTTTGGGTGGGTTTTATTCTGATTCGAGGCTGTAATCTTTAAAGCGGATCACCTCCATCCCGAGCCAGTCGTTAACCTCTTTGAAACGCTCCTGCAGCGGTGTCAGTTCGTTACGCACAAACACCCGCGCCACCTTCTCAACATCCCCCATTGAGCCGATATTCTCGGGCTTACCGCCCATCAACTGGAACGGCACGCGGTGCGCATCGAGCAGGTCAGCGGCGCTCACCTTTTTGATATTGAAAAAATCATCCTTGGTGGCGACTTCGCTCAGCGGCACGATCTTGATGCCGTCCGGTTTTCCGTTGGGCGCATAGAAAAACAGATTCTTAAAATTCCCGAGTCCCTTTGAATTACGCATCGCATCACGCAGGGATTCGACGTCGGTGCTGCTTTGCGCCGCGTCGGTGACATACATGATGTAACCCGCGTGCGCGCCGTTCTGGTAATACTTGCGACGAAACAGCGTGGCGGACTCATTCAGCCAGGCGGAATTAAGTGCGCTCAGGTATTCGGGCATCCCGTAAAGCTCCTGATTAATATCGGGCTCAAGCAGATGAAACACCGAGCCCGGCGCAAATTCGTGCGGGTGCGTGAAGCTCGACACGTACCAGTAAACCTCATCCTCGACGCCACGGCGGGTGTATTTCGCAGGCGACGTTTCCAGCTTCATAAGCTGGCCGGTGACGCTCATGCGTTTTTCAAGATAGCCGTTGGCAAAGACCAAATAATCGAGCACAAGGCGGCTAAAATCCTGACGCGATAACAGCTGGTGAGGGATGTAGGTGCTCGCCAGAATATTACGCTTTACGTAAATCGGTGAGCTGTGATGTACGGCGGCGCGCAGGCTTTTCGCCAGCCCCGAGAAGTTGACCGGCGGCTCGTACCATTTCCCGTTATGAATACACTCGACATAATCGAGGATGTCGCGGCGGTCCATCACGGCGGAGGGCTCACCAAAGGTGAATGCCTCCATTTTTTGCGGTGCGCTGGCGGTCGTGGTGGTCGGTTTGAATGTTGATTTTGCCATCTTAATAAATTTCCAGAATTGAGTTTGAGTGCATCCCGCTCCCGGCGGAAAGCGGTTCGTTTAACAGGGCGTGCATGGTCGCCCACGCGATATCCGCGTGGCTGGCTTCCTCGCTGCGACTAGCTTCATAGGTCGAGCTGCGCCCGCTGCTGGTCATGGTTTTGCGAATGGCCATAAACGACTGCGTGATGTCGGTTGCACCGGCGTCGTATTCCAGACATCCGCGACGAATGGTGTCTTTTGCTTTCAGCACCATCGCGGTTTTCATTTCAGGCGTATAACGGATGGCGCGCGCTGCCGGGAAAAACGAGCGCACGAGCTGGTAAACCCCCTGGCCGATGCCGGTCGCATCGATGCCGATATAGTCGACGGTGTATTTTTCGGTGAGTGACCGGATGGCCTCAGCCTGCGCCGCAAAATCCATCCCTTTCCACTGGTGACGCTCAAGGATGCGGAACTTGCCTCCGGCAACCAGCGGCGGAGCCAGTACCGCACAGCCTGCGCTGTCGCCGGTGTGTGACGGGTCGTAGCCAATCCAGACCGGTCGCCAGTTAAACGGACGGTCGGCAAACTGTTCAAAGTCCTCCCATTCTTCCATCGCATCGACCATGCAGCGCTGCAGCTCCTCGAACGGGAATACCGACGCCTTGTCGTCGACAAATTCGCACATGAACAGGTTGTGGAAATCGTCTGCGCTGTTTTCCTGTCTGAGCTGGTCGAGGTTAAACAGGGTGCATCCCCCGGCGAGCGCGTCCTCGATAGTGACAATCTGCCGCCACTGACCATCCGGGCAGAGCACGCCACCGGCGAGCGCCTTATGGCTGATATCGATGTCGACCCGTTCGTCGCGGTTGCTGCGTCCCCGGTTAAACAACTCACCCGACCAGAACGGATAAGCACCGTGCGCCAGCGTGGACGGGGTCGAGAAATAGGTGGTGCGCAGGTGCGACTGTGACGCCATCCCTGAGGCCACTTTGCGCAGCCGCTGAAAGTTGGGTATCCAGAAAATTTCATCGACGTACAGGTCGCCGTTGTGGCTCTGCGCGGTGTTGGAGTTGGTCCCGAGGAAAATCAGCTCTGCGCCGTTGTTACCGATGACAATCGGGTCGCCCGACAGGTCAACGTCAACCAGACGGGCAAAGGCGATGATGTATTTTCGGAACACGTACGCCTGCGTCTTACTCGCGGATAAAAATATCTGGTTTTGCCCGGTTTTAAGCGCGCGCAAAAGTGCCTCGCGCGCAAAGTAAAACGTTGCGCCAATCTGGCGTGATTTGAGGATGTGGCGGATACGGTGCTCTAACCCGGCCTTGTGCCAGTTGAGCTGATACTCAAACGACTGGTCGAGGAAAATATCTTCGAGTTTCTTGACAGCCTCCTCGCTGAAATAGTTACGTTTCGGCTTTTTGCGATCCCCCTTGTTGCGGTTCGCAATGTTGGGGTTTAAATCCACTTCATTACCGGTCTGGCCGTAGCGGTTGATGCGCGCGAGTCGCTCCATTTGCCGCGATAAGAAATCAGCGACCTTGAAGTCATGCGCCGTCAGGTCAGGCTTGGCATACAGCTGAATCAGTCGCGCCTCAAGGGTGGTTTCCACGCGGTTGAGCGGGGTGGTTTCCTCCCATCCGTCGCGCTGCTTCCAGCTCTGCACCGTCGGGCGCTTCATCTGCAGTGTGTCGGCGATTTGCGGCACGGAAAAACCCTGCCAGAACAGCAGACGCGCCTGTCGTCGCGGGTCATGTAATAGGGAGAGGTCAGTCGAGATTGTCATGGTTGCCTCGTGTCGGTGAATACGGGGCAAGGCTAAGGAAATAACGGGTCTTTATCGCTAACCCCCTGTTGTGTCAGGGGTTGCACTTCTGCAAGCGGTGGCTGATGCGGGGCGGAGTCGGGACACTACACCCGAACCGAAAACCCAACATCAGGACACCTGAACAATGGCAAAGAAAGTTTCTAAGTGGTTTCGCATTGGCGTCGAGGGTGACACCTGCGATGGCCGCGTGATTAACGGCGATGATATTCAGGACATGGCGGACACCTTTGACCCGCGCGTCTATGGCTGTCGCATTAACCTCGAACATATCAAAAGTCTCTGGCCTGACAGTCCGTTTAAACGCTATGGCGACGTGACCGAAGTCAAAGCGGAAGTCATCAACGATGACTCGGCACTGAACGGCAAAAAAGCGCTGTTTGGCAAAATCGCCCCGCTCGACGAGCTGGTCGGCATGGTACGCGCCGGTCAGAAGGTTTACACGTCCATGGAAATTCGCCCGAACTTCTCAAACAGCGGCAAGTGCTATCTGATTGGTCTGGCCGTTACCGATGACCCGGCAAGCCTCGGCACCGAATACCTCGAATTCTGCAGCCGTGCGACGCAGAACCCGCTCGCCGGTAAAAAAGACCAGCCTGACGACCTGTTTTCCGTTGCCACGCTGGCGGAGCTGGAATTTGAGGACGTCCCCGACACCATGTTCAACAGCCTGACCGACAAGGTCAAAGCCATTTTCAGCCGCAAGCAGGTCAGCGACGACGCGCGTTTTGCTGACGTGCATGAAGCGGTAACGGAAGTTTCTGAGCTGGTACAGACCAGTCTCAGCGCGACTGACCAGCGCATTGCGGAGCTTGAAACCACTTTTGCGCAGTTTAAGCAGGACGTGACCCACAAGGCCGAAGAAAGCGCGCAGGCGTTTTCCTCGCTGAAAAGCACCCTCGATAACACCGAAAGTCTGAGCCAGCCGCGCCGCGAAAAATCGAAAGGCGGGACGGGCGACGAGCTGCTGACCAACTGCTGATCCACGTGCCGGGTGTATTGCCCGGCCTGACATCTGACAAATTAAAAAAAACAGGAATACCCATGCGTAAAGAGACCCGCTTTAAATTTAATGCTTACCTGTCCCGTGTTGCGGAGCTGAACGGCGTTGAAACCGACGACGTAGCGAAGAAATTCACCGTCGAGCCGTCTGTGACCCAGACCCTGATGAACACCCTGCAGGTGTCATCCGCGTTTCTGACCAAAATCAATATCGTGCCGGTCGACGAGCTGAAAGGCGAAAAAGTCGGGGTGGGTGTCAACGGCACCATTGCGAGCACCGCCGATACTGCCGGTGATGATGAGCGTAAGACCGCCGATTTCACGGCGCTGGAATCCAACAAATACGAATGTGCGCAAATCAACTTTGATTTC
>JALCNW010000067.1 GCA_022649305.1 Enterobacter sp.
AGCGGCTCAGGAAGAACGGGATGGTCAGGATGAACAGGGTTTCTGAAATCTGCGAAATCGACATCATTACCGACGCATGTTCAACGATAAAACTGCCGGAGAACAGCGGGTTATTATCGAAACTGTGCAGGAAGGTATTGCCGAACATATTGGTGATTTGCAGTTCAGCGCCCAGCAGCATGGAGAAGATAAAGAAGATAGCCATGCGTCTGTTTTTGAACAGCGCGAACGCGTCCAGGCCCAGCATCGAGCTCCAGGTCAGATTCTTTTGCTGATTTGATACCGGAATATGCGGCAGGGTCAGCGTGAACAGCGCCAGCACCACGGACAGCGCAGAACCGATGTAAAGCTGCATATGGCTCAGTTCAAAGCCCGCGAAGCTAACGGCCCACATCGCCATGATAAAACCGATAGTGCCCCAGATACGGATTGGCGGGAAATCAGTCACGATATCCATGCCCGCAGACTTGATGCGGTGGTAGGAGATAGTGTTGATCAGACCAAGCGTTGGCATATATGCCAGCGAGTTGAGCAGGATAACGATAAACATCGCCCCCGGCGTCGTCACTCCGGCGGCCATAAAGAGCGTTCCCGCACCCACAAGGTGACACAGCGCGTAAAGCCATTTTGCGCTTATCCATTTATCCGCCACGATCCCGAGCAGCGTCGGCATGAACACCGCTGCAATACCCAGCGAGCTATATACCGCACCAATTGACGCGCCGTCGAACTTGAGCGTCACAAACATGTAGGAGCCGAGCGTGGTAAGCCAGCTACCCCACAGACAGAACTGCAGAAACGACAATATTTTAAGCTGCAGCTTAAGGTTCATGTTACTTTCCTCACAATTGAGCGGGAGATATGTTGTTTTGGGAACATTCATGGTTGCTATTTGATGCGATTCTATCAGCAGGCAACGTTATGTTTTGTTACCTCCCGCAAAAAAATGCAATCCATATTAATTTGCAGATCAGATTGTGATGCAAATAACGTTTTCGTATGGATGGGGTGATGAGGCGGGTGCGATTGCACTGAACCCTAACCCTCTCCCCACAGGGGAGAGGGTTAGGGTGAGGGGATATTACTTCCGACGATAGTTTTTCTGCGCCGTATTCACTTTATACAGATAACGGCGCGATTCCGCAGAAGGGTGGCGGCTAGTCAGGGTAGAGTAGACATCGCCTGGTGCCATGGTGTTGATGATATTCGCAGCCTGCACTTTATCGCTGGAGAACACGCGCAACACGCTGCCCGCGCCACCGTTGTAGGCGGTGATCACCGCATAACGACGCGACGTCGGATTATCAATGCCACCCAGATAAACGTTGTTTAGCATCGCCAGATAGGCGGTACCGGTATCAATGTTGCTCTGGGGATCAAACAGGTAGTTACGGCTTGGCATGCCGGATTTCCCCTGCGAGCGGAACACGTCTTTACCCGCGCTATGCTGAACCACCTGCATTAAACCCAGTGCGTCGGAACGACTGACCGCATACGGGTTAAAGGACGATTCGGTCTGCATAATCGCCAGAATCAGGGATTCCTCGACACCGTACTTGCGCGATGCCTGACGCACCATGCCAACGTATTTATGCGCACGTTTATCAAGGTGGTTCGGTACCAGATTTATCGTGACGCTATAGATAATTTTCAGGCCGTTGGTACGGCTTTTTAGACGCGTTTGCAGCAGGTAGTCAGCAAAGGTATTCGCTCGACCCTGCCAGCGAATCGGCTGACCAGTCTGATCAACGACCTGCCCGTAAAGGTAAGGCTCTTTGGAGATAGTGACATCGTCGGCGTCGGAATAGAGGTCAATAGAACCCGGATCGTCACCCATCAACAGGGTTTTGACAATCGCCTGACGTAAATGCGCCGCAGGTTCGGTACCCGCGATGGTCTCGATGGTGATCGTACCGTCATCAAAGTTGATGTGGCTACGCGTCTGGTAGGCGTCGGTATATTTTACGTAGTCCTTAGGTCCCGCAATAAGAACTTCGTTAAATCCCCAAATGTTCTCGATGTTATGGGCAAACTGCCCCATCAGAATGTCAAAACCGTTGGTGTCCTTGACCCAGGCTTCGTTGTAGCTATCGCCTTTTTTACTGGAACAAGAAACAAGCAACGGCGCAACGAGGGCTAGCGCTAATAATTTTTTCATCATTCCGGGAGTGCGTGTTGTGTTTGCTTTAACGGCGGAGTTGCCTCCGCGCGCTGTTATTTTTCCGGCGGCGTGTAGCCTTCAATGTGCACATCTTTGCCTTCAAACAGGAAGTTCACCATCTCCTGTTCCAGCAGTTTGCGGTGTTCAGGATTCATCATGGTGAGTTTTTTCTCGTTAATGAGCATGGTCTGCTTATGCTGCCATTGCGTCCACGCTTCCTTTGAGATCTCGTTATAGATGCGCTTACCCAGATCGCCTGGATAGAGCTGGAAGTCTTGCCCTTCGGCGTCACGCTGCAGGAAGGTACAAAAAATTGTTCTGGCCATTCTAATTCCTCATTGTCTTGCCGACGCTAAACCACTGCGCCGACACGTAATTGCTGTAACAGGCGCTCCACCGGAGCCGCAAGCCCGACTGATGGCGGTTGCGCTAAGTTATACCAGAGACCGGTTCCTTCATCCATGCATGAGGCGAAGGAGGACACGGGAAGCCACATTGGCACAATATCTAAATGGAAATGGCTGAACGTGTGACGAAACGCGGTTAATTGCTTCAGGTTATCGGCCGCGATCCCGCGTTGCTTGAGCCATTCGCGCAGCGCCTCTTCCGTTTCAAACTGCGGGAAGCAGAACAGTCCGCCCCATAATCCACTCGGTGGACGCTGGGCAAGCCAGGCTTCATCCCCCTGCTGCATCAGCAACATAAAGCCTGTGCGCTCAGGAATGGTTTGCTTCGGTTTTTTACCCGGATATTGCGCCCAGGCGTGGTTGGCATAGGCCACGCAAAGATTATTCACCGGGCAAAGCTCGCATTTCGGTTTGGATCGCGTACAGACGATCGCGCCTAAATCCATCATGGCCTGGTTAAATTGCTCAACGCCCTTCGCGGGGGTCACGGCTTCGCTGATTTGCCAAAGGCGCTTCTCCACGTCTTTTTTACCCGGCCAGCCGCTTACAGCATAGCAGCGTGCCAGCACGCGCTTCACGTTGCCATCGAGAATCGGAAAATGCTTGCCTAAAGAAAGAGAAAGTACCGCTCCGGCAGTGGATCGCCCAACGCCCGGCAGTGCGGCCACTTCATCAAAGGTTTCGGGGAATTTCCCGTGGTGAACCGTTGCGACCTGCTGCGCGGCTTTATGCAGATTGCGCGCACGGGCGTAATAGCCAAGCCCCGTCCAGAGATGCAGGACTTCATCTAAGGGTGCACTGGCGAGATCGGTCACGGTCGGGAATCGCGCCATAAAGCGCTCAAAGTAGGGGATAACCGTTGTGACCTGCGTTTGTTGCAACATCACCTCAGAGAGCCATACTTTGTAAGGCGTTTTTTCAATTTGCCAGGGCAGGGTTTTACGCCCGTATTTGTCGTACCAGTCCAGCACCTGGGCTGAAAATTGAGAGGCTTGCATGGTCATCGATTCACATTATTAGGGACGCAGATTGCAGCACAGCGACCTTCGGCTGTAAACCGGATCTTTCCCATGCTTGCATAGATGGCTTAACTTTGGATAATGCCCGTTTCCCGAACACTCTCACAAGCAGACTACTCTTTTATGAAAAACGACGTCATTTCAGCGGAATTTGATGAAAACGGTCGCCCGTTGCGCCGTATTCGCAGCTTTGTCCGCCGTCAGGGCCGCCTGACCAAAGGGCAGCAACACGCGCTGGACAACTACTGGCCGGTGATGGGCGTTGAATTTAGCGAACAACCGGTAGATTTTGCACAGCTTTTTGGTCGCGAAGCGCCGATTACGCTGGAGATTGGTTTTGGTATGGGGACCTCGCTGGTTGCCATGGCGAAAGCGCGCCCGGAGCAGAACTTCCTCGGCATTGAAGTCCACACGCCAGGCGTAGGGGCGTGTCTGTCTACCGCGCAGGAAGAGGGCGTAGAGAACCTGCGCGTGATGTGTCACGATGCGGTCGAAGTGCTGCACAAAATGATTCCTGACAATTCTTTAAACATGGTTCAGCTCTTTTTCCCTGACCCGTGGCATAAAGCACGTCATAATAAGCGCCGTATTGTTCAGGCTCCGTTCGCTGAGCTTGTGAAAAGTAAGCTAAAACTGGGCGGCGTCTTCCACATGGCGACCGACTGGGAGCCATACGCGGAACATATGTTAGAAGTCATGTCGTCTCTCGATGGTTATAAAAACCTGTCTGAGAATAACGATTATGTACCGCGCCCGGATTCGCGTCCGGTGACTAAATTTGAACAGCGTGGCCATCGTCTTGGTCACGGTGTATGGGACTTAATGTTCGAGAGGGTGAAATAATGGCAAACCGTAGCCGTCGTCTGCGTAAAAAGATGCATATCGAAGAATTCCAGGAAATGGGCTTTTCTGTTGCCTGGCGTTTCCCGGAAGGCACCGCTGTAGAAACTATTGATAGCGAAGTGGATGCTTTCATTGATGAAGTCATCGAACCCAATAAACTGGCGTTTGACGGCAGTGGTTATTTGGCGTGGGAAGGTCTGATCTGTAAGCAAGAAATCGGTAAATGCACCGAAGAGCAGCAGGCTGCCGTACGCAAATGGCTGGAAGACCGCAAATTCGAAGAGGTACGCGTCAGCGAACTTTTCGATATTTGGTGGGACTAACTAGCAAAGGGCCGGCACATGCCGGCCCGTTTTGTCTTGAGGGATTGATATGATGCGCAAAACGCTGCTGGCTGTGGCATTGATGACGACCGCGTTGACTGCTCATGCGGAATACAAATGTGGGGTCACCCCTCGCGACGATGTGATCCTGAATCCGCAAACCGTCCAGGTGAAAGGTGAGAACGGCAACCTGGTCATCACGCCTGATGGCAATGTGATGTTCAACGGCAAACAATATACCCTGAGCGCTGCGCAACGCGAGCAGGCAAAAGATTATCAAGCCGATCTGCGTGCTGCACTGCCGTGGATCGACGAAGGCGCGCTGACCCGCGTTGAAAAAGGCCGCGTGGCACTCGATAAGATCATTGCCAAAGAAGTAGGGGAGAGCAGCAACATGCGTTCTCGCCTGACCAAGCTGGACGCGCAGCTTAAAGAGCAGATGAATCGCATTCTTGAGCATCGTACCGATGGCCTGACGTTCCACTACAAGGCGATTGACCAGGTCCGTGCTGATGGTCAGAACCTGGTGAACCAGGCGATGGGCGGCATCTTGCAGGACAGTATCAATGAGATGGGCGCAAAAGCTGTACTGAAGGGCGGCGGTAACCCACTACAGGGTGTTTTAGGCAGCCTGGGTGGATTACAGACTTCGATTCAGAATGAATGGAAGAATCAGGAAGCTGATTTCCAGGCGTTCGGCAAGGACGTGTGTAAACGCGTCGTGTCCCTGGAAGAGAGCCGCAAGGCGCTGGTCGGGACGCTGAAGTAAGATTTCTGCGCGCTGGACCCCTCACCCTAACCCTCTCCCTTTCAGGGAGAGGGTAGCAGCGTTTGCAGCATCTCCAGAATCTTCTCTAACACAGTCTCTTCGTTACTCCTGAGTTCGTTGTTCCAGAAGCGAATCACATGCCACCCTTTCTGATTCAACCAGACTGTCCTTTGCCGATCGTATTCCTGGTTTTCATCATGTTGTCCGCCATCCAGTTCAATCACCAGTCGAGCCTCACCGCAGGCGAAGTCCAAAATATAGTGACCGACGGGATGTTGACGACGAAATTTATAGTGGGAGAATCTACGGCTGCGCAAAAGATACCAAAGCGTTGTTCTTCTGGCGTTTGCGTGTGAGCGTATAATGTCCATTCCCCGCACTCTGCCAGCCTTTTCCTCAGTTGGCAGAGTGGGACGCTAAATCCTGAATCTGTCTTCAGGAATCTTCGGCCAGGAACAGTTCGAGAAGGGAGTTTAAGAACAGTTTTCCATGTTCGGTAATCTGCCAGAATTCATCGCACTCAGTGAGATAACCCTGCGCCAGCGCTTTGCTAATCTGCGGGCGAATCACCGATTCTGACAACCCGGTATACAGCGTAAACTCCGCACGTGGTGCGGGCTCCAGCAGGCGGAAGCGGTTCATGAAGAACTCGAATGGCTTATCGTCGATTTCAACATCATGCTGGCGTTCCAGATAACGCCCTTCCATATACCCACGCGGATGACGCGTTTTCGCGGTACGCAGAATACGTCCGTCCGGGAAGGTGACCTTGCCGTGTGCGCCGCAGCCAATCCCCAGATAGTCGCCAAATCGCCAGTAGTTGAGGTTGTGCTGACACTGATAGCCCGGTTTGGCGTAGGCAGACGTTTCGTACTGCTGATAGCCTGCGGCAGTCAGGATCTGATGACCCTGTTCGAAGATATCCCACAGCGCATCGTCGTCGGGCAATACCGGTGGGCGCGAGCCAAATAGCGTATTGGGTTCGATGGTCAACTGGTACCAGGACAGATGCGGCGGGTTGAGCGCAATGGCCTGGCGTAAATCGTCCAGCGCTTCTTCCAGTGACTGATCCGGCAGGCCATGCATCAAGTCGAGATTAAAGCTTCTAAGCCCTAAACCGGTCGCCAGATGTGCCGCGCGCTCGGCTTCTTCCGGGCCGTGAATCCGCCCCAGTCGCTTCAGTTTGGACTCGCTGAAACTCTGTACGCCGATAGAAATACGGTTCACCCCGGCGCGTTGATAATCGACGAAACGGTCGGCTTCAACGGTACCTGGATTGGCTTCCATGGTGATTTCAGCATCTGCCGCCAAATTCAGGCGCGACCGCACGCCGTCGAGCAATGTCTGCATCGCCGGGCCAGAGAGCAGGCTCGGCGTACCACCACCAATGAAAATGGTCTTAACTTCACGTCCCTGTGCGTAAGCGACATCTGCATCCAGGTCGGTTAACAGATGCTGGACGTAGTCGTCATGCGGCACTTCACCTTTCAGCGCGTGCGAATTGAAATCGCAGTACGGACATTTCTGTACGCACCACGGGATGTGAATATAAAGACTCAGAGGTGGCAAATTAGCCATTACGTAATGCTTCCAGTAACAGTTTTAACGCGCGCCCACGGTGGGAAATCGCACTTTTTTCTTCGCGGGTCAGTTCCGCCGCCGTTTTGCCCTCAGAGGGGACAAAGAAAATCGGATCATAACCAAAGCCGCCGTTGCCTGCGGATTCACGCGCAATCACGCCCGGCCAACTGCCGTGACACACGATTGGGGTTGGATCCTCAGCATGACGCAGATAGACCAGCACGCAGTGAAACTGCGCTTTACGCTGTGCTTCCGGGGCATCTTTCAGCGCGACCAGCAGCTTTTCCAGGTTCTGTTGGTCGGTCGCATCTTCGCCGGAGTAACGCGCAGAATAAATTCCAGGCGCGCCGCCCAGGAAATCAACTGCCAGACCTGAATCATCTGCAATGGCAGGTAAGCCCGTGACCTGCGCGGCATGACGCGCCTTCAGAATGGCATTTTCGATAAAAGTCAGGCCGGTTTCTTCAGCAGAGTCCACGCCAAGCTCGGTCTGCGCAACCACATCCAGACCAAAATCATTTAATAGCGAGGCCAGCTCGCGCACTTTACCGGCGTTACCGGTAGCGAGAACAACTTTCTGCATCAGTTTTTCCTATTCTGTCAGCGCCGCGACTTCCGTCGGGATATTTTGCGGATGAAGGATTCTTACCTGTTTATGACGCCCAAGCTCACCCTTTTCAATGATGACCTGGCTTTTCGCCACGCGAAACTGTTTTGCCAGATATTTGGTCAAATGCGCGTTTGCCTGACCATCAACAGGTGGGGCGGTGATGGCGACTTTTAACTCGTCGCCATGCAGACCAACAATGGTGTCCCGGCTGGCTTTAGGCTGAATATACAGCCGTAAAACCAGCCCGTCGGCGCACGTGCTCACGGCACTCATAGCGCCATCCACAGCCCCGGCAGCAGCATGTTGCCCGTTGACTGTAAGAGTTCAGCGATGCCCATATTGAGGACATACAGCAGCAGCACCAGAATCATGGGTGAGAAATCGATACCGCCCATGGATGGCAGCAAATTACGGATAGGGCGCAGTAACGGTTCGGTCAGCTGAATCATCGCGAACTCAACCGGACTACGACCACGACTCACCCAGCTCATAATTGCCATGACCAGCAGCACCCAGAAAATCAGCAGCCCAATGGTTTTGACCAGAATTAATACGGCGGCGATCCAGATAATCGGCTGGAAAGTGATCACCATAAACAGCACGATCGCTTTGATAATGCTCAGAATAAATGCGACCAACAGCGATGAACTGTCGAGCGGTCCCATGGCGGGGATCACACGACGAAGCGGCCCGACAATAGGCTGCGTAATCTTCACGACAAACTGCGAGAAGGGATTGTAAAAATCACAACGAGCCCACTGCATCCAGACGCGCAGTAACAGCGCCATTGTATAGAGCTCAATGACGGTCGAGAGCAGGAAAGTCAACGTCTTCATGGCGTTCCTCAGTGTTCCTTATTATTGGAGTAATCGCGCGCACCGAATATTGCTGTGCCGATGCGTACCATAGTGCTGCCTGCCGCAATGGCGGCTTCCATATCGTCGGACATGCCTAGTGAAAGCGTGTCTACCGTTGGGTAGCGTGATTTTAGCGCCTCAAATGCTACAGCCATTTGCTGTGCTACGGCAAACTGCCTTTCGTAACTTGACTCTGGAGCCGGGATTGCCATTAAACCGCGCAGGGTTAAACGGGGTAATTCTGCGACCTGGCTTGCCAGTGCCTCAAGCTCCGTCAGCGCAATGCCTGATTTACTATTTTCGTCACTAATATTGATTTGAATCAGCACGTTAATAGGGTGCATATCCAACGGGCGCTGCTCATTAAGACGTGTGGCGATACGCAGGCGATCGACGGTATGACACCAGTCGAAGTGCTCAGCGACCAGACGACTTTTGTTCGACTGCAACGGGCCGATAAAGTGCCACTGCAGGGAGCTATTTCCTGTTTCCTGGAAGTAGCGAATTTTATCCACGCCTTCCTGCACGTAATTTTCGCCAAAGGCGCGATGACCTGCGGCGATCGCTTCTGCGATGGCGCTCGCAGGCTTGGTTTTACTGACTGCAAGCAACGTAACTTCTTCTGAAGCACGGCCGCAACGCGTTGCAGCGGCTGAGATTTTGTCCCTGACCTGTGCCAGGTTATGCGCAATGTCATTCATTTTCGAAGGAGTGTCGTATGGATATGGAAGAAATTGTGGCTCTTAGTGTAAAGCATAATGTCTCCGATCTACACCTGTGCAGCGATTCACCGCCGCGCTGGCGTAGGTTGGGTAAGCTTGAGCCTGCCCCGTTTCCCGCGCCTGATGTCGCTCAGCTGTTAAAAGAGTGGTTAAGCGACGAACAGCAAGGGGTCTGGTGGGCGGATGGCCATGTAGATTTTGCCGTTTCGCTAACGGGAGGGCAGCGCTTACGTGCCAGCGCATTCGTGCATATCAAAGGGGTATCACTCACGCTCAGGCTGCTGCCCGTCTCCTGCCCAACGTTATCTGATCTTGACGCTCCCCGAGCGATACCCGAACTGTTGTCCAATGACAACGGCTTGGTTCTGGTGACGGGAGCCACTGGGAGTGGTAAATCCACCACGCTTGCGGCCATGGTGGATCACCTCAACCGTCATTCAGACGGCCATATTTTAACGCTGGAAGATCCGGTGGAGTATATTTATCAAAGCAATCGATGCCTGATCCAGCAGCGGGAAATTGGCCTGAACTGTACGTCATTTTCTCAGGCGCTTCGTGCGGCGCTACGAGAAGATCCCGATGTGATCTTACTGGGCGAGTTACGCGACAGCGAGACGATCCGTCTGGCTCTCACGGCGGCAGAAACGGGGCATCTGGTGCTGGCAACGCTGCATACGCGCGGGGCAGCCCAGGCGATTGAGCGTCTGGTCGACACTTTTCCGGCGCAGGAAAAAGATCCGGTGCGTAACCAGCTGGCCGGGAGCCTGCGTGCTGTGCTGGCACAAAAGCTTATTCGCGATACGCGGGGAGGGCGCGTTGCGCTTTACGAAATGCTGGTGAATACACCAGCAGCGGCCAACCTGATACGCGAAGGCAAAACCTGGCAGCTACCCGGCATCATTCAAACCGGGCAGCAGGCAGGGATGCAAAACTTTGATCAGAGCCTTGTTGAACGGCGCTCGCAAGGGCGGCTTTAGCGTATGTTCAGCGCGTAAACCGTGGGGCGAGCCCCCGCTGTTGCCAGGATTTCCAGCGTAACTGCCCTAGCGGAAACAGGCTCAGCAAATGAATGCCTGCACACGGAATGGTGATTGTCTTTTACATCGGCAATCAGCCGGTCATCAGCCCACAATCGGTAGTGGGTAATGCAGTGCGGGGTGATGGCGCGATGGTGTCCCATCTGCACCGTCTCCATAGCATTATCGAAGTCGTTGTCCTGAATCAGCGTCAGGCTATGAAGCATTTGCGGGGCTTCCCAGCGCCACACTACCTGCGGAGTCGTGTCCGTATCAGCCGGTATCCATGCGTTGGTCTGCTGTTCAGGGCGTAAGCGGCCGTTGAGAAGATGATGTGTCGCATAGCAATGAAGCGGAGAGCTCAATCGCAGGGCCGGGAAGATCTGATTGGGATGGCGGCGCGGTAGCCAAAAGTCAAACTCATCGGCGCCGTAATCACCGTCCACGACCTGACGAGTATGCCTGGCGACTCGTGCATTCAGGCTGTTAAACACGGTCATTATGCCTGGCAGGCGAACGTCCGTAAGCGCGATATCAATGTCTTTACAGGCGTCGAAGGCGATAAACAGATACTGGTCGCGATCGCTTTTCCAGCCAAACGAACAGACGTAATCCGCTTCAGCGTTTACGGCTATGACGCATTCGTCGTACTGATGTTCAGGCGTGAAATTGCCAGGCTTACCGCTACTGAGCAGACAAACTCTTAGCGCCTTAGGGTGGTGCGAACGCAGACGGAAGGTGATGTCCGGTAACGATTTGCCGCGCTTCACCGGCAGCAAAATAGCCATGCGGGCATCAAGCGCCAGCCATTCACCATTGGGTTCAAGCGATGTCAGGGCATACTCGCTGCTGGTGGACACCGATGCGCCGTTCGCCGGGTCATCGAGCCACTGGCGAGGAATGTAGCATCCGGTTTCCTGCAAATGCTGTTGAAGCGAGGTAACCTGGTTGGGAAGTGCCAGCGTCGACGGCGTAAGTTTTTGGGTATGACAGAGTGCAGCGGCGCGTCCTACGACTTCGCCAAGCAGCCCGCAGGTACACATTACGCGGGCGCTACCAAAGGCGACATGCGAGGCGGAGATTAACCTGCCGGTCAGGAACAAATTATCCAGCGAACGGCTGTAGAGCGAGCGGAATGGAATCGTGTAGGTGCCTTTACTGTGAAACTGACGACAGCCGTCGTGGGTGCTGTAAACGCCATCTGCCGGATGCAGGTCAATCGACCAGCCGCCATAGGCAACCGCGTCGTAATGATCGCGCTGTTCAATGATGTCCTGCTGGCAAAGAAGATGGTCGCCCATAAAGCGTCGGCTTTCACGCTTGCCAGGAATTGAGCCTACCCACTCAATGGTCAGGTTGTCTGCATCGGGAAAGTTGCCGGAATTTTTAATGTAATTCCACACTCCCCAGACGATTTTCCACAGTTCCCATTTGATCGCTTCGCTCTGGTGAACGGTATCAAGGCGGCCTCCCCACTCCAGCCACCACAGGTCGCAGCCATTCAGCGTTGAGGTCAGACGCTTATAACGTGGGATCTCGGTGATATCCTGAAGGGCAAACGACGGCGCAACAAAGTTGACCGGCTCCTCGGTATGCTTAGTGTAGAAGTAGATCGAGTGCCCTAATTTGTGACCGAAACTATCGCCGGGCGCCATTTTCTCGCCCAGTTCGTCGTGCGCCTCCGCACCCTCGCGGAATTCGGCACCGGCCAGAAAACCAAGCACGCCATCCCCGGTGGCGTCGCAGAACTGCCTCGCCCGTACGGTGTAAAAGGTTTCGTTGATGGCATTAAAGGCGCTGACGGCGGTAATGCGTGAGCCTGTTTTCTCGACATCGTACACGGCGGTGTTCAGCAACAGCGTTAGTCCGGGCTGGCTGATGACAAGATCGAGCAGGACGAGGTCAAACATGACCGGATTGCCCTCTTTGTTACGCCATAGGTTCTCTTCCATGATTTCACCCATGATGCCGCCCTCACGCGCCCAGCGGTTGTTGTTGCCCATGTGCGAGGTGGCACCATTGGCCCAGAGCCGCACTTCGCTGGAGGCATTACCGCCCAGTACAGGTCTGTCTTGTATCAGTACTACGTTCAGGCCATCACGCGCTGCGGCCAGTGCGGCGCACACGCCGGCGAGACCGCCGCCTGCAACCAGCAGATCGGTTTCGAACTGGGTGACAGGGAAGGTTCTGGCATCGTTTTGGGGATAGATTTTCATAACCTTGTATCCTTCTGAACTGGCGGTAGAATCGAGTTATTCACTTCTCAAACGAACGAACGCAGATATGTCATCACAACCGAACCAAAGCTTGATCGACGGTATTCGCTGTTTGCAGTATCTGGTGTCCAGTGACCGGGCTATCGGGTGCCGCGAACTGGCACGCCTGATGGGCATCAATACCACCCGCGTTAACCGTTTGCTGATGACCATGGCCTCCATTGGCCTGACGATGCAGGACGAACAGCGTCGTTATTTACCTGGGCCAGGCATTCATGCTCTGGCGGCGCAGTCTATTCGTGGCTCAGAGCTCTTCTCTCGCGCCTTGCCCATGCTTGAACGCCATGCCCCGCGCGATATCGTCGTGGCGCTGGGTGTACTTTGGGAAGACCAGGTGATTTATATCTGGCACTCCGTTCCCGGCAGTCCGACCAGCCAGGCTTTGGCTGGTTTTCGCATGCTACCGGCCTGGCAGTCAGTCATCGGTATGTCACTTCTGGCCGCCGAGAGCGATGAGCAACTAATGACGCGCTTTACGCCTGAGCAGTGGCTCCACCTTGCGCCGCATATTGCCCAGCAGCGCGATCTCGGTCATGTCATCTGGCGGCATGAAGACGGGGAGATCTCTATGGCGCAGCCTGTCGGCGCGCACTCTGCTGCACTGGCATTCGCCGGAATGTGGCAGGTTGGTGATGAGATTGTCCAGGCTCGTCTTAAAGAGCTTCACGCCCTTAACACCAGGCTGCTGGAAAAAGCATAATCACATATGTTTCTTTTATAGAAACATTGCCGAAAATGCAAAAAAGGTCACGGTGAAGTGTGAAGACGATCGAGAGATTGGGGAATTTGCCCGCCATCGCGGGCAAAGGGAAACGGGTGGTCAGAAACCCTGTTCGAAGAAACTTTCGAGGATGATCACGGCGGAGGCAGAATCTACGCTGCCTTTGTTAAGGGCGCGAAAACCGCCATGTTCAAACAAACCGGCACGCGCTTCGACCGTGCTAAGACGTTCGTCATGTAATTTTACCGCGACGCCAAAGCGGCCATGGATCTTATTGGCAAATTTACGCGCGCGTGCGGTTAGCGGCTGCTCGGTTCCGTCCATATTGAGCGGAAGCCCAACGATCACTTCATCCGGCTGCCACTCTTTGAGTAAACGTTCGATGATTGTCCAGTCTGGTGTGCCATCCTGAGCCTTTATCGCCGTCAGTGGACGGGCCGTTCCGGTAATACGTTGGCCAATGGCAACGCCAATACTTTTGGTACCAAAATCAAAGGAAAGAAGGGTTCCGCTCATCATGCATGCCCCGCAACGCCGGGCATGGTCTGAATATCAATACCAATCAGTTTTGCCGCTTCGCGCCAGCGATCGGCGATTGGCGTTTTAAACAGGATATTCAGATCTGCGGGAGCTGTAAGCCATGCATTGTCGAGGATTTCCTCTTCCAGTTGGCCTTTCTCCCAGGAGGAATAACCCAGCGCGACCAGCACTTCAGAAGGCTGCTGAAGGGTTCCCAGCGTTTCAAGAACGTCACGTGAAGTGGTGATCACCGTATTGTCGGAGACGCGAATACTGGAAGAAAACCCCGGAGGCGTGTGCAGAATAAAGCCACGATCTTCTGCCAGCGGGCCACCAAGCATCACCGGCTTATCAAGACGGATCTCAGGCGCGCGTTCTTCTGGCACAATCTTGAGTTTGTCCAGAATGCCTTCGATTTGCAGATTTTCCAGCGGTTTATTGATGATAATGCCCATCGCGCCGTCTTCATTGTATTCGCAGATATACACTACGGAACGACGAAAAATGGGGTCCTGGAGAGCAGGCATGGCAATAAGAAAGTGATGCTGTAAATTCATTGTCAGAGGTTCTGTTTCCTGGTTGAAAAAGCAACAGCGCCCAGTATGCGTACAAACTAGCGCGCTGTCACGAAGTGTCGTGGAGGGAGGCGGATTACTGCTTCAGACGTTTTTCAATCGCGTCCATCAGCATACCGGTGATGGATACCGGGAATTCGGCTTCGATTTCACGGATACAGGTTGGGCTGGTGACGTTCACTTCCGTCAGGCGATCGCCGATGATGTCCAGGCCAACAAAGATAAGGCCTTTGGCCTTCAGCATCGGTCCCACGCGACGGGCAATTTCCCAGTCGCTTTCGGTAAGCGGGCGCGGTTCGCCACGGCCACCGGCTGCCAGGTTACCGCGGGTTTCACCACCCTGTGGAATACGTGCCAGGCAGTACGGAACTGGTTCGCCATCGACGACCAGCACGCGCTTATCACCGTCGACAATTGCGGGGATATAGTTCTGCGCCATGCAGTAACGGCTGCCGTGTTCGGTCAGGGTTTCAGCGATAACACCCAGATTAGGATCGCCTTCTTTCACGCGGAAGATAGACGCACCGCCCATGCCGTCCAGAGGCTTGAGGATGATATCGCCATGCTTCTGCCAGAACGCTTTCAACTGTGCCTTGTTACGGGTGACCAGCGTGTCCGGCGTCAGGTCAGAGAACCACGCGGTATACAGCTTCTCGTTACAATCGCGCAGGCTTTGCGGTTTGTTGACGATGAGCGTGCCTTTTTCTTCTGCACGTTCAAGGATATAGGTGCAGTAGATGAATTCGGTATCGAACGGTGGATCTTTACGCATCAGGATCACATCAAGCTCAGCGAGCGGAATATCCTGCTCGGAACCAAACTCGTACCATTTATCGTAATTTTGCTCGACGTTAACGATGCGTGTCCGCGCGCGGGCTTCGCCGTTGATCAGATAAAGATCGGCCATCTCCATATAGTGGAGCTGGTAGCCGCGACGTTGCGCTTCCAGCAGCATAGCGAAGCTGGAATCTTTCTTGATGTTAATGCTTGCGATGGGATCCATCACGATGCCGAGCTTGATCATTGTTCTTCTCCGTTAATGCTTCAACCCAAATCGCCAAAACGCACCTGAAGCGCGGTAATGGCAGTGAGCGCAGTAGTCTCAGTACGCAGAACGCGAGGTCCCAACAGAATATCCGTAAATTGATAACGCCCGGTCATGGCGATCTCCTCTGCCGACAGCCCACCTTCCGGGCCGATCAGCAGACGTACGCGCTCAACAGGCAGCGGCAGCGTGTTGATGCTGGCGCTGGCACGCGGATGAAGATTGAGCTTCATTCCGCTCTCTTCTTCTGCGCACCACGCTTCGAGATCCATCGGTGGACGGATCTCCGGAACACGGTTGCGGCCGCATTGCTCGCAGGCGGCAATGGCAATTTTTTGCCACTGCTGGAGTTTCTTGTTCAGGCGTTCGGCATCCAGTTTAACGCCGCAACGCTCAGAAAAAAGTGGCGTAATGAGGCTTACACCAAGTTCGATCGATTTTTGGATAGTGAATTCCATTTTTTCGCCACGCGACATCACCTGGCCCAGGTGGATATGCAGCGGTGATTCACGATCGTCCACTTCACCACGCAGAATATTGACCTGCACGTTTTTTTTATCCGCACGGGTAATTTCAGCGTCAAATACCTGATTGCTGCCATCAAACAGCTGAACTGCCTGCCCAGCGCCCATGCGCAGCACGCGGCCAACGTGGTTGGCGGCTTCATCGGACAGGGCAATCTCGCTGCCTGCGGTAATCAGTTCTGGGTGGTAGATGCGGGGAATGCGCATAGTCAGAATTTCCATAAGTCATGCGGTGTAGGCTAATGGTCGCTAGTGTAGGTTAGCTCTTTTGCGCCTGGCAAGCCCGCTGCACATATGGGTTATGATTCCCCTGAACTTTTGCAATCCGGGTATCACGTTCGCATTCCCATTCCGTCACCGGATATTGCTTGTCCCAGGCGTTGAAAAGCTGTGTCTGCTGACGAGACAGATTGAGGTCGTAGCGATCGCGCATATAGAAGTAGGTGCGGGCAATGCTACCGCGTGCGCGGGATGGCGGCTCGGCGAGTTTCTCTTTGAAGTCGACCTTCATATCACACTGGCCATACTGACCCTCGCCGCCGTTCCACTGGCTGTACATAAAGTTGGCGCGATCGCCGTTCACTTCACCGACAGCAGGCTGTAGGTTATGCATGTCGCTTTCGATCTGGCGATATATCGGATCTTTGGCACAATTTTTACGTCCGCCGTCCTGCCAGCATTGACGTTGGTGGCCAAATTGCCATGCCGGAACCACATGTTCCCATTCGATTCGGTTGGCGCGATTTTCATTTTTGCGCACCTTGTAACCGCAGGATTCGAGGTCCACGACCCCCTTTTTTCCCTGCCAGTTAATTTTACAGCCGCAGTAAAAATCGCCCGGCACGTCGGCATTAACTTTTACGCCTGCGGTTTTGGCTTGGGAAAAACTGTGGATACCGTCGGCCAGTGCGTGGCCAGAGAACGCCGTCACCAGAAAGGCAACCGCGAGAGAACAATTACGGAACATCACGAACTCCATGTGAAAACGAGCCCGCAACGTAGCGAAAGTTGTTCCTGTATGCAATCAGTCAGATCAGGAAAGTTCCTGATAGTTCAACTAACTACTCTGCAATCAGCGGTTCACCACACTTCACGCAGCGGTAGGTTGCTTCGCCGCGCACCACGCGATTGTGACGACGAACGGTCAACTGGTGCTGCTGGCACTGGCAGCGATAAGGGAAGGTATTACGGCGAACCGATTCCAGTTCGAACTGGTGCGTTCGGCGGGCGGGGACGCCAAGCACCGCTTCCATCATCCATTTCCACTCTTTTCCGTGCGGGGCGACGCGACCAAAATGTTTCCAGACCAGTAAATGCGCCAGCTCATGCGGCACAACGTCGTCGATAAACGCCTGCTGGTTTTCCATCATCAGAACAGGATTGAGTCGGATTTCGTAGGATTCTAGCCACGCCGTGCCGGCGGAGGTACCGCGCTGCTGATAAACCAGCCTGGGTTCAGGGTAATTACGCCCCAGTTTTAGATTGGCCTGGGCGAGTTTATTCCGCAGGCAGCGCATAACCGCTTGCTGAAGCGCGATGGGGAGGCGGGGAGTTTTCATAGGGGCAGAGAATAAAGTGAGACGCGGGGTGGTGCAAGAGGCTTCCTCTCTTGCGAGAGGAAGCTCTGAGACTTAGTCGTGAGCGCCGATTTCGCGAAGCTTGCGACCTTTCATCAGGTTACGTTCGATATGTTCCAGTGAAACGTGTTTGGTTTCTGGAACCAGCCACAGCGTCAGAACAATGAAGAACAGGTTCAGACCGCCATAAACCCAGAAGGTATTGGCGTTACCCAGGGTGTTCAACATCGTCAGGAACGTTGCGCCGACGATCATGTTGGCAATCCAGTTGGTTGCGGTAGAGCAGGTGATACCGAAATCACGGCCTTTCAGCGGCTGGATTTCAGAGCACAGTACCCAAATCAGCGGGCCAGCGCTCATCGCAAAACCGACGATAAACATCAGCAGCATCCCGACGGCAAAGTACTGTGCCGTTGGCGAGTGAATGCCCACATGCATCATCGTACCCAGAACGCCCATGCCGATAGCCATCACCAGGAAGCCGAGGGTTAGCGTTGGTTTACGGCCCCAGCGGTCAACCAGACCGATTGCAATAAAGGTTGCCAGCACGTTAGTTAAACCAACGATGACGGTGCCCCACATCTGCTCGGTGGTGTTGGTGTAGCCCGCCAGTTCAAAGATTTTTGGTGCGTAATACATGATGACGTTCATCCCGGTGAACTGCTGCATAACCTGCAACAGCACGCCAAGGAACACCGCGCGACGAAAGTGACTGTTCTCTTTAAACAGCGCCCAGCCGGTTTGTTTGATCTTCAAGCTTTCACGGATTTCATCCAGCTCTTTTTTAGCTTCGGCACTGGTATCGCGAAGACGCAGCAATACGCGCTCGGCGTCGTTAAAGCGCCTCTTCGCCGCATACCAGCGTGGGCTGTCTGGCAGGAAGAACACGCCAATCAACAGCAAAATAGCCGGGATGATGATAACACCCAGCATCCAACGCCATGCACCGCTGTAGCTAAACGCGGTATCGGACAGATAGGCACCAAGAATACCAATAGTGATCATGAGCTGGTACATCGAGATCATGCTGCCACGAATTTTCTCCGGGGCAATTTCTGACAGGTACAACGGAGCGGTATAAGAGGCCACGCCAACCGCCAGGCCAAGCAGTACGCGGGAAATAATCAGCACTTCCACGTTTGGCGCAGCAGCAGAGCAGAGCGAGCCGGCCACAAACAGAATCGCGCCGATCATCAGGCTCTTTTTGCGCCCCAGGCGATACGAGAGCCAGCCGCTGCCGACGGCACCGACGGCGGCACCAAACATCATGGAGCTAACAACCCACTCCTGCGTGTGCGCGCTTATCTGGAATTCGTCAGTGATAAAGGGTAAAGCACCGGCAATGACGCCAATATCCAGGCCGAAAAGCAAGCCTGCCAACGCCGCCAGGAAGCAGACAAAGAAGGTCATCGTCTTATTGGACGTACGCCCCTTTTTTTTATAGTCAGGCATTATGCCCTCCAGTTGGGTTATCAGTTTTATCGATGTAAAGGGTAGGTGAGTACGACGTAAAAATATGTGAGACAAATCACATTGGTGTAATCGGTTACACTAGTGTGAGATTGTCAGTTTTATTAAAGCTTTGAAAATATAGAGGTAAAAGAGTCGATGTGCATCCCGTTTGCACCAAATTCAGACTTAACTGAAATGAAATGTAACAGCAGATGAAGTGAGATCACGCAAAGGGATTATTCTGAAATCGAGTTAAATGGAATGTGGTGTAAGCGGTTTCATTGGGGGCAATATATCGCCGGACAAAAAGCACAAAAGCAAAAGGCCAGCGCGAGGCTGGCCTTTGATCGAGCGTGTCAGTCGTTAATTACAGACCGGCAGCGTCACGCAGCAGGGCGGCTTTGTCGGTTTTTTCCCATGGGAAATGCTCACGACCAAAGTGACCGTATGCAGCGGTTTCTTTGTAGATTGGGTGCAGCAGGTCCAGCATCTGAATCAGACCGTATGGACGCAGGTCGAAGAATTCACGCACCAGCAAAGTCAGCTGTTCGGTCGGTAATTTCTCAGTCCCGAAGGTTTCAACCATGATGGAGGTTGGCTCTGCCACGCCGATGGCGTAGGAAACCTGAATTTCGCAACGATCCGCCAGGCCCGCAGCAACGATGTTTTTGGCAACATAACGCGCAGCGTACGCAGCAGAACGGTCAACTTTAGACGGATCTTTACCGGAGAACGCACCGCCACCGTGACGCGCCATGCCGCCGTAGGTATCCACGATGATTTTACGACCGGTCAGACCGCAGTCACCCATTGGGCCGCCGATAACAAAGCGTCCGGTTGGGTTGATGAAATATTTGGTTGACGCATTCAGCCACTCGGTCGGCAGAACGGGCTTGATAATCTCTTCCATCACGGCTTCTTGCAGTGATTTCTGATCGATATCTTCTGCGTGCTGAGTTGACAGCACTACCGCGTCGATACCGACAATTTTGCCGTCATCGTACTGGAAGGTGACCTGGCTTTTCGCATCAGGACGCAGCCACGGCAGCGCGCCGTTTTTGCGCACTTCAGCCTGACGCTGCACCAGACGGTGTGCGTAGGTGACAGGCGCTGGCATCAGCACGTCGGTTTCATTGGTGGCGTAGCCAAACATCAGGCCCTGATCGCCTGCACCCTGTTCCAGCGGATCCGCACGGTCAACGCCCTGATTGATATCAGGAGACTGTTTACCAATCGCGCTCAGAACCGCACAGGAATTGGCATCAAAGCCCATGTCGGAATGCACATAGCCAATTTCGCGTACCGTGTTACGAGTGATCTCTTCGATATCCACCCATGCGCTGGTGGTCACTTCACCGCCAACTAACACCATGCCGGTTTTGACGTAGGTTTCACAGGCGACGCGTGCTTTCGGATCCTGCTCCAGGATCGCATCCAGCACCGCATCAGAGATTTGGTCAGCAATTTTGTCAGGATGCCCTTCTGATACGGACTCGGACGTAAAAAGGTGTTTTGCCATTTTATATTTCACCTAAGGAGAATTTGGTTAGCTCGAACTGTCGTGTGGAAAAGCCAAAGCAGAAGATTCTACCAAGGCCTGCAGGTTAATGACACTGGCAGTCTGAGTGTTAATCAGTATGGATGGATTAACATCTGGACGGCTATTTTAGGTCAGTTCTTCGCCCGATTTCCAGTTTTTTTTGACTAACCTCTCATTGCGTTGAAATCTCAGCTGGAAATATTTGCTGACGGTCCTGGCAATGTCCGCATTAATGCTTTGCATTTTGTCGGTGTTGTGGGTATAAAACGCGGCGCGCGTTTGTCCCCCGCAACCCGCACATCAAATCTGCAAATCTGCCGATGTTATACCCATCTCGGTGCTTCTCAGGATTCCAGGGCCGGTCAGGCTTTGTGACAAACTGAACAAGGGCGCTCTTGTTAATACAAGAGTTTTCTCGTGGTTTCGCCGAACCTTGTCATACAGAGTTCGGATACGTGTTTTACAATGATATGAATCAGAAACCGGTCGCACGGCCTCGCGTTCAGCATGATGTGCTGGATGTTCAGGCCGTTTATGGGTTGTTATCGCGGTATAACGCTGCGATAGTAGTCAACTGTTTTACACTTAATACAAAGAGTTGTGAGGTTCGCTATGTCTGACGACATGTCTTCTTTTTCGCCTTCGTCAGCGGGCGAACAGGGTGTACTACGTTCTATGCAGGAGGTTGCGATGAGCTCCCAGGAAGCCAGCAAAATGCTGCGCACATACAATATTGCCTGGTGGGGCAATAATTACTACGACGTCAACGAACTGGGCCATATCAGTGTCTGCCCTGATCCTGACGTACCGGAAGCTCGCGTCGATCTTGCCAAACTGGTGAAAGCGCGTGAAGCGCAGGGGCAGCGTTTGCCTGCACTGTTCTGCTTCCCGCAGATCCTGCAACACCGTTTGCGTTCCATCAACGCCGCGTTCAAGCGTGCGCGTGAATCTTACGGCTATAAAGGCGACTATTTCCTGGTTTACCCGATCAAGGTTAACCAGCACCGTCGCGTGATTGAATCACTGATCCACTCCGGCGAACCGCTGGGTCTGGAAGCCGGTTCGAAAGCGGAACTGATGGCGGTTCTGGCACATGCCGGAATGACCCGTTCAGTGATCGTCTGTAACGGCTATAAAGACCGTGAATACATTCGTCTGGCGCTGATTGGCGAGAAGATGGGCCATAAAGTCTATCTGGTCATCGAGAAGATGACGGAAATTGCTATCGTGCTGGAAGAAGCCGAACGCCTGAACGTGGTTCCACGTCTTGGCGTGCGTGCGCGTCTGGCATCGCAGGGGTCCGGTAAATGGCAGTCTTCCGGCGGTGAAAAATCGAAATTCGGTCTCGCGGCAACGCAGGTTCTGCAACTGGTAGAGATTCTGCGCGATTGCGGTCGACTGGACAGCATTCAACTACTGCACTTCCACCTCGGCTCGCAGATGGCCAATATTCGCGATATCGCCACTGGGGTTCGTGAATCAGCGCGTTTCTACGTGGAACTGCACAAGCTCGGCGTCAATATTGAGTGCTTCGACGTGGGCGGCGGTTTGGGTGTGGACTATGAAGGTACACGCTCGCAGTCCGACTGTTCCGTGAACTACGGCCTGAATGAGTACGCGAACAACATCATCTGGGCGATTGGCGATGCGTGTGAAGAGCACGGACTGCCGCATCCGACGGTGATTACTGAATCAGGTCGTGCAGTGACGGCGCACCACACTGTGCTGGTGTCCAACATCATCGGCGTTGAGCGCAGCGAAAACACCGAAGCAACACCACCGCAGGATGATGCCCCGCGCGCGCTGCAAAATATGTGGGAAACCTGGCAAGAAATGCATGAGCCAGGCACGCGTCGCTCGCTGCGCGAATGGCTGCACGATAGCCAGATGGATTTGCATGATATTCATGTCGGTTATTCCTCAGGCACATTTAGCCTGCAGGAACGTGCATGGGCGGAGCAGCTTTATCTGAACATGTGCCACGAGGTGCAGAAGCAGCTCGATCCAAGTAACCGCGCACACCGTCCGATTATCGACGAACTGCAAGAACGTATGGCGGATAAAATTTACGTCAACTTCTCGCTGTTCCAGTCTATGCCGGATGCGTGGGGTATCGATCAGCTGTTCCCGGTCATGCCGCTCGAGGGCTTAAACCGCGCGCCTGAACGTCGTGCAGTACTGCTGGATATCACCTGTGACTCCGATGGCGCTATCGATCACTACGTCGACGGCGACGGCATCGCAACGACCATGCCAATGCCGGAGTACGACCCGGAGAACCCACCAATGCTGGGCTTCTTTATGGTCGGGGCGTATCAGGAAATTTTAGGCAACATGCATAACCTGTTCGGTGATACCGAAGCGGTTGACGTGTTTGTCTTCCCTGACGGTAACGTGGAAGTGGAACTCTCGGATGAGGGTGACACCGTCGCGGACATGCTTGAATACGTTCAGTTGGATCCGAAAAAACTGCTGACTCAGTTCCGCGATCAGGTCAAAAATACCGATCTGGACGCTGCGTTGCAGCAGCAGTTCCTGGAAGAGTTTGAAGCAGGTTTGTACGGCTATACGTATCTCGAAGACGAGTAACTATTCTTCCCCACACGACTCAATCCCTTCCTCGTCGGGTTTAACGACGCGGAGGGGATTTTTTTTCATCTTTTTTAATGTATCGACTCTACAAGAGGTCAGGACATGAGCACTTTAGGTCATCAGTACGATAACTCTCTGGTATCTAACGCGTTTGGTTTTTTGCGTCTGCCAATGAACTTCCAGCCGTACGATAGCGACGCGGACTGGGTCATCACCGGCGTGCCGTTTGATATGGCAACCTCCGGTCGTGCTGGTGGACGTCACGGCCCAGCGGCAATCCGTCAGGTATCGACTAACCTTGCGTGGGAACATAACCGCTTCCCGTGGAACTTCGACATGCGCGAGCGTCTGAACGTGGTTGACTGCGGTGACTTGGTTTACGCCTTCGGCGATGCGCGTGAGATGAGCGAAAAACTACAGGCGCACGCAGAGAAGCTTCTGGCTAACGGCAAGCGCATGCTCTCCTTCGGTGGTGACCACTTCGTGACGCTGCCGCTGCTGCGCGCGCACGCCAAACACTTCGGTAAAATGGCGCTGGTACACTTTGATGCGCATACCGACACGTACGCGAATGGCTGTGAATTTGACCATGGCACCATGTTCTATACCGCGCCGAACGAAGGTCTGATCGATCCTAACCATTCTGTGCAGATCGGTATTCGTACCGAATTCGACAAAGATAACGGCTTCACCGTGCTGGATGCGGGCCAGGTGAACGATCGCGGCGTAGACGATATCATCGCTCAGGTTAAGCAGATCGTTGGCGACATGCCGGTCTACCTGACCTTTGACATCGACTGCCTGGATCCGGCGTTTGCACCAGGTACCGGTACGCCGGTCATCGGCGGTCTGACTTCCGATCGCGCCATTAAGCTGGTGCGCGGTCTGAAGGATCTGAACATTGTTGGAATGGACGTGGTAGAAGTGGCTCCGGCTTACGACCAGTCTGAAATCACTGCGCTGGCGGCGGCGACCCTGGCGCTGGAAATGCTGTATATCCAGGCAGCGAAGAAAGGCGAGTAAGTTCTGATAATGGCCGGGAAGCGCGATGCAACCCGGCCATTAAAACTTATTTGATTCCGTCGGCTGCCATGCGATCGCGGATATGCTGAGCTCGCTCGGCAGATGCCGGGTGATCGTCGAACATTGAGCTTTGACGTCCGGCTTCCAGTTTAGCCAGTTTTTCAAAGCTGGTGGCTAATCCTGACGGATTAATGTCACGCTTGCGCAACAAATCGTAAGAGTAATCATCGGCTTCGGATTCCTGGCGCTGAGAGAACTGAGAGTTAACCAGTTTTTCCCCTACATCACCGAGCTGCGACTGCGACAGGCTGCCAACAATGCCGCCAGCGGATGCCGCTGCTGCACGTACGGCGTTGGTGCCTAACGCCACCTGCATACCTTTTTTCACATGGCCGAGTGCGACGTGACCCATTTCATGGCCGATCACCGCTTCGACTTCGTTGTCGGTCATCATGTCCATCAGCCCGCTGTAGACGCGGATACAGCCGTTCGCCATGGCAAACGCGTTCACATCTTTCGCCACATAAACTTTGTAATTCACCGGCTGACCGTTGATGTTATCGCCGAGTGCGGAAGCTATCTTATTCAGACGCTGCGCGTAAGTGCTGTTGGCAGGCGCAATGGTTGCTTTTGCGTCCATCTCTTTACAGGCCTGATCGCTCAGCTCTTTTACCTGGGCATCGCTCAGGGAATAGGCCTGAAATGCTTCTGCGCCTGAACTCATCAGACCGTTAGAATCCATATTCTGACAGCCGCTCAGCAGGATCGTCGTACCAAAAGCCAGCACTATTGCACGCATTTTCATGAGGTTGCTTCCGTAGCCATTAATCTAAATAAAATCCGAAAATAAAACGGCAACGAAGCCGCAGTCAGCCTAAGTATAAAGAATATCGTTAGGGCCGGGCGAGTAGATTGCGCAACATGCGAGCATGATCCAGAGATTTCTTAAGAGGCAAAAGAATGCTCCATGTACATGCTTTGTCGCTTGGGTTACATTGTTGGCACTTTTTTCCGGCGTAGCCCAAAACGCGCTGTCGTCAAGGGCATGGCCTTTAACAGTCCGATCTGGAGTTAAAATGTCCTCACGTAAAGAGCTTGCTAATGCTATTCGTGCGCTGAGCATGGACGCAGTACAGAAAGCCAAATCTGGTCACCCAGGTGCCCCTATGGGTATGGCTGACATTGCCGAAGTATTGTGGCGTGATTTCCTGAACCACAACCCGCAGAACCCATTGTGGGCTGACCGCGACCGCTTTGTGCTGTCCAACGGTCACGGCTCTATGCTGATCTATAGCCTGCTGCACCTCACGGGTTATGCGCTGCCAATTGAAGAGCTGAAAAACTTCCGCCAGCTGCATTCTAAAACTCCAGGTCACCCTGAAGTGGGTTACACCGCTGGCGTTGAGACCACAACGGGTCCGCTGGGTCAGGGTATTGCAAACGCTGTAGGTATGGCGATTGCTGAAAAAACCATGGCGGCGCAGTTTAACCGTCCTGGTCACGATATCGTCGATCACTTTACCTACTCATTCATGGGCGATGGCTGCATGATGGAAGGCATTTCTCACGAAGTGTGCTCCCTGGCAGGTACCCTGAAACTGGGTAAACTGGTTGCGTTCTATGATGACAACGGCATCTCCATTGATGGCCACGTTGAAGGCTGGTTCACTGACGATACCGCTAAGCGTTTCGAAGCCTACGGCTGGCACGTTGTGCGCGGGATTGACGGTCACAATGCTGACTCCATCAAACGCGCAGTAGAAGAAGCGCGCGCGGTTACCGACAAACCATCCCTGCTGATGTGCAAAACCATCATCGGTTTTGGCTCTCCAAATAAAGAAGGCACGCACGATTCCCATGGTGCTCCGCTGGGCGACGCAGAAATCGCACTGACCCGTGAAAAACTGGGCTGGAAATACGCACCATTTGAAATCCCTTCTGACATCTATGCACAGTGGGATGCCAAAGAAGCAGGTCAGGCTAAAGAAGCTGCCTGGAACGAGAAATTCGCAGCCTATGCTAAAGCCTTCCCACAGGAAGCGGCAGAATTCACCCGTCGTATGAAAGGTGATATGCCAGCAGATTTCGATGCAAAAGCGAACGAAATCATTGCTAAGCTGCAGGCTAACCCTGCGAAGATCGCCAGCCGTAAAGCGTCTCAGAATGCTATCGAAGCATTCGGCCCGCTGCTGCCAGAATTCCTCGGCGGCTCCGCTGACCTGGCACCGTCGAACCTGACTATCTGGTCTGGTTCTAAAGCGATCAACGAAGATACCGCCGGTAACTACATCCATTACGGTGTACGTGAATTCGGTATGACCGCAATCGCCAACGGTATCTCCCTGCACGGCGGTTTCTTGCCGTACACCTC
>JALCNW010000068.1 GCA_022649305.1 Enterobacter sp.
GGCGCGGAACTCATCGAGGCGCGGGAATAAAATCCCATTCAGACGCCGGATAGATTCAAGCAAGCCAACTTGTCGTCAAAATCGGTGTTGCAAAAACGGGAGTGACCATAGATTCCGTTTGTTTGACCAGGAAACTGTGTTTTACCACCGGGCGGGAGATCCCCACCATGTCGCATTCCTGAAACGCATCATAGCCAATCAGCGAGGTCGCAACCTGCCCGGACAAGATCACCAGCGGGATAGAGTCCATATAAGCGGTGGCGATACCGGTGATCGCATTGGTTGCACCCGGCCCGGAGGTCACGAGCACCACCCCCACTTCTCCGGTTGCGCGCGCCAGCCCGTCCGCCATGTGTACAGCGGCTTGTTCATGCCGCACCAGAACGTGATCGATCCCACCGACAGTGTGGAGGGCATCATAAATATCGAGGACCGCGCCTCCGGGATAACCGAATACTTGCTTCACGCCCTGATCGATAAGCGATCGAACGACCATTTCGGCGCCAGACAACATCTCCATGGTTTGCCCTTTTATATTTTTGCAGAGTGACATCCACCATAACCGCTCGCTATGAGGCAGGCAATTGGCAAACTACAGGGGATGGAAGGGCTAAAAAGCAGAAAACACAGGCATTAGCGCAGGATATGGTGGATTCATCTGGAATAAGCTAACACGATGAAAGTCGATAGCGGGAAAAGGCGTTGAATCAGTAATTCATCTATTTTTACACGGCAAAAAGGATAAATAAAAAATCGAGACAGGATAATATTTCACTATATTTTAAAATAACAGGATAAACCGAATGCGTAACATCGATTTATCCTGATGACGTTTAACGATGGCAAACGTTGATTAATAGCTCTTCCATCCACTGATGGCCTTTATCCCGACCCGCGGCTTCATGCCAGGAGAGATAACAGGTACGGCTATTTAATTTCAGCGGCAGCGGTAAAATTTGCAAATTAAGCTGCTCTGAGAATTCGTCCGCTAACCAGCGAGGAGCAATAGCAACGAGTTGAGTTTGTGAAACAACATTTAATACGCTCACCATCGCCATGCCTTGATAAGCCACGCAGGATTGCTTGTCTTGTGTATCGTACCAGGGCTGGCTGAACGACGCATATCGATCAAGCGCAACAACCGCGTGTTGTTCGCTATAAACATCATTTTCGCGGAGGAGTCCATTCATACGCGGATGTTTTTTACTGGCAACGAGCACCATTTCATCTTTAAACAGCGGTACGCAAGAAAACTCAGGACGACGGAATTCCTCATAGCCAATGACAAATTCAGTTTCCTGATAACGCAGCTGGTGTTCGGTGTTCTGATTCAACGAAGATTTAAATACCATCTGAATATTTGGCGCTATCGCTTCGACTTTATTGTAAATGACAGAGGTCAAATAATTATCCAGCGGACTGCATACACAGAGATGGAAAATACGCTCGCTGCTAATAGGTTCAAAACCTGAGCCGGGAAGTTCGTTTTGTACCAGTTGCAGCGCCTGGCGAACAGAACCAAAGAGTTGATAGGCACGCGCCGTAGGTTGAATCCCGCGACCATAGCGAACGAATAACTCGTCATTAAACATCACTTTAAGCCTTGCCACGGCGTTACTCACCGCAGGTTGAGACATCCCCAACGTCTGGGCCGCTCGGGTGATGTTCTGCTCTTGCATAACAGCATCAAAAACGGTTAAGAGGTTAAGATCCACGGTGCGTAACTGCGGTTTAGTGCCATCAAAGGCATGAGTTTGTTTAATTTTATTTTCTAGCATTTCCAACTCCACTGTCACGCTAAACTCCCTTTTCCATAGTGCTGTAATAACTTCTGACAATATGATTTACCATGCATATAAAACCAGCAAAAGAGAAAAGTTTAAAATTCGGAATATATAAAGATTTCGGCGATAAAAGCTAAGGCCAACATACGTTGATTGAAGCGCCTGAAATCAATACAAATTGATAAATGAACATTATGAGCGAAATGAAACCATAAATCAGACCAATAGACAATAAGGTGTTTAGTTAAAGAATATTTAAGTTTTATTAAACTATGGAAGTTAAACACTACCTGACAGTTAACAATCCATTATCATTACTCTCTCCTCAAAGTCGGTTATTATATTCACCAGATTGATTATTTAATAAAATCCATAGAGTTATGAGCATCATTGCTGACGCTGCTCTCACACCGTTAATTGAAACGAATTATATTTAAATGATTCCAAAAATTTTTATCGAGTCCAAAATTAGACAAATGAAATAGCCTTACACTCAAAAACCAGCACAATACGCTAAAGTAAAAGTATCCTCTCTCTTACCGAATGGTACCGTTTTACAGCATAGGGGTTGACATGGATCGGCATATCCAGTACCACTAAAAGCATAACGTATTTATCTGGAGCATGATTCATGATTCGCACCGTTCGTTCACTCAGCCTACTACTACTAAACGCATCCACTGTGCGCGGTAGGCTGGCGAACGAAATTCAACGTTGAATCGTCTCCAGATAACAAAAACCCGCGCCACTGCGCGGGTTTTTTTATGCTCGCAGCAAGGCGCCCCAGGACAGACAAGGACACACCCATGAGCCAGCAAGTCGTAATTTTCGATACAACCTTACGTGACGGTGAACAAGCGTTACAGGCCAGCCTGAGCGTGAAAGAAAAGCTGCAAATTGCGCTGGCCCTTGAACGAATGGGTGTTGACGTGATGGAAGTCGGTTTCCCCGTTTCGTCTCCCGGCGACTTTGAATCCGTCCAGACGATTGCACGCAATATTAAGAACAGCCGGGTTTGCGCGCTGGCACGTTGCGTTGAGAAAGATATCGACGTTGCCGCTGAGTCATTAAAAGTGGCGGAAGCCTTCCGTATTCATACTTTTATTGCCACTTCACCTATGCACATCGCCACCAAGCTGCGCAGCACGCTGGATGAGGTTATCGAACGCGCGATATATATGGTCAAGCGCGCCCGCAACTATACCGACGACGTAGAATTCTCCTGTGAAGATGCAGGACGCACCCCAATTGCGGATCTGGCTCGCGTCGTTGAAGCAGCGATCAATGCCGGTGCCACCACCATCAACATCCCGGACACCGTCGGCTACACCATGCCGTTTGAGTTCTCCAACATCATTACCGGGCTGTACGAACGCGTCCCGAATATCGATAAAGCCATTATCTCCGTTCACACCCACGATGATTTGGGTCTGGCAGTCGGCAACGCCATTGCGGCCGTCCATGCTGGGGCACGCCAGGTTGAAGGCGCGATGAACGGCATCGGTGAGCGTGCAGGTAACTGTTCGCTGGAAGAAGTGATCATGGCGATTAAGGTCCGCAAAGACATCCTGAATTTACAGACCCGCATTAATCACAACGAAATCTGGCGCACCAGCCAGACGGTCAGCCAGATTTGCAACATGCCGATCCCGGCAAACAAAGCGATTGTTGGTACCGGCGCGTTCGCACACTCCTCCGGTATCCACCAGGATGGCGTGCTGAAAAACCGCGAAAACTACGAAATCATGACCCCGGAATCCATCGGTCTGAACCAGGTACAGTTAAACCTGACGTCCCGTTCCGGACGTGCAGCCGTAAAACATCGTATGCAGGAAATGGGTTATCAGGATAGCGACTACAACATGGATCATTTGTACGACGCCTTCCTGAAACTGGCCGATAAAAAAGGTCAGGTTTTCGACTATGACCTGGAAGCCCTGGCCTTTATCAACAAACAGCAAGAAGAGCCGGAACATTTCCGTCTGGATTATTTCAGCGTGCAGTCAGGCTCCAGCGACATCGCCACTGCCTCCGTCAAGTTAGCCTGCGGTGAAGAAGTGAAAGCCGAAGCGGCAAACGGCAACGGCCCGGTAGATGCCATTTATCAGGCCATCAACCGCGTCACACAATATGACATCGAACTGGTCAAATACGACCTGACGGCAAAAGGCCACGGCAAAGACGCGCTTGGTCAGGTTGATATCGTCGCCACCTATAACGGTCGTCGTTTCCACGGTGTGGGTCTGGCAACGGATATCGTGGAATCCTCTGCCAAAGCAATGGTGCACGTTTTGAATAACATCTGGCGCGCCGCCGAAGTCGAAAAAGAATTGCAACGCAAAGCTCAGAATAAAGAGAACAATAAGGAAACCGTGTAATGTCGAAGAATTACCATATTGCTGTGTTGCCGGGCGACGGTATTGGTCCGGAAGTGATGGCACAGGCCTTGAAAGTACTGGAAGCCGTTCGCGCACGTTTCGCGATGAAAATCACCACCAGCCACCACGATGTCGGTGGTATCGCTATCGACAATCACGGTACGCCGCTGCCAAAGGCCACGGTCGAAGGCTGTGAGAATGCGGATGCGGTATTGTTTGGTTCCGTCGGCGGTCCAAAATGGGAGCATTTCCCCCCTGCTGAACAGCCTGAGCGCGGCGCGTTGTTGCCGCTGCGTAAACATTTTAAATTGTTCAGCAACCTGCGCCCGGCGAAGCTGTATCAAGGCCTGGAAGCGTTTTGCCCGCTGCGTGCCGATATCGCCGCGAACGGCTTCGATATTCTGTGCGTCCGTGAGTTAACCGGCGGCATATACTTTGGCCAGCCAAAAGGACGCGAAGGCAGCGGCCAGCATGAAAAAGCCTTCGACACCGAGGTCTATCACCGTTTTGAGATCGAACGCATCGCGCGTATCGCGTTTGAATCGGCACGTAAACGTCGCCATAAAGTGACTTCCATCGATAAAGCCAACGTCCTGCAGTCATCAATCCTCTGGCGTGAAATCGTGAATGAAATTGCCAAAGAGTACCCTGACGTTGAGCTGGCACATATGTACATCGACAACGCCACCATGCAGCTTATCAAAGATCCTTCGCAGTTCGACGTGCTGCTGTGCTCCAACCTGTTCGGCGATATTCTGTCAGACGAATGCGCAATGATTACAGGCTCTATGGGCATGTTACCGTCTGCCAGTCTGAACGAAGAAGGGTTTGGCTTGTACGAGCCTGCGGGTGGTTCTGCACCGGATATCGCGGGTAAAAACATCGCTAACCCCATTGCGCAGATCCTGTCTCTGGCATTGTTGCTGCGTTACAGCCTGGAGGCTAACGATGCGGCTGACGCAATCGAAAAAGCAATCAATCGCGCATTAGAAGAAGGTATCCGTACCGGTGATTTAGCGCACGGCGCGGCGGCAGTCAGTACCGATGAAATGGGCGATATCATTGCCCGCTATGTTGCGGAAGGGGTGTAATCATGGCAAAGACGTTGTACGAAAAGTTGTTTGATGCTCACGTGGTTTACGAAGCGGAAAACGAAACCCCACTGCTGTACATTGACCGCCATCTGGTGCACGAAGTGACCTCTCCGCAGGCGTTTGATGGCCTGCGTGCGCATCACCGCCCTGTTCGTCAGCCGGGTAAAACGTTTGCCACCATGGATCATAACGTGTCGACCCAGACCAAAGATATTAATGCGTCTGGCGAAATGGCACGTATTCAGATGCAGGAACTGATTAAAAACTGCAACGAATTTGGCGTGGAGCTGTATGACCTGAATCACCCGTATCAGGGCATCGTTCACGTAATGGGCCCGGAACAAGGGATTACCCTGCCGGGAATGACCATCGTCTGTGGCGATTCCCATACCGCCACTCACGGCGCGTTTGGCGCACTGGCTTTTGGTATTGGTACCTCTGAAGTAGAGCATGTTCTGGCGACGCAAACGCTGAAACAGGGCCGTGCCAAAACCATGAAAATCGAAGTGAAAGGCACCGCATCAGCGGGGATCACCGCTAAAGACATCGTACTGGCAATTATTGGTAAAACCGGCAGCGCGGGCGGTACTGGCCATGTCGTGGAGTTCTGCGGGGACGCTATCCAGGCATTGAGCATGGAAGGTCGTATGACGCTGTGCAACATGGCTATCGAGATGGGTGCAAAAGCCGGTCTGGTCGCGCCAGATGAGACAACGTTCAACTATGTGAAAGGGCGTTTACACGCGCCAAAAGGTCAGAATTTTGACGATGCGGTTAAGTACTGGAAAACCTTCCAGACGGACGCCGGTGCGACGTTCGATAGTGTCGTCACGCTGCAGGCTGAAGACATTGCACCTCAGGTCACCTGGGGTACTAACCCAGGCCAGGTTATCTCCGTTAACGATAACATTCCCGATCCTGCCTCGTTTGCCGATCCGGTAGAACGTGCCAGTGCAGAAAAAGCGCTGGCTTATATGGGACTGAAACCGGGGATTCCGTTGACCGAAGTGGCGATCGATAAAGTCTTTATCGGCTCCTGTACCAACTCGCGTATCGAAGATTTACGCGCGGCGGCAGAAATTGCCAAAGGCCGCAAAGTGGCCCCAGGCGTTCAGGCTTTAGTCGTGCCAGGTTCTGGTCCGGTCAAAGCCCAGGCAGAAGCAGAAGGTCTGGATAAAATCTTTATCGAAGCGGGCTTTGAGTGGCGCTTACCGGGTTGTTCCATGTGCCTGGCAATGAACAATGACCGCCTGAATCCGGGCGAACGCTGCGCGTCTACCAGCAATCGTAACTTTGAAGGCCGTCAGGGCCGTGGCGGACGTACCCATCTGGTAAGCCCGGCGATGGCTGCGGCAGCAGCAGTGACCGGCCATTTTGCCGACATTCGCGGGATGAAATAAGGAGACCATCATGGCAGAGAAATTTACCCAACATACAGGCCTGGTTGTCCCACTGGACGCGGCAAACGTCGATACTGATGCCATTATTCCAAAGCAGTTTTTGCAAAAAGTGACGCGTACCGGCTTTGGCGCGCATCTCTTTAACGACTGGCGTTTCCTCGACGATGCGGGTCAGGAACCTAATCCTGATTTCGTATTGAACTTCCCCGAATTCAAAGGGGCGTCGATACTTCTGGCGCGCGAAAACTTTGGCTGCGGTTCATCACGCGAACACGCACCGTGGGCACTGACCGACTACGGCTTTAAGGTTGTGATTGCTCCAAGCTTCGCCGATATCTTCTACGGTAACAGCTTTAACAACCAGCTGTTACCGGTGAAGCTCAGCGATGAGCAGGTTGATGAGATGTTCCAACTGGTGCAAAGCCATCCAGGGATCGCCTTCGAAGTGGATCTGGAGGCCGAGGTCGTGAAAGCTGGGGATAAATCTTACCGCTTCAGCATTGATGCCTTCCGTCGTCACTGCATGATCAACGGGCTGGACAGCATTGGTTTGACGCTGCAGCACGAAGGTGCCATCTCGACTTACGAGAACAAGCAGCCTGCGTTTATGCGTTAAGTAAATGGCCCGCAGAATGCGGGCCATTTATAAGGGTGCGTTGAGGCATAACCCACTCTGGAAAGGCGGGGAATTTCCCCGCCAATACCGCTAACGTTTCACTTCGTAAGCTAACACTGCCGCTAGTTCTGTTTTCTCCTGTCTGAATCGCAATTCGCATAGCGAGTCGCGAACCATCCAGGTGAAGATCAATAGCGTCGTACAAATCAAAAACAGACTTAACAGCAGCATACGTTGTGGCATTCTAGCCTCCTTATTGCTTTCCAGCGATGAAGAGGCTAACCTCGCAATGTCGGTTGTGAAGTTAGCACCCTCCATCAATTTTCATTGATGTGGGGCTCTCCACTGTTTGCCTTTAGCCATTGCTTGAGGCAAACAGCCTCAAGCACCCGACACGCACTCTATGCGCCTGCCTTTCCCCTGTCAGAAAACGGTTTCATTTCGTGAAGCCACCTTCCAGAATTCATACATCCTTAACGCGACAGGTCAGCGCCAGCGTGAGTACCGATATCGCTGCCATCACCCAGTACACCGTATGATGGCCGTAGCTCTGGACCAGCGCGCCCTGAATCACGCCCGCCAGGATCACGCCGGTTGAAATACTGTTGGTAAAGAGCGTGGTCGCAGAGCCTGCCCTTCCAGGCATCAGATCCTGAAACCACAGCATGCCGATCCCAGCGACAATCCCGATGAAGATGGCGTTGAACAACTGCAGTGCAAGCAGCGCCTCGCGGCTGTGAAAAAAGATAAGCCCAAGGTAAAACAGGACGCCTGCTGCTACCGCAGTCACCATCATCCGGCGTTTACCGAAGCGTTTCACGTAATAACCCGCCAGAATCATTGCAGGGATTTCCAGCCCTGCGGCGGTGCCCATTAAGATCCCCGCGAGCTTGTCCGGCAAGCCCAGGTCGTTACTGATCCACAGCGGCATGTCGATGATGTACATGGTATTGCAGGTCCACATCAGCGTTGACGCGATAAACAACATGCGGACGTTTTTATTGTGCCAGCCGCTCACCTGGGTGACGGGTTTATCGGTGGCCTGCTCAATGCGCGTGACCGACGGCAGCACAAACGCAATCAATGCCAGGCTGATGACAAAAATCCCTGCCGCGATGGAGAACATCATCGTGAAGCCGTAATTGAGCGCCAGCATAAAGGCCAGCGGCGGCCCGATAACCCACGCCAGCGAAAGCTGAGCACGCATAACCGAGCTGAACATCACCACTTCTCGCGCCGAGCTATCGGCATACTCACGCGCCAGCGCAAAGAGTTGCGGCATGGCAGCATTCGCCAGCGATGCCAGCAACACACCACAGGTGATAAGTGTCAGATAATGACGGCTAAAGGCGAACAGCAGCGCGTTGCCGACAGCCATTGCGCAGCAAAACAAAATGAGCTTACGCCTGTCGCCCTGGCTGTCCGAACGCTTAGCCAGCCACAAGCTCACCAAAATCCCGGCAATGGCGTTAACGGTGTAAAAAAGCCCCACCCAAAACGGCTGCGCGCCGACTTCCCGGCTTAGGAACAGACTTAGCGTCGGAGCCTGCAACGCCCCCGCGATGCCCATCATAAAAGCCACCAGCATAAAAGCGGCATACACGCCGTTCAAGCGGCGGCCCATTGTCATCAGCCAGAGCATGCGCAGTTCCTTGTCAAAGAAGAGTCAAAATTGGATGGAATGATAAACGAAAAAAGCCAGCAAAAACATTTTGCTGGCGGGTGATAAGCACCAATACTCAGTCACACATGATCGAGGCAAGTCAGCGTTCAGAGGTCACTTTCGTCACTTCCCACTGCATCAATTCCTCAAGCATTTTCAGCCGCTCCTCTGGGCGCTGGCGGGCCAGCCAGGACACTCCTTTGATCGCTGAAAAGTACCGCTGATAAAATTGACACGTAGTAGACCTCTTCATATTCGCCTCCTCACTTCATCGAAAGTGATTATTGGCTTAATATAGGGATTAATAAATTGCTGGTTTTTTGTCAGGAGTTCCCCTTTTATGCCTTCTGGTCGTCTGCAACAACAATTTATCCGCCTGTGGCAATGCTGCGAGGGCCAGTCACAGGAGACAACTCTCAACGAGCTGGCCGAGCTGTTAAGCTGCTCGCGCCGTCATATGCGCACGCTACTCAACACCATGCAGCAGCAGGGCTGGCTCAGTTGGGAAGCCGAGGCAGGACGCGGCAAACGCTCACGCCTGTCCTTTCTGTATACCGGGCTGGCCTTACAGCAGCAGCGCGCCGAAGATTTGCTGGAACAGGATAAAATCGATCAGCTGGTACAACTGGTGGGCGACAAGGCCGCGGTGCGCCAAATGCTGGTGTCACATCTTGGGCGAAGTTTTCGTCAGGGACGCCATATCCTGCGCGTCCTCTACTATCGCCCGATGAAAAATCTTTTACCCGGCAGCGCGTTGCGTCGTTCAGAAACCCATATGGCGCGGCAAATATTTAGCGGTCTGACACGTATAAATGAGGAAAATGGGGAACTAGAAGCAGACATTGCGCACCACTGGCAACAGCTTTCGCCGCTGCACTGGCGATTTTTCCTGCGGCCCGGCATTCATTTTCATCATGGCCGAGAACTGGAAATGAGTGATGTCATTGCCTCTCTCCAGCGCGCCCGCGAATTGCCGCTCTTTTCTCATATCGCAAAAATTCACTCGCCTACGGCCTGGACGCTGGATATTGAACTTGCCGAACCAGACAGATGGCTACCGTGGCTCATGGGCTATGTCCCGTCGATGATTCTGCCGCACGAGTGGCAATCGATGTCCAGCTTCGCCAGCCAGCCTGTTGGAACCGGGCCGTATGCGGTGACGCGAAACAATAATAACCAGCTAAAAATCCGCGCTTTCGACGACTATTTTGGCTATCGCGCGCTAATTGATGAAGTCAACGTCTGGGTTCTGCCCGAGATCAGCGAGGAGTTTAGCCCCGGTCTGACGCTGGAAGGCCCAACCGAAGGCGAAAAAGCCGTTGAAAGTCGCCTTGAGGAAGGCTGCTATTATCTGCTATTCGATGCCCGTACCCACCGGGGCGCCAGTCATGAAGTACGTCAATGGATAAGCCGTATTCTGGCACCCGCTAATCTGATCTATCAGGCAGAAGATCGGCATCAAACCTACTGGTTCCCGGCATACGGCCTGCTCCCACGCTGGCATCATGCCCGTCCGGGATGCGGAGAAAAACCGGCAGGGCTTGAGACCATCACCCTGACCTATTACCGCGAACACGTTGAACACCGGTTTATCGCCAGGATTATGAGCAAGCTGCTGGCGGCAGAAAACGTCAAGCTGGTGATCCAGGAAGTTGATTACGACGAGTGGCATCGTGGCGATGCGGTGAGTGATATCTGGCTTAACAGCGCCAACTTCACCCTTCCGTTAGACTTCTCCTTGTTCTCGCACCTGTATGAGATCCCACTCATCCAGCACTGCATTCCCCGCGACTGGCAACAGGACGCTGCGCAGTGGCGATCGGGCGACATGAACCTGGCCGTCTGGTGTCAGCAGCTTCTGGCACAGCAGGCGATGGTACCGCTCATTCACCACTGGTTGATGATTCAGGGACAGCGCAGCATGCGGGGGTTACGCATGAACACTTTAGGCTGGTTCGACTTTAAATCCGCCTGGTTTGCGCCACCAGAACCATAATCCTTTCGTAATATTCACCAAATCATTACAATGCAAACGTTCTCAACGGGGTGCGGCATCGATGATGTGCGCTGAGATAATACCCGTCGAACCTGATCCGGATAATGCCGGCGAAGGGATTTGAGGCTGTCTCTCAAAATCCTTTGCCACTCAACTATGAGGTGCAAAGTGTTAAAAAAAGTTCTTCCTCTGCTGGCGCTGTTTGCGCTGCCTGCTTTTGCTAAACCTGTACTGACGGTTTACACCTATGACTCTTTCGCCGCCGACTGGGGCCCAGGCCCGGTGGTCAAAAAAGCCTTCGAGGCCGACTGCGGCTGCGAACTGAAATTCGTGGCGCTGGAAGATGGCGTATCGCTGCTGAACCGTCTGCGTATGGAAGGTAAAAACAGCAAAGCCGACGTGGTGCTCGGTCTCGACAACAACCTGCTTGAAGCGGCCTCGCAAACGAAGCTATTTGCAAAAAGCGGTATCGCCCCTGACGCGGCCACCGTGCCGGGTGGCTGGAAAAACGACACGTTCGTGCCTTTCGACTATGGTTACTTCGCGTTTGTGTATGACAAAAACAAGCTCAAAAACCCACCAAAAAGCCTGAAAGAGTTAGTTGAGAGCGACCAGAAATGGCGCGTGATTTATCAAGACCCGCGCACCAGTACGCCGGGCCTTGGCCTGCTGCTGTGGATGCAGAAAGTGTACGGCGACAAAGCTCCAGAAGCCTGGCAAAAACTGGCGACGAAAACCGTCACCGTCACCAAAGGCTGGAGTGAGGCCTATGGCCTGTTTTTGAAAGGTGAAAGCGATTTAGTGCTGAGCTACACCACCTCCCCGGCCTATCACATTATCGAAGAGAAAAAAGATAACTACGCGGCGGCTAACTTTAGCGAAGGCCACTATTTGCAGGTTGAAGTCGCCGCTCGAACCGCCGCCAGCAAACAGCCGGAGCTTGCCGAGAAATTCCTGAAATTTATGATCTCTCCGGCATTCCAGAATGCGATCCCCACCGGCAACTGGATGTATCCGGTCACCGACGTGACGCTGCCTGCGGGCTTTGACTCACTCACCAAACCGCAAACGACGCTGGAATTTACACCACAGCAGGTCTCTTCCCAACGCGCAGCATGGATCGGTGAATGGCAACGCGCCGTCAGCCGCTAATTCCCGGCTGGCTCATCCCTGGGCTGATTGCTGCCACGCTGATGCTCGTGGTCAGCGCAGGGGCGTTCCTCGCGCTAGGGTTAAACGCACCGGAGAGTGACTTTCTCGCTCTCTGGCACGATAGCTATCTTTGGCACGTCGTTCGTTTCTCTTTCTGGCAGGCGTTTCTCTCCGCCCTGCTTTCCGTCGTGCCCGCCATTTTTCTGGCTCGCGCCCTGTATCGTCGCCGTTTTCCTGGCAGGAACGCGTTGATACGCCTGTGTGCAATGACGCTAATCTTGCCCGTACTAGTGGCCGTTTTTGGCATCCTCAGCGTGTACGGACGCCAGGGTTGGATTGCCGCGCTCCTGAACGCTTTTGGCATCGAATGGACGTTTTCACCCTACGGCCTTCAGGGCATCCTGCTGGCGCACGTCTTTTTCAATATGCCGATGGCCACACGATTATTTTTGCAGGCGCTGGAGAACATACCCGGTGAGCAACGCCAGCTCGCCGCGCAGCTTGGCATGCGCGGCTGGTCGTTCTTCCGCTTTGTCGAATGGCCGTGGCTTCGTCGTCAAATCCCGCCGGTTGCCGCGCTGATCTTCATGCTCTGCTTTGCCAGTTTTGCCACCGTGCTTTCGCTCGGCGGCGGCCCGCAGGCCACGACCATCGAGCTCGCCATTTATCAGGCGCTTAGCTACGACTACGATCCGGGCCGTGCAGCGCTGCTGGCGATGATTCAAATGTTCTGCTGTCTTGGGCTGGTGCTGCTGAGCCAGCGTCTAAGCAAAGCCATTGCCGTCGGCAGCCATCAGATAAGCGGCTGGCGCGACCCGCAGGATTGCCTGCGCAGTCGCCTGTCCGATATCACCCTGATCGCGCTGGCGCTGTTGCTTTTACTGCCGCCGCTGCTGGCGGTGGTCGTTGATGGTCTGAACCTGAATCTGATTTCCGTGCTGCAACAGCCGGTGCTGTGGCAAGCGTTGTGGACGTCTCTGCGCATTGCGCTGGGGGCAGGATTATTGTGCGTACTGCTGACCACCATGTTGCTGTGGAGCAGCCGCGAACTTTACGCTCGCGGTGCAAACACCGCCGGTCAGGCGCTGGAATTGAGCGGTATGCTGATTCTGGCAATGCCCGGCATCGTGCTGGCGACCGGTTTCTTTTTACTGTTCAACAGCACCGTTGGGCTGCCAGAGAACGCCGATGGCATCGTCATTTTCACCAATGCACTAATGGCTATCCCTTACGCGCTCAAGGTATTAGAAAACCCGATGCGCGACATTAGCGCCCGATACACCTTACTCTGTCAGTCGCTGGGAATGCAGGGCTGGCAAAGGCTGAAGGTGATTGAGCTGCGTGCGCTCAAACGCCCTCTCGCACAGGCACTGGCTTTTGCCTGCGTGCTGTCGATTGGGGATTTCGGCGTCGTCGCGCTGTTTGGGAATGACGATTTCCGCACTCTGCCTTACTGGCTTTACCAGCAAATTGGCTCTTATCGCAGCCAGGACGGTGCCGTCACGGCCCTGTTACTCTTGCTGCTGTGCTTTACCTTATTTACCGTTATCGAAAAACTTCCGGGGCGTGATGTTAAAACTGACTGATGTAACCTGGCTTTATCAGCACCTGCCGATGCGCTTTTCACTGTCCGTTGGTCAGGGCGAAACCCTCGCTATCCTCGGCCCCAGCGGGGCGGGAAAAAGCACGCTGCTCAGCCTGATTGCAGGCTTTCTGCCGCCAGCAAGTGGGTCCATCGTCATTGATGCTAAAGATCATACCCATACGCCGCCGTCGCAACGCCCGGTCTCGATGCTTTTTCAGGAAAATAACCTTTTCACCCATCTGACGGTGCGCCAGAACATTGCACTAGGGATGAATCCGGGCCTTAAGCTAACAGAAGCCCAGCGTCAGAAACTGGACGTTATCGCCCAGCAGATGGGGCTTACGGAATTTATCGAGCGGCTGCCAGGAGAGCTCTCCGGCGGCCAGCGTCAGCGGGTAGCGCTGGCACGCTGTCTGGTGCGCGAGCAGCCGATTCTGTTGCTCGATGAGCCCTTCTCTGCCCTCGATCCCGCCCTAAGGCAAGAGATGTTGCAGTTGGTGAAGGACGTGTGTCAGCAAAAGCAGCTCACCCTGTTGATGGTGTCACATAGCGTGGAAGATGCCGCCAGCATAGCGGCGCGATCGGTGGTCATTGCTGACGGGCGTATCGCCTGGGATGGCGATACGCAAGAACTGGTTAGCGGAAGAGCCAGCGCATCGACGCTGTTAGGGATCGCGTCGGCCCCTTAACGACTCACGACCTTCAGCAGAATTTCGCCATATACTGGCATCAGCGGATGTCGGATGAGCGTCACCAGCGCCATCACGGCGACCCCGAGCATTAAGGGTGCCAGCCAGAAAAGACGGTGACGCGGCAGATAATGCGTCAGGCGATCCGTTCCCGCTTTTGCACTGCGCCACAAGCGCCAGCACAGCCAGACCGCCAGCCACAGCAGCAGCGCGGTCGCTAACAGCAACCATTTGAAATTCCCGCTCTGTACATCGGCAGGAATATCGATCGCCGCCCCCGCGAGAATACCGGGCAGGAAATAGAACGGAGGCCAAAACACGCAGCCAATAATATTGGGCAGGATAAATTTTGCGACCGGAAGATCCAGCATCCCTGCCACCATCGGCACAAGCGGACGCGTTGGCCCAACAAATCGGCCGACCAGAATGGTAAACATGCTGTGCTGATGCAGCGCATGTTCCGTTTTATCGAGCAGCGCCTTGTTCTTTTTCATGAACGACCAACGGTGCAGCGGCTTTTTAAAGCGCCAGCCCAGCCAGAAAGAGAGCCAGTCGCCCAGCAAACAGCCGACAATACCGGCCATCCACGCCTGCCAGAAATTCACCTCGCCGCTGCCGATCAGCGCGCCAAGGCCCGCCATCATAACCGTGCCGGGTAAAATCAGTCCGACCAGCGCCAGCGATTCAAGAAAAGCCACCAGCGCGACGGCGATCAGTGAATAGATGACGGACTGAGTAATAAAATGTTCCAGCAATTCCTGCATAACGGTTCCGGTCAGATAACAAAGCAGGGATTCTGCGAAGCCACACCTGCTGCGTCAAGATATCAATTGTCTGAATAGTTTACCGGGAGCTGCCAGACTTCACCTGGTTGTTTCGTTTTTTTTACTTTTTATTCACAGCCAGCGCGGAATTCGCTCGGGCTGGCGCCGGTACATTTTTTAAATACGCGGGAGAAATAAAGCTGATCTTCAAAGCCGACGTTACGACCTACCGTGGCGATTGGCATTCGCGTGGTACTGAGCAACAGTTTTGCCTGACTGATACGCTGATCCTCACGCCAGCTCAGCACGCTCACGCCAAGCTGCTGGCGAAAAAGATGCGACAGGCGCGACGGCGACAGGCAAACGTGCTGAGCCACGCCCGCGATATCAAACTGGCTGTCAGCCAAATGATCGCTAATGTACTGGCAGGCCTCTCGTACGCGGTTATCCAGCGGCGGATTGAGCGATTCATTTATCGCCTCCATACGTCGTAATAACAGTTGCTCCAGCAGGTTGATCGCCAGCAGCTCGGCATAGCGCCCCCCGACCTGAGCATCAATAATTTGGGCAAAGAGTTCACGGAACTGCGCCTGATGCGCTTCATCGGGACGATAAAAACCGGTATGCGCGAACATTGCGGGCCACGATAGCCACTCCTGCCAGTACGCGCGAGGGCGGAAATAGACCCACTGGTGATACCACTCTTTCGCATCCGGATGGCGTCCGTAATGATGAATCTCGCCCGGCGGAAACAGCAGGATATCCCCAGGGCGACAGACAAACTGCTGGTCGCCATTTTTGATGACCCCCTCGCCGCGCACGGTGAGATTCAGGATATAGCCTTTCATTCCCAACGGTCGATCAACAAAAAAGTCGAGATACCCTTCCGATTCAATGGGGGTCAATCCCGCCACCAGATGGGCATTAAACGAATAGCCCGGCAGCAGGGGATCGCTTTGTGTTTCGGCCATAAATGCAGTACTCCCGGCGGTCAAGAAGGAAACAAATTGTCCATATCGATAAAAGCCGGGGGAAAACAGCGCCAAAAAGGTCTCGAACGATATACGCTCTCTTTTCGGCCCGCCATATTTCAGCCTTTACCCCTGATTTATCCGCTACATCGTGTGAATGAGCAGTAACAAAAGTGTCTATAACTACGGCAGAAATGTCCACATTGATTATTTGCACGGCGTCACACTTTCCACCGTAACAGCCATTTAATCCATAAGATTAGCGAATCCTGCCTGACGACTTTCTCCTTCAATCTCTAATGTTCATGGATACCCGTTTTTTTGATGGAGCAACACAATGGCAATTGCGATTGGCCTCGATTTTGGCAGTGACTCGGTACGTGCCCTGGCAGTGGAGTGCCGTACGGGTCAAGAAATAGCAACCAGCGTTGAGTGGTACCCGCGCTGGCAAGAGGGGCGCTACTGTGACGCGCCAAACAACCAGTTCCGTCATCATCCGCGCGATTACATCGAATCGATGGAAGCGGCGATCAAAAGCGTGCTGGCGGAATTAAGTGAAGATCAGCGGGCGCAAATCGTCGGCATTGGCGTAGACAGCACCGGTTCAACGCCTGCGCCAGTGGATGCCGAAGGCCGCGTACTGGCCCTGCGCCCAGAGTTTGCCGATAACCCGAACGCCATGTTCGTCCTGTGGAAAGACCACACCGCGGTGGAAGAAGCCGAAGCCATCACCCGCCTGTGTCATCAGCCAGGCAAGGCGGATTACTCCCGCTATATCGGTGGCATTTATTCCAGCGAATGGTTCTGGGCGAAGATTTTACACGTCACCCGCGCTGACCGCGCCGTGGCGCAAGCTGCCGTCTCCTGGATTGAACTGTGCGACTGGGTTCCTGCCCTGCTTTCTGGCACCACCCGTCCGCAGGATATCCGTCGTGGACGCTGTAGCGCCGGGCATAAATCGTTGTGGCACGAGAGCTGGGGCGGTCTGCCGCCAGCAGCGTTCTTTGACGAACTCGACCCGCTCATCAACCAGCATCTGCGCTATCCCCTGTTTACCGACACCTGGACCGCTGATATCCCGGTAGGCACGCTGAATGAAGAGTGGGCCAAACGCCTGGGACTGACGCAAAGCGTGACGATTTCCGGCGGCGCGTTCGATTGCCATATGGGCGCAGTCGGTGCGGGTGCGCAGCCGAACACGCTGGTCAAAGTGATCGGCACGTCTACATGCGACATTCTGACTGCCGATAAAGCCAGCGTGGGAGACCGCGCGGTAAAAGGTATTTGTGGACAAGTAGATGGCAGCGTCGTGCCTGATTTTATCGGCCTCGAAGCGGGCCAATCGGCCTTTGGCGATATCTACGCCTGGTTTGGCCGCGTACTGGGCTGGCCGCTGGATCAGCTGGCCGCCACGCATCCTGAACTGAAATCGCAGATTGAAGCCAGCAAAAAACAGCTGCTGCCTCAGCTCACCGAAGCATGGGCAAAAAATCCGTCTCTCGACCATCTTCCGGTGGTGCTCGACTGGTTTAACGGTCGCCGTACGCCGGTCGCCAACCAGCGCCTGAAAGGGGTGATTACCGATCTCAATCTGGCCACCGACGCGCCAGCCCTGTTTGGCGGTCTGATTGCGGCTACCGCCTTTGGTGCTCGCGCCATTATGGAGTGCTTCACCGAACAAGGCATCGCCGTCAATGAAGTCATGGCCCTTGGTGGTATCGCCCGTAAAAACCCGGTGATCATGCAGACCTGCTGCGACGTGTTAAATCGTCCACTACAGATTGTCGCCTCCGATCAGTGCTGCGCGCTGGGTGCCGCGATTTTTGCCGCCGTCGCCGCAGGCGTTCACGCCGATATCCCTGCCGCGCAGGCACAGATGGCGAGCGCCGTCGAAAGCACGCTTCACCCGCGGGCGCAGCAGGCACAACGTTTTGAACAACTCTATCAGCGCTACCTGCAATGGTCGAAAAGCGCCGAGCAACATTATCTCCCTGTCGCCGCCCCGGCCAAAAACACCGCGGACACTACGGCAACCCTGACACATTAAGGACTCAATAATGACCATTTTTAATAATTATGAAGTGTGGTTTGTCATTGGCAGCCAGCATCTGTACGGGCCGGAAGCGCTGAGCCAGGTCACGAAACACGCTGAACATGTTGTCAATGCGCTGAACGCAGAAGCTAAGCTGCCATGCAAACTGGTGCTCAAGCCGCTTGGCACGACCCCGGACGAAATCACCCATATTTGCCGTGACGCTAACTATGACGATAAATGCGCAGGCATGGTGGTATGGCTGCACACCTTCTCTCCGGCCAAAATGTGGATCAACGGCCTGACCATCCTGAACAAGCCGCTGTTGCAGTTCCATACCCAGTTCAACGCGTCCCTGCCGTGGGACAGCATCGACATGGACTTTATGAACCTGAACCAGACCGCACACGGCGGCCGCGAGTTCGGCTTTATTGGCGCGCGCATGCGTCAGCAGCACGGCGTGGTCACAGGCCACTGGCAGGATCAGCACGCGCAGCAGCGCATCGGTTCATGGATGCGCCAGGCCGTGTCAAAACAAGATACCCGCCATCTGAAAGTGGCGCGTTTTGGCGACAACATGCGTGAAGTGGCGGTCACAGATGGCGATAAAGTCGCCGCGCAGATTAAATTCGGTTTCTCCGTCAACACCTGGGCCGTAGGCGATCTGGTGCAGGTTGTGGACGGAATCAGCCAGGGCGATATTAGCGCGCTGGTCGATGAGTATGAAAGCAGCTACCGCCTGACCCCTGCGGCGCAAATCAACGGCGATAAACGCCAGAATGTGCTGGATGCCGCGCGCATTGAGCTGGGAATGAAACGCTTCCTGGAACAGGGCGGCTTCCACGCCTTTACCACCACTTTTGAAGATCTCCACGGCCTGAAACAGCTTCCAGGCCTGGCGGTTCAACGTCTGATGCAGCAGGGCTACGGCTTTGCGGGCGAAGGCGACTGGAAAACCGCCGCCCTGCTTCGCATCATGAAGGTGATGTCGACCGGTCTACAGGGCGGCACCTCGTTTATGGAGGACTACACCTACCACTTTGAGAACGGCAACGATCTGGTGCTGGGCTCGCACATGCTGGAAGTGTGTCCTTCGATCGCCGTAGAAGAAAAACCGATCCTCGACGTGCAGTACCTGGGCATTGGCGGCAAAGCCGATCCGGCACGTCTGATCTTCAACACCCGCACCGGCCCGGCGATTAACGCCAGCCTTATCGATCTGGGCGATCGTTTCCGTCTGCTGGTGAACTGTGTCGATGCCGTCGAAACCCCGCATTCTCTGCCGAAACTGCCAGTCGCAAACGCGCTGTGGAAAGCCCAGCCGGATCTGCCAACGGCCTCCGAAGCCTGGATCCTGGCCGGTGGTGCGCACCATACCGTGTTCAGCCACTCGCTGGATCTGAACGATATGCGCCAGTTCGCCGAGATACACGACATTGAGCTGGCCGTGATCGACAACGATACGCGTTTGCCGGCGTTCAAAGACGCGCTGCGCTGGAACGAAGTGTATTACGGTTCAAAACGTTAACAGGGAATCTGGGGCCTGCCGCAAGGTGGGCCACTACCTGGAGGATGCATGCTAGAAGATCTTAAACGTCAGGTACTTGAAGCCAATCTGGCCCTGCCAAAACATAACCTGGTCACGCTGACCTGGGGCAACGTGAGCGCCGTCGATCGCGATCAAGGGGTGTTCGTGATTAAGCCTTCAGGCGTCGATTACACGGTGATGACCGCAGACGATATGGTGGTGGTCAGCCTTGCCACTGGCGAAGTGGTCGACGGGAAGAAAAAGCCCTCATCCGATACGCCTACGCATCGCCTGCTTTATCAGTCATTCCCATCCATTGGCGGCATTGTGCATACTCATTCTCGCCACGCCACCATCTGGGCGCAGGCCGGGCAGTCGATCCCCGCCACCGGGACCACTCATGCGGATTATTTTTACGGCACTATTCCCTGCACGCGTAAAATGACCGACGCCGAAATCAACGGCGAATACGAATGGGAAACGGGCAACGTGATCGTCGAAACCTTCGAAAAACAGGGTATCGATGCCGCACAAATGCCAGGCGTGCTGGTTCACTCCCACGGACCATTCGCATGGGGTAAAAACGCCGAAGACGCGGTACATAACGCTATCGTGCTGGAAGAGATCGCCTACATGGGGATTTTCTGTCGCCAGCTATCGCCGCAACTGCCGGATATGCAGCAAACGTTGCTGGATAAACATTATCTGCGCAAGCACGGTGCGAAGGCCTATTACGGGCAGTAAGGCTGTATATAAACCCAGCATAAAAAACGAAACCAGGCTATAATCAGGCCTGGTTTTGTTTTATGGGATAACGGCGTGGCGCAGACGCAAGAAGGCTTTTTACTGACCCGACACTGGCGGGATACGCCTCAGGGAACTGAGGTGGAGTTCTGGCTTGCGACGGACAACGGCCCGCTGAACGTAACGCTGCCACCGCAGGAGTCCGTCACATTTATCCCTGAGCAGTATCGCGAACAAACCCAGCAGGTCCTGAGCGGCGAAAAAGGCTGGCGTATCGCATCGCTTCAGCTCAAAGATTTTCAGCGCCAAGCCGTATTTGGGCTTTACTGTCGCGCCCACCGCCAGCTTATGCGCTACGAAAAGCTGCTGCGAGAAGCGGGCATTAAGCTTTATGAAGCCGACATCCGCCCGCCAGAACGTTTTTTGATGGAGCGCTTTATCACTGCGCCCGTCTGGGTCGACGGCACGCCGCAGGGCAATAAACTCATTAACGCCCGACTTAAGCCCAACCCTCATTATCGCCCGCCGTTGAAGTGGGTTTCTCTGGATATCGAAACCACGCGTCACGGCGAGCTGTACTGCATCGGCCTTGAAGGCTGCGGGCAGCGCGTGGTTTACATGCTTGGGCCACCTAACGGCGATGCCTCTGGGCTTAACTTCCAGCTTGAATACGTCAACAGCCGTCCTCAGTTGCTCGAAAAGTTAAATCAGTGGTTTGCCGATCACGATCCGGACGTCTTAATCGGCTGGAACGTGGTGCAATTCGATTTGCGCGTATTGCAAAAACACGCCGAACGCTATCGTATTCCCCTGATGCTCGGGCGCGGCAACAGCGAGCTGGAATGGCGTGAACACGGTTTTAAAAACGGGGTATTCTTTGCTCAGGCGAACGGGCGAGTGATTATCGACGGTATCGACGCGTTAAAATCTGCCTTCTGGAGTTTCTCCTCGTTTTCACTGGAGTCGGTCTCGCAGGAACTGCTTGGCGAAGGTAAATCCATCGACAATCCCTGGGATCGTATGGATGAAATCGACAGGCGCTTCAATGAAGATAAACCGGCGCTGGCGACCTATAACCTCAAAGACTGCGAACTGGTCACCCGCATATTTCATAAAACAGAGATCATGCCCTTCCTGCTTGAGCGCGCCACCGTTAACGGCCTTGCCGTCGATCGGCACGGCGGTTCCGTGGCGGCGTTTGGGCACCTCTATATTCCGCGCATGCATCGCGCGGGATATGTCGCGCCCAATCTTGGCGAAGTGCCGCCACAAGCCAGTCCTGGCGGGTATGTCATGGACTCGCGTCCAGGTCTGTATGACTCGGTACTGGTGCTGGATTACAAAAGTCTGTATCCGTCGATTATCCGCACGTTTCTTATCGATCCCGTAGGATTGGTTGAAGGCATGGCGCAGCCGGACGACGCGCATAGCACCGAAGGTTTCCTGGGCGCGCGGTTCTCTCGCGATAAAAATTGCCTGCCGGACATTGTCACGCAAATCTGGCACGGTCGCGAAGTGGCGAAGCGTCACGGCAACAAACCGCTTTCTCAGGCGCTAAAAATTATCATGAACGCCTTTTACGGGGTGCTTGGCACCAGCGCCTGCCGCTTCTTCGACCCGCGTCTGGCATCGTCCATTACCATGCGTGGACACGAAATCATGCGCCAGACCAAAGCGCTGGTGGAGTCTCAGGGCTATGACGTCATATACGGCGATACGGATTCCACCTTCGTCTGGCTTAAAGGCGCGCACAGCGAAGCAGACGCCACGGAAATCGGCAAAAAACTCATCGCCTTTGTGAACGACTGGTGGCAAAACCATTTGCAAAAAGAGCGGTTAACCAGCGCGTTAGAGCTGGAATTTGAGACTCATTTCACCCGTTTTTTAATGCCCACCATCCGCGGGACCGACCAGGGCAGCAAGAAACGTTACGCTGGATTAATCCAGGAAGGCGAAGCTCAGCGCATGGTATTCAAAGGCCTGGAGACCGTGCGCACCGACTGGACGCCGCTGGCGCAGCAGTTCCAGCAAACGCTGTATTTGAAAATTTTTCGCCGCGAGCCTTATCAGGACTATGTTCGTGAAACTATTGCCAGCCTGATGGCAGGTGAGCTTGATAGCCAGCTCATTTATCGCAAACGCCTGCGCCGCCCGCTGGCGGAATACCAGCGCAATATTCCACCTCATGTCCGCGCCGCAAGACTCGCCGATGAAGAAAATGTGCGTCTGGGCCGCGCTCAGCAATATCAAAATCGTGGAACGATCAAATATGTCTGGACCACGAGCGGACCGGAGCCGATGGATTATCAGCGTTCACCGCTGGACTATGAACACTATCTGACGCGCCAGCTCCAGCCCGTGGCGGATGGAATTTTACCCTTCATGGACGATGATTTTGCTACACTAGTGACAGGGCAACTTGGGCTATTTTGACGCGTGACGAAAGCGTCTCCATCCAGTACCATAGCGCCCTTTCCATTCCCGGACCCTTTTTCGATGGCCGTCATTCTGCGACGGCGGTCGAACTATTGCCTGCAATTAAAGATTAGAGCCGAACAACTATGCCTTTTACACTTGGTCAACGCTGGATCAGCGATACGGAAAGCGAACTCGGATTAGGAACAGTAGTGGCGCTGGATGCGCGAATGGTCACTATTATGTTCACTGCAACCGGCGAAAATCGTCTGTACGCACGCAATGACTCCCCTGTTACCCGCGTGATGTTCAACCCAGGCGACATCGTTACCAGCCACGAGGGCTGGCAGCTGAAGATTGAAGACGTAAAAGAAGAGAATGGATTGCTCGCTTATACCGGTACGCGCCTTGATACCGATGAGACCAACGTCATGCTGCGTGAAGTGCTGCTTGATAGCCGTCTGGTATTCAGCAAGCCACAGGATCGCCTGTTCGCCGGTCAAATTGACCGTATGGACCGCTTCTCGCTGCGCTACCGCGCGCGTAAATTCCAGAGTGAACAGTATCGTATGCCGTGGAGCGGCCTGCGCGGTCAACGCGCTAGCCTGATCCCGCACCAGCTGAATATTGCTCACGACGTGGGCCGTCGTCATGCGCCTCGCGTGCTGCTCGCCGATGAAGTTGGCTTAGGTAAAACCATTGAAGCAGGCATGATCCTGCATCAACAGCTGCTCTCCGGTGCCGCCGAGCGCGTGTTGATCGTCGTCCCGGAAACGCTGCAACACCAGTGGCTGGTTGAGATGCTGCGTCGTTTCAATCTGCGTTTCTCTCTGTTTGATGATGAACGCTATGCAGAAGCCCAGCACGACGCCGACAACCCGTTCGAAACCGAACAGTTGGTGATTTGCTCTCTGGACTTCGTAAGTCGCAGCAAGCAGCGTCTTGAGCATCTTTGCGATGCCGAGTGGGACATCCTCGTCGTCGATGAAGCGCACCACCTGGTCTGGAGCGAAGACGCCCCAAGCCGTGAATATATGGCGATTGAACAGCTGGCAGAGCGCGTACCGGGCATCCTGCTGTTGACCGCAACGCCTGAGCAGTTGGGTCTGGAAAGCCACTTTGCGCGTCTGCGTCTGCTCGATCCAAATCGTTTCCACGATTTTGAACACTTCGTTGAAGAACAGCAGAACTATCGTCCTGTGGCCGATGCCGTTGCCCTGCTTCTGGCAGGCAAACATCTTTCCAATGATGAACTCAACACCCTGAGCGATTTGATCGGCGAACAAGATATCGAGCCGTTGCTGCAAACCGCAAACAGCGACCGTGATGGCGCAGACGCTGCCCGTCAGGAGCTGGTCTCGATGCTAATGGACCGTCACGGCACCAGCCGCGTGCTATTCCGTAACACCCGTAACGGCGTGAAAGGTTTCCCGAAACGCGAGCTGCACACCATCAAGCTGCCGCTGCCGACTCAGTATCAGACGGCAATTAAGGTTTCCGGGATTATGGGCGCGCGTAAAAGTGCCGAAGAACGTGCGCGCGACATGCTCTATCCGGAACAGATTTATCAAGAATTTGAAGGCGATAGCGGAACCTGGTGGAACTTCGATCCGCGCGTTGAGTGGCTGATGGGTTACCTGACCGCTCACCGCTCCCAAAAGGTACTGGTGATC
>JALCNW010000069.1 GCA_022649305.1 Enterobacter sp.
TACTTTATCTTCGTAAGCCGGGCCGATACCGCGACCGGTTGTACCGATAGCTTTCGCGCCACGCGCTTTTTCACGTGCCACGTCCAGCGCAACGTGATAGTCGAGGATAAGTGGGCAGGCTTCAGAGAGCAGCAGACGCTCGCGAACCGGGATACCACGGTCTTCCAGGCCTTTCATCTCTTTCATCAGCGCAGCAGGAGACAGCACAACACCGTTACCGATGATGCTGGTCACATTGTCACGAAGAATACCTGATGGAATAAGATGGAGGACGGTTTTTTCACCGTTGATTACGAGAGTATGGCCCGCATTGTGACCACCCTGATAGCGTACAACATATTTAGCACGTTCAGTCAGAAGATCAACGATCTTCCCTTTACCTTCGTCACCCCATTGGGTGCCCAGTACGACAACGTTGTTACCCATTTTTAAAAATCACCGATTGCTTAAAAATGGATTCTACCACCGCTTTTTCAGATATACAGCACTTTTTGCCCGCACGATAAGGCAAATCCGACCACTTTTTGATCAGCCAATCGTTTTCGTCAACATGTAGTAGACAACCACTCCCGCAACCACAAGACCACCACCAAAACGACGTAAAATATTATCGGGAAGTTGGGTCATGGTGGCGATCATACGACGCCAGGCACGTGGATAAAGCATCGGGCCAAGACCTTCAAAGACCAAAACTAAGGCCAGCGCCAACAGGATGGTTGAATTCATTTTAACTCCTGATAAAAGAAAACCACCGCTCCGTTAAGAGCGGTGGTTTGATAACTCAAACGGCGTCGAGTTTATCGCGTGGCGTTGCCTGGCGTCTTCATATAACGGAAGAAATCGCTGTCAGGGCTAAGCACCATCACATCCTGATTGCTCTGGAAGCTGTTTTCGTAAGCACGCAGGCTACGGATAAAGGCATAGAAATCCGGATCCTGACTGAATGCATCCGCAAACAGTTTCGCCGCTTCCGCATCGCCTTCACCGCGCATGATGCGGCCCTGACGTTCAGATTCGGCCAGCGTCTTGGTGACTTCATAATCCGCTGTCGCACGCAGTTTTTCTGCTTCTTCCTGGCCTTGTGAACGGTGACGACGTGCTACCGCTTCACGCTCAGCGCGCATACGGTTGTAAATCGCTTCGGACACTTCGGCAGGCAGGTTGATCTGCTTGATACGCACGTCAACCACTTCGATACCGAGCGCTGCCATACTGTTCGGATTGATCACCGGCGCTTTGCCGTTGGTCTCGGTCTGCACACGTTCAGCTGCTTTCGCAATCGCATCATCTGCGGCTGGCGTTGCGACTTCGTCTTCCGTACCCGCAGAACCGGAGTTCAGCGCATCGCGGACTTCAATCGTCAGACGACCACGAGAATCGGTTACGATGTCTTTCACATCCAGACGACCAATTTCAGAACGCAGACGGTCAGAGAACTTACGTTTCAGCAGCACTTCTGCCTGAGAGACGTCACCGCCGCCCGTGGCCAGATAGTAGCGGCTAAAATCGCTGATACGCCATTTGATGTAGGAATCGACGATCAGGTCTTTTTTCTCTTTGGTCACGAAACGATCGGCCTGGTTATCCATAGTCTGGATACGGGCATCGAGCATTTTCACTGATTCAATCATCGGGAGCTTGAAGTGCAGGCCCGGCTCGAAAACCAGCGGTTTGTTTTCATCGTCACGCAGAACTTTACCGAAACGCATGGTGATGCCGCGCTCGCCCTCTTTCACTACAAAGATTGAGGCATAAAGCACTACCAGCACGATGATAATAATCGCAATAACTGACTTACGCATCGTTATTCCCCCTGACGCTGGCTGTCGTTACGCTGCGCGTTAGCGCGACGTTGGTCCATGATGTCACCATCGGTTGAAGACGACGTGTTTTTGGCGTTAGAGTTGCTCCCGGACGCAGGTGGCAGGCGCAGCAGATTGTTGGCTCCGCTGTTATCCTGTTTTGCTCCGGAGGCATTACCGCCTTTCAGCATCTGGTCCAGCGGCAGAACCATCAGGTTGCCACCTTTGCTGTCATTCACCAGCACTTTACGGGTATGGCTCAGTACTTTCTCCATGGTCTCGATATACAGACGTTCACGGGTAATTTCCGGAGCGGCTTTATATTCAGGCAGGAGCTTAGCAAAGCGAGCCACTTCACCCTGTGCTTCTAGCACGGTCTGAGTCCTATACGCACGCGCCTCTTCGAGGATACGCTGCGCCTGACCGTTAGCACGTGGCTGAACTTCGTTGGTGTAGGCTTCAGCTTCACGGATGTACTGCTGTTCATTTTCACGTGCGGAAATCGCATCATCAAATGCAGCTTTCACCTCTTCCGGCGGACGAGCAGCCTGGAAGTTGACGTCCAGCAGGGTGATACCCATGTTGTACGGACGAATGGTCTCTTCCAGCTCACGCTGGGTATCGCTACGAATAACGGTACGACCTTCAGTCAGAATACGGTCCATGGTGTATTTACCGATCACGCCACGAAGCGCACTGTCAGTCGCCTGACGCAGGCTATCGTCCGCGCTGGTCACACTGAACAGGTAATGCTGTGGATCGGTTACGCGATACTGCACGTTCATCTCGACGCGAACGACGTTCTCGTCAGAAGTCAGCATCACGCCGGAAGCCGCCAGTTCACGAACCGATTCTACGTTTACCGCAGTCACGTTATCGACAAACGTTGGTTTCCAGTTCAGACCCGGCTCAACCAAATGGCTAAATTTGCCGAAGCGAGTCACAACACCACGCTCTGCTTCTTTAATGGTGTAGAACCCACTGGCTGCCCAAATGATAACCACGGCAGCAGCAGCAATGCTTACCACACGGCCACCGATAGGCGTACGAGGACCCTGAGGGGCATTACCACCCGAACCAGAACCTTTACCACCGCCAAAACCGCCAAGTTTTTTACTTAGCTTGCGGAAGATATCGTCCAGATCAGGAGGCCCCTGCTCGCGACCACCTTTGTTGCCATTTCCCCCAGAGTTGCCGCCTTGATTATTGCTGCTTCCCCACGGGTCGCGGTCTTGTCCGTTATTACCGGGCTGATTCCACGCCATGTATATGCTCCATATTTGTTATGCAAGGGCGAATATCTTCAGGACTACCCTAATCTGATCAGACTACGTAGTCGATCAACGCAGGTTCTTGTTTACAGAGGCGACGCCAGTCAACGATCGGCAAACGCACCTGCATCCCCACGCTGCCGTCATCCTCCATCCACTCTTTTTCTATCGCCTGAAGCTGATAAAACCGGCTGCGCAGCCTGCCTTCCTGTGGCGGCAAACGCAGCGTGTGCTGAGCAACCTCACCGGAAAGACGTTCTGTCAAAGCCTGGAAAAGCAGTGGCACGCCGACACCGGTCTGGGCAGAAAGCCAGACCCGAATCGGTTTGTTCTCTTCATCTCTGTCGATACGCGGCTCAAAATCGTCGAGCATATCGATTTTATTCATCACCAGAAGCGTTGGGATCTCGTGCGCCTCGATCTCTTCGAGTACGGTATTCACCGCGTCGATGTTTTCCTGCACGCGAACATCCGCAGCGTCAATGATATGCAACAGCAGGGTCGCCTGACGCGTCTCCTGCAAGGTCGCTTTAAACGCAGCCACCAGATCGTGCGGCAAATGACGAATAAACCCTACGGTATCCGCCAGCACGGTTTCACCTACGTCCGCCACGTCAATACGACGAAGCGTGGGGTCAAGGGTCGCAAACAACTGGTCTGCGGCATAAACCTTGGCCTCAGTAATCTGATTAAACAGGGTGGATTTACCGGCGTTGGTATACCCCACCAGCGACACCGTCGGGATGTCAGCTTTCGTGCGCGCACGACGTCCTTGCTCACGCTGTTTTTCGACTCTTGCCAGACGTGAGAGGATCTGGGTAATACGACCACGCAGCAATCGACGGTCAGTTTCGAGTTGGGTTTCACCCGGTCCCCGCAAACCAATCCCGCCTTTTTGCCTTTCAAGGTGGGTCCAGCCACGCACAAGGCGCGTGGCCAGATGGCGCAATTGCGCCAGCTCAACCTGCAGTTTCCCTTCATGGGTACGTGCACGCTGGGCAAAAATATCTAGTATCAATCCCGTACGGTCGATAACACGACATTCGCACAGGGCTTCAAGATTGCGTTCCTGAGCTGGAGATAGCGCATGATCGAAGAGCACGACCGTCGCGCCGACAGCTTTAACGGCATCCGCAATTTCGATTGCTTTACCTTCACCAACAAAATACTTCGGGTGCGGTGCTTTACGGCTACCAGTAATCACCTGCAATGCTTCGACGCCAGCGGAAGAGACCAGAGCTTCAAACTCCTGGAGGTCTTCCATGTCTTTGTCTTGCGTAAAATAGATGTGTACCAGCACCGCATGTTCACCAGCATCATAGCGGTCAAACAAGCGTATAATCCTCAAAATAAATCAGCGGGGAACGCAGGAAACCTGGCTCCCCGTGTGGATAAACAGCCCGTAACCTTACTCGGTTTCTTCGCTGTCCTGCGCAGGCGCAGAAGAACCTTGCGCGTTGCTGCCATGATGGTAGTTACTGCCGGTGCCGGTGCCAGTGTTGTTGCTGTGATGAGATACTGGACGAGACGGCACAACAGTAGAGATAGCGTGCTTATAGACCATCTGGCTGACCGTGTTTTTCAACAGAATCACGAACTGATCGAAAGACTCAATCTGACCTTGCAGCTTAATACCATTCACCAAATAAATAGAAACTGGAACACGTTCACGACGCAGTGCGTTCAAGAACGGATCTTGTAAAGATTGCCCCTTAGCCATTCTATCTTTTCCTTATATGCTTGTTATGTACTTAGAACCTTGCGATTCTGAAAATTGCGCACGATACGGCTTAATTGTACACATTCAGTGTGCGATATCACCCACTACCTGTAAAACATCGTCGAACGCTTGTTGCGGTTTCTCACTGTCTAACCAGTGGACGCCATCCCAACCGCGCAACCAGGTAATCTGGCGCTTCGCCAACTGTCTTGTGGCGCAAATACCTCGATAAACCATTTCATCGTATGAAATCTCACCTTCAATGTATGACCACATCTGGCGATATCCGACACAACGAATGGAAGGCATGTCCGTATGCAAATCTTCGCGAGCAAATAGCGCCCGCACTTCTGCTTCAAAACCTGAAGCTAACATCTGATGAAAACGCTGCTCAATTCGCTGATGGAGCAGTTCACGGCTCGCCGGGGCGATGGCGAACTGATGCACCTGATACGGCAGAGCCTCTCCTGACGTTTGCGTCAGTTCCGTTAAAGTTTTACCCGAAATGAAAAAAACTTCCAGTGCTCGGGAAAGCCTTTGCGGATCATTTGGATGAATCCGTGCTGCGGCAACCGGATCAACCTCTTCCAGTTGCTTGTGCAACGCGCTCCAACCCTGCTCTGCCGCCTGCTGCTCAATCATTGCTCTCACTTTTGGATCCGCTGATGGAAGAGGTGATAATCCCTCCAGCAACGCCTTAAAGTAGAGCATAGTACCGCCAACCAACAACGGTATCCGTCCCGCAGCGGTAATCTCGGCCATTTGCGCCAACGCATCGCGGCGGAAATCCGCTGCGGAATACGCCTGTGCGGGGTCGAGAATATCCAGCAACCGGTGCGGCGCCGCACGCAGTTCTTCTGCGTTCGGCTTTGCCGTGCCGACATCCATCCCTTGATAAATAAGGGCAGAATCGACGCTAATCAACTCTACTGGCAAAACTTTACGTAGCTCAATGGCTAACGCCGTTTTCCCGGAGGCCGTTGGCCCCATTAAAAAAATTGCCTTAGGCAGGCTCGCCTTACTCACATCACTCATCTTTCAGGGCTTTCATCGCCGAATGTAAATCAACAGGTTGTAATAAACCACCCGGCGGTGCTTTGACCAATTGTGGGCAAAGACGTTCAACCTCTGCCAACACGGTAATCGCTTGCGCCATACTCCACGGATGAGGGTCGCTCGCTAAATGTCGGGCGATCCATTGTGCGGTATTGGCAGCCTCCAACGTGGTCTGCTGCGCCAGGTAGCCTATCAGTTCAGGAATCAAGATTTGTAAATTTTGTTGGCGTAAGGGTAAAGGAACCGCGCGAATCGTCACATGATGTGCCTCTAACATAAATTCGATACCCATTTCCGCCAACAGCGCTGTCGCTCGTTGCAAAATCGCGGTTTCATCTGCGGAGATTTTGAGACGAACGGGAATCAGCAAGGGCTGCGCGCAGGCCGCGTTTGCGCCTGGCGTCAATTGCGCTTGCTTCAACCAACGCTCTGCAACGGGCAAAGCCAAAAGCGATAATTGACCTTCACGTTCAAGCAGCGCTGCGTCCGGTGCAATAATGGTTAATACGCGGCCAAAACTTTGACTATGTCCGTCGAGTACTGGCGCAGACTGCGCGACATTTTCTTTACGCTCGACCGCGGGAGTATCCAGCAATTTACCGTATAGCGCCCCTTGCTGCTTTTGATATCCCGGTGCATGCGGGTAGTTTGCTCCCGTCGGACGGGGAGCCGCGCTCCCGGTGGAAGCGTAACGCGGCGCGGCCGTTTCACGCGCAACGGCGGGTTCGGCAAACTGATTGCGGCCTGCGGCCACGCGGTTTTCTGGGATTGGGCGCGGTGCAATGACCTCTTCGGCCAGCGGCAGGGTGGGTTCAGCCTGCTGCTGCAAAACGCTCAACACGCCCTGATAGATAAAATCGTGGACTAAACGCGACTGATGAAAGCGGACCTCATGCTTAGCGGGATGCACGTTAACGTCAACCTGATGCGGATCTATCTCCAGATACAGCACAAAGGCAGGCTGCTGGTCGGCACCCAGCTTATCTTCACAAGCCTGACGAATGGCGTGATTAATCAGACGGTCACGCATCATGCGCCCGTTGACGTAGCAATACTGAATGTCTGCCAGCGTCGCATTAACCGTTTTAGGATCGGCAACCCAACCGCGCATGGCTAAATCGCCATGTTGCCACTCGATGGCAAGTGCCTGCTCAAGAAACCCTGTGCCACAGATTGCACCGAGCCGACGCTCTTTCTGCCCCCCCTCTGCCACTGCGCGATACTGCCGCATCACTTTACCGTTATGGCTGAGATTAATGGCGACGTCAAAACGTGCCAGCGCGATACGACGAATAATCTCATCAATATGGCCGAACTCCGTTTTTTCAGTGCGCATAAATTTGCGGCGGGCGGGAGTGTTGTAAAACAGATCCAGCACTTCAAGCGTGGTTCCCACCGGATGTGCCGCGGGTTTAACCGTAACATCCATATCGCGCCCTTCGGCATATGCCTGCCAGGCTTCTTGCTGTTCAGCAGTACGAGAGGTGAGCGTCAGTCGGGAAACAGAGCTGATACTGGCAAGGGCCTCACCGCGAAAACCGAGGCTAATTATGGCTTCCAGATCGTCAAGCGAGGCGATTTTACTGGTGGCATGACGAGCCAGCGCCAGCGCCAGCTCGTCTTTTTGAATGCCACAGCCATTGTCACGAATGCGGATTAACTTTGCGCCACCGCGTTCAATATCAATATCAATGCGGGTAGCACCCGCATCAAGGCTATTTTCAACGAGTTCCTTCACAACCGATGCAGGACGCTCCACTACCTCGCCGGCGGCGATTTGGTTCGCAAGCTGCGGCGGCAGAACCTGAATCGGCATGAATTCTCCTTAGTGGGTCGCGCTCATTTCGCCCGGCAGAGCCGCGCTAGCCGTTTGACCGGCACCACCTTGTGGGGCCGACTGCAGCGGATGTGAAGCAAAGTAATTGCGCAGACCGTTAAAAATGGCATTCGCGATTTCCTGCTGATAGCTGTCGCTTGCCAGCAGGCGCTCTTCACCGTTATTACTGATAAAACCGGTTTCGACCAGAATCGATGGGATATCCGGCGAACGCAGCACCCCCAGGCTCGCATGTTCCGGGCGGCGTTTATGTATCGCCCCAACGCGCTGCAACTGGCTGATAACGTTTGTCGCCACATCATACCCGACGCGCTGAGAATGACCGAATTGTAAATCCAGAACCGCCTGGCTGAGATACGGATCGGACTGACTGTTGGCCAGCACATCTCCCGCACCGCCTAACAGTTCAGACTGTTTTTCATGCTCTTCGAGCCAGTTCGCCATCTCACTGTTTGCGCGACGGTTTGAGAGTACCCATACCGAGGCACCGGTCGCGCTACGGTTTGGCGCAGCATCCGCATGAATAGACACCAGGAAGTTCGCGTTTTGCTTACGCGCAACGTCGGATCGTCCCATGACAGAAATAAAGTAATCACCATCGCGGGTCATGACGCCTTTGAACATCGGATCATCATTCAGCAACGCGCGCAGCTTACGGGCAATGGCGATAGTGACGTTTTTCTCACGCGTACCGCCCGGGCCAATTGCACCAGGATCCTGCCCACCGTGACCCGCGTCAATGGCGATGATCACCTTTTCGCTCGACGCGTCTGTCGATGCGCGAGCACGCGCCGCAGGACGAGTCACGGTGTTGCTGCTGGTCACGCTGGTCATACGGTCGTTTTCCGCTTTAAACGGATTACGCGCGGGTTCAGAAGGACGAGGTGCCACGACTGGGGCTTCGACCCGCTTCGCCACAACGGGCGGCGGAGGTGGAGGCGGTGGTGCGTCGGCATTGATGGTAAACACGACGGTGTAGTTCGAGCCATTCTGCTGCTTCACCGCACGCGTTTTGCCGTTCTCCGTAAGATCGACCACCAGTCGCAGTGACTGGGCGTCTTTTGCCGTACCGGAGCGAATGCTTTTGACCAGGTTATTGCCGCTAAATTGCAACGGTAAACCCTGAATCACGCCGGTCTGTTTGATATCCAGCGCCACGCTGCGCTTATCGATCTGCGAGAAAGCGTAGTCTGGATCGCCTATAAAACTGAACGTAATGCGCGCCTGCGCATCGCCATTGGATACCTGAATATCCGATAAATTCGCGGCCCCAGCCTGCGCGCACAGCAGCACCGTTGCAGCCAACAACCAACCTTTAACGCGACTAATCATCCCGTGATCCCTAAGCTTAACCGGCTAAACGCGCCAGTAAGGAATACCCTGATGAGGAAACAGCACTGATGCGTGCCTCACGCCCTTGCGCCTGGTAGTCCAGGTGAATTTCGATATCCGGATCGGGCAACACACCCGCGCCCTGTTGCGGCCACTCCACCAGGCAAATGGCATCGTTGGCAAAATAGTCGCGGATACCCATAAATTCCAGCTCCTCTGGGTCCGCAAGTCGATACAGATCAAAGTGGTACACCATCAAATTTTCGAGAGTGTAGGGTTCAACCAGCGTATAGGTCGGGCTTTTCACATTTCCTTTATGGCCCAACGCCTGCAAAAACCCCCGGCTGAAGGTCGTTTTACCCGCGCCTAAATCACCATACAGATAAATGACGGTTGCGCCCTTGCAGGCCAGCGCCAGACGCTTGCCAAAATCCAAAGTTGCCTGCTCATCGGGTAATGCAATCGCTTGATTAATCATTTTCTACGTCAATCATATCCGGGTTAACAACACGCCGCAGCGTGTCAAAAAGATCGGTCGCCAGCATGCCGCGCGTGCCATACCGTGCCGCAAGCCTGTCGCCTGCTGCACCATGGGCTACGCAGCCAGCAACGGCTGCATCATAAAGGGGGAGTTTCTGTCCTAGCAATGCGCCGATAATGCCGGAGAGCACATCGCCCATTCCGCCACTCGCCATTCCAGCATTGCCCGCGTCAATAATGCCCAACGCGCCAGATTCACAGGCCACAATAGTGCCTGCCCCTTTCAAAACTGCAACACCACCGTAACGTTTTACCAGACGCTGCGCAGAAAGTAAGCGATCGCTTTCAATTTCTGCGATGCTGCAGTTAAGCAGCCGCGCGGCTTCGCCGGGGTGTGGCGTCAGAATGCGATTGTGACGTTTATCAGGATTGATTGCCAGAAGGTTCAGCGCGTCGGCGTCCCATAGCATCGGTTTACGATAATTCTCGACCTTTTGTAGCGCTTTTTTACCCCACGATTGCTGCCCCGGGCCGATCGCCACCACATCAGCCCATTCCAGGCTTTCATCAAGGGATTGTGGCGTGAGTTCATGCACCATGAGTTCAGGGCGGGCCGTGATAATGGCCGGAATATTTTCAAGGCGAGTCAGCACTCGAACAAGCCCTGCCCCCGCTCGCAGCGCCGCTTCCCCGGCCATACGAATCGCCCCTGCCGTACCGTGATCGCCGCCGATAACCACCAGCTTACCGTGATTGCCTTTATTCGACGTCGGGCGGCGCGGTACCAGCCACTTCGCAAGCTGAGAGGCATCAAAACGGGTCATCGCCACTTCTTGCGCAGCCAGCCAGCGGTCTAATCCAAGCGCGTTAACGTGCAGGTCGCCCACGACATCGCGAGCTTTACCGGTGAGTAGCCCGGGCTTAAGCGCGATAAACGTCACCGTGTGCGCTGCATTAATCACCGCGCCGGGTGTCGCACCGGTTTGCGCGATCAGGCCAGAGGGAATATCCAGTGCAACCACCGGGGCGGGATGCGAGTTGGCCTGCTCAATCAACGTCGCAACATGCTCACGTGGGGCGTGCTTTAGCCCAGTTCCGAGCAGCCCATCGATGATCAGATCAATGCCTTCCGGCCAGACGATATCTGCCGCATGGATTTCACCGCCCGCATTAAGCCAGGCTTCACGCGCGGCACTCGCCTCTTCCGGTAAAGGTTTATCACTTTCCAGCGCCAGTAACCTAACCTGAATACCGGCAGCGACAGCAAGACGCGCGACGACGTAACCATCACCGCCGTTATTGCCGTGGCCGCACAGAATCAACCAGCTCTGCGCCTGAGGGTACGCAGTTTGAGCAACGGTAAACGCCGCTTCGCCCGCGCGCTGCATCAGTTCAAATAATGTGAGCCCAAGGCTGTCAGCAGCCTCTTTTTCAGCACGACGGAGGTCGTCCGCAGGCCAGACAGAATGTGGTATACTTGCGGGGTTTTTCTTCACCGTATGGTCCGTCATGTCACAGCCCCTCGATCTCAATCAGTTAGCGCAAAACATTAAACAGTGGGGCGCCGAGCTTGGCTTTCAAAAAGTCGGTATCACCGATACCGATCTTTCCGCCAGTGAGCCTAAATTGCAGGCCTGGCTCGACAAACAATACCACGGCGAGATGGAGTGGATGGCGCGTCACGGCATGATGCGTGCCCGTCCACACGAGCTCTTACCGGGTACGTTGCGCGTAATTAGCGTTCGTATGAACTACCTGCCCGCTAATGCGGCGTTTGCCCGCACGCTGAAAGACCCGTCGCTGGGTTACGTCAGCCGTTACGCCCTGGGACGTGATTATCATAAGCTTTTGCGTAACCGACTCAAAAAGCTTGGAGAAACTATTCAGCAACACTGTGGCTCGCTGAATTTTAGACCGTTTGTCGATTCTGCGCCTATTCTCGAACGCCCAATTGCAGAAAAAGCGGGGCTGGGCTGGACAGGTAAGCACTCACTTATCCTGAGTCGCGACGCGGGCTCATTTTTCTTTCTGGGCGAATTACTGATTGATTTACCGCTTCCGGTTGATGGCCCGGTAGAAGAAGGCTGCGGTCGCTGCGTGGCCTGCATGACCATCTGCCCTACCGGCGCCATTGTTGAGCCCTACACCGTCGATGCACGTCGATGCATCTCTTATCTCACCATTGAACTGGAAGGGGCAATCCCGGAAGAGTTTCGGCCACTCATCGGCAACCGGATCTACGGCTGCGATGATTGCCAGCTGATCTGTCCCTGGAATCGTTACTCACAGTTGACGGACGAAGAAGATTTTAGCCCGCGCAAGGCTCTGCATGCTCCCCCGCTCATAGAACTCTTCGCCTGGACCGAAGCCTGGTTTCTGAAAGTGACCGAAGGTTCTGCCATCCGCCGCATCGGTCACTTACGCTGGCTGCGAAATGTCGCCGTAGCGCTGGGCAATGCCGCATGGGATGAAGCCAATATTACGGCGCTGGAGAGTCGCAGAGGTGAGCACCCACTTCTTGATGAACACATAGAATGGGCGATTGCGCAGCAAATCGAGAAGCGAAATGCCTGCGTAGTCGAAGTACAATTGCCGAAGAAACAGCGTCTGGTTCGAGTGATTGAAAAAGGGCTTATACGTGACGCCTGATATATTCACAGCCTGTGTATAAAAATACGAAGTCAAGCGCCATCAGGGTTTGCAAACAGGTCAAGTGATCTGAGTAGCATTTTGAAATCAAATTTTTCCATTTAAATTCAAAAAGTTACAGATTAACCATTCACCATGCGAAGCTTTTGCTCATCAGTGAACACCAGACGGTTCTGTGGATAACTCTGTTTACAATAGTATTTCAAATACAATAGAAAATGTCCCCAACGAAGGAATTCGCTGTGGATAATCTGGAGAGATGAGAAGAATTTGGAGCGGGAAACGAGACTCGAACTCGCGACCCCGACCTTGGCAAGGTCGTGCTCTACCAACTGAGCTATTCCCGCTTGGGTATTCTGATGCTGTGTGTATCTTGCGATACTTTCAAATTTGGAGCGGGAAACGAGACTCGAACTCGCGACCCCGACCTTGGCAAGGTCGTGCTCTACCAACTGAGCTATTCCCGCTTGGGTATTCTGGTGCTGTGTGTATCTTGCAATACTTTCAAATTTTGGAGCGGGAAACGAGACTCGAACTCGCGACCCCGACCTTGGCAAGGTCGTGCTCTACCAACTGAGCTATTCCCGCAAATTTGCCACTACTTTTGTTGCTGTCGTAACGCGTAATTCTCTGTCGTTACGGGAGGCGCATTATACGAGAAATCCTTTTAGCTGCAACCCCCCTGGAAGCGATTTTTATAAAATCACGCTCAAGTGATTAATTAATCGGCAAGCTGAACAATTTAACGGCAAATACCCGGCCGCGCAAGCGTACCGGGCATTAAAATCAAAGCTTAATGAAATGCTCGCGATAAAACGCCAGTTCCGCCACCGATTCACGAATGTCATCCATCGCCTGATGCGTGCCCTGCTTCTTAAAGCCATCGAGGATTTCCGGCTTCCAGCGACGCGCCAACTCTTTCAACGTACTCACATCCAGATAACGATAGTGGAAATAGGCTTCCAGCTCCGGCATATACTTAAACAGGAAGCGGCGATCCTGACCAATGCTGTTGCCACAGATTGGCGATTTACCTTCGGGAACCCACTGTTTCAGGAACTCGATGGTCGCAAGCTCAGCATCGCGATCGCTTTGGGTGCTCGCTTTCACGCGCGTCACTAAGCCGCTCCCCGTATGCGTACGCACATTCCAGTCGTCCATCAGAGCCAGCTGCTCGTCAGACTGATGGACTGCAATTGTTGGGCCTTCTGCCAGAATATTCAGGTTGGCATCGGTCACCAGCGTGGCAATCTCAATAATGCGATCGTGCTCGGGATTGAGCCCGGTCATTTCAAGATCGATCCAAATCAGGTTGTTTTCATCTGCGCTCATGTTATTTTTCACCCTTCTCGCATAACCGGCTGTAGCAGGTTAACTAGTATTAATTAGTGTGTATCATAGAGGTTTTGCCCGAGACGGGCGACCAGGAGTCAGCACGATTGAGTAAAAATAAACTCTCCAAAGGGCAACAGCGCCGCGTCAACGCCAACCACGAGCGCCGTCTTAAAACCACTTCGGAGAAACCCGATTACGACGACAACCTGTTTGGCGAACCGACTGAAGGCGTAGTGATAAGCCGTTTCGGTATGCATGCCGACGTGGAGGCCGCAGACGGTGGCGTTCACCGCTGCAATATCCGTCGCACTATCCGCTCGCTGGTGACCGGCGACCGCGTCGTATGGCGCCCAGGTAAAGGCGCAGCCGAAGGGGTGAAAGTAAAAGGGATCGTTGAAGCCGTTCACGAACGGACGTCCGTCCTGACGCGCCCCGACTTCTACGATGGCGTCAAGCCGATCGCTGCCAACATTAATCAAATCGTCATTGTATCGGCGATTTTACCCGAGCTTTCGCTCAATATTATTGACCGCTATCTCGTCGCCTGCGAAACGCTGGAAGTCGAGCCGCTGATCGTCCTTAACAAGACCGATCTGTTGGACGACGACGGCATGAATTTCGTGAATGAACAGATGGATATCTATCGCAATATTGGCTATCGCGTGTTGATGGTTTCTAGTCATAAAAAAGATGGCCTGCAACCGCTCGAAGAGGCACTTACTGACCGGATCAGTATTTTTGCGGGTCAGTCAGGCGTGGGCAAATCTAGCCTGCTAAACAATTTGCTTGGCCTTCAGAAAGAGATCCTGACTAACGAGGTTTCTGACAACTCGGGCCTGGGCCAGCACACCACAACCGCCTCTCGTCTTTATCACTTCCCACACGGTGGCGATGTGATCGACTCCCCTGGCGTGCGCGAATTTGGTTTGTGGCATCTTGAACCGGATCAAATCTTCAACGGATTTGTCGAATTCCATGAATATTTAGGTGCTTGCAAGTATCGAGACTGCAAACATGATAACGACCCTGGCTGCGCCATTCGCGAAGCGGTCGAGAAAGGCAAAATAGCGGAAACCCGTTTCTATAATTATCACCACATTCTCGAAAGCATGGACCAGGTAAAAACACGTAAAAACTTTTCTGATTCTGATAACTGACAACTAAGCTAAGCATCGCTAAAATCGTCCCCTTTTTTCAGGTTCCGGCTGCTTTTGGCCGGATCAGGAACGACAAAACAATGGCCTGGAGGCTATCTTGTTAAACTCATTTAAACTTTCGCTTCAATACATTCTGCCGAAACTATGGCTCACCCGCCTGGCGGGCTGGGGCGCAAGCAAACGAGCAGGCTGGCTAACAAAATTGGTTATCGATCTGTTCGTTAAATACTACAAAGTCGATATGAAAGAGGCGCAAAAGCCGGATACCGCCAGCTATCGCTCATTCAACGACTTTTTCGTGCGCCCACTGCGTGATGACGTTCGCCCGCTGAATACCGATCCGAACGTCCTGGTGATGCCTGCCGACGGCGTTATCAGCCAGCTCGGCAAAATCGAAGACGATAAAATCCTGCAGGCGAAAGGCCACGACTACAGCATGGAAGCCCTGCTGGCAGGTAATTATCTGATGGCGGATCTGTTCCGCAACGGTTCGTTTGTCACCACTTATCTGTCACCGCGCGACTATCATCGCGTGCATATGCCGTGCAACGGCATCCTGCGCGAAATGATCTACGTGCCGGGCGATTTGTTCTCCGTGAACCATCTGACGGCGCAAAACGTCCCAAATCTGTTTGCCCGTAACGAGCGCGTCATCTGCCTGTTTGATACTGAATTTGGCCCAATGGCGCAGATTCTGGTGGGTGCTACTATTGTTGGCAGCATCGAAACCGTGTGGGCAGGAACCATCACCCCACCTCGTGAAGGTGTGATCAAGCGCTGGACCTGGCCTGCAGGCGAGAGTGAAGGCTCCGTGGCGCTGTTGAAAGGCCAGGAGATGGGACGCTTCAAGCTGGGTTCTACCGTTATTAACCTGTTTGCCCCTGGCAAAGTGAATCTGGTCGAATCGCTTGAAAGCCTGTCGGTCACTAAGATTGGTCAACCGCTGGCGATATCAACGGAGACCTTTGTGGCACCCGTTGCTGAACCTGCACCGCTGGCTGAAGAAGAAATCAAAGCCGAACTCGATGCCAGCCCGCTGGTTGACGATAAGAAAGACGAAAGCTAACAAAGAAGGATCGCTGACGTGCGCCCGATTATCATTTTTCTGATGGCCTGGTGCCTCAGTACGGGGGCGTACGCAGCGACGGCCCCCGATGCCAAACAGATAGCCCAGGAACTGGAGCAGGCAAAGGCGGCCAAACCCGCTCAGCCGGAAACCGTTGAGTCGCTCCAGGCCGCGCTGAATGCGCTTGACGAGCGTAAAGGCTCGCTTGAGCGCACTCAACAATATCAGCAGGTTATCGACAACTTTCCCAAACTCTCGCAGACCCTACGCTCACAGCTGAACAACCTTCGCAACGACCCGCGCGAAGCACCTGTCGGAATGACCTCTGACGCCCTGAATCAGGAAATACTGCAGGTCAGCAGCCAGTTGCTGGAGAAAAGCCGACAGGCCCAGCAGGAGCAGGAACGTGCGCGTGAAATCGCTGACTCGCTGAGCCAGCTACCGCAACAGCAAACCGATGCCCGCCGTCAGCTCAATGAAGTTGAGCGTCGCATTGGGACGCAAAGCGGCAATACTCCGCAAAACCAGGCGCAAAATCTGAGTCTGCAGGCCGAATCGGCCAAACTGAAGGCTCAGGTTGATGAACTTGAACTGGCGCAACTGTCTGCCAATAACCGTCAGGAGCTGGCGCGTATGCGCTCGGAGCTGGCGCAAAAGCAGAGCGAACAGCTCGATGCCTACCTCCAGGCCCTGCGTAACCAGTTAAACAGCCAACGCCAGCGCGAGGCGGAACGCGCGCTTGAAAGCACCGAGCTTCTCGCCGAGAACAGCGACAATCTTCCCGAAGGGATCGTCGACCAGTTCAAAGTCAACCGTGAGCTTTCGGCAGCGCTGAATCAGCAGGCCCAGCGTATGGATCTGGTGGCCTCCCAACAGCGACAGGCGACCAATCAAACTTTACAGGTACGTCAGGCCCTAAACACCCTGCGCGAGCAGTCGCAGTGGCTGGGCTCGTCAAATCTACTGGGTGAAGCGTTACGCGCTCAGGTTGCCCGTCTACCAGAAATGCCAAAACCGCAGCAGCTTGATACCGAAATGGCGCAACTGCGCGTCCAGCGTCTGCGTTACGAAGATCAGCTCAACAAACAGCCTCAAATTCGCCAGCTTCATCAGGCCGACGGCCAGCCGCTTACCAGCGAGCAAACGCGTATTCTGGAAGCGCAGCTCCGTACCCAGCGCGAACTGCTCAATTCATTGTTACAGGGCGGTGACACGCTGATCCTGGAATTGACCAAGCTAAAAGTCTCCAACAGCCAGCTTGAAGATGCGCTGAAAGAGGTGAACGAGGCGACACACCGCTATCTGTTCTGGACCTCGGATGTACGACCGATGACCATCTCCTGGCCGATTGATATCGTTCAGGATCTTCGTCGTCTGATTTCGCTCGATACCGTGGGCCAGGTGGGCAAAGCGGGGGTGATGATTCTGACCAGCAAAGAGACTATCTTCCCCCTGATGGGCGCGCTGATTCTGGTTGGTTTTAGTATTTATTCACGCAGGCACTTCACTCGCTTCCTGGAGCGCTCGAGTTCTCGGGTGGGTAAAGTGACGCAGGACCACTTCTGGCTGACGCTACGCACCGTTTTCTGGTCAATCCTTGTTGCCTCTCCACTACCGGTACTGTGGATGACGCTGGGGTACGGCCTACGCGAAGCCTGGCCGTATCCGCTGGCCGTGGCGATTGGTGATGGCGTGACCGCAACGGTGCCACTGCTGTGGGTGGTGATGATTTGTGCCACCTTTGCCCGTCCAAACGGCTTGTTCATTACCCACTTTGCCTGGCCACGCCAGCGCGTTATGCGGGCAATGCGTTATTACCTGATGAGCATCGGATTTATCGTGCCGCTGATTATGGCGCTGATCATGTTCGACAATCTGAACGACCGCGAGTTTTCCGGTTCGCTTGGACGGCTGTGCTTTATATTGATTTGCGGCGCGTTGGCTCTGGTGACCTTAAGCCTGAAAAAAGCAGGCATTCCGCTGTACGTTGATAAGGCCGGCAGCGGTGAGAATATGTTTAACCGCATGCTCTGGAACCTGCTGCTCAGCGCTCCGCTAGTGGCAATTTTGGCCGCGGCGGTCGGCTACCTTGCTACCGCACAGGCTCTGCTGGCACGCCTGGAAACCTCGGTAGCCATTTGGTTCTTACTGTTGGTGGTGTACCACATCATTCGCCGCTGGATGCTGATTCAGCGCCGCCGTCTGGCTTTTGACCGAGCCAAACATCGTCGCGCCGAAATCCTCGCTCAGCGTGCGCGCGGTGAAGAAGAATCGCACACCACCAGCAGCACGGAAGGCAATACGGAAGTGGACGAGGTCGAACTGGATCTCGACGCCATCAGTACCCAGTCCCTGCGTCTGGTACGATCCATCCTGATGCTCATCGCGCTGCTGTCGGTCATTGTCCTGTGGTCAGAAATCCACTCCGCATTTGGCTTCCTGGAGAACATCTCGCTATGGGATGCGACCTCGACGGTTCAGGGTGTTGAAAGCATTGAGCCCATCACGCTAGGTGCCGTGCTGATTGCTATTCTGGTACTGATTATCACCACGCAGCTGGTACGTAACTTCCCAGCCCTGCTGGAGCTGGCGTTACTGCAACATCTGGATTTAACGCCAGGGACCGGCTATGCCATCACCACGATCACGAAATACCTGATTTTGCTATTGGGCGCTCTGGTTGGCTTCTCGATGATTGGTATCGAATGGTCGAAACTGCAATGGCTGGTCGCCGCACTCGGTGTCGGGCTAGGCTTTGGCTTGCAGGAGATCTTCGCCAACTTTATCTCCGGCCTGATCATCCTGTTTGAAAAACCGATCCGTATTGGCGATACCGTGACGATCCGCGATCTGACTGGTAGCATCACCAAGATCAATACCCGCGCGACAACGATCAGCGACTGGGATCGTAAAGAAATCATCGTGCCGAACAAGGCATTCATTACCGAGCAGTTTATTAACTGGTCGCTGTCCGACTCCGTGACGCGCGTGGTGCTTACCGTGCCAGCACCGTCGGATGCCAACAGCGAAGAGGTGACGCAAATTCTGTACACCGCAGCGGAACGTTGTTCGCTGGTTATCGACAACCCGGCACCCGAAGTATTCCTCGTCGATTTACAGCAGGGGATTCAGATCTTCGAACTGCGTATCTACGCTGCGGAAATGGGCCACCGCATGCCGCTGCGTCACGAAATCCACCAGCTGATACTGGCTGGATTCCGCGAGCATGGTATTGATTTACCGTTCCCACCGTTCCAGATGCGTCTGGACACGTTGGATGGTCGTAAGACGGGCAGAACCTTGTCATCGGCAACAAGAAAACGCCAGCCAGGTAGTTTGTAAACCCAGCCCCTCCTTCGCGGGAGGGGCTTTTTGAAGTTAAGCCGCTTCCACCACGAGCGTGGCACTGCGACGGCGATAATTCTCGTAAATCCCCATCGCCAGCAGAGAGAAGAAGACAGGCCCCCCAATCATCCACAAGGCGCTATTCCAGTCCCCTGCTTCAACGACCGGTTGAATCACCGTGAAGATGTTGGCAAACGCCACCACCATCACCACAACCGTGGTTGCCAGCAACGTTGAGGCTCGGGTTTTGAAAATCACAAACGGGCGATCAAGATCCTGTTTCGCCTTAAAGAAGGGGAAAGCGAGCGTCAGGAAAAGATACGGCAACGTCATCGACACGTTCGCCATCAGCGTCAGCTTGTTATAAAACGCCGATGCCGTACCGCCACCAAAAGAGACCAGCAGAATAAACAGGGAGACCAGCAGGCATTGCATCCACATGGCATTGGCGGGCATTCCGGCTGAGTTAAGATGAGTCATTGGCGCTGGCCACAGCGCTTTTGGTGTCCCCTGAATAATGGCTTTCAGCGGTGAGTAAATCAGCGTGAAGAAGGCCCCTGTGTAGGCAAGGAACATCGACAAGCCGGTAATGCGCGCAAACCACACCCCCATCGCCACAGCGGCTTCTGGGGTCAGGTGCATCGCTTGCCCCAGCGTCACGCCTAAGCTTTTCATCAGCACATAGGTGATGTTACCGAGATTGGTGGTGTTATTGCTGAGCACCTGCTGCCAGTTAGTGCTCACGCCCCACAGGAAAATCGCCAGCGAGTAACCGATTGAAATCACAATCGCTGCAAAAACAATCCCTTTGGCAAAGTTCTTTTCCGGGTTCTCGGTCTTGTCGACCAGCCCACCGACCGCTTCAATCCCGCCATAGGCAAAAATAGCGAACACCACAAACGACAGCATCGCCAGGCCAGACTGATAATGTGGATTCGGCGAAGCAACAAAATTCACCTCCTGCGCAAAATGTCCGCCGTTCAGGCACAGGATAGCGATACTCACCAGCAGTAGCACCAGATTGAGACACATCACCGAAATGCCACCCACCGCGGTAATGCGGGCAATCTTATTGATGCCTTTCGATGCCACTAGCGTCACTACCCCCATCCAGCCTACCGCCAGAAGTCCCACCACCTGTGTAGAACTCAGGCCCGCAAATGACCAGACCTGCGTCTGATCCGCCCCAAACAGAAACGTCGAGAACGGCACCCACACCTTCGCTGCGGTACTCACCATCCACACCACGTAGGACGAGAACCACATAAACGTACCGATAAAGGCATAGCGTGGGCCGATACTGTTATTCATCCACGAATAGATCCCGCCCTCTTCCTTACGGTACGCCGAGCCCATTTCCGCCATCATCAGCGCAAACGGTATAAAGAAAAGCAAAGCAGAAATGATGTAGAACGGCATGGCGCTGTAGCCCATCAGGTAGAACGCCGAGGGGCTATTGGCAAAGCCGAAAACAGAAGTAAAAATCATCAGGATGAGCCCGGTGAGGGTCATCTTCTTCAGTGATTGGGTCATATAACCATCCGTAAGGAAATTTAGCTGCGCGGATGTTAGCAGAAGACCGGATGATTATTGTGGCTATGCGGGGCAAACCAGGAATTTGACCTGTGTACAAAGAAAGTGGCAGTTATTCGTGCGGAAAATGAGAAATGGAAAGGAAAATTGCCAGTGCTCCCCTCCGTAAGGGGAGCACCTACACGCCGGGGTCACCCGGCACGTTATCAGGCTTTATCGACCGTAAAGGCAATGACATCAGCCAGTTGTTCAGCGCCCAGCGCCAGCATCACCAGACGATCTACACCTAGCGCTACGCCGGAGCTATCGGGCAAGCCCGCTTTTAGCGCGTCCAGCAGATTGTTGTCGATAGGCTGTTGCGGTAATCCGCGCGCCGCGCGCTTACGATTATCCTGGTCGAAACGCTGCTGCTGTTCACGAGCATCCGTCAGTTCGTGGAAACCATTCGCCAGCTCAATACCTTTGTAATAGACCTCGAAGCGTTCAGCCACGCGGTGATCTTCGGTGCTAATCTGCGCCAACGACGCCTGGCTTGCCGGGAAGTGATAAACAAAGGTAGGACGATCTTTGCCAATCTGCGGCTCAACGCCAAAGGCAAAAAGCAGTTGCAGCAATGTATCTCGGTCTTCTTCCGTATCCGCAACGTTACTGAGATCCAGTTTCGCCGCTGCTTCACGCAGTTGCGTTTTATCCGCCGACAGCGGATCGATCTCCAGATGACGCTGGAAAACCTGCTGATAGGAGAGCGTCTCCGCTCCGGCGCAATCCAGCACCTGTTGCAGCAAATCGTCCACTTCATTCATCAGGCGATACATGTCGTAGTGCGGGCGATACCACTCCAGCATGGTGAATTCCGGGTTGTGATGACGTCCCATCTCTTCATTACGAAAGCTGCGACACAGCTGGTAGACCGGGCCACAGCCAGCCGCCAGCAGGCGCTTCATGTGATACTCCGGGCTGGTCATCAGGTACAGATTCATTCCCTGAGAATGCCCGGGCCCAACGAAACGGGTTTCAAACGGAACCAGATGAATATCGGTTACCGTCGCCTGGCTCATGCACGGCGTTTCCACCTCCAGTACGCCACGGTCAGCAAAGAAACGACGGATTTCCGCCATAATTGCCGCACGTTTTAACAGGTTAGGGATGGACGCGCTCGGCTGCCAGGTGGCCGTTTCGCTCATGGGTATTTCTCCAGATTCAGACAAGGGCGCAAAGTCTACTCGTTCGTACAGGGAGTGACAAATTTTGCACACTAAAATTTCTCGATTCAGCAAGTGATGCCGTTTCGTGACGCAATTCATCAATCACGATGATAAATCCGCAGACATAACAGCAAAAAAATCGAACACGTCAAATTTCCCCCACATCCATACGGTTATACTGTTTACCCATAAAGGAGCAGTGGAATCTCTTTCGCAATAGCCCTCGGGCAGGTGAACGTCGTTAAGGTCATCGCATTGCGAAATTACAAAAACCTGGAGGAATGTCGTGCACACTTTTCAAGCCGATCTTGTCGTAATAGGCGCTGGCGGTGCGGGATTACGCGCCGCTATTGCCGCAGCGCAGGCTAATCCGAATGCTAAAATCGCGCTGATTTCCAAAGTCTACCCAATGCGCAGCCACACGGTTGCCGCAGAAGGAGGATCCGCCGCCGTCGCGCAGGATCATGACAGCTTTGAGTACCACTTCCACGACACGGTTGCCGGGGGCGACTGGCTTTGCGAACAGGATGTCGTTGATTACTTTGTGCATCATTGTCCCACTGAAATGGCACAGCTCGAACAGTGGGGCTGTCCGTGGAGCCGCCGTGAAGATGGCAGCGTGAACGTACGCCGCTTTGGCGGGATGAAAATCGAACGCACCTGGTTTGCCGCAGATAAAACCGGCTTCCATATGCTGCACACCCTCTTCCAGACTTCCCTGCAGTTCCCGCAAATTCAGCGCTTCGACGAGCACTTCGTACTGGATATTCTGGTCGATAACGGTGAAGCACGCGGCCTGGTCGCCATGAACATGATGGAAGGCACGCTGATGCAGATCCGCGCCAACGCCGTTGTGATGGCAACCGGCGGGGCGGGACGTGTTTACCGTTATAACACCAACGGCGGCATCGTCACCGGTGACGGCATGGGCATGGCGCTCGGCCATGGTATTCCGCTGCGTGATATGGAATTCGTCCAGTATCACCCGACCGGCCTGCCAGGTTCCGGCATTTTAATGACGGAAGGCTGTCGTGGCGAAGGCGGTATCCTGGTCAATAAAGATGGCTATCGCTATCTGCAAGACTACGGTATGGGTCCTGAAACGCCGCTTGGCGAGCCGAAAAACAAATATATGGAACTCGGTCCACGCGACAAAGTATCTCAGGCTTTCTGGCACGAGTGGCGTAAAGGCAACACCATCTCAACGCCACGCGGCGATGTGGTCTATCTCGATCTGCGTCATCTGGGCGAGAAGAAATTGCTGGAACGTTTACCGTTTATTTGCGAACTGGCGAAAGCCTACGTGGGCGTCGACCCGGTGAAAGAACCGATCCCGGTACGTCCAACGGCTCACTACACCATGGGCGGCATCGAAACTGACCAACAGTGCGAAACCCGCATCAAAGGGCTGTTTGCGGTTGGCGAATGTTCCTCCGTGGGTCTGCATGGCGCAAACCGCCTTGGTTCGAACTCACTGGCAGAACTGGTCGTATTTGGCCGTATGGCCGGTGAGAAAGCCATGGAACGTGCTGCAACGATGGGTGAAGCTAACGGTGCGGCACTGGATGCACAAGTTTCCGATATCGAAAAACGCCTGAAGTCGCTGGTTAACCAGGAAGGCAACGAAAACTGGGCGAAGATCCGCGATGAAATGGGGCTTTCGATGGAAGAAGGCTGCGGTATCTACCGCACACCGGAGCTGATGCAAAAAACCGTCGACAAACTGGCAGAGCTGCAAGAGCGCTTCAAGCGCGTGCGGATAACCGATACCTCCAGCGTGTTTAACACCGATCTGCTCTACACTATCGAACTGGGCCACGGCCTTAACGTCGCTGAGTGTATGGCGCATTCTGCTCTGGCACGTAAAGAATCTCGCGGCGCGCATCAGCGTCTTGACGAAGGTTGCACCGAGCGTGACGACGTCAATTTCCTTAAGCATACCCTTGCTTATCGCGATGCCGACGGTACCACGCGTCTTGACTATAGCGACGTGAAGATCACTACGCTTCCACCAGCAAAACGTGTGTACGGTGCAGAAGCGGAAGCAGCCGAGAAGAAGGAGAAGACCAATGGCTGAGATGCAAAAACTGAAAGTCGAAGTGGTGCGCTACAACCCGGAAGTGGACGCCGCCCCGCACAGCGCTTTCTATGAAGTCCCGTACGACGAGCAAACTTCCCTGCTGGATGCGCTCGGCTACATCAAAGACAACCTGGCACCAGACCTGAGCTATCGCTGGTCCTGCCGTATGGCGATTTGTGGTTCGTGCGGCATGATGGTCAACAAAGTGCCGAAGCTGGCCTGTAAGACCTTCCTGCGTGAATACACAAAAGGTATGAAGGTTGAAGCGCTGGGCAACTTCCCGATCGAGCGCGATTTAGTGGTCGATATGACCCACTTTATCGAGAGTCTGGAAGCGATTAAGCCGTACATCATCGGTAACCCACGCACGCCAGATCAAGGGCCGAACATACAGACCCCCGCGCAGATGGCGAAATACCATCAGTTCTCCGGCTGTATCAACTGCGGCCTGTGCTATGCAGCTTGCCCACAGTTTGGTTTGAATCCGGAGTTTATCGGTCCGGCAGCCATCACCCTGGCGCATCGTTATAACGAAGACAGCCGCGACCACGGCAAAAAAGAACGTATGGCGCAGCTTAA
>JALCNW010000070.1 GCA_022649305.1 Enterobacter sp.
GCAAACGCTGCGTCGCTTCCTGAGCGGGCTGTCGCTGTTTACGCTGGCGGAATCGTTAGGGGGAGTCGAGAGCTTGATCTCCCACGCCGCAACAATGACGCACGCCGGCATGGCGCCAGAAGCGCGTGCCGCCGCCGGTATTTCTGAGACGCTGCTTCGCATCTCGGCCGGTATTGAAGACTGTGAAGATTTAATTGCCGATCTGGAAAATGCCTTCCAGGTCGCAGCCAAGGGGTAATCATGAGTGTGATAGCGCAGGCAGGGGCGAAGGGTCGTCAACTGCATAAGTTTGGTGGTAGTAGTCTTGCTGATGTGAAGTGTTACCTGCGTGTCGTAGGGATCATGGCCGAGTATTCGATGCCGGGTGACATGATGGTTGTCTCAGCGGCGGGCAGCACTACCAACCAGTTGATTAGCTGGCTCAAGTTAAGCCAGACCGATCGCTTGTCTGCGCATCAGGTTCAACAAACGTTACGCCGCTATCAGAGCGAACTGATCGCTGGCCTGCTACCAGCAGAAGTGGCCGATGGGCTGATTAGCGCCTTCGTTCACGATCTGGAACGCCTGGCCGGGCTGCTCGATAGCGGCATTACCGACGCCGTCTATGCTGAAGTGGTCGGGCACGGTGAAGTCTGGTCTGCACGCCTGATGGCTGCGGTTCTTGAACAGCAAGGGCTGGAAGCGGCCTGGTTGGACGCGCGTGATTTCCTTCGCGCCGAACGCGCGGCGCAGCCGCAGGTAGACGAAGGCTTATCTTGGCCGCTGCTGCAACAGCTGCTGGCTCAGCATCCTGGTAAACGCATTGTGGTGACCGGTTTCATCAGCCGCAGTAACGCGGGCGAAACCGTGCTGCTGGGCCGTAACGGGTCAGACTACTCTGCTACACAAATCGGTGCGCTGGCTGGCGTGTCTCGCGTGACCATCTGGAGTGACGTCGCTGGTGTATTCAGCGCTGACCCACGTAAAGTGAAAGATGCCTGCCTGCTACCGCTGCTGCGTCTTGATGAAGCCAGCGAGCTGGCACGTCTGGCGGCTCCGGTTCTGCATGCCCGTACGCTGCAACCGGTATCCGGCAGCGACATCGACCTGCAATTGCGCTGCAGCTACACGCCGGACCAGGGATCGACGCGTATTGAGCGCGTATTGGCTTCCGGTACCGGTGCGCGCATTGTGACCAGCCATGACGATATCTGCCTGATTGAATTCCAGGTGCCTTCGGGGCAGGACTTCAAACTGGCATACAAAGATATCGATTTGATTCTCAAGCGTGCGCAGGTGCGTCCGCTGGCCGTTGGCGTTCATCATGACCGCCAACTGCTGCAATTCTGCTATACCTCTGAAGTGGCCGACAGTGCGCTGAAAATTCTGGACGAAGCGGGTCTGCCAGGCGAGTTGCGCCTGCGTCAGGGCCTGGCGCTGGTGGCAATGGTCGGTGCGGGTGTCACCCGTAACCCGTTGCATTGCCATCGTTTCTGGCAGCAGTTGAAAGGCCAACCGGTCGAGTTTACCTGGCAGTCGGAAGAGGGTATCAGCCTGGTTGCCGTGCTGCGTAAAGGCCCAACCGAGAGCCTGATTCAGGGGCTGCACACCACGCTGTTCCGCGCCGAAAAGCGCATTGGTCTGGTGCTGTTTGGGAAAGGCAATATCGGCTCCCGCTGGCTTGAGCTGTTCGCTCGTGAACAGACCACGCTGTCGGCGCGTACCGGTTTTGAATTTGTGCTGGCGGGCGTAGTCGATAGCCGCCGCAGCCTGCTGAATTACGACGGGCTGGACGCCAGTCGCGCGCTGGCTTTCTTTAATGACGAAGCCGTTGAGCAGGATGAAGAATCGCTATTCCTGTGGATGCGTGCGCATCCTTACGATGATTTAGTGGTGCTGGACGTGACAGCCAGTGAACAGCTTGCCGATCAATACCTGGATTTCGCCAGCCATGGCTTCCACGTGATCAGTGCGAACAAGCTGGCGGGTGCGAGCAGCACGGATAAATATCGCCAAATCCACGATGCATTCGAGAAAACCGGTCGCCACTGGTTATACAACGCCACCGTTGGCGCGGGCTTACCGGTTAACCATACCGTGCGTGACCTGATCGACAGTGGTGATAGCATCCTGGCGATTAGCGGGATTTTCTCCGGCACGCTCTCGTGGCTGTTCCTGCAGTTTGACGGCACGGTGCCCTTCACCGACCTGGTCGATCAGGCGTGGCAGCAGGGGCTGACCGAGCCTGATCCGCGCGTCGATCTCGCCGGTAAAGACGTGATGCGCAAGCTGGTGATTCTGGCGCGCGAAGCGGGCTACGATATTGAGCCTGGCCAGGTACGCGTGGAGTCTCTGGTGCCTGCTGGCTGCGAAGAAGGGTCGGTCGATCACTTCTTCGAGAATGGCGACGAGCTGAACGATCAGATGGTACAACGCCTGGAAGCGGCCCGTGAATTGGGCCTGGTCCTGCGTTACGTGGCACGTTTCGATGCTAACGGTAAAGCGCGCGTGGGCGTCGAGGCGGTTCGTCCAGAACACCCGCTGGCGGCGCTCCTGCCGTGCGATAACGTATTTGCCATCGAAAGCCGCTGGTACCGCGATAACCCGCTGGTCATTCGTGGTCCGGGTGCGGGACGTGATGTGACCGCCGGGGCGATTCAGTCCGACATCAACCGTCTGGCGCAGCTGCTGTAAACCCCTCATCCTAACCCTCTCCCCATAGGGGAGAGGGGACTGCTCGGTGCGGTCTTTCCCCCATCATGACTTCTCTTCATCTTCCCTGAGCAATCCTCACCGTTATTGTTGATGATTTCTGTTGACGCCACTGCGCTTTTCCGTCATTTTTACATCTGGACGTCTAAACGTATAGAAGTTCACAACACAACATAAAACGATAAGCGATTGATGAGGTAAGGTATGAGCTTTTTTCACGCCAACCAGCGGGAAGCCCTGAATCAGAGCCTGGCTGAAGTGCAGGGTCAGATTAACGTCTCTTTTGAATTCTTTCCGCCGCGCACCAGTGAAATGGAGCAAACCCTGTGGAGCTCTATCGATCGTTTGAGCAGCCTGAAGCCAAAATTTGTCTCTGTGACTTATGGCGCAAATTCAGGTGAACGCGACCGCACGCACAGTATTATCAAAGGCATTAAGGATCGTACCGGTCTGGAAGCTGCTCCGCATTTGACCTGCGTTGATGCAACCCGCGACGAACTGCGCACCATTGCTCAGGACTACTGGAACAACGGGATTCGCCACATTGTTGCCCTGCGTGGCGACCTGCCGCCGGGCAGCGGTAAACCGGAAATGTACGCAACCGATTTAGTCGCGTTACTGAAAGAGGTGGGTGATTTTGATATCTCCGTTGCCGCGTATCCTGAAGTGCATCCAGAAGCAAAAAGCGCGCAGGCGGATCTGCTCAACCTGAAGCGTAAAGTGGATGCGGGTGCCAACCGCGCGATCACGCAGTTCTTCTTCGATGTCGAAAGCTACCTGCGTTTTCGCGACCGCTGCGTTTCCGCTGGAATTGACCTGGAAATTATCCCGGGTATCCTGCCGGTTTCTAACTTCAAACAGGCGAAGAAATTCGCGGATATGACCAATGTGCGCATCCCACTTTGGATGTCAAAAATGTACGAAGGCCTGGACGATGACGCGGAAACGCGCAAGCTGGTGGGTGCCAACATCGCCATGGACATGGTGAAAATTTTAAGCCGCGAAGGCGTAAAGGATTTCCACTTCTATACTCTGAACCGCGCCGAAATGAGTTACGCCATCTGTCACACGCTGGGCGTAAGGCCTGGTGTGTAAAACGAATAAGCCCTCAAGTTGAGGGTTTTTTTATGGGTGTAGAAAAAATGAAAGGAATTAACTATCGAATCTGTGGATTATTTCAACTATCGCTAAACTCTAGTGGTGTATATCGTAACGGTAACACTATAAAGGGAGTATAGAGATGAGCATGTCAGACGATTCTAATAACACGTTAGCCACCGGCAAATGTCCATTTCACCACGGCGGGCCTGACCAAAGCGCGGGCGCAGGAACAAATAGCCGAGACTGGTGGCCAAAACAACTCCGTATTGACCTCTTGAATCAACATTCCAATCGTTCGAACCCCCTGGGTGAAGACTTCGACTATCGCAAAGCATTCAGCAAACTCGATTACTCTGCCCTTAAAGGCGATCTCAAAGCACTTCTGACTGATTCCCAACCCTGGTGGCCAGCCGACTGGGGCAGCTATGCGGGCCTGTTTATTCGTATGGCATGGCACGGCGCAGGCACCTACCGTTCCGTTGATGGTCGCGGTGGCGCAGGGCGTGGTCAGCAGCGTTTTGCTCCCTTAAACTCCTGGCCGGATAACGTGAGCCTGGATAAAGCGCGTCGTCTGTTGTGGCCAATCAAACAAAAGTACGGGCAGAAAATATCCTGGGCTGACCTGTTTATCCTGGCGGGTAACGTCTCTCTCGAAAACTCAGGCTTCCGCACCTTTGGTTTTGGTGCCGGGCGTGAAGACGTCTGGGAACCGGATATGGACGTGAACTGGGGTGATGAAAAAGCCTGGCTGACGCACCGCGACCCGGAAGCGCTGGCAAAACGCCCATTAGCCGCCACCGAAATGGGGCTGATTTACGTTAACCCGGAAGGGCCAAACGCCAGCGGTGAGCCGCTGTCTGCGGCGGCTGCGATTCGCGCCACTTTCGGCAACATGGGGATGAACGACGAAGAGACCGTGGCGCTGATTGCGGGCGGCCATACGCTCGGCAAAACACACGGCGCGGCAGCAGCCACGCACGTTGGTGTTGATCCAGAAGATGCCCCGATTGAGTCTCAGGGTTTAGGCTGGACGAGTACTCATGGAAGCGGCGTTGGCGCAGACTCCATCACCTCGGGTCTTGAAGTTGTCTGGTCACAAACCCCAACCCAGTGGAGTAACTACTTCTTCGAAAACCTGTTCAAATATGAGTGGGTCCAAACGCGCAGCCCGGCAGGTGCGATTCAGTTTGAAGCGGTGGATGCTCCTGAAATTATTCCCGATCCGTTCGATCCGTCTAAAAAACGCAAGCCAACGATGCTGGTGACCGACCTGACGTTGCGCTTTGACCCTGAGTTCGAAAAAATTTCTCGTCGCTTCCTGAACGATCCGCAGGCCTTCAACGAAGCCTTCGCACGTGCCTGGTACAAACTGACGCACAGAGATATGGGGCCAAAAGCACGCTACATCGGACCGGAAGTCCCGAAAGAAGATCTGATTTGGCAAGACCCGCTGCCGCAGGCGGTGTTTACTCCTTCTCCGGAAGATATCGATAGCCTGAAAGCTGAAATTGCTGCATCCGGGCTGTCCGTGAGTGAGCTGGTGTCCGTGGCGTGGGCCTCTGCCTCGACCTTCCGTGGCGGTGATAAACGCGGCGGTGCGAACGGCGCTCGCCTGGCGCTGGCTCCTCAGCGTGACTGGGACGTGAATGCCGCGGCGGTTCGCGCTCTGCCTGCTCTGGAAGCCATCCAGCGCACCACGAATAAAGCGTCACTTGCCGATATCATTGTGCTGGCAGGCGTTGTTGGCGTAGAGCAAGCAGCGAAAGCGGCTGGAGTGTACGTCAATGTACCCTTTACGCCGGGTCGAGTGGATGCTCGCCAGGACCAAACCGATATCGAAATGTTTGACCTGATGAAGCCTGTCGCGGATGGTTTCCGTAACTATCGCGCTCAGCTCGATGTTTCTACCACCGAGTCTCTGCTGATCGATAAAGCTCAGCAACTGACGCTGACCGCACCAGAACTCACCGTTCTGGTGGGTGGAATGCGTGCGTTAGGCGCTAATTTTGATGGCAGCCAGAATGGCGTCTTCTCAGAAAGCGTTGGCGTACTCAATAATGATTTCTTTGTGAATCTGTTGGATATGGGCACTCAATGGAAGGCAACCGACGCTTCCAGTGAACGATTTGAAGGCCGTGACCGTCAGAGCGGAGACGTGAAATACACGGCAACGCGAGCCGATCTGGTGTTTGGTTCAAATGCGGTTCTGCGTGCCCTGGCCGAGGTTTATGCCAGCAGCGATGCCCACGAGAAGTTCGTTAAGGACTTTGTCGCGGCATGGGTGAAGGTGATGAACCTGGATCGTTTTGATTTGCAGTAAGTGACAAGAATCCCCGCCTCGGCGGGGATTTTTTTTAGGGCGCAGCCGTCACACGGCAATATTTGCTATTCCCATTCCTGCAAAAAACGCTGGCCGTATCGGTCGGCTACCAGCAGCGCTGCGTATGCCTGATCCGGCGTTACGCCGCCGGGCATGTTGTGAATCGTCTCTCCGTCTACGCAGGATGCTTCTGCCACCAGACGCATTTTGGCAGGAACGTCCTCTTTGATATCCAACTGTGCCAGCGTAATTGGCAAACCCACGCTGTGACAGAGTGCGGCGACGGTTTCAATCTCTTCCACCGGCGCATTTTCCAGCACGAGTTGAGCCAGGGTGCCGAATGCCACTTTTTCACCATGATAGAAGCGGTGCGCATCCGGGATTGCCGTCAGGCCGTTGTGAATGGCGTGAGCGGCTGCCAGCCCGCCGCTTTCAAAACCGACACCGCTAAGATAGGTGTTGGCTTCGATAATGCGTTCAAGTGCTGGCGTAACCACATGCTGTTCTGCCGCCAGCATCGCTTTTTCACCCTCTTCAACGAGTGTGTTGTAGCACAACTCGGCCAGCGCTAGCGCGGCTTGTGTGCACTTACCGCCCGCCATGGTGGTGGCGCCGCTGCGAGAGCAAGCGCGGGCTTCGAACCAGGTCGCTAGCGCATCACCAATGCCCGCTGCCAGCAAGCGTGCAGGTGCACCAGCCACCACTTTGGTGTCAACGATGACGATATTCGGGTTATGCGGCAGCATCAGGTAGCGATCGAATTCACCCTCATCGGTGTAAATTACCGAAAGTGCGCTGCATGGCGCATCGGTAGACGCAATTGTGGGCGCAATGGCGACGGGCACATCCATAAAGTGGGCAAGCGCCTTGGCGGTATCAAGCGTTTTCCCACCGCCGATCCCCAAAACGGCCATGCAGTCTGCACTATCTGCCAGTTTTCTTAATCTATCAATTTCGTTTTGTGAACATTCGCCGCCGAATGGCGCGATTTCGATATGAAGTTCTGCATTTTTGAAACTTTGGCGTAACGTCTCTTCGGCAAATCCAAGCACAAATTTATCACCGACCACCAGCCAGCGTTTTGCCAGCGGTTTTAGATAGTCGCCCAGACGAGTAAGAGCATCAGCACCCTGAATATATTTACCGGGCGATTGAATAATACGGTCCATAACGTGTCTCCTTTAGAGATTGAGGTTACCAAACGCGTTCTTCCAGTCTTGTTCAAACTTCTCTATAGCCGACTCTACCGCGGGCGTGCCGAGCATTTGTTGCGCTACATCTAACGGAAGCGTGATGGCTTCACATCCGGCGAGCAGGCAGTCGAGCGCCTGACGCGGTGTTTTAAAGCTGGCCGCCAGCACCTTGCTACCCGGCGCGTGCAGTTCCAGCAGGGATTGCAGCTCCTGCACCATACGGATACCGTCTCCGCCTTGTGCGTCCACGCGGTTAACATAGGGTGCGACGTACTTTGCGCCTGCCAGCGCGGCGAGTAAGCCTTGTGCGGCGCTATAAACGGCGGTGCCGAGCGTCGTAATGCCTTCTCTCTTCAGCACTTTGATCGCGGCAAGGCCTTCTGCGGTGACGGGGATTTTGACTACGATATCGGGCATCGCATTGTTCAAACGTTTTGCTTCCGCCACCATGCCATCGGCATCGCGGCTCATGGTTTGGGCAAATAGCGTGCCTTCAGGGCCGACCGCTTTTTGAAGGCGGGGTAACACATCCCAGATGGATTCACGGCTTGCGGCCACAATGCTTGGATTGGTGGTCACGCCCGCAATGGGGAAAATACGCGCCAGTCTTTCAACTTCTGCCACGTTGGCGGTGTCCAGGTACAGTTCCATTATTATTCCTTAAGTCAGCAAGTCTGAGTAAAGGATAAGGCGGGGCCAGTGATAGGGGATACAGGTCAATTTTGCCAAATACTGGACAAATGTAATGTCCTTAGCGAAGTGCGAGGGCGATCACAATGCTAGTTTTTAGCCGTAATTTGGCTGTGATATTGGCGGCGGTATTCGGACGGGGAGCGTTCAGTGTGTTTGCGAAATAGACGGCAGAAATAGTTACTGTCAGTAAAACCGCAGGCATGCGCGATCGCTTTGACGTTCAGGTCATATCCTTTCAGTAACTGGCGGGCATGTTCAAGGCGTGTTCGTGTCAGATATTCGTTAAATCCAACGCCGCCGGTATGTTGAAAAAGATGCGAGAGGTAATTCGGCGAGATATAAAATGCGAGGGCGACCGATTCACGCGTGAGCGCCGAAGCATAATTTTCTTCAATATGGGTCCGAATAGCGTCGAAAAGTACCTGACTACGGCTAGCCGTATGGATGTCGCTGCCAAGCAGGTCGCGACAATGGCTGAGTAAGCTCAACACCACCAGACGGGCTGTCTCCTGTGCCTCTGGCTGCATCTGCAATTCAGTCAGCGTATGAAGTAAGAACGAACCGATGCGCGGGCCGCGTAGGGCGACATGATGTTGCGTCAGACAGTGGTTTGCATGGTTGTCGATAGGCTGGTGAAGCAGGGTTAATTGCTGTTTACCAAACAGAAGGGAAAGCAGGGTGACGGACGTTTTGCCAGGCCGCAATAGCTTTCCACCCGCTGGGATAAAAAGAGCGTTGTGGGCGTGTAATACACCCGCTTCGCCCTCCAGCACAATCTCAAGACGGGGAACGGGGGAGTGGTCCTCACTCACCAGGCTCCGATCGCTGGCAAAGTGAATATGATAAAGCGGCATGTCGCCGCTTATCATTTTAGTGAGGATGTCCCGAAACACGTGATTAGCCGGTATTACGCATGCCTGCCGCAACGCCTGCAATCGTCACCATCAGCGCTTGTTCAACGCGTGGGTCCGGTTCCTGACCTTCTTCTTCCGCCTTACGCGAACGGTACAGCAGTTCTGCCTGTAGAACGTTCAACGGATCGGTGTAGATGTTACGCAACTGGATAGACTCGGCAATCCACGGCAGATCGGCCATCAGGTGAGAATCGTTGGCGATAGCCAGAACGACTTTGATGTCGCCTTCCAGCAGTTCACGCAGCTCTTTGCCTAACGTCCACAGCTCCGGCTTCACCAGACGCTGATCGTAGTATTCTGCCAGCCACAAATCGGCCTTAGAGAACACCATCTCAAGCATGCCCAGGCGAGTGGAGAAGAACGGCCAGTCGCGGCACATCGTCTCAAGCTCGCTTTGCTTACCATCTTCCACCACTTTTTGCAGCGCCGCGCCCGCGCCCAGCCAGGCTGGTAGCATCAGACGGTTTTGTGTCCAGGCGAAGATCCAGGGGATAGCGCGCAGAGATTCAACGCCACCGGTTGGACGACGTTTAGCTGGACGAGAACCCAGCGGCAGTTTGCCGAGCTCCTGCTCCGGCGTGGCCGAGCGGAAATAAGGCACGAAATCTTTGTTTTCACGCACGTAGCCGCGGTACAGATCGCATGAGATATCTGACAGCTCGTCCATGATATGACGCCAGGCATCTTTCGGTTCCGGCGGTGGCAACAGGTTCGCTTCCAGAATCGCGCTGGTGTAGAGCGACAGGCTGCTGATAGTCACTTCCGGCAGGCCGTATTTAAAGCGAATCATTTCGCCCTGTTCGGTGACGCGCAGGCCGCCCTTCAGGCTGCCAGGCGGTTGGGAGAGCAATGCTGCATGAGCAGGTGCGCCACCGCGACCAATAGAACCGCCGCGACCGTGGAACAGGGTCAGCTCGATACCGGCTTTCTCGCAGGTTTTGATCAGCGCATCCTGTGCCTGATACTGCGCCCAGGATGCCGCCATCACGCCTGCGTCTTTCGCCGAGTCTGAATAGCCAATCATGACCATCTGTTTGCCCTGGATAAAGCCGCGATACCAGTCGATATTCAACAACTGGGTCATCACGTCGTTGGCGTTGTTCAGGTCGTCGAGGGTTTCAAACAGTGGGGCAACCGGCAGCGCAAAACTGATACCGGCCTCTTTTAACAACAGGTGAACGGCCAGAACGTCGGACGGAGTCTTCGCCATGGAGATCACGTAGGCGGCGACCGATCCTTTCGGCGCGTCGACGATCGCTTTGCAGGTATTGAGCACTTCGCGCGTTTCTTCGCTTGGCTCCCAGCTGCGCGGCAGAAGCGGGCGTTTTGAATTCAGTTCGCGGATCAGGAAGGCCTGCTTGTCGGCTTCTGACCAGCTTTCATAGTCGCCAATGCCGAGATAGCGCGTCAGTTCACCCAGCGCTTCGGTGTGACGGGTACTTTCCTGGCGCACGTCGATACGCACCAGCGGTACGCCGAAACACTTCACGCGGCGCAGGGTGTCGAGCAGTTCACCGTTAGCGATGATGCCCATGCCGCACGCCTGTAGCGACTGGTAACAGGCGTATAGCGGATCCCACAGCTGTTCGTTTTGACTCAGCAAGCCCACTGGCTTCGGCAGGCGCTGGCCCTTCAGGCGGGCTTCCAGCCAGGTTTGAGTCGCCATCAGCTGGCCGCGCAGGTTTTTAAGCAGGAAGCGGTAAGGCTCGGTTGCACCGGCTTCACCAACGAGTTCAAGCAGTTCCGGTGTGGCATCGACCATCGACAGCTCGGAAATCAAAATCTGAATGTCTTTCAGGAACAGGTCGGTGGCTTTCCAGCGGCTCAGCAGCAGCACGTGGCGGGTGATGTCAGCGGTGACGTTCGGGTTACCGTCGCGGTCACCGCCCATCCAGGAGGTGAAACGCACCGGCACAAAATCGACCGGCAGGCGATAGCCGAGGTTCTCTTCCAGCTGTTCGTTCAGCTCGCGCAGATAGTTCGGCACGCCTTCCCACAGGCTGTTTTCAACGACCGCAAAGCCCCATTTGGCTTCGTCAACCGGGCTTGGGCGATACTTGCGGATTTCATCGGTGTGCCATGACTGCGCAATAAGCTGGCGCAGACGACGCATCAGCTGGTTGCGTTCGTAGTCAGCAATCTCTTTGTTATCCAACTGCTTAAGGCAGCTATTCACTTCACCCATTTTGTGGATCAGGGTGCGGCGAGTGATTTCGGTAGGGTGTGCGGTGAGTACCAGCTCCAGAGAAAGCGATTCGACCGCTTTTTTAATGGTGGCTTCGTTAAGATCGGGCTGGTCTTTCAGCTTTCTGAGCGTCTGGGCAATCACTTCCGGGTTGCTGGCACCTTCGCCTTTTGGCGAAATGCTATGGTATTGCTCAGCGGTGTTTGCCAGATTCAGGAACTGGCTGAACGCGCGAGCAACGGGCAGCAGCTCATCGTTGGACAGGTTTTGCAGCGTGGTGAGCAACTCCTGGCGATTGGCTTCGTTTCCTGCTCGGGAGGATTTCGACAGCTTACGGATGGTTTCAACGCGGTCGAGAATGTTCTCTCCCAGCGCATCCTTAATGGTATCTCCCAGCACTTTGCCGAGCATACTGACATTACTACGCAACGCGGAATATTGTTCGTTCATAAAAACCCAATCACCCCATCATTTTTGTTTATGCCCAGTCGGAAATCTTTTGGACATTATTTTGTCATCTCCCTTTATAAAGCCACGTAAAACCCCCGTCGTCAATTGCTGCGAAAACGGTTCAGCAAACGAATAAATGTGGGCAATTTACGAAATTTAATTCACTTCGCGTCAGATAAGAGATGCTTATGGGAATGTGATGGGGATCATGGGATTTTGATTCCCGTCACCCTAACCCTCTGGGGTTAGGGTGACGGGAGAAACAGTTTTAATGCCAGCAGAAATGATGCACAACCTGCGTAATTAACTCGCGAGTCGGCTTAATAAAGCGGGTTTCCAGGTATTCATCCGGCTGGTGGGCCTGATTGATAGAGCCAGGACCCAGCACCAGCGTCGGGCACAGCGTCTGAATAAACGGCGCTTCGGTGCAGTAGTTCACCACGTCAGTTTTTTCGCCGAGCAGTTTTTCCACGACCTGAACGAGCTGGTGGTCAGGGGGGCATTCGTAACCTGGAATCGGTGGGTGCAGCTCGGATACCGTCAGGCGACCCGGCCAGCGTTCGCTCACGGGGGCTAGCGCTTCCGTCAGCAGGCCATCGAGATCGCTTAGCGTCATCCCCGGCAGCGGGCGGATATCCATGTGCAGCTCACAGCAGGCGCAGATGCGGTTAGACGCATCGCCACCGTGCAGGCTGCCGAGGTTTAACGTTGGGTACGGCACTGTGAATGAATCGTGGTGATAACGCTCTTTTAGCGAGTCACGTAGCTGCATGATGCGGCCAATGGCGTCGTGCATCAGTTCAATGGCATTCACGCCGCGCGCCGGATCGCTGGAGTGGCCGGACTGGCCCAGCACACGCACCGCGGTAGAGATATGGCCTTTGTGGGCGCGAATCGGTTGCAGGGACGTGGGCTCGCCGATAATGGCGCAGTCCGGGCGGATCGCCGTATTTTCAGAGAAATAGCGTGCACCAGCCATGCTGGTCTCTTCGTCGGCGGTGGCCAGAATATAGAGCGGTTTTTTCAGCGTCTTCACGTCTACGTCACGTAGGGCGTCGAGAATAAAAGCAAAAAAGCCTTTCATGTCGGCGGTACCCAGACCGTAAAGCTTGCCGTCGTGTTCGGTCAGGGTAAACGGATCGCGCGTCCAGCGGCCATCGTCAAACGGAACGGTATCGGTGTGACCTGCCAGTAACAGGCCGCCTGAACCCTCACCGGTACTCGCAAGCAGATTGAATTTATGACGGGTTCCTGGAACGGGTTGAACTTCCACCTTAAAGCCAAGATCGCTAAACCAGCCAGCCAGCATAGTGATTAAAGACTCATTGCTCTGATCGAGCGCTTCTTCGGTCGCGCTGATGGACGGCGTGGCAATCAGGGCGCGGTAAATCTCGATAAAGGGTGGTAAATTCATTTTCATTGTTGACATACCTTAGGTCGTGATAGTATCAATATTCATGCACTAAATGTGAATAAAAATACACTAACGTTGATCGTAAAGGAACCCGATGTTGAATACGCTGATTGTGGGCGCTAGCGGTTATGCGGGCGCAGAGCTTGTAAGCTACGTGAATCGCCATCCTCATATGACCATAACCGCTTTGACTGTGTCAGCGCAAAGCAATGATGCGGGAAAGTTAATTTCCGATTTACATCCGCAGCTTAGGGGGATCGTCGACCTTCCGCTGCAGCCAATGTCCGATATCAGCGAGTTTGCGGGCGGCGTGGATGTGGTGTTTCTGGCCACCGCGCATGAAGTGAGCCATGACCTGGCCCCGCAGTTTCTGGCAGCGGGTTGCGTGGTGTTCGATCTTTCCGGTGCGTTCCGCGTTAACGATAGTGCGTTCTATGAGAAATATTATGGTTTCACTCACCAGCATGCCGATTTGCTTGAGCAGGCGGTTTACGGTCTGGCCGAGTGGAACGACGACAAGATAAAAGAAGCCAATTTGATTGCCGTGCCGGGCTGTTATCCGACGGCGGCGCAGCTTTCGCTTAAACCGCTGATCGACGCCGACCTGCTGGATCTTAACCAATGGCCAGTGATCAACGCGACCAGCGGCGTGAGCGGTGCCGGGCGCAAGGCGGCCATTGCTAATAGCTTCTGCGAGGTGAGCCTCCAGCCTTACGGCGTGTTTAATCACCGTCATCATCCGGAAATCACCACGCATCTGGGCGCGGACGTTATTTTTACGCCGCATCTGGGCAGCTTCCCGCGCGGGATTCTGGAAACCATCACCTGCCGCCTGAAGCCGGGCGTGACAAAAGAACAGGTGGCTGACGTCTTTACACAAGCGTATGCCAATAAACCGCTGGTACGTCTGTACGACACGGGCCTTCCGGCGCTGAAAAATGTGGTCGGTCTGCCGTTCTGCGATATCGGGTTTGCCGTTCAGGGCGAGCATCTGATCGTGGTTGCCGCAGAAGATAACTTACTTAAAGGCGCTGCGGCCCAGGCCATGCAGTGTGCAAATATTCGTTTTGGCTACGCCGAAACCCAGTCTCTTATTTAAGGTGTGATGATGAATCCATTAATTATCAAACTCGGTGGCGTACTGCTGGACAGCGAAGAAGCGCTTGAGCGTCTTTTTACCGCGCTGGTCGACTATCGTGAATCACATCAACGTCCGTTGGTGATTGTGCATGGCGGCGGCTGCGTGGTGGATGAGCTGATGAAAGGCTTAAATCTGCCGGTGAAAAAGAAAAATGGCCTGCGCGTGACGCCTGCCGATCAGATTGACATCATTACCGGCGCGCTGGCAGGAACGGCCAACAAAACCCTGCTGTCATGGGCGAAGAAGCATGATATTGCCTCCGTCGGCCTGTATCTCGGCGACGGCGATAGCGTCAGCGTGACTCAGCTCGATGAAGAACTCGGTCACGTTGGCCTGGCAAAACCGGGTTCGCCTAAACTGATTAATACGCTGCTGGAAGGCGGTTTCCTGCCGGTGGTGAGCTCTATCGGTGTGACCGAAGAAGGGCAACTGATGAACGTGAATGCCGATCAGGCCGCGACGGCGCTTGCCGCCACCCTGGGCGCAGATTTGATTCTGCTCTCGGATGTGAGCGGGATTCTGGATGGTAAAGGTCAGCGCATCGCTGAAATGACCGCCGCCAAAGCCGAGCAGCTGATCTCGCAGGGCATTATTACCGACGGCATGATCGTAAAAGTGAATGCAGCGCTGGATGCCGCACGCACGCTGGGCCGCCCGGTCGATATCGCCTCGTGGCGTCACGCAGAGCAACTGCCCGCGCTGTTTAACGGCACGCCGATCGGCACGCGTATTTTGGCGTAAAAATTTTTACCCCCTCATGAGAGGGGTAACATTAAACGAATTTAAGGAAGCATGTTATGGCACTTTGGGGTGGGCGTTTTACACAGGCAGCGGATCAGCGGTTCAAACAGTTCAATGACTCTTTGCGCTTCGACTACCGCCTGGCCGAACAGGATATCGTCGGCTCTGTGGCCTGGTCTAAAGCGCTGGTCACCGTAGGTGTACTGACCGCCGATGAGCAAGTACAGCTGGAAGAGGCGTTGAACAATTTGCTGGAAGAGGTTCGCCTGAATCCGCAGCAAATTCTTGAAAGTGATGCTGAAGATATTCATAGCTGGGTAGAAGGTAAGCTGATCGACAAAGTGGGCCAGTTGGGTAAAAAACTCCACACGGGCCGTAGTCGTAACGACCAGGTCGCGACCGATCTCAAGCTGTGGTGTAAAGACACCGTGGTGGAACTGCTGTCGGCAAACCGCCAGCTACAGAACGCACTGGTTGAAACTGCGCAGAGCAATCAGGATGCGGTGATGCCGGGTTATACCCACCTGCAACGCGCGCAGCCGGTGACGTTTGCTCACTGGTGTCTGGCCTACGTTGAAATGTTAGCCCGCGATGAAAGCCGTTTGCAGGATACCCTGAAGCGTCTGGACGTAAGCCCGCTGGGCAGCGGTGCGCTGGCCGGTACCGCATATGAAATCGATCGCGAACAGCTGGCGGGCTGGTTAGGCTTTGCCTCCGCCACCCGCAATAGCCTGGATAGCGTATCGGATCGCGATCACGTGCTGGAACTGCTGTCTAACGCCTCTATCGGGATGGTGCATTTGTCGCGCTTTGCCGAAGATTTGATTTTCTTCAACTCTGGCGAAGCCGGTTTTGTTGAGCTGTCCGACCGTGTGACGTCGGGTTCATCCCTGATGCCACAGAAGAAAAACCCGGATGCGCTGGAGCTTATCCGTGGCAAGTGTGGCCGCGTACAGGGTGCGTTGACGGGCATGATGATGACCTTGAAAGGTCTGCCGTTGGCGTACAACAAAGATATGCAGGAAGATAAAGAAGGGTTGTTCGACGCGCTCGACACCTGGCTGGATTGTCTGCATATGGGCGCACTGGTGCTGGATGGTATTCAGGTGAAACGCCCGCGTTGTCAGGAAGCCGCGCAGCAGGGCTATGCGAACTCTACCGAACTGGCCGATTATCTGGTCGCGAAGGGGATACCGTTCCGTGAAGCGCACCATATCGTGGGTGAAGCGGTGGTTGAAGCCATTCGTCAGGGCAAACCCCTGGAAGACTTGCCGCTTGCCGACCTGCAAAAATTTAGCGCGGTGATTGGCGATGACGTTTATCCGATTCTTGCACTGCAATCCTGTCTGGATAAGCGCGCAGCAAAAGGCGGCGTATCGCCGAAGCAAGTTGCACAGGCGATTGCGGATGCGAAACAACGTTTAGTCTGAATCTTGTCGCCCCGGGTGGCACCTCGCTGACCCGACATACTGATAATGAGCCAGCCATGAGCTGGCTTTTTTACGCAAAAAAAGCGGACCACGGGGTCCGCAAAAGTTCACGTTGGCTTTAGTTGTTCGAGTTTGAGAGAAACTCTTCTGACTCGGCAGGAACTTCAAGGGTCAAACAGAACCGCCTCGTCTATGTGGTGTATTATTCAACAGAACCCTTGATAGGGATAATCGTTCGTTGCTATGCTATCTATCGCCATGAACTATCATGGCGACGGAGGATGAATAATGAATATTCGTGATCTTGAATACCTGGTCGCACTTGCAGAACATCGTCATTTTCGCCGCGCGGCAGATTCCTGCCACGTTAGCCAACCCACGCTGAGCGGGCAGATCCGCAAGCTAGAGGATGAGCTGGGCGTGATGCTACTGGAGCGCACCAGTCGTAAAGTGCTGTTCACCCAGGCCGGTTTGCTGCTGGTGGATCAGGCGCGCACCGTGCTGCGCGAGGTCAAAGTGCTCAAGGAAATGGCAAGCCAGCAGGGGGAGGCAATGTCCGGCCCGCTGCATATCGGCCTGATCCCAACCGTTGGCCCGTATCTGTTGCCGCAAATCATTCCGATGCTGCATCAGACCTTCCCGAAACTCGAAATGTACCTGCATGAAGCCCAAACCCATCAGCTGCTGGCGCAGTTGGATAGCGGCAAACTCGATTGTGTGATTCTGGCATTGGTCAAAGAGAGTGAAGCCTTTATCGAAGTGCCGCTGTTTGATGAGCCGATGATGCTGGCGATCTATGAAGATCACCCGTGGGCCAATCGAGATCGCGTGCCGATGTCCGATCTGGCGGGTGAAAAACTGTTGATGCTCGAAGACGGGCACTGCCTGCGCGATCAGGCGATGGGGTTCTGCTTTGAAGCGGGTGCCGATGAAGATACGCACTTCCGCGCAACCAGCCTTGAAACGCTGCGTAATATGGTGGCGGCGGGAAGTGGTATTACGCTGCTGCCTGCCCTGGCGGTGCCAAATGAGCGCAAGCGTGATGGCGTCGTTTATCTGCCGTGCATCAAGCCTGAGCCGCGTCGCACTATTGGCCTGGTCTATCGCCCGGGATCACCGCTGCGCAGCCGCTATGAGCAGCTGGCAGAGGCCATCCGCAGCTCGATGGATGGCCATTTCGACAGCGCGTTAAAACAGGCGGTTTAAGCCGTTCAGCGCGGCTACCCGATAGGCTTCTGCCATGGTCGGGTAGTTAAAGGTGGTGTTAACGAAGTACTCGATAGTGTTACCGCCACCTTTTTGTTCCATGATCGCCTGGCCGATATGAATGATTTCCGCCGCGCGTTCACCGAAGCAGTGAATGCCGAGGATCTCTTTCGTCTCGCGATGGAACAAAATCTTTAGCGTGCCCACGCTCATACCCACGATTTGTGCCCGAGCCAGATGCTTAAACTGAGCACGACCCACCTCGTAAGGCACTTTCATTGACGTCAGCTGTTGCTCGGTTTTCCCGACTGAGCTGATTTCCGGAATGGTGTAAATGCCCGTCGGAATGTCTTCGATAAGATGAGTGTTCGCTTCGCCCTTCACCAGCGCCTGCGCGGCAATGCGGCCCTGATCGTAAGCGGCTGAGGCCAGACTCGGATAGCCAATCACATCGCCCACAGCATAAATATGCGGGAGTGCCGTCTGGTACAGGCTGTTGACCTTCAACTGGCCACGGCTGTCGGTGGCTAAACCGATGTTTTCCAGCGCCAGTGAGTCGGTGTTACCGGTTCGACCGTTGGCATACAGCAGACAGTCAGCTTTTAGCTTCTTGCCGGATTTCAAGTGCATGATCACACCGTCATCGCAGCCTTCGATTTTCTCGTACTCTTCGTTGTGGCGAATGACCACGCCGCTGTTCCAGAAATGGTACGAGAGCGAATCGGACATCTCCTGATCGAGAAACGCCAGCAGGCGATCGCGGGTGTTAATCAAATCGACTTTGACTTCCATTCCACGGAAGATCGACGCGTATTCGCAACCAATGACGCCCGCGCCGTAAATCAACACATGGCGTGGCTCATGTTGCAAGCTCAGGATGGAGTCGCTGTCGTACACGCGCGGGTGCGAAAAATCGACGTCGTCTGGGTGATAAGGGCGTGAACCGCAGGCAATAACGAATTTCTCGGCGGTAATCGTCTCGACGGAGCCGTCGTGGCATTTCAGCGCCAGCGTGTGCTCGTCTACAAAGTGCGCGTCGCCCTGCAGAATTTCACAGTGGTTACGCTCGTAAAATCCCTGGCGCATCCGCGTTTGCTGATTAATGACGGTGTCAGCATGATTAAGGATGTCGGCAAAGGACGATCGAAGAAGTCGGGTATGGTCGCTGTAAAGAGGGTTCTGATTAAATTCGATAATGCGGCTAACGGCGTGGCGGAGGGCTTTTGAAGGGATGGTGCCCCAGTGGGTGCAACCGCCGCCAACATTATGGTAGCGCTCAATGACGGCTACTCGGGCTCCCTGCTTAACCAGCCCCATAGCAGCACCTTCGCCGCCAGGGCCGGAACCAATAACAATTGCGTCGTAATCGTAGGAATGTGACATGGCAAGGCTTACCTGTTCTTATACATAAAAGCAACAGAATAGTAACATCATTGGCAGGATAACCCAATTATCGTTGTGCTCTTTTCGGGCTGTGGAGCACAAACCGCGCGTAAACAATCATTCACAAAGCTCCACAAACAGATTAATTTTATTCTCTGGTATAGTGCCTTAAGGCCTTTGGAAGGATTCAACTATTGTGATGGGCGTAAGAGCACAACAAAAAGAGAAAACCCGGCGTTCGCTGGTGGAAGCGGCATTCAGTCAACTGAGCGCTGAGCGCAGTTTTACCAGTTTGAGCCTGCGCGAAGTAGCGCGTGAGGCCGGGATTGCGCCAACGTCCTTCTATCGTCATTTTCGTGACGTCGATGAGCTGGGCCTGACCATGGTGGATGAGAGCGGCCTGATGCTACGCCAGTTGATGCGCCAGGCGCGCCAGCGTATCGCCAAAGGCGGGAGCGTGATTCGTACGTCGGTCTCGACCTTTATGGAATTTATCGGTAACAACCCCAACGCATTTCGTCTGCTGCTACGCGAACGTTCGGGGACGTCTGCCGCGTTTCGTGCCGCTGTGGTGCGCGAAATTCAACATTTTATTGCGGAACTTGCCGACTATCTCGAAATCGAAAACCATATGCCGCGTGCCTTCACGGAAGCGCAGGCCGAGGCGATGGTGACAATTGTCTTCAGTGCGGGTGCCGAAGCACTGGATGTGGGCGTTGAACAACGCAAACAACTCGAAGAGCGACTGGTATTGCAACTGAGGATGATTTCTAAAGGGGCTTACTACTGGTATCGCCGTGAACAAGAAAGGTCGGCGCATCAAATTGACGAAGGGTGAGTAATGAAACAGTCTGGTCAGGATAAAGGTACGTTGTTGCTGGCATTGATCGCTGGCTTATCAATCAATGGCACGTTTGCTGCGGTTTTTAGCTCCGTTGTGCCGTTTTCGATTTTCCCGATTATCGCCCTGGTGCTGACGGTATATTGTCTGCACCAGCGCTATCAGAACCGCACTATGCCGGTAGGTTTACCGGGTCTGGCGGCAGCGTTCTTTATTCTGGGTGTCCTGTTGTATAGCACCGTAGTGCGCGCGGAGTATCCGGATATCGGCTCAAACTTCCTGCCTGCCGTGCTCTCTGTGGCGCTGGTGTTCTGGATTGGCATTAAAATGCGTCACCGTAAGCACCAGCTTCCGGAATGATGGCGTTATTTCGCCGTTAGCAGAACCCCACACTCCATATGGTGCGTGTACGGGAATTGATCGAATAGCGCCAGACGTTCAACCTTGTGCGTCTGGCTTAATGTTTCCAGATTCTTGCATAAGGTTTCTGGGTTGCAGGAGATATATAAGATACGCGGGTACGCCTGCACCATCTTCTCGGTTTCGCTGTCCAGCCCGCTGCGCGGCGGATCGACGAAAATCGTTTCACACTGGTAGCTCTTCAAATCAATTCCCTGCAAACGGTTAAATTCGCGTTCGCCGTTCATCGCCTGGGTGAACTCTTCTGCTGCCATGCGAATAATCTGCACGTTATCAATATGGTTGGCCGCAATGTTGTATTGCGCGGAGGCCACGGATGGTTTGGCGATTTCGGTTGCCAGAACGCGTTCGAAGTTGCGTGCCAGCGCCAGTGAGAAGTTACCGTTGCCGCAGTACAGTTCGAGCAAATCGCCCGTAGATCCTTCCGTTGCTTTTAATGCCCACTCCAGCATTTGAACGTTCATAGCTGCATTCGGTTGGGTGAAGCTGTTTTCTACCTGGCGATAAACCATCTCCTTACCTGCCACCGACAGACGTTCATCAACATAATCCTGATCGAGCATGATTTTGGTTTTCGTTGCGCGACCAATCAGATGCACATTGATGTTGTTCGCACGTAGCGCATCACGCAGTTTTTCGGCTTCCTGACGCCATTCATCGCTCAGTGCTTTGTGATAAAGCAGGGAGACGATCGCCTGATTGCTTTGCGTGGTCAGGTAGTCAATCTGGAACAGCTTATGACGCAGCACAGGGTTATCGCGAACGCCCTCAATCATCAGCGTCATTAATTGATTAATTAATTCGCTAGCCGCCGGGAAAGTATTAACGCGGATGCGTGATTTGGTTTGCTGATCGAAAATGATGTGATACAGGTCGTCGCCGTCGTGCCAAATACGGAACTCAGCACGCATGCGGTAGTGGCTGACCGGTGAGCGAAACACCTCTGGAACGGGCGCCGCGAAAGGCGTCATCATACTTTGCAGGCGGACAACTTTTTCTGCCAGCTGCGCGTCGTACTGTTCTGTCGGGAGGTGTTCGGGGGTCATGATGCGTCCTGAGTGGTAAAGAATTTCGCGGGGATTGTAAGCACTGTACAGGGGATGTCCAGATTTAATGATGCATAGCTATCTGGACATCCATACGTTTCTAATTGTAGCATTCTGTTTCCGGTCTCCTTTAAGTGAAAAGGGAATCCAGTGCGAATCTGGAGCTGACGCGCAGCGGTAAAGACTGGCGGGATGAGAGTTGTAGACACTGTGAAAGCGGGAAGTCTTCATCCACACACGCCACCAAGCCCGAAGACCTGCCGGAATCACGTCGCATTTGGTTTCATCATCGCGTGCTATAGATGACGCCTGCGGCATCCTTCTTATATTGTGGATGCTTTAACAATGATTAAAAAAGTATCGCTGATGACGGCACTGTCCGTCACGGCATTTTCGGGCTGGGCGCAGGATAGCGCTGATTCGATGGTGGTGACAGCAAACCGTTTTGAGCAGCCGGTGAACACCGTCCTGGCGCCGACCTCTGTGGTCACGCGTGAAGATATCGAACGTTGGCAGGCAAAAAGCGTTGTGGAAGTGATGCAACGTCTACCGGGCGTGGATATCGCGCAAAGCGGTGGTATGGGTGCTACCTCCTCGACCTTTATTCGTGGAACTGAATCTCGCCATGTCCTGGTGCTGATTGACGGTGTTCCATTGAATAACGCAGGGATCAGTAACGTCGCGGATCTCAGTCAAATCCCCGTTTCTCTTATCCAGCGTATTGAATACATCCGTGGGCCGCGTTCGGCGTTGTATGGTTCTGATGCGATTGGCGGTGTCATCAACATTATTACCGGGCGCGATAAACCGGGCGCTGAAATTACTGCAGGCGTCGGCTCAAAGGGCTATCAGACTTACGATGGCTCATTCCAGCAGGTGTTCGATAAAACCAAAATCACTATGGCGGGTAACTACACTTATACGCGGGGTTTTGACATTGATGCGAAGGATGCGCCACGTCAGCCGGATCGTGATGGTTTTATGAGTAAGTCGCTTTATGGCTCGGTTGAACAGCAGATTACCGACAGCGTGAGCGGGTTCTTCCGTGGCTTTGGCTACGACAACCGTACTGCGTATGACGGCACCGATCACTATGACGCAAACTTCATGATCGATGGCCGACCGGATACCCGTCAACTCTACAGCCAAAACTGGGATACCGGCTTGCGCTATAGCCAGGGGATTTATCAGTCCCAGTTGGTGGCCGGTTACGGTCGCAGTAAAGATCAGAACTATGACCCGAAAAAAGGGCGTTACGCTGATTCCGCCACCACCGATGATGTGAAGCAGTACACCACGCAATGGCTGAACACCTTTACTGTCGGCCACGGCAGCATCGGCGCGGGGATTGACTGGCAAAAACAGAAAACTCAGGCAGGAACGGGCTATCTGACAAAAGGCTACGAGCAGCGCAACACGGGCGTCTTTCTTTCTGCGATGCAGCAGTTTGACAGCGTGACGTTAGAAGCGGCGGCGCGTAATGATGACAACTCCAACTTTGGCAATCATGGCACCTGGCAAACCAGCGCGGCGTGGGAGTTTGTTGAAGGCTACCGCATCATTGGTTCTTACGGCACAGCGTATAAAGCGCCAACTATGAGCCAGATCCACAGTGACAACTATGGTAATCCGGACCTTAAGCCTGAGGAAAGCAAGCAATGGGAAGGTGGCTTTGAAGGTTTAACGGGGCCAGTGACCTGGCGCGTGACGGGCTACCGTAACGATGTCGATAATCTGATCGGCAGCGATCCGCGTACCTTCCGCTATTACAATGTGGGTGAGGCGCGCATTAAAGGTGTGGAAGCGACAGCCCAGTTTGATACCGGACCGGTTGGCCATCAGATATCTTACGATTATGTTGATCCACGCAATGCGAAAACAGACGAAGTGCTCTTGCGTCGCTCTAAGCAACAGGTGAAGTATCAGTTGGACTGGCAGGTCTGGGATCTCGACTGGAACCTGGCGTACCGCTATCTCGGCACCCGTTATGACGTCGCATATGACCCAAACACGTATACCTCCCAGCGCGTACAATTGGGCGGCGTAAGTCTGTGGGATGCCGCAGTTTCGTATCCTGTCACCTCACATCTCACAGTTCGTGGTAAAATAGCTAACCTGTTCGATAAAGATTACGAGACAGTTTATGGCTACCAAACTGCAGGACGGGAATACACCTTGTCTGGCAGCTACACCTTCTAATCCGCGTCCCACCGTGCTGGTGTTTGACTCCGGCGTCGGTGGGCTTTCGGTTTATGACGAGATTCGGCATCTCCTGCCGAATCTCCACTATATCTATGCGTTCGATAATGTGGCTTTTCCCTACGGAGAAAAGAGCGAGGACTTTATTGTCGAACGCGTCGTTGAAATCGTCACGGCTGTCCAGGCGCGCTACCCTCTAGCGCTCGCGGTCATCGCCTGCAATACGGCGAGCACGGTTTCCCTTCCCGCCTTGCGCGACAAATTTCCTTTCCCGGTTGTAGGCGTCGTTCCCGCCATTAAGCCTGCTGCGCGCCTGACAGCAAATGGCATCGTTGGATTGCTCGCGACGCGTGGAACGGTAAAGCGTCCTTATACACGTGAGCTGATTGCCCGCTTCGCGAATGAATGTCAGATTGCCATGTTGGGATCTGCTGAACTGGTGGAAATGGCTGAAGCGAAACTGCATGGCGAACCCGTGCCGCTGGAAGAGCTGCGTCGTATTCTGCGCCCTTGGCTGCGTATGCCTGAACCACCGGATACGGTGGTATTAGGTTGCACCCACTTTCCTCTATTACAGGAAGAGCTGCTGGCGGTGCTGCCAGAAGGCACTCGGCTGGTGGATTCCGGCGCAGCCATCGCCCGCCGTACGGCCTGGTTACTTGAGCATGAAGCGCCAGATGCAACATCTTCTGATGCAAATATCGCTTTTTGTATGGCGCTCACGGCAGAGACTGAGCAACTTTTACCCGTTTTACAGCGTTATGGCTTTGAAACGCTCGAAAAACTCGCACTTTAGCGCGGTTTTGCGCAAAAAAGAGACGGTTGAAAGTTTTTTTTATAAGAGGGGTTGTCAACGTCTGAGAACTCCCTATAATGCGCCTCCACTGACACGGAACAACGGCTTACAGGCCGCCGGGTTAGCGGGGTTCAGAGATGAACGCCGGCAGAGAAAAGCGAAAATAAACGCTTGACTCTGAATGAGGAAAACGTATTATACGGGACCTCGCAACGGTGAGCGAAAGCCGCGTTGCACTGCTCTT
>JALCNW010000071.1 GCA_022649305.1 Enterobacter sp.
CCCACTGATGATGGATGCCCTTGCAGCCATAAAGGCACTTAACGCAAAGGTAGCAGAACTTAGTAAACAGGTTGATGAGCTAAAACAGGGTGGAGCTTGATATACCTGAAGACAGCATATTGAAACGAGTAGCGGAAGAAGAGAAGGAGAGGCTTAGCCATGAGCGTGACGCGGCAATCGAAACCAAAGCATGGATCGGTGAAAAGCGAGAGGCTACCGCTATGGCAACCGCATCAGTAGCTGTACGTGAGAAGAACAAGCTTGCTGAGCGTATTGGTGAAGGCAAGAACTATGCGGCTATCATCCCGGTAGAGAAGAAGCTCGGAAAGAAGTTCCCCTGGCAGGCTCTGCGTAAATGGTGCCGTGATAACGACGCTATCCCGCACGATGTACAAGATCCGCGCTTCGGTAGCGTAAAGTCATGGCCTCGCGCCGCATGGCTTGCAGTGTACGGAGTGGACCTTCGTAAACTGTTCTAATCTGCGTCAACCATAAACCCGCTTCGGCGGGTTTTTTATTGCCAAACTAAATTCCATCACGCGGCAGTAACTTACCTTCTGATCGCCATCCATCACTTGATCACCTTCCACTTTTGATAATACTGTATGCATATACAGCAATCATCAGGAGGTCATCATGGGATTCCCGTCACCGGCAGCAGACTTTGCAGAGCGCCGCATATCTCTCGATGAGAGGTTCATAGCGCACCCGGCTGCAACGTACTACATGCGAGCGGGTAACACGTACTACCGTGAGGGCATCATTAAAGGTGCGCTACTGGTTATAGACTGCTCGCTGAATGTGTGCGATGGCTCGTTGCTGATTTGCTGTATGGAAGGTGAGTTCAGAGTGAAGAGATACCGGTCGAGTCCAAGGCCGCACCTGGTCAATCTGGAGAACGGGAAGCGCGAGGAGATACCACAGGATACCGGAGAGGATACGTCGCAGCCTATATTCGGAGTGATAACGTACATCATCAACGATGCGCGTTCGGGAGAGTTCGACGACTGCCCGGTGATGTAATGGGGCATGGTTGGGGCAAAAAATTAGCGCAAAACAACTCAAAACCTCAGAAGGCCGTGATTCATCTTGCGCTAATGCTTTGGTTTAACCCAGCATCTGACTCACTTCAACTCAGATTGCCTAAACGATGCCGTACATGATGATCAAACACTAACCTCTTGCCCGGTGGCGCTCAGCTACCGGGCTTGCCTTTATAACGACCTACCAACCGCACACATCGTGTTCGTTTTCGGTGTCATACCCCCGAACGGTATTGACCAGGTCTTTCACCACGTCTGCGGCGATATCAGGAATCAACAGCTCCATTGGGGCCTCCGTTTCGTAATCCACCGATACGCCATTGCTATTATTGGTGACGCTGACGGTATACGTTGCCTTGCCCATTTTTTACCCCTTATGTGTATTGACGACTTTTCCAAGGCCTGCGCCTTCAAGGTTAGCCTGCGGATCGGCAAAGAAATCAATGTTGAAATACGTATCATATGTGGCGTTCAAAACTTAGAGCGATTTCAATACGTCGCGCTCGACAAAGAAGTCGACGTTGAATACGGTATCGTCCGACATTACCTCAATGTGATGCCATTTCTCGGGTGGGAACACGCCGAAATGACCAGCCTTAATGATAAGTTCACTATCAGGAACCGGGGTGAACTCGTCAGCGTAACCGAGGTAGCGAATAGCACCCTGACTGACCGATAAACGGGGATAAACGCCCGGTCGCGTTCCTTTATCAAGATGACGTAGAAATATCCCTGGTGGCGCAGTCTCTTTGTTCCAGAACGGTGTGGAACGGGTATGAATACAACTCTGCGGAATGCGTAACATAGATTCTCCCTTTGAAGCCTTGCGTTATTACACCACTTTCCCGGTAGGGGCAGCGTGCAAAATGTGCATTTATAATGCTACTTTTAGGGGGTAGATATAAAGGGAGAATAAGAGGTAGTGAGTCGGCAACGCGACGTACTCCTGACCTAAAAACGGCATGAAAACGACTCTGTTGTTATTAGCCTTAATTTTTTAGTGGTTAATGGGTGATATTAAAACTTGATCTGCATCAACATATGGCGCATATTGCGCGCGATTATTTTTAGATCGGGTGCACAAAATGACGTTATATCAAGACATGTTAATTTTTTACGCAGTCATGGCGACGATATGCGCGCTCATCACCTGGTTTTTATCTAAAGATCGTAAACGCATCCGCTTTCTTAGCGCCTTCCTTGTGGGGTCCACCTGGCCGATGAGTTTCCCTGTCGCGCTGCTGATCTCTTTGTTCTAAAGCCGCTGCCCGCATTGCTGCGGGCTAACGGTGGCTATCGCAATATCCCCAGCAGTGCCTGGCGTGCCCCATGTTGTACATCGTGTGGATGCTGATAATCCCCATTTTCGATCGCACGTGTGTAGAGCGCTACCAGCCAGTCGTAAACGTATGCTGTTGCGGCATGCAGGGGCTGCTCACCCAGGCGGCTGAGTCTTGGCGATTCACTACTGACCACAGGGGTGACGAAAATGGCCTGGCCTTTGCGCACTCGGCTTGCCGGGCGTGATGCCACGGGCGTTTGTGCATATCCCAGCCAGCCAATGAAGTTGCCGATAGCGGCATGCAATTGCGCGGCGCTGCTCTTATCGGTTTCAACAATCACCTGCAATTGCTGGGGCAGATTCAGACGATAGCTGCTGAGCACCAGTGTATCCGCTATTTGCTGCAAAACGGTTGTGTCCAGCCCAAGCCTGGCGGCAGTGGCCTCGTTGCGACTCCATTGACGCAGGTGGTTGATCCAAATCCGATGTGCCAGTCGTGCCTTATCTTTAGTCTGAAACACGTCGCCGTGCAGAGCGTCAGTGTCGGCAAACAAGTCGATGACATCAGTGAATAAGCCGTTAACCTGTTCTTCACGCGGTTGCTGAATGGTGAGCAAGGTTTCAAACGCCTTGAGCGGCGGTTGTAGCCCTTCCAGCAATTCACCGTGGCGCGCCGCCGTGCCTTGCAGCAACCGCACCATGGCTTCGGCCTGCGTTCGCTGCGCGCCCGGCTCGACGGCAATCGGCGTCAGGTAGCTTTGCATCAAAGCCCGCAAATCACGTTGTTGGGCAAGTTTTAAGGCTTGCAGACGTGTCTGACGTTGAGCCGAAAGCGTCGCCTGTGAAAGCCATTCCACCATTCGCTGCATACTATGGGTATCCAGAGCCTGTAACGTACCCCAGCGTTGACCGGGTTTACCCAGAAGATGCTGCACGGCCTCGTCCAGATTTTGCTTGGTCTTAAAGCGCGCATCCTGTGGTGTGATAGCCCAGACAAGCCCCGGCAAGGCGGAGTCTTCACCCGTTTGCGTCTCTTTCACCCAGTTGAGCAACGCTTTTGCGGCTTTGGCGGTCTGTTCGTGATGCGCCGTAGCGTTACAAATAACCAGAACATCCGGCTGTAAGCGCTGGCGATAATTTTCCAGCAGCCACAAACATTTAGCCTGCTCTAGCGTCGATGCATCGGTGGCAGAAGGGGCAGGAATATCAATGATATCGACATTATCCAGCACGCCATTTTCTGCGGGCAGGATGACCTCGCGGGTCAGCAGCGCCAGTACGTCAACCGGGATGCTAATGGCATTGAGCGTTTGCCCGTCGTTAAGGGGATGCAGTACCGCTTCCTGAGCGTCGAGGGCGGTGACGTCTCCTCGCGTAAGAAAGCCTTCACCAGGTAGACCAAAGTTATCCACCAGCAGGCTTAACGGTGCAGCAAGTTCGCCAGCATGGCTGGTCTGATGGAGCACGTGCGCCAGTTTTAACCACTGTTGAGTAAGCTCTTGCTGCTCTCCCCACAGTAATGACCAGACGCTGGCTCGGGTGCTTAAGTCCAGCGAGGGGATAATTTGCGCAAACTGATACCAAAGCGCATCGTCCATCTGCTGTTCTGCACCGGGCACCGTATTGCCCCAGAAGCGGGCAATTGCGCCAACTTCCTGGGCGGTGATCCCCGGAACGCCCTGCGGTTGACGCAACGCGCGCCACTTTTCAACGCGCGCTTCGATAACCGATTTTTCTACCGGGCGAATCAGCGCCTCAACCGACGCTCGCGCAATAAACAACTGCACCAGTTCCGCTTCGGTGATCAGGCTCAGGCGTAAAGGAAACGCATCGTCTGCAATATCAATACGTGCGGTGGTAAAGCGTACCGCCATATTGGTCAGAGCGTGGCCCGGGTTGATATGGGCAAAATAATCGTAGGTGCGTTGACCGGGGGAAACGTCTAACCGGCCGTTACCGCTGCCGCAAAGGGAAAGTAGCAAATGCGCTTTCGCAGCCTGCGAGTGACCGTACAGCCCGATGCTGCTGCGCCCCTTCATGGCGGTATCAAGGGCGCGTTCACGGGCTTGGGCTGCGGTCAGACGAGCCAGCAGCGCGTCAGCGTCGTTATCGAGCATGGGGGCCTGTAAGCGGGTTTCGTTGATCCACTCCATCAGGGCTTGAGTGGTGGCAGTCATCGCTGTCATTTCAGGTATACGCTCCCGCTGTCGATCCAATAATGGCTACCGCTATGACGGCGATCGGCCAGGGTATTCAGTTTAAAGGTTAGGGCATCTGGCGGAACGGGCGTGCCGTCCTGAAGCCAGGCATCGCTTAGCTCAAACGATTCCGGGCCTTCATGCTTGGTCCCGCCACGTAACTGCAAACGCACGTTTAACACGCCGTCGCCCGCGATAGCTTTAGCCAGGTCGGGAGAATTAATGCTCAGCGTATACAATGGCGTTGCGGGCCAGCGGGCGTTTGCCAGCTGACGGAAACCAAGCGTGACGTTGCCGCGCAGCGGGAAGTGCAGCCGGGCATCAAGCTTCGTACCCGGCTTATCGAGATCGATATCCTGATACCAGACGTTCTCATCGCGCAGGGTATTGACCGTGTTATCCAACACGCCGAGGTAACGAACGGTGGAATAGGCACCAATATCCGCCGCTTTAAAATTGAAGCGCGGTAAACGCAGGTCGAGCGCCAGACTGCACAACATCGCTCCGACGGCGGCGGTGGATTTTGGATTGCCGATACGACCTTGCTGGCTGAACGGATACCATTCGTGTACGCGGTATTTATCCAGCCAGACGATGCGGTTAACCGGTACAGGTTGCAGGTGGCGAATCAATGCCTGTACGCCGGGCAGACAGCCGGGGCGACCAGTGATCAGTAAAATATCGCAGGAGTAGTGCGAAATCGCTTCACAGACCGCATGCAGCGGGGCCGCAAGCGTAAATTGACCGCCAAGCATGGCGTCCTGCATTTCGCGAAAATCGACGTGCAGCGGCACGGCGAACAAATCGAACGGAGCCGAGCCGGCAGGCAGCGCGTGATCAATGGCCTGTTGCAGATAATGGGTGACATTGCGTGTCGGCTGCTGGGTGAGCAGATCGCCAAAGGTGGCGTGCAAGCCCGCAAGCGGATCGTCGATATCACTCCTTTCCCATGCCGCCAGAATCGCATGGCCAATAGGCATAAACAGCTGGAGCGCCGTCTGCTGGCGCAATACAGCCTGAGTATCAATGCGCCCTGAATCACCGAACAGTGACGCCATCAGCAAGGAGGCGTCAGCAATACCCGATTTTTGCAGCTGGGTTTGCAGAGCGGGCAGGACGTAACGCTGGATAACGTCCAGCAATGTATCGTCGCCCGCGACTTTAAAGCCCTCACGGAACAGCAACTGTGGCGTAATTTTGACGTTATTACCCGAGCCGTCATCCAACTGATAGTGGGTGATCGCCATATCGGTGGTGCCACCGCCAATATCAATGGAGGCAACGCGTAACGAACGGCCCGGTTGACTACCGGGTTCTTCTTCACGATCGGGGCGGGCCAGCGATGCAAAGAACGCTTCCGTCTGCCCACCAAAATGGGAAATCGCTTCGTTATATAGCCACACCAGCTGACCACAGCTGGCTTCATCCCACTCCATCTGGATCTCAGGAACCGGGATAACGCTTTTATCCTGCTGTTTACGGCTGGCGAAGTCTTCATCCTGCGGATGCCAGCCCATCGCTTTCCAGACAATAGCGATGGCTTCAAACATACGGCGACGGAAGATTTCGCGCTCTTGTTTCGGCATCGCCGAAGGCAGAGTCAGGATCAGCGTGCGTAGCTGACGTGGTGACGCCGGAAACCCCAGACGAAGACGCGTAGCGACGCTGTTGATCTGGCCCAGCGCCTGAGCGAGGAGTTCGCACAACATATGCGTCATCAGCGTGCTGCGGCTATATTGTGGCGAAAAGACCGGCAGGCGTTCGTCCTGAGGCAGGGTAAACAGCGGCTGTCCGTCATCGTTCATTAAATTCATCAGCGGGAAAGCGGTCGCCAGCGGTTCACGCTGGGTTTTGGCATTCATCTGACTGAAGCGCCAGTCCTGAATCACCGGGGTTTCATCCCACAGATAACGACGTGGGCTGGAGATCCCGCTGTTACCTTCGGTGCCCAGACGCTGCATCGCCAGTTTCCGCGCTTCATCGCCCACGCGCACGATCGAAGGCCAGACGAATGCATCTTCGCGTCCGCTCTCGACTGAGAAATGCTGTTTGCCAAAACGCGCTTCGGAAAACTCAAGACGGCTGGTGAACAGCGGCTCATTCAGGAACTGAGGTTCGCTTAATGAGCGCACCTGTAGTTCTGCCGTTTGCCGCAGGCCGTCGTTGGCATCGCCATGATCTTCAATAATCACGCCGCAGGTATGGGTGTTTCCCACGTCCAGAATCAAATCGACCGGAATCGCCGGGGTGCTCAGCGTGTGGGTGACAAATTTGACTTCCGGGACGGTGATTTGCTCGCCCAGCATCGTCAGGATGTTTAGCCAGTGAGCCTGATATTCAAAACCCCGCATGGCTTGCTGTTGGTCGCGATCGGAACGATTCTCGGTGCTGGAGATATAGCCCGTGAAGGCCTCGCGCAGCCAGCCATCGATCCAGGTTTGATCGAGGAAGTTCAGGACTTCGTCATCACGCCAGGCCAGCGCAAAACGGGTGCCGTTCAGAATATCGTTTTCTACCGGTGACAGGCCCGACGTAGCGTGAGCGGCGATCTGGCTGTCGAGCGCAACCGTGACGCGGTGCGTATTTCCTGAACTGTCAGGCGTGTCCAGTTTACGCACCTGCACCCGAGCCCAGTTGTCCGGGCCGTCAACAAATGTCCGTGGCGGGTTAAAGCGCAAAAAGGGAATCGGAAGCCAAACGCCGTCGAGTACCGTCAATGACTGGTGCAGCGGGAAGGTGCTTTCGGGTTTGACCACTTCAGGCTGGCCGCCGCCAAAGGTGGGCAGAGTGTATCGACCATTCACTAAATCATAGTTCAGGCGCAGCAACGGGCCGTTAGCGGTTTTTCGCACAAAGCGACCGATAGCCGCCGAATCCTGTGGCGTCAGGCCAAAATCGAGGAACTGGACGCCGCTGTTTGCAATCAGGGTGACGCTTTGTTTGTAGTCGCAAAGATTAACCAGCATAGGATCAGGCACCTGCTTTCTTGAACGTCAACGGAACGACGGTTTTGGCATCATAACGCGCGGTACATTCCGCCACGTCGTTGGTTCCTGCTTTGCAGGCGATCTCCGGCATTGGATAGCGCGACCCATCGGTGCAGCGGGCGTTTCCACGCGTTTTAATCATCAATTCGCCTGTACTGTGTAAGCCCGAGAAAATTTCGGTGCGGCAAACAATGTTATCGCCGTGAACGACGCGGGCGATGCCTTTATTGTTTTGAATTTGATAGCGCAGCGACGGTGGTTTTCCGGTAATCGGATCTTTCACATCAAGCAGGGCGCGCCAGGTTCCATTCAGGAAGCGCGTCGACCCGGTTTTCACCTGTACGGCGTCCATGACCATCGCATCTTTCGGGATTGCCGAAATCACGACGGTTTCCGTGACGGGCGCAGGCGCGGGTTCTGCGGCTTTAACCGGTGATACCTCGGCCTGATGCAGCGGGAGAGTCATTGCCAACTCGGTGACGGGTTGCACGGGTTTAGGGGCGATAACCATCGGAGCAGGAGCCGATACCGGAGCGGGTTGCGCTGATGGAGCCTGCTTTGGCCACATCAGCGGCGCAGCGACGGCGGCGACAATCACGGCAGCAACCGGCAGAGACCACAGCGGAACGCGACGTTTTTTCTTAACCACTTCTGGCGCGGAGACTTGCGGTTCGGCGACGTCAGCGACGACAATCGACACCGGTTTAGTCGCAGGTTGGGCTTCGTACAGAGCGTCCTCGGTCACACGCACCACCGGAGGTAGTGCGACAAGCGGCGCGTCGGCCTGTTCGAAAATAATCTCGGGGGCGGTTTCAGGTTCTGGCTCTGGCTCGTCAACCGGCGCAGGCATCGGTTCCGGTAGCAACGACTCGCGCAGACACTCCAGAACATCCTCGCGCGCATTTTCATTGAGATTCACAAAACCCCAAAAAGCGATCACCGGTTTGCCATCAACCAGATAGATAAAGTTTTCGCCAGGGAACTGGAATGCTTTAGAAAGCAGGGAGCCGAAAAGCTGTTGTGCGGTTTTGGGTGACTGGAGACATTTTTTACTCAGCGAGGCAACGCTGGCAAGCGTGTTTTCCAGGTAGCGCAGGGCGCGAAAGCGGGTATCCTCATCAGCCGCAGTCCAGCTGGAAACCGTACCATCAACAGGCGAATACCAGTCGACCCGGTCGCCGCCGTCGTTAACCTGGGGGATGGCCAGACAATCGACGATAGCCTGCTGCTTGCGCAAACGAAGCGCTTCACGGATTTGTAATGCTGATTCAAAAACGGCCTGCCCGCCGCCGCCAACGGCCTGAAAATCATCCAGATTACCGCTGCGTAAAAGTGTTTTTGCCACGATTTGGTCCTGTAGACTTCTTCACGCTTCTACTTTAACCAAATTCAAATGCAACCAAACGGGTGAAGAGACGCTAAAAGCGGTGATTTCTTATCGTATTGATCCCAACGGTTATGCTTGACGAACGTCTGCACTTAAGGCAAATCATTCGGCGAATACTGGCGGTTAAACCAGCGAAATAATCTACTTTAGAATAACCTGATAGTGTTTCGTTATTTGCCACTCTCACCAGGCTGTGCTGTTATTACGCTTCAGTATAATAAAACCGAAAAGGCTTATAACCATGTCTACAGGGAAAACGCTGCTCGCGTTAGCGCTGAGCACACTCTTACCGGCAAGCGCTGCTTGGGCGGCAAATACCGATACGATTATTTACTGCTCCGAAGCCTCGCCGGAGTCATTTAACCCGCAAATTGCCAGCTCCGGCCCCTCGTTCGTGGCCAGTTCTCAGGTGCTATATAATCGATTAATCAATTTTGATCCGGTGAAAAATACTCCCGTTCCGTCTCTGGCGGAATCCTGGATAATTTCGCCGGATGGCAAAACCTATACCTTTACGCTGCGCCAGGGCGTGAAATTTAATAGCAACAAATTCTTTAAGCCGACCCGCGATTTCAATGCGGATGACGTTATTTTCTCGGTAATGCGCCAGAAAGACCCTAAACATCCGTATCACAACGTTTCGAAGGGTAACTACGAATACTTTAACGATGTTGGCCTGGATAAACTGATCAAGGACGTGAAAAAAGTCGACGATTACCACGTCCAGTTTGTGTTGAATGAACCGAATGCCGCGTTCCTGGCCGACTGGGGAATGGACTTTGCCTCTATTCTTTCGGCGGAATATGGCGACGTGATGCTTAAGAAAGGGACTCCTGAGAATGTCGATACCTGGCCAATCGGCACCGGTCCATACGTTTTGCAGCAGTATAAGGTCGACTCACTGATCCGCTACATTGCTAACCCGAACTACTGGGATGGTGCCGTACCGACCAAACATCTTATCTTCTCCATCACCCCGAATGTCGAAACCCGTCTGGCGAAACTGCAAACTAACGAGTGCCAGATTATTCCTGCGCCGTCGCCGGTTCAGTTTGACGTGATTAAGAAAAACAACGATCTGGCACTGCACTCGGTTGATGCGCTGAACGTCGGGTATCTGGCGTTTAATACGGAGAAAAAACCGTTCGATAACGTGCTGGTACGCCAGGCGCTCAACTACGCCACCGACAAAACGGCAATCGTGAATGCCGTGTTTATGGGGTCCGGTACCGTTGCGAAATCACCTATCCCGCCAAACATGATGGGGTACAAAAAAGATCTGAAAGACTACGGCTACGATCCGGAAAAAGCGAAAGCGCTGCTGAAGCAGGCCGGGCTGGAGCAGGGGGCAGAAGTGACGCTGTGGTCAATGCCGGTCCAGCGTCCCTACAATCCTAACTCTCGGCGTATTGCAGAAATGATCCAGAGCGACTGGGCAAAAGTGGGCGTGAAGGCGAAAATCGTCTCCTACGAGTGGGGTGAATATCTCTCGGGAATGCGCAAAGGCGAGCACGACACGGCGCTGTTTGGCTGGATGTCGGACAATGGTGACCCGGATAACTTTGCCGACGTGCTGTTGGGCTGTAACAGTATCAAGACCGGATCCAATGCCGCGCGCTGGTGCGACAAAGGGTATAATGACCTGGTGCAAAAAGCGAAGCTGACCAGTGACCCGGTGGCGCGCTCCCAGTTGTACGGTCAGGCGCAGGAGATTTTCTACCAGCAGGCACCGTGGATCGCACTGGCAAACGGAAAAACGTTCTACGCGACGCGCAGCAACGTGACCGGCTACAGCGTTAGTCTGATGGGAAGTGATTTCTCAAAAGCGAAGCTAAATTAATGAAACATCCCCTCTTCTGCGGGAGAGGGGAATCAATAAGGAGACGAAATGGCACATCTGGATGACGTTATTGCGCGCGTTGACGCCGCAGTAGAAGAAAGTGTAATCACCCACATGAATGAACTGCTGGTCGAGCTGAGCGAAGATACGGCGTTAAGCCGTGAAGATCGCTATACCCAGCAGCAGCGCCTGCGTAACACGATTGCGCATCACGGCAAGCAGCATAAGGAAGAGGCGGAAGCACGCCACGAAAACCTGATCAAAGGCGGCACGATCGTTTAAGTGTCAAAACTGGCGCCGCGCAACCAGCCAGGCGCCCACGACCAAAAGCACCGCGCCGCATACCGGGCCAACCAGCGCCCGCAAGGGGATCCCCTGACTTCTTACTACATCCATCATCAGCCCACCAATTAACTGGCTGGCAACCAGCACGGCAATCGTGGTGGCGGCTCCCACGTATTGATAGCCGCTGATGCTCGCAAAAACAAAAAATGAGCCGAGCAAACCAGGGATTAGCGTCCACCAACGTACCGTTGACACCAGCTCGCTGAATCCTGCAAAACCGTTTTTCACCAACAGAATACTGACAAACAGCACAATGCCGACCAGCGAGTTAAGTAGCATGGCAATCAGGATGGTGGAGGACGACTGGGTGATGCGCACCATCAACGTGTTTTGCACCACCAGACCAATACCGGCGGCCACCAGAAACACCAGCGTCAAAGATTGATTCATCAGATATCGTCCGGGTCACTGCGTTCATCAAGCTGTAATTGCATAAACGTGAGATCGAGCCAACGGCCAAACTTGGTGCCGACCTGCGGCATCTGTCCAGTTATCGTAAAGCCTAACGTCTCGTGCAGATGAATTGATGCGCCGTTTTGTGCTTCAATTCCCGCAACCATCACATGCTTGCGAAGCGAACGGGCTTCAATAATCAGCGCCTGCATAAGCGCGCGACCCAGGCCTTTTCCCTGATGTTCCGGATGGACATAAACGGAGTGTTCTACCGTATGCCGAAAACCGTCAAAAGCTCGCCAGTCACCAAATGATGCATAGCCCGTAACGACGCCATCGTCTTCGCTCACTAATACCGGATAGCCCATTAACGTTCGCGCTTCGAACCAGGCAATACGGTTATCGATATCGACGGTCGCGTCGTTCCAGATGGCGGCGGTGTGTAATACCGCGTGGTTATAAATTTCACCGATGGCGGCGCAATCTTCTTTACTGGCGTGGCGAATAATCATGAGAACCCCAGGAGTGTTGTTCACTATAGTAGTACGTTAATGTCACGATATTACACAAATACGACGACATGTCGCTACGGCATAAGACATATTTTTTTGTTATGACGACAGTATTGAAATCGGTTTCATACACTATAGTATGACGTCATGAACACTATGCCAGACAATATGAATCAACGAATTAGCGCGCGGATTCGCATTGAACGCGAATCACGTGGATGGTCTCTCAGCGAGCTTGCAGACAGAGCTGGCGTTTCACGTGCGATGATCCACAAAATTGAACGCAGTGACAGTAGCCCGACGGCGACATTATTGGCTCGTCTCTCCGGCGCGTTCGGCATCAGTATGTCAACGTTAATCGCTCGTGCAGAAATGCAGGAAGGAAAACTGCTGCGTTTCGATAATCAGCCAGTCTGGAGAGATCCGCAAACGCATTATTTGCGCCGTCACGTGTCGCCGCGTACCGATCTGCCCATTGATATGGTGCAGGTTGAGCTGCCCGCCGGGAGTGACGTTCCAATGCCTGCCTCTTCCTACGCGCTTGCTCGTCAGCTGATTTGGTTGCAATCCGGTGAACTGGTGTTTCAGGAAGGGGACACCCGTCATGAAATGCAGGCCGGAGATTGTCTGGAACTGGGTCCGCCTAATGACTGCCGCTTTATCAATGAGACGCAGGAATCCTGCGTTTATCTGGTGGTACGCCTTAACCAGTCTGGCTCGTAATGGTAAGGCAGTTGTTGGGTATAAGGACTAGTCTCTAAGGACATTTGCGTAATAAGGAGCAATCCATGAGTCAATCTACAAAGCAAAACCGCCGCATGGTACTGGCATCTCGTCCAAAAGGTGCGCCGGTTGCAGACAATTTCCGTCTCGAAGAAAATACCATCCCCGCTCCAGCTGAGGGAGAGGTTCTGCTTCACACCGTCTGGCTGTCACTTGACCCTTACATGCGTGGGCGCATGAGCGACGCGCCGTCTTATTCTCCGCCGGTAGAAATTGGTGCCGTGATGGTTGGCGGTACGGTAAGCCGCGTCGAGAAATCGCTTAACCCGAAATTCAAAGAGGGCGAATGGGTATTGGGTTACAGCGGCTGGCAGGAATATGAGCTTTCCGACGGTACTGGATTAGTCAAACTTGGCGAAGATTTAAAGCACCCCTCCTGGGCGTTAGGCGTGCTCGGTATGCCGGGCTTTACGGCCTACATGGGGCTTCTGGATATCGGGCAACCGAAGTCCGGCGAGACGCTGGTTGTCGCAGCGGCCACCGGGCCTGTGGGCGCGACCGTTGGGCAAATTGGTAAGATTAAAGGCTGCCGGGTGATTGGCGTCGCGGGTGGGGCAGAGAAATGCCGCCATGCGGTGGATGTGCTCGGTTTTGACCAGTGTCTCGATCACCATGCGGATGATTTTGCGCAGCAGCTGGCGCAGGCTTGCCCCGATGGAATCGACGTGTATTACGAAAACGTCGGCGGCAAAGTGTTTGATGCCGTCTTGCCACTGCTGAACACCTCGGCGCGCGTGCCGGTCTGTGGGTTGGTGAGCGGTTACAACGCCACTGGGTTGCCGGATGGCCCCGACCGTCTGCCGCTGCTGATGGGTACCATTCTTAAGAAACGCATCCGTATGCAGGGCTTTATCATCGGCCAGGACTATGGGCACCGCATCCATGAGTTCCAGGAAGAGATGGGACGCTGGCTGCAAGAAGGTAAGATTCACTATCGCGAACAGGTGACGGAAGGGCTGGAAAATGCTCCGCAGGCGCTGATTGGCCTACTGGAAGGTAAAAACTTCGGCAAAGTCGTGATACGTGTCGCGAACGATAACTAATAATACCTGTTATGGCGGGAATCCCCGCCATAATCTATTTTTGCAAATTTGGCTATAATGTCTTTAATTATACAAGCATAGCACTCAGCCAAACTGCCAAAGGCAAGCTGGTTGTTAAAAAAAACTATAATCATTAGTTCTTAATTTTGCGTTATTCCCAATACCAGGCATGAAGATACAGGATATATCGAACAAGCACTCGTTATGGTTAACACGAGGGCGGTGAATAGCGTTTTGCTGAAGCTACAGGAAAAGAACATGCTTGATTTGGAAAATTTAGAAAAAGCTCAACGTTTGAGCCTAACAATGCAAGTTGAGGTCAGCCTGAAAGGGGCGTTAATTGCCGGGGCATTAAAACCTGGCGCCAGGCTGATTACCAAAGAGATTGCGGATAAATTAGGGACCAGTATCACACCGGTGCGTGAGGCACTGTTGCGCCTGGTTTCTTCTGGTGCGCTGCATGCCACTCCAGCTCAGGCCTTCCTGGTGCCAGAGATTACCCTGGATCGCTATAACGAAATTAACGCTATTCGAAAGCAGCTTGAAACGATGGCGGTGGCGGCGGCCTGTAAGCAGATGACGCCAGCGAAAGTTCAGGAATTGCGCGCCTTAGCGGAAAAATTCCATGATGCGATGTCCAACGGCGATGCGCAGCGTGCCCTTCATGCCAATCGCGCTTTTCGTTTTCGGCTCTATGAATATGCCGACATGCCGACATTAACAGCATTGATTGAGCAACTTTGGGTGCGTATTGGCCCGTGCTTTAACTATCTTTATGAAGACGTCCACGATATTACCCAATACACCTATCACTATGATGAACTGCTCAATGCGTTAGAGCGTGGTGATACGATCGCGTGCCAGAATGCGATTGATAAACTGATTGAAGGGTCGACGACACTGTTACTGCAACAATATTTTAGTTAAGTGATAATTTAATCCAGTTTTCACTTCCATATAATAAAGTCACCTTCGTAAATTATTTCCCGGCGGCATCAGGCTACCGGGAACGCTATTTCATTTTTGTGATCGCGAAGACCCAATTGATTCTGAAATAAACTTGAATCCTGCCGATAAAAAGGTAAGGCACGTTTGCCTTTCAAGGAGCAGGATGATGAGTGTCAGCCAACGGCTACGAAATATAAAAATGAGCAAAAAGCTCGCGATGGGATTTGGGGTGGTATTGTTTTTGGTGGCGGTATCGACCACGCTGAGCGTACTGCGGTTTAAAGAAATCCGCGATGTTTACCAACAAACTAACCTGATCTACAACATCAATATTGAAGTCTTCCAGGCCAAAATTAACCGTCTGAAATTTCTCTATACTGGCGATGAGAAATCGGGCCAGGTGATGGCCAACTACGTCAAACATGCCGCAGAACTAACAACCGAAGCGCAAAAACTGACATGGAATCCTCAGGAGTCGTCGGTTGTCGATGACGTTGCCACGTATCTGGCGAGTTTCCAAAGTAGCGTCGCTGACATGCAGACCGCCATGGTCGCCGTCAACGCTGATAAAAACGATCCGGCTGCGGTACAGGCGCTGAAAATTGCAGAAGAAAAAGTCAAAACTGCCGGTGATAAAAGCAGCGCGTCTATTAAAGAGATTATTGCGCTGGTGAAAACGCACAATGATTCGCTGGCCTACAGATCCAGCACAATGACGGCGATTGTCGGTATCGTGGCGATTTTGTTTGGCATCATGGTGTCATGGTGGGTGACTCGACAGATTACACGACCGGTTAAACATAACCTGCTGCTGGCGGAACGTATTGCTAACGGTGATTTGAGCTCTGACATTCACCCGCAGGGCGACGATGAGCTGGGGAAACTGACTGGCGCAATGGGCCGCATGAACGACAAACTGCGCACCATGATTGGCGATGTTCGTAGCAGCGTCACTCAGGTTTCTCAGGCGGCCAGCGAGATTGCAGAAGGCAATACCGATCTTTCATCTCGTACCGAGCAGCAGGCGGCTGCGGTCGTTGAAACGGCGGCCAGCATGGAAGAACTCACCGCGACGGTGAAAAACAACGCCGATAACGCGCGCCACGCCAGCAAACTGGCGGCAGAAGCCTCTCAAACCGCGACCCAAGGCGGACACGTCATGCGCGACGTGGTGAGTACCATGAACGCTATCAATACCAGTTCACAGAAAATTGCTGATATTACCGCCGTCATTAATAGCATCGCCTTCCAGACCAATATTCTGGCGCTTAACGCCGCCGTGGAGGCGGCACGCGCCGGTGAACAGGGGCGCGGATTTGCGGTCGTCGCAAGCGAAGTTCGCAGCCTTTCTCAACGCAGCTCGCAGGCAGCGAAGGATATCGAACTGTTGATCAGCGAATCGGTATCCAGGATCACCACCGGTAGCGAACTGGTGACCAAAGCCGGACAGACCATGGAGCAGGTGGTGGATTCCGTGACGCGCGTGAATAACATCATGGGCGAAATTTCATCGGCTTCGGAAGAGCAGAGTCGGGGAATTGAGCAGATTTCGCGTGCGGTAATGGAACTGGATTCTACCACGCAGCAGAATGCGTCGTTGGTGGGCGCATCGTCCACGGCGGCAGGGGCGCTTGAGGATCAGGCGCGTTTGCTGGAGTCGTTAGTCGCTGCCTTCCGTTTAGAGCAACACGGGCAGACTGCGTAAAACTGAACCCGGCAGCAGAGCGCTGCCGGGTATTTATTTACTCGAAACGATATGACACTGACAGCCCAACGCCATAGTTGCGCCCCGGTGCAGGCTCGTAGTAACGACCATTGGATTCATTAACGATGACCGATCCGACGTACTCTTTATCGAACAGGTTATCAACCCGGCCAAAGACGTCCATTCCCCAGTTGCCATAATTGAATTTGTACCCGGTATTCAGGCCAACGAGGGTATAGGAGGGCGCTTTCGCCGTATTTTCATCATCCGCCATAATGTCGCTCATATAGCGAACATCGGTGCCGGCATACCAGCCTTCTTCTGGCTGCCAGCCAAAGGAGGCGTATCCCATATTGCGGGCGATACCCGGCATACGATTACCGTTGCAGTCGGCGTCGGAACAGACGTTGGTGCGATAAGTTGCATCCAGATACGTCCATGCCATTTTCAGCTTCCAGTTCTCAGCGAACTGTTGATCGAGCGCAACCTCGACGCCCTGACGACGCGTTTTACCGGCATTTTTATAGCTGGTTCGCCCGCCAGAACTGGCATCCACAACAATCTCATCGTCGGTATCGGTACGGAACAGCGCCGCGGTCAGCAGGCCGTTACCGATGCGCGTTTTACTCCCCACTTCATAGGTATTGTTGGTCGAGGGCTTCAGACCAAAATTAAGGCCGCTCTGATTACCCGAACGATAAGAGAGTTCGTTAATGGTTGGGGTTTCAAAGCCACGGCCAGCGGCGGCATACAGGTTCCAGGCATCAGTCACCGCATATTTCACGGAACCCGCCGGGAGCCATTTGTGATAGCTGGCATCGCCGCTGTCGTCACCGTTCGCGCCAGTTACGTAACGATCGTTGGAGTCAAACCAGACGGAGCTATAACGCACTCCGGCATCCAGGGTCAGTTTCTGCGTTAGCTGCCAGCTGGTTTGCAGGTAAGGATCGACGTTCCACATCAGATTACGTTCGTCGCGACGCTTGTCGCCTTTTACGCCGTAGTCCGGCACGCCGTTGCTCATGACAAAGTTCTCATAGCCACGGCGATCTTCGCTCATGTTCTCGTAATTCAGGCCGGTGGTGAAGGTGACAGGCACCCCCAATTCGCCACGGTGCGTCCAGCGGGTATCAATCCCCTGATAGTGACGCTGCATGTCAATCACGCCGCCGGAATGCGTTGGACGAAGCTGCGGCTGATACGGAATGGACTGGTACTGCGTCATTTCGCGCTCGCCTGCATACGCCATCACGCTCAGATCGTCCTGTTCGCTAAGCTGACGCTCATACCGCAAGCCCGCCTGAGTCTGCTTAATGGTTTTACGGGTGTTGTACTGATCGCCTCGCGGAGACTGACGAGGATTGTCGCGCCATTCCTGATAATCCAGGCCGCCCGGATCGTTCGCTTTCATATCCACGCTATTGAAGATAAGCGTCAGCTTACTGACATCATCAATGCGCACGCCGAGTTTGGCATTGGCGAGGTTTTTACGCGCGCCGCTGTGATCGCGAAAGCCTTTGGTGGTAAAGCGCGTCGTCGACACGGTGTAATCAACGTCGCCCGCATGCGTGCCGTCTCCCATTGCGCCGGTCGCTTTCATGCCATAACGCCAGGTGCCGTAGCTACCGTAATAACTGCTGGCCTCAATGGTCGTCGGCTGCTGCCCGGTTTGGGTCGCAATGTTAATCACGCCGCCAGAGGCGTTTCCATATAGCGCTGAAAAGGGCCCACGCAAGACTTCCACGCTCTCAATACTGCTCAAATCGATGTTGGACGTTTGTCCCTGACCGTCCGGCATGGTGGCCGGAATGCCATCAACGTACATGCGAATTCCGCGAACGCCGAAGGTAGAACGCGCGCCAAATCCACGCATGGACAGTTGCAAATCCTGGGCATAGTTTTGGCGGTTTTGAATTTGCAGTCCTGGCACGCTGCCAAGCGACTCCGAAAGGTTAATACGCGGCGCGGCCTGGCGCATATCATCCCCGTTAACCACGCTGACGGCGGCTGGGGTATCCAGTTCAGAAACGGTCTGCGGCGTTGCGCTGACGATCATGGTTTGTTCTTGTGCCGCAAGCGTAACGGCTGGCGTCAGGATGACGGGAATCAACAGCAGCGGGAGCGTTGCCTGACGTGCAGAAATGATTTTCATGAATAAAAGCCGGTTAAGTAAAAGACGAACCAAATGGAACATGTGCACCTATGGTAAATCTTTTGTAAAAATTTTGAAAACTTTAACAGCACATTGCGTTAACGGAAGTGGAGATAAAAAAGGGTGAAGGGGGTTAACGGGAAACAAAAGCTCCACATTCAAATAAATAATGATTACTATTCTCAACAATAAAAATGACGAAGCGATGACTTTGTCTTTAAGGAAGCAATGTCGGCATTACTACATTTTTTATCAAAGGGAGTCGTCATGTCATTACGTCATCTGTGCTCGCCGCGCCTGCGTGGTTCTCTGCTATTAGGTTCTTTACTGGTTGCGGGTACATTCAATGTTCATGCTGCAGAAGAGATGCTGCGAAAAGCGGTAGGCAAAGGCGCCTACGAAATGGCCGTCAGCCAGCAGGAAAATGCCCTGTGGGTGGCTACGACGCAAAGCCGTAAATCGGACAAAGGTGGAGTGGTTTATCGTCTTGATCCGGTGACACTGGAAGTGACTCAGGCGATTCACAACGATCTGAAACCGTTCGGCGCGACTATCAATACCACCACGCAAACGCTGTGGTTCGGCAATACCACTAATAGCGCGATCACGGCTATTGATGCGAAAACGGGTGACATTAAAGGCCGCCTGGTACTGGACGATCGCAAACGTAGCGAAACCGTTAAGCCGCTTCAACCGCGCGAACTGGTTGCTGATGATACAACCAACACCGTTTACATCACCGGTATCGGTAAAGAGAGTGTGATTTGGGCGGTAGACGGCGAAACGCTGAAGCTGAAAGACACTATCGCTAACACCGGCACCTATAGCACCGGACTGGCGCTGGATGCGCAGGCAAAACGTCTGTACACCACCAATGCTGACGGTGAACTCATCACCATCGACACCGCAACCCATAAAGTGCTGAGCCGCAAAAAAGTGCAGGAAGATGGCAAAGAACATTTCTATCTGAACCTGAGCCTGGATACGGCGGGGCAGCGCGCATTCCTGACCGACTCTAAACAGCCGGAAGTGCTGGTGGTTAACCTTAAAGATGGCAGCGTGATTGAGAAAATTGCGGCGCCGGAATCGCTGGCCGTGCTATTTAACCCCACCCGTAACGAGGTTTATGTGACGCATCGCGAAGCGGGCAAGGTGAGCGTGATTGACGCTAAAACCTACAAGGTCACGAAGACGATTGATACGCCGACTTTCCCGAACAGCCTGGCGCTCTCCGCCGATGGCAAGACGCTGTACGTGACGGTAAAACAGAAATCCACGCGTCAACAGGAAGCGACCCAGCCTGACGACGTAATCCGAATCGCGCTGTAAAAGAAAAGGGAAGGCATGTGCCTTCCCTTAATTTTGCTTAACGTGACCTTTCTTGAATCAACGGTCCGTCATTTTTTTCATCATCCGGATGGACCGGCGCGGTGCTGTGAATCTCCTGCACGCGCTTACGCACGCCAAACCAGCCAGCAATCAACAGTACGGCCAGCAGCGGGATTGTCGCAATAGTGTAAGTGCCATTTGGATAGTCAAATGCCATCAGCACCAGCACGCTGAACAGGAACAGCAGCGTCAGCCAGGACGTCACCGGAGCGCCCGGCATCTTAAAGCTGACGTCTGATGCTTTGCCTTCTTTGATAGCCTTACGCAAACGCATCTGGCAGACCACGATAAAGGCCCAGGAGGCGATAATGCCGATCGCGGCGACGTTCAATACGATCTCAAATACACGAGACGGCACCAGATAGTTCAGGAATACCCCGAATACATACACGACCAGCGTCGCCAGGATCCCGGCATACGGCACCTGTTGCTTGCTCATCTTCGACATGAACTGAGGCGCAGAACCACCCATCGACATGGAGCGCAAAATACGTCCGGTGGAATACAGGCCGGAGTTCAGGCTGGAGAGCGCGGCGGTCAACACGACGATATTCATGATGCTGCCAACATAAGGCACGCCGAGCTTTGAGAAGAAGGTGACGAACGGACTTTGCCCGGCCTGATAAGCGTTCCACGGCAGCAACAGAACCAGCAGTGCCACGGAGCCGACGTAGAACAGACCGATACGCCAGATAACGCTGTTAATTGCTTTTGGCACCATGGTCTGCGGATCTTTACATTCTCCCGCAGCGGTACCGACCAGCTCAATCGACGCAAAGGCAAACACGACGCCCTGAACCAACACCAGCGCAGGCAGCAGGCCGTGGGGGAAGAAACCGCCGTTATCGGTAATCAAATGGAAACCGGTGGCATTGCCATCGAGCGGTTTACCGCTGCCGAGGAAGACCGTACCGACCACCAGGAAAATCACAATGGCCAGCACTTTGACCAGCGCAAACCAGAACTCCATTTCGGCAAACCACTTTACGCCGATCATGTTCATGGTCCCGACGATCGCCAGCGCGCCGAGGGCAAATACCCACTGCGGAACATCGCCAAATGCGCCCCAGTAATGCATATAAAGTGCAACGGCGGTGATATCGACGATACCGGTCATTGCCCAGTTGACGAAATACATCCAGCCCGCCACATAAGCGGCTTTTTCACCCAGAAACTCGCGGGCGTAAGAGACGAAGCTCCCGCTGGAAGGGCGGTGAAGCACCAGTTCACCAAGGGCGCGCAGGATGAAAAATGAGAAAATGCCGCACACCAGATACACCAGCGCGAGAGCAGGGCCAGCCATTTGCAGGCGCGCGCCTGCGCCTAAAAACAGACCCGTACCAATCGCGCCGCCGATGGCAATCATCTGAACCTGACGGTTGCCCATCGCCTTGTGATAACCCTCTTCATGAGAGTCCAGCCAGCGACGTTTCGCAGCGTGATGATCGGCTGCGCTTTTATTGCTTGTTTTCATTGAGTTACCCGTTTTCCTGTCTGAATCATCTTATCGATGCCCGTACGTGGCCGTCGGCGAACCAAACGATTGCTTCTGTGCCAACATATGCTGCCTTTCCAGTCATTCTGCGTATGGATAAGGCAAAACATGGCGAAGCATCCTACCCGCATTCCAAAAGTGACGCAAAATAATCGTTGCGGCGCGAAACGAAAGTATTCAGGCGATCACAGATGACTTGCGCAGCGCTTCAACCAGCAGGGTAAACGCCGTCGTATGCTGACGGCGGCTCGGGTAATACAGATGATAACCGTCAAAAGAAGGGCACCATTCATCAAGCACTCGCACCAGACGTCCATCGGCGATAGCTTGCAGCGCGCTGTCTTCCGGGACGTACGCGAGCCCTAAACCGGCCTCGGCGGCATCAAGGCGCTGGGGAAGGCTATTTAGCGTTAACTGACCTTCCACGCGAACCCGCATTTCACGGCCATCCCGTTCAAACTCCCAGGCGTACAAACCACCCCGCGTTGGTAATCGCATATTGATGCAGCGATGATGTTGCAGCTGTTCGGGCATTTCGGGTACGCCGTGCTGGGATAAATAGGCCGGTGAGCCCACGACCACCATGCGCATATCCGGCGCAATGCGCACCGCAATCATGTCTTTGGCAACTTGTTCACCCAGGCGCACGCCGGCATCGAAACGACCATCGACAATATCCGTCAGGCCGTTATCGACCGTCACCTCGATATGAATATCCGGGTATTGCGCCATAAAAGGTTTCAGTATCGGCCACAACACCGCAGACATGGCGTGTTCTCCGGCGGTGATCCGAATGTTGCCGGCGGGTTTGTCGCGCATATCGCGAACGGCGGTTAGTTCTTGTTCGATTTCGAGCAGGTGAGGGCTTAAACGCATAAAAAGTTGTTCACCGACTTCCGTCGGCGCGACGCTACGGGTGGTGCGGGTTAGCAGGCGCATCTCCAGACGGGCTTCCAGATTGCGCATCGCGTGGCTCAATGCCGATTGCGACACGCCAAGCTGAGCGGCAGCACGGGTAAAGCTGCGCTCGCGAGCCACCACCATAAACGACAACAGATCGTTAAAATTATCTTTCAGCACGATGTCACTCCGGATATATGAATTTTACTCATGGTTCCTTTCTGATTATGCAGTCTAATGCTGCACCTGTCTTTGCGCTACTGTTAACGCAACAGCAAAACAGGAGGACATGATGAAAATTATTCGTAGCGGTTCACTCCCTTCGGTCCGTGGGCCTGAAGCCTGGTTTAGCGGTACCGTCCGTATCGATGCACCGTTTCAGGCCACAGAGCCTGCCGCCGTCGGCGGGGCCACCGTCACTTTCGAACCGGGTGCTCGTACCGCATGGCATACCCATCCACTGGGGCAAACGCTGATCGTGACGCAGGGGCGCGGCTGGTTGCAGGAGTGGGGCAAAGACGCTGAGGCGTTGAATCAGGGCGATATCGCGTGGATACCGCCCGGTGTCAAACACTGGCATGGGGCCAGCTCAGAAACCGCGATGACGCATATTGCCATCGCTGAATCGGTGAACGGCAGCCCGGTTGACTGGCTGGAAAAAGTCACCGACGAGCAGTATCAGGGGCGTTAACCCCCAAAGACCGCAATCGCCTGCTGCAACCGCGTGGTGCGCTGCGTCAGGTGATTGGCGGCGTGTGTGACATTATCGACCATGCCGGTGTTGTTGTGCGTCATCACACCGATGCGCGAGATCGACTCGTTAATCAGCGTAAGTGCCAGGGTTTGCTCCTGCGTGGCGTGGCCGATCTCTTTAATTAACGATGACATTTGCAGCACGTTGCCAATCATCCCCGTCAAATGCGTTTCGGTTTGTTCAACCATATCGACCCCGGCGTTAACGCTGGCGACGTTTTTCTCAATCAGCGTTTTGATCTCTTTTGCCGCCGACGCAGAGTGTTGCGCCAGGTTACGCACTTCGGCTGCTACCACCGCAAATCCACGACCCGCTTCACCGGCTCGCGCGGCTTCTACCGCAGCGTTAAGCGCCAGAATATTAGTCTGAAAGGCGATACGATCGATAACGCCGATAATATCGACAATCTGGCTATTATCTTTAGAGACCGACTGCATCATTCCAATCGTCTGCTTCATAATGGTTTCGCCAATGTGAGCGCTGGCGCTGGTGCGATCCGCCATCTGGATAGCCTCTCCGGCGGTTTCGGCGGTTTGCCTGACGGCGCTGGCGATCTCTTCAACGGCGGCGGCCGTTTGCTGCAAATCGTCTGCCGTCTCTTCTGAACGCGCCTGTAAGGACGCGCCTTCTTTGGCGACCTGCTGGCTAATCTCGCTAATTCCTGCGATTTGCGTGCCGACGTCATCCACTAATGAATTCAGATTCAAACCAGACTGATTGACCAGGCGCATCATCATGCCAATTTCATCGACGCGATCGAAATGGTAGTAATCGGTTTTTCGCCCTGAAACGACATGCTGCATATGTCGAACAATGGTTTTCATTGGGCGACTGATCTGCGCATTCAGATATAATCCCAGCATAATAAAAAACAGAATCAGCCCGCCGCATTGAGCGATCCCAAGAGGTAATAAAAGCGTA
>JALCNW010000072.1 GCA_022649305.1 Enterobacter sp.
CTGCCGGGCGGCCCGCTGATGGTAGAAGGCTTTACCTATATTCCAAACCGTTTTGCGCTGGGCTTTGCCGAAGCGCCGCGCGGAGATGATATCCACTGGAGCATGACCGGCGACAACCAGAAGCTGTACCGCTGGCGCTGTCGTGCCGCGACCTACGCCAACTGGCCGACCCTGCGCTACATGCTGCGCGGTAATACCGTTTCTGATGCGCCGCTGATCATCGGCAGCCTGGATCCTTGCTACTCCTGCACCGACCGCATGACGGTGGTTGATGTGCGTAAGAAGAAAAGCAAGGTCGTGGCGTACAAAGAGCTTGAACGCTACAGCATCGAGCGCAAGAACTCGCCGCTGAAATAAGGATTTGTCATGTTTACCTTTATTAAAAAAGTGATCAAAACCGGCACGGTGACCAGCAGCTATCCGCTGGAGCCGATGCCGGTCGATAAAAACTTTCGCGGCAAGCCGGAACATAACCCGCAGCAGTGCATCGGCTGTGCGGCCTGCGTCAACGCCTGCCCGTCGAACGCCCTGACGGTAGAAACCTGTCTGGCGACCAACGAACTTGCCTGGCAGTTCAACCTCGGGCGCTGCATTTTTTGTGGTCGCTGCGAAGAAGTCTGCCCGACGGTGGCCATTAAGCTGTCGCAAGAATACGAACTGGCGGTGTGGAAAAAAGAGGACTTCCTCCAGCAGTCGCGCTTTGCGCTCTGTCATTGCCGCGTCTGCCAGCGTCCTTTTGCCGTGCAAAAAGAGATCGACTACGCCATCGCGCTGCTAAAGCACAATGGTGACGTCCGCGCGGAGCATCACCGCGAAAGCTTTGAAACCTGCCCGGACTGCAAGCGTCAGAAATGCCTGCTGCCATCCGATCGCATTGATTTAACACGTCATATGAAAGAGGCCAGCTGATGAGCCATTTACTCGGCCCGCGCGACGATAACGGCATTCCGGTGCCGATGACGGTGGATGAATCCATCGCCACTATGAAAGCGTCGCTGCTGAAAAAAATCAAACGCTCGGCCTACGTCTACCGCGTGGACTGCGGCGGCTGCAACGGCTGCGAAATTGAAATCTTCGCCACCCTGTCGCCGCTGTTCGACGCCGAGCGTTTTGGCATCAAAGTGGTGCCGTCACCGCGCCATGCTGACATCCTGCTGTTTACCGGTGCCATGACTCGCGCGATGAGATCGCCTGCGCTGCGCGCCTGGCAGTCCGCGCCCGACCCAAAAATCTGTATCTCCTATGGTGCCTGCGGCAATAGCGGCGGGATCTTCCATGACCTGTACTGCGTGTGGGGCGGCACCGACAAAATTGTGCCGGTTGACGTTTATATTCCGGGCTGCCCGCCAACGCCTGCCGCCACGCTGTACGGTTTTGCGATGGCGCTCGGCCTGCTGGAGCAGAAAATCCACGCCCGCGAACCGGGTGAAATCGACAATCAGCCTGCGACAATTTTGCATCCGGATATGGTGCAGCCGCTGCGCGTGAAGGTCGATCGCATGGCGCGCAAATTAGCGGGCTATCGCTATGGTCGCCAGATTGCCGATGACTATCTGCGCCTGCTGAGCCAGGGCGAGCATCAGGTTTCTCGCTGGCTGGAGGCGGAAAACGATCCGCGCCTGAACGAGATTGTCGCCAACCTGAATTCTGTCGTCGATGAGGCGCGTATCCGATGAGCGAAAAGGTGGTGTTCAGTCAGCTGAGCCGTAAGTTTATCGACGAAAACGACGCCACGCCCGATGCCGCTCAGCAGGTCGTGTATTACAGCCTGGCGATCGGTCACCACCTGGGGGTGATCGACTGCCTGGAAGCCGCGCTGAGCTGTCCGTGGCAGGAGTATCTCGCCTGGATTGGCACGCTGGAGGCGGAAAGCACCGCGCGGCGCAAGATGGAAGGCGTGCCGAAGTATGGCGAAATCGTTATCGACATCAACCATATCGCGATGCTGGCGAATGCCTTTGACGCGGCGTTAGTCCGGCAAACCCCAGAACAGCAGGCGTGGAGCAAAACCGTGCTCGGCATGTTGCATGATATTCACCAGGAGAGCGCCATCTACCTGATGGTGAGGAGATTACGTGACTGACGTTTTACTGTGTGTCGGCAACAGCATGATGGGCGACGACGGCGCGGGTCCGCTGCTGGCGGAAATGTGCGCCGCCACACCGCAAGGGAATTGGGTGGTGATCGACGGCGGCAGCGCGCCAGAAAACGACGTGGTCGCTATCCGCGAACTGCACCCGGATCGTTTGTTGATCGTCGACGCCACCGATATGGGGTTAAACCCCGGCGAGATCCGTCTGATCGACCCCGACGACATTGCCGAAATGTTTATGATGACGACGCATAACATGCCGCTGAATTACCTGGTCGATCAGATCAAAGACGACGTGGGCGAAGTGCTGTTTTTGGGCATTCAGCCGGATATCGTTGGGTTTTATTACCCGATGACGCCACCGATTAAGGCGGCGGTTGAAGTCGTGTATGGACGGTTGGCGGGGTGGGTTGGGGACGGAGGATTTCAACCCCTCTCCATCGAGTGAAAACCGCACCGGACAGTCCCCTCTCCCCAATGGGGAGAGGGTTAGGGTGAGGGGGGGGGTAGTACAAATTACGCCAGATCCGCCCCGTTACTCGCAATCACCTTCTTATACCACCAGAACGATTTCTTTCGAATGCGATCCAGCGAGCCGTTGCCTGCATCGTCACGATCGACATAAACAAATCCATAGCGTTTGCTCATTTCGCCCGTCGATGCCGCCACCAGGTCGATGCAGCCCCAGGAGGTGTAGCCGATCAGCGGCACGCCGTCTTCAATGGCATCGCCCATGGCACGGATGTGCTCGCGCAGGTAGCTGATGCGATAATCGTCGTTAATCTCACCGTTGGCATCCAATTCGTCCTTCGCGCCGAGGCCGTTTTCCACCAGGAACAGCGGTTTCTGGTAACGGTCGTACATCATGTTCATGGTGATGCGCAGGCCCAGCGGGTCGATGCCCCAGCCCCACGCGCTCACTTCGATGTGCGGGTTTCGCAGCGATTTCACGATGTTCGCCGCGCTGGTGTTATTGGCATTCATCTCCGCCGAGGCGCAGCGTGAGGCGTAATAGCTGAACGACACAAAATCGACGGTGTTTTTCAGAAGTTGGTCGTCGCCTGGGTCTTTAACAATCACCACCCCTTTTTCGCGGAACACGCGGGCGGAGTATGCGGGGTAACTGCCGCGCGCCTGCACGTCGATAAAGAACAGGTTTTCGCGGTCTTTTTCCAGCGCCATCCACACGTCTTCTGGCTTGCAGGAGTAGGGGTAAAAATTACCGCCGGCCAGCATACAGCCGACCTGGTTTTCCGGGTTCACCTCGTGGGCGATTTTGGTCGCCAGCGCGCTCGCCACCAGCTCGTGGTGCGCGGCCTGATATTTCACCTGATCTTCGTTTTCGCCTTCCTCAAACACCAGACCGGCCCCGGAGAACGGGCTGTGCAGCATGATGTTGATCTCGTTGAAGGTCAGCCAGTATTTCACCAGACCGTTGAATTCTTCAAAGCAGGTGCGGGCGTAGCAAGCAAAGAAATCAACCATTTTGCGGTTGCGCCACGAGCCGTATTCGGTCACCAGATGCATCGGCACGTCAAAATGGCACAGCGTGACCAGTGGCTCGATATTGTACTTTTTGCACTCCTCGAACACCGCGCGATAAAAAGCAATGCCCTCCTGATTCGGCAGCGGCTCGTCGCCGTTCGGGTAGAGGCGACTCCAGGCGATAGAGGTGCGGAACACCGTAAAGCCCATTTCCGCCATCAGGGCGATGTCTTCTTTGTAGCGATGATAGAAATCAATCGCCTCGTGGCTTGGATAAAACTCGTCGTCGCGCAGCGCAAAACGTTTTTCCTGACCGATCTTCACCGCCAGGCGATTAGCGCCATGGGGGATCATATCGACCGTGGTCAGCCCTTTGCCGCCTTCGCGGTACGCGCCTTCACTCTGGTTGGCGGCAAGTGCGCCGCCCCATAAAAATCCTTCTGGAAAAACAGACATTTTTACCTCGTTATCCATTTATACGCGTGCTTCTTGTGTCTGAGTGGGTGCGGTTTGCAGGGCGCGGGCTTTCTCCGCATCGTCTTCGACCGGGATATCCTCAAAGCCGAGGAGCAGGGTCAGAACAAACGAAAGCACCACCGCCAGTGCCATCACAGCAAATACCCATACGATGGTCATTGGGTTGGCCGGGTCAAAGAACTGCACGCTGGTAAACAGGCCCGGCGCCGCCATCGAATGGCTGGCAAGACCGGCAATTCCGGCGACCGCGCCGCAGATAAAGCCGCTGATCAGGCTCGCAATCAGCGGGCGCTTCAGGCGTATTGCCACGCCGTACAGGGCTGGCTCAGAAATCCCGGCCATTATGGCCGACGCCGCCGCAGCTAATGCGGTCTGGCGCAGTTCCGGGTTTTTCGTTTTCCACGCTACCGCCAGCGATGAACCACCGAGCGACAGGTTAGCGCCAATTTCTGACGGCATCACCATCCCTTCTTTGCCGGTTTCGGCAATGGTTTGAATGATAGTCGGGGTAAATACGCGGTGCATCCCGGTCATGACCAGCAGCGGCCACAGCGCGCCCATGATGGCGACGGACAGCCAGCCGAGATAGCCGTGAATGGTATAAACCAACGCGGAGATGGCACTACCGATCCAGATCCCGATCGGCCCAATCAGTACGATGGCGAGCGGGGCGGCAATCAGCACGATCAGCATCGGTTTCAGGAAGTTTTTGGTCACCGCAGGGGTAATTTTATCGACCCACACTTCGATGTACGACAGGCACCAGGTCATCACCAGCGCCGGGATAACCGTATAGGTGTACTTCACCGCCGTCACCGGAATAAACGCGAACTCGACGTGCTCGCCCTGCGCGGCTTTCGCCATTAGCTCGATAAAGCTCGGGTGAACCAGCACGCCCGCGATCGCAATCGCCAGCGAGACGTTGGTTTTGAATTTAATCGCCGCCGACGCCGCCACCATCAGCGGCAGGAAGAAGAACGCACCGTCGCCGATAACGGTCAGAATGGTGAGCGTCGGTGCGCCTTTAGGCAGTACGCCGGTCATCTCAAGGATCATCGCCAGCAGCTTCACCATCGAGCCACCGATGATCGCCGGGATCAGCGGGGACATGGTGCCGATGAGCGCATCGAGTATCCCGGCTCCCACGCGGCGTAAGGTGAGCTTTTGCGGACCTTGCGGCTGAGCGGGCTGGAGTTCGGCCGGGAGCAGGTTCACCACTTCGCGATAAGCCTGCGACACGGTGTTGCCGATGATCACCTGGCACTGGTTGTCGTTACGCACCACGCCGAGCACGCCGTTGATATTTTTAAGCGTTGCCCCGTCCACTTTGTTTTCGTCATGCAGAACGAAACGCAGACGCGTCATGCAGTGGGTCACGGCAGCAATGTTGTCTTTGCCGCCGAGTGCGCTGACAACATCGTTCGCCAGCGCAGCGTAGTTTTTGGCCATCGGAAGTGATCCTGTTGTTATTGTGTGAATACGTAGGAAACCGGTTTCACATAATCATCATGAGTTTCTTCGCATGAAACAAGATGGTTCATTGTGCATTTTTTACATTCGTGAACTTGATCACCCTGATGGGGTGAAAGCGTGATATCGCCGCTGCGACAATTTTCCTGCAGTGCAGTACACTGCGGCACATCGGTTTTGGACGGAAGAATAAAATGACCACGATGCTGGAAGTGGCGCAGCGCGCAGGGGTGTCGAAAGCAACGGTGTCTCGGGTACTGTCGGGGAATGGCTACGTCAGCCAGGAGACCAAAGACCGGGTATTTCAGGCCATTGAAGAGAGTGGCTATCGCCCGAATTTGCTGGCGAGAAACCTGGCCACGAAACGCACGCAAACGCTGGGACTGGTGGTGACCAACACCCTGTATCACGGCGTCTATTTCAGCGAACTGCTGTTCCATGCCGCGCGCATGACCGAAGAGCGAGGGCGGCAGTTAATTCTGGCGGACGGTAAACACAGCGCCGATGAAGAGCGCGAGGCGATCCAGTATCTGCTGGATATGCGCTGTGACGCGATAATCATCTATCCGCGCTTCCTGAGCGTTGATGAGATGGACGAAATTATTCAGAAACACGAGCAGCCGATTATGGTGCTCAACCGCCGCCTGCGTAAAAACAGCAGCCACTGCGTCTGGTCCGATCATAAAGCGTCGTGTCAGGCGGCGGTGTCGCAGCTAATCGACATGGGGCATCGCGACATCGCGTTTATTACCGGCTCGCTGGATTCACCCACCGGAATCGAACGTCTTTCTGGCTACAAAGATGCCCTCGCACAGCACCATATTCCGCTGCGTGAGGCGCTGATCGCCGACGGTAAATGGAACCCGGAGAGCGGTGCCGCGGGCGTTTCGACGCTGCTTACCCGGGGTGAGGCATTTACCGCGCTGGTGGCGAGCAATGACGATATGGCGATTGGCGCGATGAAACAGCTGCATGACAGCGGGATTGCCACGCCGGGCGAGGTGTCGGTTATTGGTTTCGATGATGTGGCGATTGCGCCGTATATCATCCCATCGCTCTCCAGCGTGCGGATCCCGGTGACCGAGATGATCAAAGAGACCATCAGCCGCCTGATTTTTATGCTCGACGGCGGAGAGTTTACGTTGCAACAAACCTTCTCTGGTGAACTGATTTTGCGGGATTCCGTCATTGCCGGACCGCACGTCTGACATCGACAATAGTCATCGTCACTTGTGACGATGACACTCTGACGGCTCTGACATTATCAGCTAAATCAGGTAATTAAAATATGGCACGGTTTATGTATGTCTCGCCTCATGAATGTCATGCTGGAGAAGCAAATGAACCGTTTTATGATGGCAGATGCCAGTAAGTGTATTGGCTGCCGTACCTGCGAAGTGGCTTGCGTCGTGTCGCATCAGGCGCAGCAGGACTGCGCGTCACTTACCCCTGAATCTTTCCTGCCGCGTATTCACGTGATTAAAGGCGTGAACATCTCCACGGCGGCCATCTGCCGTCAGTGCGAAGATGCGCCGTGCGCGAACGTTTGTCCAAACGGTGCCATCAACCGTGAAAACGGCTTTGTGCATGTGATGCAGGAGCGCTGCATTGGCTGTAAAACCTGCGTGGTGGCCTGTCCGTACGGCGCGATGGAAGTGGTCGTACGCCCGGTTATTCGTCAAAGCGGCATGGGCCTGAAAGTGCGTGCCGATAAGGCTGAGGCCAACAAATGCGATTTGTGCCATCACCTCGAATCCGGTCCGGCGTGTATGGAAGCCTGCCCGACGCACGCTCTGGTCTGTGTGGATCGCAATAAACTCGAACAGATGAGCGCGGAAAAACGCCGTCGTGCGGCGTTCGATACCACTTCTTCTATGTTGTTCTGATTATGGTCGGCGGGGTTCAGCTGCGGGTGCGTGGCAAAGTGCAGGGGGTGGGTTTTCGCCCGTTCGTCTGGCAACTGGCGAATCAGCTACATCTGTGCGGCGACGTCTGTAACGACGGTGCTGGCGTGCTGGTGCGGTTGACGGGCGATGCGGTCGCCTTCACTGAACAGCTTATGCAACATTGCCCCCCGCTGGCGCGTATCGACGAGGTTGAGGCGCAGCCGTATACGTGGTCGCATTTGCCCGACGATTTTACCATCAGGCACAGCGCGGGTGGCGCAATGGCGACCCAAATTGTGCCCGATGCGGCCACCTGTCCTGCATGCCTGGCTGAAATGCGCGACCCCCACGAGCGCCGCTATCGCTACCCGTTTATCAACTGCACCCACTGCGGTCCGCGTTTTACCATTATCCGCGCCATGCCTTACGATCGCCCTGATACGTCAATGGCTCCGTTCGCGCTGTGCGCGCCGTGCGAGCACGAATATCGCCATCCGGCGGACAGGCGCTTTCACGCCCAACCGGTCGCCTGCCCGGACTGTGGGCCCGAGCTGGAATGGCGCGCGGGTGAAGTGCGCCATCGTCGGGACGCCGCGCTGGCCGCGGCGGTTGCGATGCTCAACGCGGGTGGGATTGTCGCCGTTAAGGGGCTGGGTGGTTTTCATCTGGTCTGTGATGCGCGCAATGTCCAGGCCATCGCGCGGCTGCGTGAGCGCAAGCATCGCCCGGCAAAACCGCTGGCGGTGATGATAGCGAACGACTCCCGTTTGCCTGCGCCGATTCAGGCATTATTGCGCTCCCCGGCGGCCCCCATCGTGCTGACGCCGAAACGCTATCTGCCCGATCTGCCGCTGGAGATTGCGCCGGGTCTGGATGCCGTGGGCGTGATGCTGGCATCGAATCCATTGCAGCATTTGCTGATGGATGACATGGCTTGTCCGCTGGTGATGACCTCCGGCAACCTCAGCGGTAAACCGCCAGCGATGAATAACGACCAGGCGATGGATGACCTGGGTGAAATTGCCGACGGTTTTCTGCTGCACAACCGTGAAATCGTGCAGCGAATGGATGATTCCGTCGTTGATGAAAGGGGCACGATGCTGCGTCGGGCGCGGGGCTACGTACCCGACATCATTGCCTTGCCCGCAGGTTTTCACGGTATTCCCCCCATTCTGGCGCTCGGTGCCGACATGAAAAACACGTTCTGTCTGCTACGCGACGGGCAGGCGGTTATGAGCCAGCACTTTGGCGATCTCAGCGACGAAGGCGTCGAGAGCCAGTGGCGCGGCGCGCTTGACGTCATGCAGCAGATGTACGACTTCCGGCCCGAGCAGCTCGCGTGTGATGCGCATCCGGGCTATCGCAGCGTGCAGTGGGCAAACCAGATGACGCTACCAAACCAGACGGTCTTACATCACCACGCCCACGCAGCGGCATGCCTGGCGGAAAACGGCTGGCCGCTGGATGCAGGCGATGCGGTTGCGCTTGTCCTGGACGGTATCGGGATGGGGGAAAACGGCGCGCTGTGGGGCGGCGAATGTCTGCGTGTGAACTATCTTGAGTGCCAGCATCTCGGCGGGTTGCCTGCCGTGGCGCTCCCCGGCGGCGATAGGGCGGCGATACAGCCGTGGCGTAACCTGCTCGCGCACTGCCAGGCGTTTGTCCCGGACTGGCTATCGCGGCCCGAGACTCGCATGGTGCAACAGCAAAACTGGCCGCTGCTGGTAACGGCGATCGCGCGGGGCCTCAACGCGCCGCTGGCCTCCTCCTGCGGAAGGCTGTTCGACGCCGTGGCCTGTGCGCTGAACCTGGCGCCAGAGACGCAAAGCTACGAGGGCGAAGCCGCCTGTAAGCTGGAAGCGCTCGCAAGGCAGTGCAACGGGGTAAGCCATCCGGTCACGCTTCCCGTGGAAAACGGCAAGCTCGACTTTGCCACATTCTGGAATCAATGGCTTGACTGGCAGGCTGAACCCAACGCGCGTGCGTGGGCATTTCATGATGTGCTGGCGAGAGGACTGGCAGAGTTGATGCGCTATCACGCTCGGCGTTTAGGGCTATCAACGTTGTGCTTTAGCGGTGGGGTCCTGCACAACCGTCTGCTACGCGCCCGGCTGGCATTTTATCTCGCTGATTTTACATTGTTTTTCCCCTCCCGATTACCGGCAGGCGACGGGGGTATTGCCTTCGGTCAGGCCGTCATTGCGGCGGCCAGACAGGCAGTGACTGAGGGTTACACGGGTAATGATTTCAGCAGGGCGAAAGCCTCCTTCATGCGATCTTCGCTGACCACAAAAGCGCGCAACTGACCGTCACTGTCGGACCCGCGCGCCACCATGCCTTGCGGCTCTATGGCTATGTGCCAGTTCAAATCCTGACGCTGGGTTTCACCGGCGAGATGCAGCGGTAGTTCCGGCGTTTTCACCTTTACCAGCATGGCGGGCAGCTTCAGCGGCGCGCTGGCACCGAGCAGGTTTTTCGCCAGATACAGGGCGCTTAACTGGATCGGCTGTAGGAACGGCAGCACCTGACCGTTAATTTCGGCGCAGTCGCCGAGTGCGTAAATATCCGGCTGGGAGGTTTGCAGATAGCTATTTACCTGCACGCCACGCTGCGTGTCGGCCCCGGCACGCTGTGCCAGCGCGGTTTCCGGGCGCAGACCCGTTGCGGCCACCACCACGTCCACTTCAACGCTGCGGTTACCGTCAAGTCGGGCCACAATGCCGCTCTCCGTTTTCGTCAGGCTGTGCAGTTGCGCTTTCAGCAGCAAATGTACGCCCATATCGGTCAGTCGATGCTGTAAGCGACTGCTCACTTCGGCGGGCATCAGCGCAGAGAGAATGCTTGCCGCGCAGTCGACGAGGGTGACGGCTTTGCCTGCGCGACAAAAATCCATCGCCAGTTCGGTGCCAATCAGGCCGCCGCCGACAATCATCACCCGCTGTGCATCGCGAAGTGCGGTCTCGCTGGCGCGATACTCCTGCTGGCTGTTGAGCGTCAACATCAGCTCGCGGCCCTCGACTGGCGGCACAAAGGCCGATGCGCCCGTCGCCAGCACCAGTTTGTCGTACTGCCAGGTCTTATCTTTGGCTTTTACCAGGTGTGCGGCGGCGTCGATATCGGTGACCCAGGTATGCGGCAACAGGCGCAGGTTGAACTGCTCGGCAAACTCCCCCGCCGTCTGGCGGGTGAGGTCGTCTGCGCGCTGGCTCTGGCTTATCACATGGCTTAAGTCCGGTTTGTTGTACTCATCCATGCTGTCTGCGGCGATAAGCGTCAGGGGGACATTTGCATCCTGTTTGCGGATATTTTTTACCAGTTGGCGGGCGGCAAAGCCCGAGCCGATAATGACGATTCCGTGACTCATTTTACCTCCGAAGCCAGTTCGTCAAAGACCTCTTTTCCAAGTGAACATTCCGGGCAGAGGAAGTTATCCGGTACGTCGCTCCACGGGGTGCCTGGTGCGACGTCCTGCAACGGCTCGCCCAGTTCAGGATCGTAAATCCACTGACAGACGCTGCACTGCATGCATGGGCCAAGAGCGGCGGCAGTCGCGGCGGCGCAGGCGCAATCTTCCTGTTGTTGAGTCGGTTTCACCGTTGCTTCTGGCAGCGGAGCGAGCGCCCACTGACGTGCAATATCGCGGCCGTGTTGACGGCAGATTTCCAGGGCGTCAACGTCCGGGCGCCATTTGGCCTTCAGGCTCATCGACATTTCAAAACCGGCATCCTGCAAACGAGTTGAGAGACGATCGACCGCGCCGCCGCTCCAGCCGTGTGAACCAAAAGCGCTGGCGCGTTTATTGCGAAAGCGCAGGCCGGTTATCTCCTCCACCAGACCGGCGATTTTCGGCATCATCACGTTGTTCATGGTGGAAGTGCCGACCAACACGCCTTTGGAGCGGAAGACGTTGGTCAGGATTTCGTTTTTATCGCTGCGCGCTACGTTGAAGATTTTCACCGCCACGTTCGGATCAACTTCGTTAATGCCCTGCGCGATGGCATCCGCCATCATGCGGGTGTTGTTAGACATGGTGTCGTAGAACAGGGTGATGCGATCTTCCTGGTAATCGGCGGCCCATTTCAGATACAGCTCAACGATTTGGGTTGGGTTTTCCCGCCACACCACGCCGTGAGAGGTGGCAATCATATCCACCGGCAGGTTGAAGCCGAGGATTTCGGTAATTTTTGGCGTTACCAGACGGCTGAACGGCGTCAGGATGTTGGCGTAATAGCGCTGGCACTGTTCGAACAGCTCGGTTTGATCCACTTCATCGTTAAACAGGCGCTCGTCGCAGTAGTGCTGACCGAAGGCGTCGTTGCTGAACAGCACCGCGTCGCCGGTCATATAGGTCATCATGCTGTCTGGCCAGTGCAGCATGGGCGTTTCAACGAAGATCAGCTGTTTGCCGTTGCCGAGATCCAGCGCGTCGCCGGTTTTCACGGTGTGGAAATTCCACTCAGGATGATGGTGATGGCCGTTGATGGAGTCGATGGCGTTGGTGGTGCAATAAATTGGCGTGTTCGGAATGTAAGACATCAGCTCGGTCAGCGCACCAGCATGGTCTTCTTCCGCGTGGTTAATGATGATGTAGTCGATGGCGTCGAGGTCGATTTCATTACGCAGGTTCTGCACGAACTCGCGGCTGAATTTATGATCGACCGTATCGATAAGAACATTTTTGCCTTCACGGATGAGATAGCTGTTGTAGCTGCTGCCACGCAGCGTTTTGTATTCGGTACCGTGAAAATCACGGACTTCCCAGTCACGTTGGCCAACCCAATGAATGTTATTTTTAACCAGAATAGACATAGCAACCTCAAATTAATACGCTGTTTTTAAAGTAGATGTATTGCCTATATCAAGTTGCGTGCCAGTTTTGTAACGTATTGATTTAACTGTTTTATGTAAATTATCATCCGTAATGGTTAGTCGATTTGACTATCTTTTTTACAGTCATTATGACAATGTGAATAGTCAAAATGACCGTGAGAAAAACATGAGCTTTTCCGTAGACGTACTGGCGAAGATCGCCATTGAATTGCAGACCGGTATCGGCCACCAGGACCGTTTTCAGCGGCTGATTTCAACGTTGCGCCACGTGCTGGATTGCGATGCGTCGGCGCTGCTGCGTTATGAGGGGCGACAGTTCATTCCGCTGGCGATCGACGGATTAGCACAGGACGTGCTGGGGCGTCGCTTTACCCTTGAGGGGCATCCGCGTCTGGAGACTATCGCTCGTGCGGGCGACGTGGTGCGCTTCCCGGCGGACAGCGATTTACCCGATCCTTACGACGGCCTGATCCCAGGTCAGGAAAGCCTGAAAGTACACGCCTGTATCGGCCTGCCGCTGTTTGCCGGGCAAAACCTGATTGGCGCGTTGACGCTCGACGGTCTGATGCCGGACCAGTTCGACAGCTTTAGCGACGAAGCGCTACGCCTGATTGCTGCGCTGGCCTCCGGTGCGCTGAACAATGCGCTGCTGATAGAGCAACTCGAAAGCCAGAACATAATGCCAGGAAGCCCGGTCGCGTTTGAGCCGGTGGCCAATACCGAGATGATTGGCCTGTCACCGGGGCTGCTACAGCTTAAAAAAGAGATTGAAATTGTCGCTGCTTCCGATCTCAACGTGCTGATTTTTGGTGAAACCGGAACGGGCAAAGAGCTGGTGGCGAAGTCGATTCATGAAAACTCCCCGCGCGCGGTCAATCCACTGGTCTATCTCAACTGCGCAGCGCTGCCGGAAAGCGTCGCCGAGAGCGAGCTGTTTGGTCATGTGAAAGGGGCCTTTACCGGTGCGATCAGCAATCGCAGCGGCAAGTTCGAAATGGCCGATAACGGCACGTTGTTCCTCGATGAAATCGGAGAGCTGTCGCTGGCATTACAGGCCAAACTACTGCGCGTGTTGCAGTACGGCGATATCCAGCGTGTCGGCGACGATCGTAGCCTGCGGGTGGACGTGCGCGTGCTGGCGGCGACCAACCGCGATCTGCGTGAAGAGGTGCTGGCCGGGAATTTTCGCGCTGATTTGTTCCACCGCTTGAGCGTGTTTCCACTAACGGTTCCGCCGCTGCGCGAACGGGGCGAAGATGTGGTGTTGCTGGCGGGCTATTTTTGCGAGCAGTGTCGCTTAAAAATGGGGTTGTCGCGGGTGGTGCTCAGCCCCGGCGCGCGCAGGCATCTCCTGAGCTACGGCTGGCCGGGCAACGTGCGCGAGCTGGAACATGCGATTCACCGCGCGGCGGTGCTGGCGCGAGCGGCGCGTTCCAGCGATGAGATAGTGATCCACGCTCGCCATTTTGCTCTGCATGATGAAGCAACGCCTGCGGTGACGCAGGACGCGCCGGTAATGACCAATGAAAATTTACGCGAAGCCACAGAGGAGTTTCAACGCGGGATGATTACCCGTGCGCTGGAGCAAAACGGGCATAATTGGGCGGCCTGTGCGCGAGTGCTGGAAACCGACGTCGCCAACCTGCATCGGCTGGCGAAACGCCTGGGATTGAAAAGCTAGATAATACCGGCCTGGTAGAAGTCCTGCAGGTTGATAGCCCCGCAAAGATTGCCGCTGTCGTCCACGACCGGCGCGGCAGTGATTTTGCGCTTCATCAGGATCTCTTTTGCTTCAACGGCGCGGCTTTCGGCGTTCAGCGTCTGGCCGCCCTGAGTCATCGCCTCGCTGACGATGCTTTCCAGCGTGCCGCCACCCACCAGCCAGCGGCGTAAGTCGCCGTCGGTGAAGACACCTTTCACTAATCCGTTTTCATTGCAGACGGCGACCAGCCCCAGCCCGGTACGGCTAAGCTCCAGCATCGCGTCCATCACGCTGGTGTCGAGCTTAACCTGCGGAATGGCATCGTCGGTGCGCATCAGGTGGTGGACTTTATTCAGCAGCCGCGCGCCCAGCGCCCCCGCCGGATGCGAGCGGGCAAAATCTTCTTCGTTGAACCCACGTGCCTGCATGACCGCCATCGCCAGCGCGTCACCCATCATCAGGGTATTGACGGTGCTGGAGGTCGGCGCAAGGTGCATTGGACAGGCTTCGCGCTCGACGGAAATATCGAGCGTGGCTTTTGCCGCCAGCGCCAGCGGCGAGCGGGATTTACCGGTCATCGCCAGCAGGGCGACGGATTTTTCCTGCAGGCGCGGGACGATCAGATCAAGTTCTTTTGCCGAACCGGAGTAAGAGATAAACAGCATCACATCACGGCTCTCTATCATCCCGAGGTCGCCATGCAGCGCCTCTGCGGCATGGACAAAGAAGGCCGGTGTGCCGGTGCTGGCAAGCGTGGCGGCAATCTTTTTGCCGATATGCCCGGATTTACCGATCCCGGCCACGATCACTTTGCCTTCGCACTGAATAATGGTGTTTGCCGCGCGAATAAAATCATCGCCGAGACGATCCGGCAGGCGGCTGGCTTCTTGCAGTTCCAGCATCAGCGTCTGCCGGGCGGCGTTTAACAGAAAATCACTCATTTTTATCTCCGGTTACGATCACGTCGATTCCATTCTCTTCCAGCGCTTTTTTGAACGCCGGATCGATTCCTGCATCGGTAATCAGCTTGTCGACGGTGCTGAGACTACAGACGATATTCGGGCTTTTGCGGCCAAACTTTGATGAGTCTGCCATCAGAATGACTTCACGCGCGGCATTACACATCGCGTTGCTGACGCTAAACACTTCGTTAAAGGTCGTGACACCCGCGTTCAGATCGATGCCGTCGGTGCCCATAAACAGTTTATCAAAGCTGAAATGCTCAAAGGCATTCTCCGCCAGCTGGCCGTGAAACGACGCCGATTTTTTACGAAATGTGCCGCCTGGCATCAGGATAGTTTGTTCGTTGTCGAATTCGGACAGGGCGTTCACGATATGCAGGCTGTTGGTCATCACCGTGATGTTATTAAAGCGACTGAGCAAGGGGATCATTTGCAGCACGGTACTGCCCGCGTCCAGAATGATCGAGTCGCCATCGTGGATAAACTGCACCGCGGCTTCGGCAATCAGCGCCTTCTGATGGGTATTGATCAGCGTTTTATGATCGATAGGCGGATCGGCTTCGTCTTTGTTGAGCACCACGCCGCCGTAGGTTCGGATGACCGCTCCGGCGTTTTCAAGCAGGACGAGATCTTTTCGAATCGTCGTGCCGGTGGTGTCAAAGTAGTGGGCCAGTTCTTCCACCGAGCATTTACCCTGCTTTTGCAGATGCTCCAGAATGGCCGCCTGCCGCTGACGGGGTTTCATAGGCGTTGAGTTCCTTAAGTTGCGAAATGATAATTTCGCAAGCTTATAGCTTTCACACCGAAATTATCCATGTTTCAATTTAAGCGCTAATGATAGTGCATTCTGACAGGGTGAATCATGGGGAAAGATCACATCAGGCTTTAATTCCTGCAGGGGGATGCCGTCGATTGCTGCAATTTTCACCGGTCGGGCGAAGATAGTCAGCCCGCGCATCATCAGCGAATCACAGACGTTATTGTTATCGTCAAGCGCAATGGCGATGACCACGCGCGGTTTAAAGCGCCCGCCAGAACGCCCGACGCCGACGCGTCCTTTCTGACATAACGCGTCAAAGGCGCGGTTGAAATGATGAATTTGCCAGCCGCCAAATGCCAGCTGGCAAATCCAGGCGATGGCGGCGATAGTGATGAGTGCGGTGACCATGTGAGCTCCTTATTTTGTGCCCCCTCACCCCAAAGGGGTGAGGGGACAAAACCGCGCGATCAGAACATCACCTGACCACCCGTGACGTTAATCGACTGTCCGGTGCAGTAAGACGCTTTCGGACTGGCGTAAAACAGCAGCATGTTCAACACGTCCTGGTAGTCGCAGCCGCGCTTCAGCGGCACTTTATCGGTGTAATACTGTTCTACTTCGTCCGGGTTAATGCCGAGTTTAGCGGCGTACTGCGGCAATAAAGACTGGAACATCGGTGATTTCAGCAGGTTGCCCAGCATCAGCGAATGCACGGTAATGCCGTATTCCGCCAAATCCAGCGCCAGCGACTGCGTTAGCCCCACGCCGCCAAACTTGGCCGCACTGTAGCCGGAATTGTGCTTGCTGCCGACTTTGCCCGATTTCGAGTTGATCTGAATAATGCGGCCCTGAACGCCGTCGCGGATCATCAAGCGGGAGAATTCGCGGGCGCAGAGGAAATAGCCCACCAGATTCACCTGCAATGAACGGTCGAAATCGCCCAGCGCGAAGTCGCTGATAAACGCCGCTTTGGCGATGCCCGCGCTGTAGACCAGCAGATCGGCGCGGCCAAAAATCTCATCCACGCCGCGCCCGAGCGCCATCACGCTCTGCTCGCTGGTGGCATCGGCACCAAATCCGTAAGCCATCCCTTCACCAAACTCTGTGTTGATGGTGTCCGCGACGCGAGCCGCTTTTTCGCTTTGAATATCAACAACCGCCACGCGATAACCTTCTGCGGCAAGCCCACGGCAGAGAAATTCCCCTAAGGTTTGTCCTCCACCAATGACAACGGCAACCTGATTCATATTTCTCTCCTTAATTACGCAACAAATTTAAAAACGCATCCGGCATGGACCGCTTCAGGGACGGTTCCGGCGACGTGTACGGTGCCGGGGTATTCCGCTTCGGTCTGGCCGTCAAAGCGCAGGGTGATATGTCCCAATTCGCGAAGATTTTGTTCGGCCACATCGCCGACGGCGGTCACTGGGTAGCTCGTCTCGCCAAGCTCCAGCTGGCTGCCCGGCCTGAGTTCGCCTTTCAGCTCGCCGTGGCAGTGAATAAAACAAAACTCTTCGATATCCGCAGGCGCGCCCTCACGGAAGGTAATCAGCATCTGGTCGCTGAGCGCGTCGGGGGCGCTCTGACCAATGCGGGTAATGGTGGTCTGGTAAATCACGGTCATCGCGAGAACCTCTTATTGATAAACGTTTATTGGTAAATAAAGCCTGAGACAAACCAGGCGATCAACACGGTTGGCGCACCGGTCAGGAAACGGCTAACCAGCACGGAAGGCACGCCGACGCGAACGGTGTCCTGGCGCGCTTCGGCAAGCGACAGGCCAACCGGGATGAAATCGCAGGCCGCCTGCGCGTTAATCGCAAACAGGGCGGGCAGGGCGAGATGCGGGGGGATATGCCCCAGCCCAATCTGGACGCCAATCAGCACGCCGATGACCTGCGCAATGACCGCGCCCGGACCGAGGAACGGCGACAGCAGTGGGAAGGAGCAGATTAACGCCAGCGTGACCAGACCTAGCGGATGGCTTGCCAGAGGAGCAAGACCGTGGGCAATCCAGTCGCCAAGGCCAGAGGCCATAATGATGCCGATAAGCGCCGAGACAAACGCCATAAACGGCAGGATGGTTTTCAGCACCGTATCAATGGTGTCGCGCCCGGACTGGAAAAGCACCGCAACGGCTGAGCCCATTCCCATCCCGACTTTTGCCAGCAGTCCGTCGCTTTGCTCGGTGATCTTCTTGCTGGTGTCGTATTCGCGCGGTTCCGCTTTGGCGGCGGCTTTATGCGGCGCGGGTGCGCCATCTATTAAGGTGATGTTGTCTTCTTTCACGCCGGAAACATAAATGTCTTCGAGGATATATTGTGCCAGCGGCCCGGATTTACCCGTCGAGTGAATATTGACGGTGGGGATCCGGCGCTTGGGGTATATTCCACAGCGCAACGTACCGCCGCAGTCGATAACCGCGACACCGATTTCTGACTCCGGAGGCTCACCTTCCTTGAAGCCATCGACCGCTTCCCAGCCGGTTAAATCCCGCAGCTTATCGACAATCGCCGGGCGAGTGCCTGCGGTGATATAGACAATCTTTTTGCCTTCAACGGCGTCCAGTTCCAGCGGGCCACCCCAGCCGCCCATGCCTTTTTCAATCCGAATACGGGTCATGCTGTCGCTCCTGAAAGTTTGACGTTTTGTTCAAGCTGAATGCCCATTTTCTTCTCGAAAATGGAGGTAGTGAGATCGGTCACCCAGCCGCGGAAGAAGTTCGTCACCAGGCCAACCAATAGATAGCTCACCGCCAGTGGTCCCAGCGGCAGGCCGAGGGTGGTCAGGCCGCTGGCGATACCCAGATAGACAAACAGCTCGCCGGGATTGATATGCGGGAACAGTCCGTTCATCGAGTGACAGCTGTAGGAGGCGGCGGCGTAGTAGCTTGGTTTGTATTTTTCCGGCATAAAGCGCCCGAGGCTTAACGTCATCGGGTTACAAAATACGAAGGTTCCGATGCATGGCAGCACCAGGTAGCGGGAAACCGGGTTACCGGCGCAACGCCCGGCAAAACGTTCGATTCGCTTCTGGCCGATGAAATTAATCAGCGCGTTCATGATCACTAAAAGGCTAATTAGCAGCGGAAGAATACCGGTCACCATCCCGGTAAAGACTTCACCGCCTTTTTGAAACAGCCCGATAAACCATTCGGCACCGTGGGTAATGATTTCTATCATTGTTTTCTCCTGTAGGTTTTTTGCTCTTATCTGATGGCGTCTAATAATAATCACTTTGAAAGGTTTTAAAGTGTTAATTAGATCTCACAATGAAAGAAAAATGGATCAATTTGAAAGTTTATTGATGTGGTCAATGATTTTCAGCACGACAGAGGGCGAATTTACCCTGGGGTGAGTAAAGATTTTGCCTACCGCTTCTGAAGCACTTCCTTGAGGTGTGAAGGATGCTTTACCATACTTGCCACTTATCGAATTTGTTTAAATGGATGTCTCATGGTCAAGCGTCGTTACGCAGCGCTCATTCCTGCGCTGGTTATGCTTGCTGCCTGCAGCAGCAAACCGAAAACAGAGGAAGTTCAACAAACGGCTGGTGCGCCTTCAGGCGGTTTTCTGCTTGAGCCGCAGCACAACGTGATGCAGATGGGCGGTGATTTCGCCAATAACCCCGCCGCTGAGCAGTTCATCGATAAGATGGTGAGCAAGCACGGTTTCAACAGGCAGCAGCTGCACGAGATTCTGTCGCAGGCAAAACGCCTGGACTATGTGTTGCGCCTGATGGATCGTCAGGCCCCGACTGCGCAGGCACCCACCGGGCCAAACGGGGCGTGGCTGCGCTACCGCAAACAGTTTATTACGCCGGACAACGTGCAAAACGGCGTTGCGTTCTGGAATCAATACGAAGATGCGCTGAACCGCGCATGGCAGGTTTACGGTGTACCGCCGGAAATTATCGTTGGCATTATTGGCGTGGAAACCCGCTGGGGCCGCGTGATGGGCAAAACCCGCATTCTTGATGCGCTGGCGACGCTCTCCTTTAACTATCCGCGTCGCGCCGAGTATTTCTCGTCCGAACTGGAAACCTTCCTGCTGATGGCGCGAAACGAGCAGGACGATCCGCTCGATCTGAAAGGTTCATTCGCCGGAGCAATGGGTTATGGCCAGTTTATGCCATCGTCCTACAAAGAATACGCCGTGGACTTTAACGGCGACGGGCATATCAACCTGTGGGATCCGGTCGATGCCATCGGCAGCGTGGCAAACTACTTTAAAGCGCACGGCTGGGTGAAAGGCGAGCCGGTCGCCGTGCAGGCCAACGGTCAGGCACCTGGGCTGGAAAACGGCTTTAAAACCAAATACACGGTATCGCAACTGGCAGCGGCAGGCTTAGCGCCAATGCAGCCGCTGGGCAATAACCAGCAGGTTAGTCTGCTGCGCCTGGATATCGGAACGGGTTATCAGTACTGGTATGGTTTGCCGAACTTCTACACCATCACCCGCTATAACCACAGCACACATTACGCGATGGCGGTATGGCAGCTCGGCCAGGCCGTAGCGCTGGCGCGCGTCCCGGCGGCGTCACCGTTTAGTCAGTAAGCTTTAGCCCCTCTTTCCTGTCGGGAAGAGGGGCGTTCTTCCCTCAGTCATATTTCGACGTATTCCTGCCATCACTCTCTCATTTACATCTTTCGCTTATCTCGATATTGTTATGTTATAACATATTTGATGGTGTCACGATGTCCTCTTCACTTTTCTCGCTATCGGCGCTGAACCGGTTGCTCTTCGCCACGGCGCTGGTCTTACTGATCGGTCTTGCCGTGCGCTGGGCGGTACGCTTGCCATGATTGAGCTGCAACATCTGGTGGCGGGATATGACCGTCAACCTGTTACCCAGGCGCTAAATGGCGTGATTGAACGCGGCAGCATGACGGCGGTTATCGGTGCAAACGGCTGTGGTAAATCGACGCTGCTGAAAACGCTCGCCGGATTTATTCCTCCTGTAAGCGGTTCGTTTCGCTGGCAGGAAAAACGCCCGGTTATCGGTTGGCTGGCGCAACGGCACTCGTTAGAAACACAGTATCCCTTGACCGTGCAGGATGTGGTGAGCATGGGTTGCTGGCCTGCGCTCTCGCTACTGGCTGGATTTCGTCGCGAAACGCGTATGCGCATCGCAGAGGCTCTGGAACGCGTAGGGATGGGACCCATGGCCAAATGGACCATTGATGAACTCTCGGGCGGTCAGTTTCAGCGCATGCTGTTTGCCAGAGTGCTGGTCCAAAATGCGCCGCTGGTGATGCTTGATGAACCCTTTACCGGTGTGGATGAAGCAACCTGTAACGTGCTGATGGAACTGATGCTGGATATGTATTTACACGGGCAAACCGTGCTGGCGGTATTGCACGACAGCGAGCGCGTGGCGCGTCATTTTCCGCAGACGTTACGTCTCGACACTGGCGTCCCTCTCCGGGAAAGCGAACGGGTGAGGGTGGCATGATCTGGCATCTCTTTTTCCAGCCGTTTATTGAATACGGTTTTATGCGCCGCGCGCTGGTGGTGTGCCTGGCGCTCTCTGTCAGCACCACCATGCTGGGCGTTTTTTTGCTGCTTCGACGCATGAGCCTGATGGGCGATGCCTTGTCGCACGCCATATTGCCCGGCGTGGCCGTGGGGTATTTGCTTAGCGGAATGTCTCTGTTGGCGATGAGTGTTGGCGGATTTATTGCCGGGATAATCGTCGCGCTGGTGGCGGGGCTGGTGAGTCGTCGCACGCCGCTTAAAGAGGATGCCAGCTTCGCGGGGCTCTATCTTGGATCGCTGGCGCTCGGCGTCACGCTGGTTTCCCTTCGCGGCTCGAACGTCGATCTTCTGCATCTTCTTTTTGGCTCTATTCTGGCGGTGGATACCGACGCTGCGCTGTTTGTGGCGGGGGTGTGTGCCTTCACGCTATTGATGCTCGCCATTTTCTATCGTGGACTGGTCACCGAAGCCTTCGATACCGCGTGGTTGCAGGTCAACTCACGCTGGCTACCTGCGCTATTGCATGGGCTATTTTTGGCGCTGCTGGTGCTGAATCTCGTTGCGGGATTCCAGGTGCTCGGCACGCTAATGGCCGTCGGTTTAATGATGCTACCCGCCGTGGCCGCGCGCTGTTGGGCGCGCACGCTGCCCGGGCTTTTACTCTTCGCCGGTATCAGCGGAGTATTTTGCGCCTGGTTTGGTTTAAGCCTTTCGTGGGCAGCAAGCTTGCCTGCCGGGCCTTCTATTGTGCTAACCGCCAGCGCGTTATTTCTGTTTTCGGTTCTATGTGGCTCTCGCAGCAGGCTGCGAGCGCTTTTTTAATGCAAGGGGAAAAGATGAAACGTACAAAATTCATGATGGTGCTGGTGCTGAGTCTGCTTTCTCAGGGCGCGATGGCTAAAACGCTAAATGTGGTGACCAGTTTTTCTATCTTGGGTGATATCACCCAGGAGGTGGGGGGCAGTCATGTCAACGTAACCACGCTTGTTGGGCCAGATGGCGATCCGCACACCTTTGAACCCTCACCAAAAGACAGCGCAGCGCTAAGCAAAGCAGATGTCGTGGTGGTTAACGGCCTGGGACTTGAAGGATGGCTTGACCGTCTGGTAAAGGCTTCGGGCTTTAAAGGTACGCTGGTGGTCGCCTCAACGGGAGTGAAAACGCATGCGCTTGAGGAGGATGGAAAAACCGTTACCGATCCCCATGCCTGGAACAGCGCAGCCAACGGTGCGCAGTACGCGCAAAATATTCTCAACGGCCTGGTGAAAGCCGATCCGAAGGACCAGGTCGCGCTGGAAGCAACGGCTCAGCCGTATATCGCGCAGCTTACACAGCTGGATAGCTGGACGAAATCACAGTTCAGCCAGATCCCTCGTGAGAAACGTAAAGTGCTGACCAGCCACGACGCGTTTGGTTATTTTAGCCGCGCCTACGATGTGACCTTTATGGCACCGCAAGGACTCTCGTCCGAGAGCGAGGCTAGCGCTGCGCAAGTGGCCGAAATCATCAACCAGATTAAAGCCGATGGCGTGAAAACCTGGTTTATGGAAAACCAGCTCGACCCGCGTCTGGTGAAGCAAATTGCAAATGCCACGGGCGCGAAGCCAGGCGGAGAACTTTACCCTGAAGCGTTGTCGGCAAAAGGCGGTGTGGCCGATACCTATGCCAAAGCATTTCGCCACAACGTCAAGACAATGGTGGACAGCATGAAGTAACCCTCCTTTAAAGCCGATGCGTTTGCCTCGGCTTTTTCTGAAGACGCCTCGTAAAACCTGAACCCCGCCCCCACATCTCGCCAGAAAGTGCTACATTGTGCTGCATGTTTTTCAGGAGCCTAAAGCGATGATGACTGACCATGAATTGATGCAGTTGAGTGAAGTAGTAGGCCTGGCGTTAAAGCAGCGCGGCGCGACGCTCACGACGGCAGAATCCTGTACTGGTGGTTGGGTGGCGAAAGTCATTACCGATATTGCGGGTAGCTCCGCGTGGTTTGAACGCGGCTTTGTGACTTACAGCAACGAAGCCAAAGCGCAGATGATTGGCGTGCGTGAATCCACGCTTGAGCAGCACGGTGCGGTCAGTGAACCGGTGGTGGTTGAAATGGCCATCGGCGCGCTTAAAGCGGCCCAGGCAGATTATGCGATTTCCGTCAGCGGTATCGCCGGGCCGGATGGCGGCAGCGATGTGAAGCCTGTAGGCACAGTGTGGTTTGGATTTGCCACGGCGCAAGGCGAGGGGATTACCCGCCGCGAGTGCTTTAGCGGCGATCGCGAAAGCGTGCGTCGTCAGGCGACGGAATATGCGTTAAAAACGCTCTGGCAACAATTTCTACAAAACACTTGATACTGTATGACTATACAGTATAATTGCACCAACAGAACAGTTTTCACCTCCCGGTAAATACGTAAGCGGATTGCCGGCATGACAGGAGTAATAATGGCTATCGACGAAAACAAACAGAAAGCGTTGGCGGCAGCGCTGGGCCAGATCGAAAAGCAATTCGGTAAAGGCTCCATCATGCGCCTGGGTGAAGACCGTTCCATGGACGTGGAAACTATCTCCACCGGTTCGCTTTCTCTGGATATCGCATTGGGCGCGGGTGGCTTGCCAATGGGGCGTGTCGTAGAAATCTACGGACCAGAATCCTCAGGCAAAACCACGCTGACCCTGCAAGTTATTGCATCAGCACAACGTGAAGGTAAAACCTGTGCGTTTATCGATGCTGAACACGCGCTGGATCCTGTCTATGCTCGCAAGCTGGGTGTTGATATCGACAACCTGCTGTGTTCTCAGCCGGACACCGGTGAGCAGGCGCTGGAAATTTGTGACGCGCTGGCACGTTCTGGTGCGGTTGACGTTATCGTCGTCGACTCCGTTGCGGCACTGACGCCGAAAGCAGAAATCGAAGG
>JALCNW010000073.1 GCA_022649305.1 Enterobacter sp.
ACTCAACGTGAGAAGTGTTGATGGTGATACCACGAGCTTTTTCTTCTGGTGCGTTATCGATCTGATCGAATGCACGAGCAGAACCACCGTAGGTTTTAGCCAGAACGGTAGTGATTGCAGCAGTCAGGGTAGTTTTACCATGGTCAACGTGGCCGATAGTACCGACGTTGACGTGCGGTTTTGTACGTTCAAATTTTTCTTTAGACACGGCTATATTCCTTACTATAGTACCCCCTCACCGAGGGGGCACGGGATTTTGTTTTAACCCTACGGCTTATTTGCCACGGGCTTCAATTACGGCCTGAGCAACGTTGTTCGGCGCATCATCATACTTCAGGAATTCCATGGAGTAAGATGCACGACCTTTGGTCAGTGAACGCAACTGAGTTGCGTAACCGAACATTTCAGACAACGGAACTTCAGCATGAATCTGAACACCAGTAGCGTTAGATTCCTGACCTTTCAGCTGACCACGACGACGGCTAAGGTCACCGATAACGTCACCAGTGTTCTCTTCTGGAGTTTCAACTTCAACCTTCATGATAGGTTCAAGCAGAACTGGTTTTGCTTTCTTAAAGCCATCTTTGAAGGCAATAGAAGCGGCCAGTTTAAACGCCAGTTCAGAGGAGTCAACGTCGTGGTAAGAACCGAAGTGCAGACGCACACCGAGATCTACTACTGGGTAACCCGCCAGAGGACCAGACTTCAGCTGCTCCTGGATGCCTTTATCAACAGCAGGGATGTATTCACCAGGAATTACACCACCTTTGATGTCGTTGATGAACTCATAACCTTTCGGATTTGAGCCCGGCTCCAGTGGGTACATGTCGATAACAACATGACCAAACTGACCACGACCACCAGACTGCTTAGCGTGTTTACCTTCGATATCAGTAACTTTCGCACGAATCGCTTCGCGGTAAGCAACCTGAGGTTTACCCACGTTAGCTTCAACGTTGAATTCACGCTTCATACGGTCAACGATGATGTCGAGGTGCAGTTCACCCATACCAGCGATGATGGTCTGGTTAGATTCTTCATCAGTCCATACGCGGAATGATGGATCTTCTTTAGCCAAACGACCCAGAGCCAGACCCATTTTTTCCTGGTCAGCTTTGGTTTTCGGTTCTACAGCGATAGAAATTACCGGTTCAGGGAATTCCATACGCTCCAGAATGATCACGTTGTCCGGATCACAGATGGTGTCACCAGTAGTCACGTCTTTCAGGCCGATTGCAGCAGCAATGTCGCCCGCGCGAACTTCTTTGATCTCTTCACGCTTGTTAGCATGCATCTGAACGATACGACCAAAACGCTCACGAGCCGATTTAACTGGGTTATATACGGTATCACCAGAGTTAACCACGCCAGAATAAACGCGGAAGAACGTCAGGTTACCCACGAATGGGTCGGTAGCGATTTTGAACGCCAGCGCAGCAAACGGTTCATCATCGGTAGCATGACGTTCAGCTGGGGTATCTTTACCGTCGTCCAGCATACCGTTGATTGCCGGTACGTCAGTTGGTGCTGGCAGGTAATCAATTACCGCATCCAGCATTGCCTGTACGCCCTTGTTTTTGAATGCAGAACCGCAAGTTACGAGAATGATCTCGTTAGCCAGCACTCGTGCACGCAGCGCAGTTTTGATTTCTTCTTCGGTCAGCTCTTCGCCGCCCAAATATTTATCCATCAGCTCGTCAGAAGCTTCAGCTGCGGATTCAACCAGGTTCTGGTGCCATTCATTGGCCAGCTCAACCATGTCAGCAGGGATGTCTTCGTATTCGAAGGTCACGCCCTGATCGGCATCGTTCCAGTTGATGGCTTTCATTTTCACCAGGTCAACAACACCGGTGAAACCTTCTTCAGCGCCAATCGCCAACTGAAGCGGAACAGCTGTCGCGCCCAGACGGGATTTAATCTGGCCTACAACTTTCAGGAAGTTAGCACCCATGCGGTCCATTTTGTTAACGAACGCAATGCGTGGAACTTTATATTTGTTAGCCTGACGCCATACGGTTTCAGACTGTGGCTGAACACCACCAACTGCGCAGTAAACCATTACAGCACCATCAAGAACACGCATGGAACGTTCAACTTCGATAGTGAAGTCAACGTGGCCCGGGGTGTCGATGATGTTTACGCGATGCGGTTCATACTGCTTAGCCATACCTGACCAAAATGCAGTAGTCGCTGCGGAGGTGATAGTAATACCACGCTCCTGCTCCTGTTCCATCCAGTCCATGGTAGCTGCGCCGTCATGAACTTCACCGATTTTATGGTTTACACCGGTGTAGAACAGAATACGTTCGGTAGTAGTGGTTTTACCGGCGTCGATGTGCGCACTGATACCGATGTTACGGTAGCGTGCGATGGGTGTTGTACGAGCCATTTGATTCCTCGTTTGTTTCTTTGGCGTTCAGTTAAGTAACCCAGACGGGCAACTTCTAAGAAGTACCCGTCTGGTGACTACGACTCCGAAGGGATTACCAACGGTAGTGTGCGAACGCCTTGTTGGCTTCTGCCATACGGTGAACGTCTTCACGTTTCTTAACTGCAGTACCTTTGTTGTCTGCAGCATCAGAAAGTTCGTTCGCCAGACGCAGAGCCATGGATTTATCACCGCGTTTACGAGCAGCTTCAACGATCCAACGCATTGCCAGGGCATTACGACGAACCGGACGAACTTCAACTGGAACCTGGTAAGTAGAACCACCAACGCGGCGAGACTTAACTTCTACAGTCGGGCGTACGTTGTCGAGAGCGACTTCGAAGGCTTCCAGCGCATTCTTATCAGAACGTTGAGCCAGGGTCTCAAGCGCGCTGTATACGATTGCTTCTGCGGTAGATTTTTTACCATCTACCATCAGGATGTTTACAAATTTTGCCAGCAGTTCTGATCCGAACTTAGGATCTGGAAGGATTTTACGCTGGCCAATGACGCGACGACGTGGCATGGGAATACTCCGTTGTTAATTCAGGATTGTCCAAAACTCATAGAGTTTAGTTTGACATTAGTTAAAACAGTTTGGCCTTACTTAACGGAGAACCATTAAGCCTTAGGACGTTTCACGCCATACTTGGAGCGAGACTGTTTACGGTCTTTAACGCCGGAACAGTCGAGTGCACCACGAACGGTGTGATAACGAACACCCGGAAGGTCTTTTACACGACCGCCACGGATCAGGATCACGGAGTGTTCCTGCAGGTTGTGACCTTCACCACCGATGTAGGAGGTCACTTCAAAACCGTTGGTCAAACGCACACGGCATACTTTACGCAGTGCGGAGTTTGGTTTCTTAGGAGTGGTGGTATATACACGGGTACATACACCACGTTTCTGCGGGCAGGCTTCCAGCGCAGGCACGTTGCTTTTTGCAACTTTGCGAGCGCGTGGTTTGCGTACCAGCTGGTTAACTGTTGCCATTAAATAGCTCCTGGTTTTAGCTTTTGCTTCGTAAACACGTAATAAATCGACCTCATACAATATGAGGACGCGAAATTCTAGGGCTACGCCGAAAAGGTGTCAAGAAATATACAGCGATCTCGGGTTACCAACTCATTTGAGTTGGATGCTTAACCGCTAGTTTGACGAAATCAGTATAGCTAACGACGTCAATTTTGGTGGAAATTTGACCAACAAGACCGCGGGCATCAACGTCTTCTCTTAGCGCAAAGACATTAATGGGGGCATTGTTGAGAATTTCAACAAAGCGATTCCCTTCGATGGCCGCCAAAACACCATCCTGGATGAGCAACAGGTCGTCGCCATCACGCAGCATTCTGAGCATGCCTTCGATATCACACTGCCACGGTGAATGGCGCAAAGTATGGAGCATAGCGGCCTCAGAAAGTCAGAACAGTATCGAATTGGGAAAGTTGTTCGCGCAGGGCGTCAGATTCAAGCACGGTGACATTTAGCACAAAAGGTACGTTTTTATCCAGGCCTCGCTCTTTTAAAGAGGCTGCACAAACCCAGAAGGTGTCGATGTCATACAGTGGCAACACTTTAAACGTCGAAATGTAATCGCGCGAAAGCACTGCCTGCGGCTGCTGGCCGGCAAGAATTTGAAACACACCATCGCCGATAAAGAAAACGCCAATATCTTCGGTAAGGGCTGACGTAGCCAAAAGCGCATCCAACCCTTCCCTACCGGCAGCATTACCGTGAGGGGCCGATGCAAAAACATAAGCAACGCGATTCATCAGAATTGTACCATTCGATCGCAGGTTAACGCCGCTTGCGCCAGCGCACCTAGCCCGCTAAGAGAAAATCCAGGCTGTAGGTTTGCCCCTACCAGCCCAAGGCGTTCTGCTTCTGCATGATCCGTTACACCACGACGCAGCGCGGCAGCGACGCAGATATGCAGCTCAACGCCGTTCTTTTCGCTTAGCGCTTGCCATGCGCGAACCAGATCGAATTCATCAGAAGCCGGAGAGGTCAACTGGTTGGCGTTATACACGCCCTCACGATAGAAGAAAACGCTTTCCAGCTCATGACCTGCATACAACAACGCCTCTGCGAACTGCAACGCGCTGCTTGCCTGTTGAGTACCGTAGGCCGGGCCTGTGACCATCAGGGCAAAACGCATTACTTGTCTTGTCCCTGGAAATCACCGCTTTTGAACTGGCGAATATAGAGATAAACCGTGTGCTTGGAGATGTTCAGGCGATCGGCGACCTGGTTAATGGCATCTTTGATATCAAAAATACCTTTTTCATAGAGATTCAGCACGATCTGACGATTCTTAGCATTGTTGGACACGTTGCGATCGGCATTCACCTCTTCAATCGTGAATTCCAGCGTTTGGGTGACCAGATCTTCCACGGATGAAGCAAAGTTCACCGAAGAGTTAACTTCCGGCGTCTCAGGAGGAATGAACGTACTCATAATTTGTGAAAATGGCACATCAAGGTTCATGTTGATGCACAGCAATCCAATCACGCGATGATCGCGATTACGAATAGCGATCGTTTCTGACTTCATCAGTACGCCGCTTTTAGCACGGGTGAAATAACATTTCGAGACGCTGCTGTCCGCGCCGGTCATGTCGTGCAGCATACGCAATGCAAGGTCGGTTATTGGCGAGCCAATTTTACGGCCAGTGTGCTCACCATTCGCGATTCGGATGGCGGAACATTTTAGATCTTGCAGGGAGTGCAATACGATTTCGCAGTGGGAGCCTATGAGCATCGCTAACCCGTCCACCACCGCTTCGTAAGATTTCAGAATATCGAAATCGGTCTGATCGAAAGGACGTTGATCCAGTAAATCAAGTTCACTGGTTTCATTGGTTAAAAGCGACCTGGACATGAAAAAAACACTCCTTTTCAGGAGCCTGTCATTAGGTTGTCAGGGCAGGCTCATATTTACACGGACAACTAAATTAATACAGCGTAGGTAACGCTTTCCAGTGTTAATTATATCTGCCCCACAATAAAAAAAACCGCCGCCTTAAAGGCGGCGGTTTTTAGCGTTTTACTTCTTCGCTGCGTCGGCAGCTTTATCATCTGCCGCAGCTTCAGGCTTAGCATCTGCTTTCGGTGCTGGTTTGATATCCAACAACTCTACAGAGAAGACCAGAGTGGAGTTCGCAGGGATACCTGGAACGCCCGTTTTGCCGTAAGCCAGATCCGGTGGAATGACCAACTGGATTTTGCCGCCTTTCTTGATATTTTTCAGACCTTCAGTCCAGCCAGGGATAACGCCGTCCAGACGGAAAGAAAGAGGCTCACCACGGGTGTAAGAGTTATCAAACTCTTTACCGTCGATCAGAGTACCTTTGTAGTTAACAACAACGGTGTCGCTATCTTTAGGCGCATCGCCAGTACCTTCTTTCTCTACTTTGTAGAGCAGACCGGTAGAAGAGGTTTTTACGCCCTTCTCTTTAGCAAAAGTATCGCGGTAGGTTTTACCCTTCACTTCGTTGTCTTTTGCATCTTTTTCCATCTTGCCCTGAGCTGCGCCTTTCACGCGAGCTTCGAACGCCTGCAGAGTCTGTTCAATTTCCTGATCGGACAGTTTGCTCTTATCTGCAAACGCATCCTGAACACCGGCGATCAGCTGATCTTTATCCAGCTTGATGCCCAGCTTTTCTTGCTCTTTCAGAGAGTTTTCCATGTAACGACCCAGAGAGGCGCCCAGCGCATAGGCTGATTTCTGGTCGTCGTTTTTGAACGCCGCATTGCTTTGTGCAGTCGCAGCAGGTTTCGCAGCGGTATCAGCAGCGAATGACAGCGGCGCATTCAGAGCGACAGCCATAGTCGTCGCCAGCAGCGTTACTTTAAACAGTGATTTCATCCATATCTCCAGGACCTGAGGCCTCTCGCCCCAGTATTAAACGTAAATGAGAAGCGTACTATAGAACGTTGCAGAAGAAATCTACAGACAGACTCCCCCTAATCTCTCCACTTTTCAGACTATTTTTGTGTAATTAAGTTTCGCGCCAAAGGGATGGATACTGCATAAGGGTACAAACTCGGGTAAAATCTGGCTCCGCCAATGTCTGATGGCACACGAGATAACGAGGAGGTCAATCATGCAAGAGACGACTATTGAAGCGCGGCTGGCCGAGCTGGAAAGCCGCCTGGCATTCCAGGATGTGACTATTGAAGAACTCAACCAGACCGTGACAGCTCACGAACTGGAAATGGCAAAACTGCGCGATCTTCTGCGCCTGCTGACCGAGAAAGTGAAGGCGACACAGTCGTCACACATTGCCTCAATGTCGGAAGAAACACCGCCACCACATTATTGAGACGTAAAAAAAGCGGGATATTCCCGCTTTTTTATTTTCCGAGATTCGGAATTAGTGGCAACCGCAACCGCCGTTACCGCCACAACCGCCTTTGCCATGCTCATGACCGTGGTCATGGTCGTGGCCGTGACCACCGCAGCAACCGTCATGGTCGTGATCATGGTCGTGGTCGTGACCGTTAGCGCCGTGAACGTGGCCATGAGCCAGTTCTTCTTCGGTCGCTTCGCGGATTGCAATCACTTCAACGTTGAACTTCAGGTTCTGGCCAGCCAGCATATGGTTACCGTCAACCACAACGTGCTCGTCTTCCACTTCGGTGATTTCAACCGGAACTGGACCCTGGTCGGTTTCCGCCAGGAAACGCATGCCAACCTGCAGTTCGTCTACGCCCATGAACACATCTTTAGGAACGCGCTGAACCAGGTTTTCGTCATACTGACCGTACGCATCGTTCGCGCCGACTTCTACGTCAAATTTGTCGCCCACTTCATGGCCATCCAGCGCATTTTCCAGGCCGGAAATCAGGGAGCCGTGACCATGCAGGTAGTCCAGCGGCGCGCTTACCGGAGACTCATCAACCAACACACCGTCTTCTGTACGTACCTGATAGGCCAGGCTGACCACCAGGTCTTTTGCTACTTTCATGATATCTCCTGAGCGTGGGAAAATTGCTGGCGCAGATTGTAACGGAAATCTGCACCCGTGTACCCTTTAGCTTAAAAAAACTCGGGGCATATCGCTAGTCCGGATGAAAAATGCCGATCACTTGCTCTTCTTTGCGAACATGCTCGCGAGCCTCTTTATCGGCCTCACGCATCTGGTGCCCACACTTAACACACTCAACAATATCAATATTATTTTCGCGCCACATCGCCAACGAATCTTGCGCCTGACAGGTCGGGCATTTTGCTCCGGCGATAAAACGTTTACGAACTGCCATACTTTTACCCCTATTCAAATTCGTCCCAACCGTCCATTTGACGTCGTTCCTGCTGCATTTCACGCTGGAAAATCTCTTCAAGCTCGCGACGCGCTTCCCGCACGCGGGAAATCTGCACCGTATCGGTATTCATCGGCATGAGCTCTCGCAGCATCCGCATATCGAGGCGACGAAAGTGCATTTGCGCACGTTGCGCCTGATGCGGATGCATCCCCAGCGATACCAGCGCTTTACGCCCTAACTCAAGCGCACTGGAGAACGTCTCACGCGAGAAATGCGTCACGCCCGCCTGCAACAATTCATGTGCCTCCACGCGTCCACGCGCTCGCGCCAAAATATGCAGATGCGGAAAATGCTGCTGACACAGTTCCACCAGCTTCATCGTATCCTCTGGCTCATTGCAGGTGATCACGATAGATTCTGCCGCCTCGGCACCTGCGGAACGCAGCAGTTCCAGTTGGGTGGCATCGCCGTAATAGACCTTATAGCCATATTTTCGCATCAGGTTGACCGCGCTGATATCACGCTCAAGCACCGTAATTCGCATTTTATTGGCCATCAGCAGGCGGCCAATCACCTGACCAAAACGACCAAAGCCAACCACAATCACCTGAGGTTTATCGTCCTCAACCCACGGCGTTTCATCCTCGTCTTCCGATTGATTAAAGCGACGTGAAAGCGATTTATCGATAAGCTTCATCAGCAACGGTGTGGTCATCATAGACAGCGTGACCGTCACCAACAGCAGCGCCATCTGATCGTCCTGGAATAAGCGCTGCGATGATGCCGTGGAGAAAAGCACAAACGCAAACTCGCCCCCCTGACTCAGCACGCCAGCAAACTGCATTCGCTCTGAACTACGCAAACCGTAAATTCGCGCCAGCGCATACAATACGCCCGTTTTAACGGCCACCAGCACCGCGACGCTCACGACTACCCACAGCAGATGGGTATAGAGCACACCGAGGTTAAGCGCCATACCAACGGAAATAAAGAACAGGCCCAGCAGCAGTCCTTTAAAGGGATCTATCGCAATTTCAAGTTCGTGACGATATTCACTTTCCGCCAGCAGCACGCCCGCAATAAAGGTCCCCAGCGCCATCGACAGCCCCAACGCATCCATAAACAGCGCAGAGCCTAAAACCAGCAGCAGCGTCGCGGCGGTAAATACCTCGCGCACGCCCGAGGCGGCAATAAAGCGAAACACCGGGCGCAGCAAAAAGCGGCCGCCAATCAGCATACCGGCAAAGGCCAACACCTTCATGCCAACCTTCATCCAGTCGAAATGATCGTCTCCTGGGCCAACCAGCAAAGGCACAAGCGCTAATGCAGGGATCACCGCCAGGTCCTGGAACAGCAGCACCGAGAAACCCAGCTGTCCCGACTCGTTGCGATTCATGCCTTTGTCGCGCATCAGCTGTAACGCCATTGCCGTCGAGGACATCGCCAGGCCAATCCCACCGATGACCGCCGCCTGCCAGCGGAAATCGGTCAACATCAGCAATCCGCCGAGGATCGCCGCACTAAACACAACCTGCGCGGCTCCCACGCCAAAAATGGAACGGCGTAATTGCCAGAGCTTCGCCGGGTTTAGCTCCAGCCCGATGATAAACATCAGGAATACCACGCCCAGTTCTGAAAAGTGCAGGATTTCATCCACGTCGCTGATAAAACCAAGCCCCCACGGGCCGATAGCAATACCCGCCAGCAGATAACCCAACACCGCACCGATCCCAATCCGTGAGGCCACCGGCACCGCGACCACGGCGGCGAACAGAAACAGCACGCCCGCCAGTAATAAATCGGAACCTTCCATCAGCGGCCTCCTGCTAAAATCGGTGAGGCCAGCCAGTCACCATAGGCTTTGGCGTGGTTTGCCAACTCCTGCGGCTGCTGGCGTCGCGCCCAGTAGACAATCATTGGGCTCATCCAGTGCATACGGCACATCCCCGCCGTTAGTTCAAAAGGGCGCAGGATGTCGCTCATAGGATAACGATTTAGGCTTTCGTGACGGTACGCGCTTTCCGGTTCACCGGTCGTCACGACACTCCGCCAATACTTTCCCGCCAGCTGGTTTCCTCCCACGCCGCTGGAAAAGCCTCGGCTTAATACGCGGTCCATCCACTCTTTGAGCAGCGCCGGACAACTGTAGGTATATAGCGGATGCTGGAACACAATCACGTCATGCTGACGCAATAGTTCCTGCTCGTGCGGGATATCAATAAAAAAGTCAGGATAGTGCGCGTAAAGATCGTGCACCGTTACGTTGCTCAGCCGTTGAGCCGGTTTAAGCAAAACCCGGTTTGCGACCGAGTCCTGGGATTCCGGATGGGCATACAACAGCAGCACTTTTGCTGTCTGGGACATCATTCCCCTCCCGGGTCGTCATCATCGCCATTTTGGGCTAACATGGCACACCCCACGCAGCGCGTGGCGGTACATTTAACCTGATTATAATGACAACTTAACATAGTCGGAACACACGGCGCTCTATGATTGTTTTCTCCTCCTTACAAATTCGACGCGGCGTGCGGGTCCTGCTGGACAACGCGACAGCCACCATTAATCCAGGTCAGAAAGTCGGCCTGGTCGGCAAAAACGGCTGCGGCAAATCAACTCTGCTATCGCTGCTTAAAAATGAGATGAGCGCTGATGCCGGTAGCTTCACCTATCCGGGTAACTGGCAGTTGGCCTGGGTCAACCAGGAAACGCCCGCGCTGACCGTTCCGGCACTAGACTATGTCATTGATGGCGATCGCGAATACCGCAGGCTAGAAGCCGAACTGAACGCCGCAAATGAGCGCAATGACGGTCACGCCATCGCCACCGTTCACGGTAAGCTCGACGCCATCGACGCGTGGACCATTCGCTCGCGCGCTTCCAGCCTGCTGCACGGTCTGGGCTTTAGTAATGAACAGCTGGAACGCCCGGTCAGCGACTTCTCGGGCGGCTGGCGTATGCGCCTTAACCTGGCACAGGCGCTGGTGTGCCGTTCAGATTTACTGCTGCTCGATGAACCAACAAACCACCTCGATCTCGACGCGGTTATCTGGCTGGAAAAATGGCTGAAAAGCTATCAGGGCACCTTGATACTGATTTCCCATGACCGCGACTTCCTCGATCCGGTGGTGGATAAAATTATCCATATCGAACAGGAATCACTGTTCGAATATACTGGCAACTACAGTTCTTTCGAACGTCAGCGCGCCACCCGACTTTCTCAGCAACAGGCGATGTACGAAAGCCAGCAGCAGCGCGTGGCGCATCTGCAAAGCTTTGTCGAACGCTTCAAAGCAAAGGCCTCAAAAGCCAAGCAGGCGCAGAGCCGCGTGAAGATGCTGGAACGCATGGAGATGATTGCTCCTGCGCACGTGGACAACCCGTTCCAGTTTAGCTTCCGTCAGCCCGAAAGCCTGCCGAACCCGCTATTGAAGATGGAAAAGGTCAGCGCGGGCTACGGCGATCGAATCATTCTGGATTCCATCAAGCTCAATCTGGTACCGGGTTCCCGCATCGGTCTACTTGGGCGCAACGGTGCCGGTAAATCCACGCTAATCAAACTGCTGGCGGGTGAGCTTAATCCGGTAAGCGGCGATATCGGTCTGGCAAAGGGCATTAAGCTTGGCTACTTCGCCCAGCATCAGCTGGAATTTTTACGCGCAGATGAATCGCCTATTCAGCACATGGCGCGACTTGCTCCGCAGGAGATGGAGCAGAAGCTTCGCGACTATCTCGGCGGCTTTGGCTTCCAGGGCGATAAAGTAACGGAAAACACCGAGCGCTTCTCCGGTGGTGAAAAAGCGCGTCTGGTCCTGGCATTGATCGTCTGGCAGCGTCCAAACCTGCTGCTGCTTGATGAACCCACCAACCACCTGGATCTCGACATGCGTCAGGCGCTGACCGAAGCGTTGATTGAGTTTGAAGGTGCGCTGGTGGTGGTCTCTCACGATCGTCACCTGATCCGCTCGACGACCGACGATCTCTACCTGGTCCACGACGGCAAAGTCGAACCTTTCGACGGCGATCTGGAAGACTACCAGCAGTGGCTGACCGACGTGCAAAAGCAGGAAAACCAGCCCGCTGACGACGCACGAGATAACGCCAACAGTGCGCAATCACGTAAAGATCAAAAGCGTCGCGAAGCGGAACTGCGCACCCAAACACAGCCTTTGCGTAAAGAAATTACCCGTCTCGAAAAAGAGATGGAGAAGTTCCAGAATCAGTTGGCCACCGTTGAAGAGAAGCTCGGCGACAGCGAGCTTTACGACCAGACGCGCAAAGCCGAGCTGACCGAGTGTCTGCAAATTCAGGCAAAAGCCAAATCGGGTCTTGAGGATTGCGAAATGGCCTGGCTGGACGCGCAGGAACAGCTGGAAGAGATGCTGCAAAGCGATTAACGCACCGGGAGGGTTATGAGTATCGATATCACCAGCGAAATCACTTTTCGCAAGCTCAGCATATTCATGACCTTCATGGACAAGGGCAATATCGCGCGCACCGCCGAGGCATTAGGCCTTAGCGGTGTGAGCGTGCATCGCGCCCTGCACACTCTGGAAGAAAACGTCCGCTGCCCGCTGTTCACCCATAAGGGCCGCAATCTGATTGCATTGCCCTCCGCCTGGACGCTGCTGGAATATTGCCAGGAAGTGATGCAGGTGATGGATCGCGGTCTGGATGAGGCGCGTAAAATCGCCGGTATCGGGCAGGGGCGCTTGCGTGTCGGTACGCTCTACTCGCTAACGATGGAAACGGTGCCGCGTCTGATTATGGGCATGAAGCTGCGTAGACCGGATCTGGAAATGGATCTGACGATGGGCTCCAACGAAACCCTGCTACATCTGCTGGATGAAGGTTCGCTGGACGCGATTCTGATTTCCATCTCCGAGAGCGATATCGATCGCAATAGCCTTGAAGTCTTACCGCTGTTCCATGACGACATCTTTCTTGCCGCCCCCGCCTCGGCCAAGCTCAACAGCGGCGGCCTGGCCGATTTACGCGACTACAGAGATCAGAAGTTTGTCTCCCTGGCGGAAGGATTTGCCACCTACGCAGGCTTTCAGGAGGCGTTCCATATCGCAGGTTTCGAGCCTGAGATTGTGACGCGAGTGAATGATATTTTCTCGATGCTAAGTCTGGTCCAGGCGGGCGTGGGCTTTACGCTGATGCCGGGCAGAATGAAAAAGGTTTACGAAAACTCCGTGCAGTTACTGAAGCTGGCGCAGCCGTATCAAATGCAGCAGTTGATCGCCATTGTCTTTGCCCGTAACCGCGAGCAGGATCCCAGCCTGCGCGCACTGGCCGCCGAGGGGCGGATGTATGCCCGCAGCCTGGAGCAAAACATTACGCCTTAAGGCGCTTCGCCAGATGTACCGCCACGTCCACTCCACTGCGTTCCAGTGAAATCGATTCACCTTCCCATGCGGCCTGTCGCGTCAGACACGTCAACACCCCGCCGGGTGGCATCTCTATCGCCAGCCGCGCTTCGCGCTCGTTGGCGGAAATCACCGCCTCCTGCCAGCGCACCGTGCGCGCCATGTTCATTGCCAGATCATCGGCAATTTTTTCCGGCTGCCATAAAACACGTCCAGTGCTGCCGCTGAGATACGCGCAGCGTGGGCGAGAGAGCGTGACGTGGCTAAACGCCTCAGCCAGCTTTTGCGCCGGTTGTGCCAGCAGCTCGCAGTGCGACGGCACGCTGACGGCTAATCTGCGCGCTTTACTTGCCCCTCTTTCCAGCGCCCGCGTCGCCACCTGCGCCATACTCTCGTCAGTCCCGGCGATCACTATTTGCGTTTCAGCATTGAGATTCGCAACGTAGGTGCCAGTGCCTGCAATCAGGTTTTCAACCTGCGTCAGCGTCAGCCCCATGATTGCCGTCAGGCCGTAGCCGTGCGGATAGGCCTGCTCCATGAGATCACCACGTAGAGCAACCAAGCTGAGTGCATCGGTAAAATCCAGCGCCCCGGCTATGACAGCCGCGGGATATGCGCCGATGGACAGCCCGCTGACGATATCCGGCGAAACACCACGCCGCACAAGCTCACGCGCCCAGGCCACCCCGGCAATTAACAGTGAGAGCTGTACCGCGCGGGTATGCTGTAAAGATTCAGGTGAATCCAGCAGATCGACTTCTGCACCAAGCACTTCTCGCGCCAGCGCCATCACCGTTCCCGGCAGATCGTTCAGCATGCCCGCATGCTGCGTCCCCTGTCCTGGAAAGGTAAACAGAATTTTCATTACGCCTCCCTGTACCACGGGTCGGCCACCAGACGCGGCCCACGGCTCGTTTTCAGTAATGTTTTCCCGTCGCGTAGCCACTCTGCCAGTGCGAACCCCCCTTCTGGCGTCTCGACCTGCGTATCGGCGCGGCACAGCGCGCTACCAAGCTGAGCCTGCCAGAGGTTAAAGGCGTCAGGTAAAAGCGGCTCCGGGGCGCGAATCACCAGGTCGAGGTCGCTATCGGCATGAATAACCGGAATACCGGTCGCCAGGGCATAGCCCGTGCTTCCGGTCACTCCCCACCCCCACGGCCACGCCTGCTGGGCAAGCTGTAGCGCCACCTGAACCGGCGGCTGGGTGATAAAGGGTGAGCGCAGCAGATCGGCCAGTAGGTGAAGATCTTCAGGGGAAACCACCCGCGTCACGTTCGCGGCATTCACCCACCCCGCCGCACGCTGGTCGCGACGAAGGCCACGCACGCCGACGGGGATACGCCCTGTACTATCAACATCACGCCGCACCACCACCGGCAGGCCGGTATGCCACGCGCTATCTACCCAGGATTCAGTAATATCTTCCAGCGCGTCGCGTGCGTTGAGCCAGATAAGATCGTGTGGGCGTAATGTTGTGGTCATGATTACATTCCTGAAGTCAGCGAGATAAACAGCGGTAGCGACAGGATACACAGGACCGAGCTTAACAGCAGCACCGCTTCTGCATCAGGCGACTGCACGCCAAAACGGTTGCCGAAGACCACACCGAAGAAACCCGCAGACAGCGCAATCATCAGGATCGCGGTAATCGCCACTGAGCCGTGCAGACCGAAAATCAGCACAATACCCCATGCGATCGCAGGCTGGATCAGCAGCTTGGTGATCGTGGCGCTGATGACCATGGTATTGATCTGTAGCTTACGGGCCGACAGAATCACGCCGGTCAGGAACAGCGCGGCCGCCGTCGCCGCCAGACCCAGCGGTTTAATAGCCGCCAGCACCAGCTCCGGCATTTTGATGCCGATGGCAGACAGAATCACCCCCAACAGCGGGCCCATCACAATCGGTTTTTTAATCGAACGCCACATCAATACCGGCAGCATCGCCAGCGTAGAGCCACTGTTCCCGCCATCTGCACGCGCTTTTTCACGTTCCAGAATCAGCAGGCAGAACGGAGTCATCAGCACAGAACCACAGGCAATAGACACCGCCACGGAAAGTGACGTCGCAGAGCCTTCATCCAACACGCTGCCCAGAATGGGCAAACCGAGCGCCGCATAGTTTGGCAGCGCGACGGTCAGCGTCAGTACCGCCGCATCCTGCGGTGATTTCTTAAAGACCTTAGTCGCTGTGAAGTAAATGGCGGCGTAGGTAACCCACATCGCCAGCGTCAGCACCAGAATCAGCGGCGACTGAGCCACAATCCCTGACCACGCCGTTTGTACCGTCGCGCTAAACAAGGCGGCGGGCAGTGCAAAATCCATCACGAAAATATTAAGCAGGGAAACATTTTTGTTATCGACCATCTTTGCTTTACCGGCCCAGAATCCCAGCAGCATGATGATAAAAATCGGTGCAAGAGCATGAACAATTACGTAAGTCATAAATCACCTGTATTAAATAGAAAAACGTTTAGCACTGGCGCGATGATTATTATTTTTCAGGATGCACATTCCCGCGTGGGCGCAGCGATTGCGCCCACGGGGATATCCATCTGGCAGGTCTTTTTTATTTACCAGCTTGCTCGCATGCGTTCGCGAACGAGAGCAGAGCTGCGGCGGTTGTCAGCACCCAGGCGATTTTTGAGTGTGGTGTCCTGACGTGCGTCGTGGATGGCTTGTTGCAGTGTGGTTTCCACCTGCGCCAAATCGTTGGCGGATGGGGCATCAGGATTGCTGATATCCAGCAGGTTTTCGAGCAGCCCCAGCGTGGCATAGTTGCTGATGTCGTAGGCCATTGGCGGGATCGTTGCCGCTAGTTTTTCCAGCGCCTCGACGGTACGCAGGGTGATGCGCGCGGCGGATTCTTTGCCCATCGCATGAATCAATACGCCCTTATCGTTGAAGGCAATCAGACGGTTGGCCTGATAACCGTGCGCCAGAAACGCACCAGACATGGCTTTGCCGACGATAAGCCCAATCACCGGATGCCCCGCCAGACGTGCGTTGGCATACGCCGCTGCTGCACCGGCCAACGCCTGATGAATACCAAACGCTTCTTCACGGCGACCGTACGCCTGGCTTGGCACATCAATGACCGCCACAATCGGGCGCTTCACGGCTTTATCGGCATCGGCGGCAACGGTTTCACTCACGACTTTCGCGAGTGTCCAGCCTTCAAGCAGCCCTACCTCGCCCTGCGCAGCACGCGGGAAGTGGTTGTTGGCATCGGGTACCACGGCGATAAAACGCACCGTTTCACCGTTGATTGCGCCATCTGCGGCCTGCACCGACGGGCATAAACCTTCAAGACGTTTTGCATGAGGGGCAAGGGTGTCGAGCCATAATTCCCCACGGCTAACTGAGCGAGTCATCATTTCACCTCCCGGGCAAAAAGCGCGTGAATTTGTTCGGTATCAGCCTGTTTGCGTGTGTCGAAATTCGACAGACGATCCAGATACCAGTCGTAGTTATCGGTGCGATGTTTAGCCGGAACGCCTTTCGTAATCGCGTCATTCATGCCTTGTTTCACCGCATTCACGCCGTCACCGACCAGCGCATCCACCAGTCCGCTCTGAGCGCGAATCTCGCCCCCGGTCATGCTCCAGATAAACGGACGGTCGCGGGAGTCGTACTCTTCAATTCCCGCTTCCTGTTCAATAACCTGCGGGCCGTTCAGACCGAGGCGTGCTTCGCGGGTGACAATCAAATAGCTGCACAATGCGGCGGCAATAGACATCCCGCCGAAGCAGCCCACGGTTCCCGCCACAATGCCGACCACAGGGGTGTAACGGCGCAGATCAACAATCGCTGCATGAATATCAGCAATCGCCGCCAGACCGAGGTTCGCTTCCTGTAAACGCACGCCGCCGGTTTCGAGGCACAACACCGCCTGAGTCGGGATGCCGTTGCGGTTATCTTCTGCTGCCAACTCCAGCGCGGCCGCCATTTTGGCACCGGACACTTCGCCCATGCTGCCACCCTGGAATGCCCCTTCAATGGCGACAACCACCGCCGGTTGACCGTTGATGGTGCCTTTGGCGACCACCATGCCGTCATCCGCCTGCGGCACGATACCTTGCGCCGCCAGCCACGGAGAGGTGATGCCTTCAAACGGGTCCAGCAATTCGCGATAGCTGCCGTCGTCCAGCAGCGCGTGGGCACGTTGACGCGCTTTTAATTCGATAAAACTGCGATCATCACGCATAGCTCACCTCTTCAAATACCTGTTCGATACGAATGCGCGCCACACCGGGCGTTGCGCCGAAATCGTGGATCGTCAGCGTACCGGCAGGCAGGCTGCTCACGGTTTGCAGACGATTGAACAGCGCTTCCCAGCGGCTACGGCTGTTGTCGACAGAAGTGGTGATTTCGATAGTTAACGTCTGGCTCTGGTCGGCGGTGAATAACACCTCCATATCCCCGGAACCGACGACCCCTGCCAGCGCTTTACCGCTTAACGTGCGGCTGGCGGGCAGAGTTAATGTAATTTTTTCCATAACATCCTCTTAATGCTGTGAATAAGGCGTGTCGATGCGGTCAAGGAAAAGCGTGGCAGCGAGCAAATCAGCGGCACCGCCGGGCGACGCGTTCAGTGCCAGCATATGGCGATCGAGCGCTGCCAACGCCCGCTGCCCGTCAGGGTGAGCGCAACCACCAGCGTCGAGTACGGCACGAGCGCCGTCCTGCATGGCGTCCAGCCCTTCCATCCCGGCGCGAGACAGCACACAGGTGTCGGTGAGCGAGGTCATAATGGCCATCAGCGCATCGAGCCGGCAGTGCGCTTCACTGCTGCCGTTTAACCGGCTCAAGCGAAGCTGCGGCAATGCCCGCTGTAAAATGTGCGGAAACGCCTGTTGAGCTTCTTCGCGCGCACCGGGAACACGATAGCGATGAGTGGCACGAAGCCCTTTACTGAACACTTTCGGTGCCGCATCGTCGGGCAGCGTGGCAAGCTGAGCGGCGGTTTTAGCCACCGCGTCGGCTTTGGCTTCACCGCCCAGCATGGCCACCGCGCTCACCAGCAATCCCAGCGCCCAAATCGCGCCGCGATGCGTGTTCACGCCCTGCGTGGCCGCCATCATCTGCTGCTCGCCCTCGCGACCGAGCCGCCCTACGGTTTGTCTGAGGGCAATATCTGCCGGACGCTGCCAGCTTTGCTGCGCCAGCGCCTGGAAAGTGGGGGTCAGGCTGTGCGCGGAACACTCCATTAACGCGAGCGTGAGATCGTGATGCGCACCGTTCCCCCGACTGTCCACCAGACCGGGTTTCGGGCTTAATCGTGCTTCGTCAATCAGACACTGCGTGGCGGTTCGCGCCAGCCATTCGGCACCGCCTTCAACCTGAATCTGGGGCAGAAGTTTCATTACCAGCTCCGGAATTTGGCAGGTGGGTTATAAAGACCGCCAGACCAATCCACCAGATCCGACACGCTACCGGCTGCCAGCAGAGAACGCGTAGCGTCAGTGCGGCGAATACCCATATCTTCCGGATACACGACTTTGCCGCTTTGACGCAGCGCCGCGACGCGTTTGGCGTCAACGCCCAGGCCGATATCGGTGATACCCGCAACCGCCGCAACCATCGCACGGCGTTCTTCCAGGCTTTCGGCACGATAGAGGTAAGCGATACCTTCTTCAGTCAATACGTGGGTAACGTCATCGCCGTAAATCATGACCGGCGCCAGCGGCATCCCGGAGGATTTCGCTACTTCAACGGCATCCAGTGTTTCGACGAAGGTCGGTTTCACGCCCGCCTGGAAGGTTTCAACCATCTGCACCACCAGCTTTTTACCGCGCTGCATCGGGTCTGGTTCGGTTTTCATGTTCAGCCAGGCCGGGGTCGCATGACGACGACCGTGCGGATCGTGGCCCATATTTGGCGCACCGCCGAAACCAGACAGACGACCGCGTGTGACGGTTGAAGAGTTGGCATCACCGTCCACCTGAAGCGTGGAGCCGATAAACATGTCTACCGCGTACTGGCCTGCCAGTTGGCAGAACGCGCGGTTAGATCGCATCGAGCCGTCGGCACCGGTAAAGAACACGTCCGGACGGGCGCGGATGTACTCTTCCATCCCCAGCTCACCGCCGAAGCAGTGCACGCTTTCCACCCAACCGCTTTCAATCGCCGGGATCAGCGTCGGATGCGGGTTCAGGGTCCAGTGCTTACAGATTTTGCCTTTCAGGCCAAGCTGTTCGCCGTAGGTGGGCAGCAGCAGCTCGATGGCGGCGGTGTTAAAACCGATGCCGTGGTTAAGAGACTGCACCTGATGTTCCGCGTAGATGCCTTTAATCGCCATCATCGCCATCAGGATATGTTCTTGCTTGATCAGACGCGGGTCGCGGGTGAACAGCGGTTCGATAAAGAACGGCTTGTCTGCGACCACCACGTAGTCAATCCAGGAGCCGGGGATATCCACACGCGGCAGGTCACATTCATCGTCGACCAGCTCATTTACCTGCGCGATGACGATCCCGTCATGGAATGCGGCGGCCTCCACCAGCGCAGGGGTGTCTTCGGTGCTGGCACCGGTGTACAGGTTGCCTTTGCGGTCGGCCTTAAAGCCAGCAATCAGCGCCACATTCGGCGAGAGGTCAACGTACAGACGAGAATAGAGTTCGATATAGGTGTGGATAGCGCCGATTTCGAGTTGACCGTCTTCCAGCAACTGCGAGATGCGCAGGCTTTGCGTGCCGGAGAAAGAGAAATCAAGCTTACGGGCGATGCCCTTTTCAAAGATATCAAGATGTTCGCTACGACCGACGCTCGGCATAATCATATGCAGGTCGTGAACGATTTGCGGATTCACTTCGGCCAGCATGCGAGAAAGAAAATCTGCCTGCTTCTGGTTGTTACCTTCCAGCACGACTTTGTCGCCTGGGGCGATCAGTTTTTCCAGCATGGCGACAAGATCGCCGGTTGGCAGGACCTTGCCTTGCACCGGGACAGAAGCCAGACGGCGCGCTTTCTCAGTGCGTCGCGTGTTCCAGACCCGGGTGGGTGTTTGCCCAGTTAACATTATTAACCTCCTGATTCAGCACATCATTTTGATTTGCTTAACGCTGAGTAAAGTGTGCGCTCTGGTGAGAAAGGCATCAATTAAGCGTAGAGGTGAATCATTAGCCTGAGAGTAACAATCGTTGTAAAACTTTGTGATCAAGATCAGTTCACGTTTCGGAAAAACAGGCTAAACGGGGTACACTTCGGCAGGTATAGTAGAAACTGATAAGAATTGACATCACAACGTTATGACTCAAATTATCCCGTCGGACTTCGACATCGCGTGTGAACAGAGCGCTGAATTTATTCCCATGCGCGGCGTGGCGAATCCGCATCTGCAAACCATGCTGCCACGATTACTTCGTCGCAAACTGCAATTTACACCGCACTGGCAGCGCCTTGATCTGCCGGATGACGACTTTGTGGATCTCGCCTGGAGCGAAGATCCCGAACAGGCCAAATACAAGCCGCGCCTGGTGGTCTTTCATGGCCTGGAAGGCAGCCTGCACAGCCCGTATGCGCATGGTTTGATCCATGCGGCAAAAGCACGCGGCTGGCTGGGTGTGGTGATGCATTTTCGCGGATGCAGCGGTGAACCTAACCGCCAGAAGCGTATTTACCATTCGGGTGAAACCGAAGATGGCACCTGGTTCCTGCACTGGTTAGCGCAGACCTATGGCCCTGCACCGACCGCAGCGGTAGGGTATTCATTGGGCGGCAACATGCTCGCCTGCCTGCTGGCAAAAGAAATCGACAACGTTCCGCTGGATGCAGCGGTGATCGTCTCGGCACCCTTTATGCTCGAACAGTGCAGCTACCATATGGAAAAAGGCTTTTCACGGGTCTATCAGCGCTATCTGCTCAATCTCCTGAAAGCCAACGCCGCCCGTAAGCTCAAAGCCTATCCGGATACGCTACCGATCAGTCTGCAACAGCTAAAACGCATGCGACGTCTGCGCGAGTTTGACGATTTGATCACGTCGAAGATCCACGGCTTTGCCGATGCGCTAGACTATTACCGTCAGTGCAGCGCCATGCCGCTGCTGAATCAGATAACCAAGCCGACGCTGATTATTCATGCGAAAGACGATCCCTTTATGGATCATCACTCCATTCCGGCACCGGAGCATCTGCCCGCTAACGTGCAGTATCAGCTCACCGAACATGGCGGTCACGTTGGCTTTATCGGCGGCACGTTAACACGCCCTAAAATGTGGCTGGAAGCGCGCATCCCCGACTGGTTAACCCCCTTTCTGGAAAAAATACGATGATGATTCCCTGGCAGGATCTGGCTCCCGAAACGCTGGATAGCCTGATCGAAAGCTTTGTATTACGCGAAGGCACCGATTATGGTGAACATGAACGTTCGCTTGAACAAAAGGTCGCCGATGTGAAACGGCAGCTACAAAACGGCGAGGTGTTGCTGGTGTGGTCTGAACTGCACGAAACGGTCAACATCATGCCCCGCAATCAGTTTCGCGGTTGATTGCTTCATCTTTCCAGTCAGGGAGTTGCTATGTCCGCCAGACATCCGGTTATTGCCGTCACGGGATCGAGTGGTGCGGGAACCACCACCACCAGCCTCGCTTTTCGTAAGATTTTCGCTCAGCTCAATTTACGGGCGGCAGAAGTCGAAGGCGACAGCTTTCATCGTTTTACCCGCCCTGAAATGGACATGGCCATTCGCAAGGCCCGCGATTTAGGCAAGCACATCAGTTATTTTGGCCCCGATGCCAACGACTTTGGTCTGCTGGAACAAACCTTCGCGGAATATGGGTTAACCGGAACAGGGCAGTCGCGCAAATATCTGCACACCTACGATGAAGCCGTGCCGTGGAACCAGCTTCCTGGCACGTTTACTCCGTGGCAGCCGCTGCCGGAACCGACCGACGTGCTGTTCTATGAAGGGCTACACGGCGGTGTGGTGACGCCCCATCAGGACGTGGCGCGACACGTGGATTTGCTGGTCGGCGTGGTGCCAATTGTGAATCTCGAGTGGATCCAAAAGCTCACGCGCGACACCAGCGAGCGCGGCCATTCGCGCGAGGCGGTAATGGATTCGGTCGTGCGTTCTATGGAAGATTACATCAACTTTCTGACCCCACAGTTCTCGCGCACGCATATCAACTTTCAGCGCGTTCCAACGGTTGATACCTCCAACCCGTTTGCGGCCAAAACGATTCCGTCACTGGACGAGAGCTTTGTGGTGATTCATTTCCGCAATCTGGAAGATATCGATTACCCGTGGCTGCTGGCGATGCTGCAAGGCTCGTTTATTTCACACATTAATACGCTGGTGGTACCTGGCGGGAAGATGGGTCTGGCGATGGAGTTAATCATGATGCCGCTGGTACAGCGACTGATGGAAGGCAAGCAGATCGCATAACGTTTTATGCCCGGCGGCGCTGTGGACAGCGCCACCGGGCGTATTTTTACGCCTCGATCACTTCATACGAATGCGTAATCTTCACCGCTTTTTCCAGCATCAGTGCCACGGAGCAATACTTCTCCGCTGACAGGTCAACCGCACGAGAGACCGCTGCGTCTTTCAGCTCTTTGCCGGTCACGATGAAATGCAGATTAATATGCGTAAACAGACGCGGCGCTTCTTCGCGGCGCTCTGATGTCAACTTAACTTCACAGTCAGTCACCGCAAGACGGCCTTTTTGTAAAATAGACACCACGTCGATCGCGCTGCATCCGCCAGCGGCCATCAGCACCACTTCCATCGGGCTAGGGGCTTTATCACCGGAGTTACCGTCCATCAAAATTTGGTGTCCTGAAGCGGATTCGCCGAGGAACGTTAAACCTTCAACCCATTTCACGCGCGCTTGCATTTTATTCACTCCGAAGTTGCATTTTTTCGTACAGATTAGGTGTGCGTGACAATTCTCTCATTGGAAGGCGACCTGCATCATGCTGAAGCGAGACACCAGGAGACACGCGGCAAAAGCTATGCTAAAACAGTCTCGATGCTACAGTAATACATTGACGTTACACATGTATGCAGAGGACATCAAACTTTACTGGCTGCAAATATTTGTGACAGCCAAATCCCAGGTACGGGTAAGAATTCGATTGCAACCCCAGAGTCAGGATGCAACTTATGACTCTGGTGACAGCTTATAACAGAGGATAACAGCGCATGGTGCTTGGCAAACCGCAAACAGACCCGACACTCGAATGGTTCTTGTCTCATTGCCATATTCATAAGTACCCATCGAAGAGCACGCTGATTCACCAGGGTGAAAAAGCGGAAACGTTATATTACATCGTGAAAGGCTCAGTGGCCGTGCTGATTAAAGATGAAGAA
>JALCNW010000074.1 GCA_022649305.1 Enterobacter sp.
AAGAGACCGGTATTAAGGTGATTTATTCGACCTACGAGTCGAACGAAACCATGTACGCCAAGCTCAAAACCTACAAAGACGGTGCCTACGATCTGGTGGTGCCTTCCACCTATTTCGTCGATAAAATGCGCAAAGAGGGGATGATTCAGAAGATCGATAAAACGAAGCTGACCCACTTCAATAACCTCGATCCAGAAATGCTGAACAAGCCGTTCGACCCCAATAACGACTACTCTATCCCCTACATTTGGGGTGCGACGGCGATTGGGGTGAACAGCGATGAGATTGACCCGACATCGGTCACCAGCTGGGCCGATCTGTGGAAGCCGGAATATAAAGGCAGCCTGCTGTTAACCGACGACGCGCGCGAAGTGTTCCAGATGGCGCTGCGTAAGCTAGGTTATTCCGGCAATACCACCGATCCGAAAGAAATTGAAGCGGCATACAATGAGCTGAAGAAGCTGATGCCGAACGTGGCGGCGTTTAACTCCGATAACCCGGCAAACCCGTATATGGAAGGCGAAGTTAATCTGGGAATGGTGTGGAATGGTTCAGCTTATGTCGCACGTCAGGCAGGTACGCCGCTGCAAGTTGTGTGGCCTAAAGAAGGCGGGATCTTCTGGATGGACAGCCTGGCGATTCCTTCCAACGCTAAAAACGTCGATGGCGCGTTAAAACTGATGAACTTCCTGCTGCGCCCGGACGTGGCGAAACAGGTAGCAGAAACCATCGGCTATCCAACGCCAAATCTGGCAGCGCGTAAGTTGCTCAGCCCGGAAGTAGCGAACGATAAGTCGCTGTACCCCGATGCAGAAACCGTGAAGAAAGGTGAATGGCAGAACGATGTAGGTGACGCGAGCCGTCTTTACGAAGAGTATTATCAGAAATTAAAAGCAGGACGTTAATCCGTTCACTGTTCACAGGCCGGGCAAACAAACATGCCGCCCGGCCTGTGAGCCACCTTCTTAAAGCCCTTTCAGCAGTTTCTCGACAAACTCCGGCACCACTTCACTCGCCAGACCGTACTGCTTCTCTTCAAATTCACTGCCAACCTGGCTGGGTTCAAGGTTGAGTTCAACCGTATGCGCGCCGTGCAGCTTCGCCTCGTGCACGAAACCAGCGGCCGGATAGACATGCCCGGAGGTGCCAATCGCGATAAACACGTCAGCCATCGCCAGCGCACCGTAGATATCATCCATACCCAGCGGCATTTCGCCAAACCAGACCACGTGCGGGCGCAGCGGCGACGGGAACTGACAGCAGTGACACTTGTCATCCGCGGTGATATCGCCGGTCCAGTCCAGCACCTGCCCGCTCCACGCACAGCGTACTTTCAGCAGTTCGCCGTGCATATGGATGACATTGCGGTTCCCGGCACGCTCGTGCAGGTTGTCGATATTCTGCGTCACCAGCAGGAAACGGTCGCCCAGCTCTTGCTCAAGCTTTGCCAGCGCAAGATGTGCGGCGTTCGGCTCAATTTCAGGTGACTGTAGCTGGCGGCGACGCGCGTTGTAAAACGACTGTACCAGCTCGGGATTACGCGCAAAGCCTTCTGGCGTCGCGACATCTTCCACACGGTGTTCTTCCCACAGACCGTCCGCCGCCCGGAAGGTGCGAATGCCGGACTCCGCAGAAATTCCCGCGCCTGTCAGAACGACCACTCTTGGTTTTTCCATCCCTTCTGGCATCACCCTGTCTCTGAAAAATATCCGCTGGCGTAAACGTTCACGCAGGCGGCGTTTAGTTTTGCGAAAACGGCCCAGTCGACCTAACCGACGCGACAGCATAGTCACCTCTTATTGTTAGCGGGTGAGATGAAGGAAGGCCGCACCACGCATTCCCCCAGCATCCCCATGACGCGCACGTTCTATACGCGGTACGCGAGCGACCGGCAACAAATGTCGAGGCAAACGCCCGGACAGCTGTTCCGTAATCGCCGTAAAGTTCGATAACCCACCGCCGATCACCAATAAATCGGGATCGACAATGGTCAGAATATTACCTAAACACACCGCCAGCAGATCGAGATAGCGTTCGACGTGCTCTCGTGCCAGCTCATCGCCCTGTTCCCACAACGTGATGATTTGCGGTGCCTCAAGTTTTTGATGATAGAAGTGTTCGTAAAGCCATGCAAACCCACGGCCAGAGAGATAATTCTCAATGCAACCATGCTGCCCACAACCGCATCGCATCAACGGAAAATCGCGTCCAACAACCTCAAGTGCATCCACCGGTAGACGAATATGACCAAATTCGCCGGTAATATAACTGCGCCCGGTAATGGGTTTGCCGTTCACAATAATACCGCCGCCTACGCCCGTACCGAGAATAAGCCCCATCACCAGCGGATAGTGGCGAAACTCGTCGTCCCAGGCTTCTGAGAGGGCAAAACAGTTAGCATCGTTATCGAGGCGCACGTCGCGCTCAAGCAGCGCGGAGAGATCCGCACGAAGGGGCTTGCCGCTGGCAGCGGGGACGTTGGCGGCGTACAGCGTGCCGTCGTCGGTTTCCGGCATGCCGGGAATGCCAATGCCGACCGTACCCTTCACGCCGAAGCGGGCATCCGCTTGTGCAACAAGCGTGGTAATGGCTGTTAAAAATTCGTCGTAGCTTTCGCGCGGCGTGGGAACGCGAGTTTCCCACTGAAGTTTGAGATTTTCATCAAACGCGCCGAGCGCAATTTTGGTGCCGCCAATATCAAATCCATAATACATATGCATTCCTCTTTCTGACATAGCGGCCTCACGACCGCTATGTCATGACGTAATTACTGGCCACTCAATACCCTCGCCGGATCAATTCGGCTAGCGCGACGCGCCGGATACCAGCTTGCCAGCAGACTCAGTAAAAGTGCTGTAACCAGCACATAAATAACATCCAGCCAGTGCAATTCAGACGGCAGGAAGTCAATAAAATAGATATCACCCGACAAGAACTGGTGACCAATAAGCTTTTCAATTCCGTTGATGATGGGCGTCAGTTGCAATGAAACCACCACGCCAATCACCACGCCGCACAGGCTGCCAAACAGCCCCGCCAGCAGACCGTACCAGACGAAAATGGCACGAATAAGACCGTCTTTCGCGCCTAACGTGCGCAGTACCGCAATGTCGCCGCTCTTGTCTTTCACCGCCATCACCAGCGTGGAAACGATGTTGAAACAGGCCACGCCAATCACCAGTACCATCGCCAGATACATAATGGCGCGGATCATCTGAATATCGCGATACATGTAGCCGTAGGTGCCGATCCAGCTCTTGATGTAAACATAGCTGTTAGTCACTTCACCCGCGTCACGCACCAGCTTATTGGCGTTGAAGACATCGTTCACCTTAATCGCAATACCGGTGACGCTGTTGCCCATATCCAGATACTGTCGCGCGTCGTCCAGCGGCACCATCGCGAAGCTGTGATCGAGCTGGCCGCTCAGTTGCAAAATACCGGTGACGTGTAAACGTACCCGTTTTGGCTGCTGAAGTTTATGGTCAGCACTGGCATTTGGGATCATGATAGAAACCCAGTCGCCCTGCTTCACCTTCAGCGCATCAGCAACGCCTTTTCCGATAATAATTTGCTGCTCGCCCGCTTTGAAATCAGCCCAGGCGTTATTCTGCACAAACTGCGGGAGCGCACTCAAACGCGCCTCCTGCTCGGGGTTGACGCCTTTGACCTGAATGGCGCGCAGATTTGCCCCGCTTTCGACCAGCCCAGTGAAGTTAATGTACGGTGCGGCAGCGGCAATTCCCGGGACCTTTTCTACGTTTGTCAGCGCCTCGTTCCAGTTTTTCCACGGCTGGTTGACGGGTTCAATTTCACCGTGCGGCACCACGGCCAGAATACGATTATTCAGCTCACGCTCGAATCCGTTCATGGCGCTAAGGCCCACGATCAGAACGGCCACGCCCAGCGCAATACCCACGGTAGAAATGATTGAAATCAGCGACACCATGCCGCCACGACGACGGCCCCGGCTAAAGCGTAAGCCGATGAGTAACGATAACGGTGACGTCATTACTCGGCTCCCATCAGCGTCAGTTCCGCCGTCAGACGACCGTCACGCATCTCAAGCTGACGGCTCATCCGCCCCGCCAGTTGTAAATCGTGCGTTACCACCAGGAATGCCGTGCCCTGAGAAGCGTTCAGCTCGCCAAGCAGCTGGAAAATACTGTCGGCGTTTCGTGCATCCAGGTTACCGGTCGGTTCGTCCGCCAGCACCAGACGCGGGTTGTTCACCAATGCACGGGCAATTGCCACACGCTGACGTTCGCCCCCGGAGAGCTCCGAAGGACGGTGATTACCGCGATGGCCTAAGCCCACCGCTTTGAGCATATCGCTGGCGCGAGTGTTAATCTCCGCCGGTTTCTTTTTGCCGATCAGCAGCGGCATCGCCACGTTTTCCAGTGCGGTGAAGTCCGGCAGCAAATGGTGGAACTGATAGATAAAGCCCAGCTCGCGGTTACGCAATTCGGCCTTTGCGGTAGAAGACATTGAGCTTAAAGGCGTACCGGAGAAAATGACATCGCCAGCGGTTGGCGTATCCAGACCGCCCAGCAGATGCAGCAGCGTACTTTTACCGGAGCCGGAGCTGCCGACAATCGCCATCATCTCACCTTCGCCCACGCTGAAACTGACCTCATGCAGAACATCGGTCTGCACATTGCCTTCCTGATAGCGCTTGGACAGGTTGTCGCATTGCAACAGGATCTTATTCATAACGTAAAGCCTCAGCGGGTTGAGTGGCGGCAGCGCGCCATGAAGGATAAAGCGTAGAAAGCAGCGCAATGGCCATCGCGACCAGCGCAATACCGACAACTTGTAGCGGCTCAATCGCGACCGGCAGCGCCGCGCCATCGAGCAGGATACCGATGATCGGCATTAAATTATTTAACTGGCTGGCAAGCAATGCCCCCAGCACAGCGCCGAGTAGCGCGCCGATAATCCCGGCACTGGCTCCCTGCACCATAAATACCGCCATAATCTGGCGCGGCGTCAGGCCCTGGGTTTGCAGGATAGCCACCTCGCCCTGCTTCTCCATCACCATCAGCCCCAGAGAGGTGATGATGTTAAACGCCGCAACGGCCACGATCAGGCTCAGCAGAAGGCCCATCATGTTCTTTTCCATGCGCACGGCCTGGAACAGCTCGCCTTTGCGGTCGCGCCAGTCCTGCCATTTTGTACCCTCAGGTAATTTTTGCTGGCTCAGCACATCCACTTTTAAGGGTTCATTGAGCCATAAACGCCAGCCGCTGATATTCCCCAGTGGATAACGCATCAGACGCGAGGCATCCTGAATGTTGACCAGCATTTGATAACCATCGACTTCGCTATTGGCGGCAAACGTGCCAATCACATTGAACAGACGCTGGCTCGGCAAACGCCCCATCGGCGTAAACTGGCTGGCAGACGGCACCATCACGCGCAGCTGATCGCCCCGATTGACACCCAGTTGTCCGGCAAGCTGCTCGCCCAGAATGACGTTGTACTTGCCCGCTTCAAGATCGGTCTGTTTAACGTTGACCAGATACGGCGTTAGCGGATCTTTTTGCGCCGGGTCGATACCCAACATCACGCCCACCGAAACGCTGCGCGCGCTTTGCAGCACCACATCTCCAGTGGTCAGCGGTGCAATACGGTTCACACCTTGCAGTTTTACTGCGCTTGCGGGCAGCTGTTGCGGATTGATCGAGCCGTTGGCAGATGAGAGGACCGCCTGCGGCATCAGCCCCAGGATATTGTTTTGCAGCTCGCGCTCGAAGCCATTCATCACGGAAAGCACCGTGACCAGCGCCATCACGCCAAGCGTAATACCGATAGTGGAAAGCCAGGAGACAAAGCGACCGAAGCGGTCCGCGGCGCGCCCACGCATGTAGCGTAAGCCTATAAAGAGTGCGACAGGTTGATACATGAAATCCGTCTGGTTGCTGATAGCAGACCCACGAGTATATAAGCGAATCCGTAAAGCGTAAATGACTGAAACCGTAAGCTTTGGTAATGACTGTTCCGAAAAAACAATAAAAATCATCACACTAATCCCAATATAGAGGGCACGGAACGGCAGTGTACCCTCCACCTTTTCTGAAAAACGTCCTGATACAGACTCTTACTGATTACATCCCCGTCCGGTTCGCCCAGGATCAACGTTTCGTTTATGGCAAAACAGGTATCCGGTACCGATGAAACAAAAAGCATTATGGATTAATCAGATAAAAGGGCTTTGCATCTGCCTGGTGGTCATTTATCACTCGGTGATCACCTTCTATCCCCACCTCGACGGGCTACAGCTCCCGCTCTCAGGCTTGCTCGCCAAATGCTGGGTCTATTTCAATCTCTATCTCGCGCCGTTTCGTATGCCGGTGTTTTTCTTTATTTCTGGCTATTTGATCCGCCGCTACATTGATGAAGTTGGCTGGCGAACGAGCCTGGATAAAAGGATCTGGGGCATTCTTTGGGTGCTGGTGCTATGGGGTATATTGCAATGGCAAGCGTTGAGTCATATCAATGCCTGGCTGGCACCCGATCGCGAGTTAGCCACTGCGTCTAACGCGGCATACGCCGATTCCATCACTGGCTTTATTCGCGGCATGCTCACGGCCAGTACCAGCCTGTGGTATCTGTACGCCCTGCTGGTCTACTTTACGCTGTGTAAATTGCTGAGCCGCTGGAAACTGCCGATGTTAGGTCTCCTGGCGCTGGCAAGTGTTGCCATCAACTTCCTGCCGTTACCGTGGTGGGGGATGAACAGCGTGGTGCGTAATATGATCTACTACAGCCTGGGCGCATGGTACGGCGCGCAGTTGATGGAGTGGATGAAGGGCATGAGCATTCGTCGCAGCGGGTTGCCGATCATCGCCTTTGGTTTGATGTCGATCGTACTGTGGTTTGCCAACGTTCCCCTGCTGCTTTCGCTGCTGTCGATTTTGCTGATCATGAAGCTATTTTACAGCGTTGAGCAGCGTTATGCCGTGCGCCCTAACAATCTGCTGAACGTGGTCGGTTCGAATACGATAGCCATTTACACCACGCACCGAATTTTAATTGAGTGCTTCAGCCTGTTTTTGATCGGCGAACTCAATGCCGCCTGGTGGCCGGTGTGGGCAGAATTGACGCTTATCCTGGTCTATCCGTTTGTCAGCCTGCTGATTTGCACGCTAGTGGGGCTTGGCGCGCGCAAAGTCTCCAGCGCATTGTTTGGCGACGTTTTCTTCACCCCCCCAGCCCGTTTAGCGCCGGTTCAGGCCACGCGTTAACCCCCTTCTCGCCCCCACTTTGGGGGCGACGTTACGCTCCGTGCGGTTACGGTTTGCTAATACAAAACGATCGAGGATAATAAAGACATTGCGTATCAGTGATATGCCCCAATACTGTTGGTATATCCATAAGAGATCCTGACATAGCCATGCCTGAACAATATCGTTATTCCCTGCCCGACAAAGCGGGCGACCAGCGCCAGCTAGGTGAACTGACGGGTGCAGCCTGCGCCACGCTCGTTGCGGAAATCGCGGAGCGTCATCCAGGGCCGGTGGTGCTTGTCGCCCCCGATATGCAAAATGCACTGCGTCTGCATGATGAAATTCGCCAGTTTACCGATAGTCTGGTGTTCAATCTTGCCGACTGGGAAACGCTGCCTTACGACAGCTTCTCCCCGCACCAGGAGATTATCTCCTCGCGCCTGTCCACGCTGTATCAACTGCCCTCCATGCAGCGCGGTGTGCTGATTGTCCCGGTCAATACGCTGATGCAACGTGTTTGCCCGCACAGTTATCTGCACGGCCACGCGCTGGTGATGAAAAAAGGCCAGCGCTTGTCTCGCGACGCCCTACGCTCGCAGTTAGATAGCGCCGGTTATCGCCATGTTGATCAGGTGATGGAGCACGGCGAGTACGCCACACGCGGCGCACTGCTGGATCTTTATCCGATGGGTAGCGACAGGCCATACCGCCTCGATTTCTTCGATGATGAAATCGACAGTCTGCGCGTCTTTGACGCCGACACTCAGCGCACGCTAGAAGAAGTTGAAGCCATTAATTTGCTGCCGGCACATGAGTTCCCGACCGATAAAACTGCCATTGAACTGTTCCGCAGCCAGTGGCGCGATAAGTTCGATGTGAAGCGGGATGCCGAACATATTTATCAGCAGGTGAGCAAAGGTACGCTCCCTGCCGGGATTGAGTATTGGCAGCCGCTGTTCTTTAACGAGCCACTTCCCGCCCTGTTTAGCTATTTCCCGGCCAAAACACTGATTGTGAATACCGGCGATCTGGAAACCAGCGCCACCCGTTTTGAGAATGAAACCCGCGCCCGTTACGAGAATCGCGGCGTGGATCCTATGCGTCCGTTGCTGCCACCGGAGCAGCTTTGGCTGCGAACCGATGCGCTATTTTCAGAGCTAAAAAAATGGCCGCGCATTCAGCTCAAAACGGAAAACCTGCCGGATAAAGCAGCGAATACTAATCTGGCATTTCACAAGCTGCCCGATCTCTCGGTTCAGGCACAGCAAAAATCGCCACTGGATAACCTGCGCAAGTTCCTTGAGTCCTTTACCGGTCCGGTCATTTTCTCGGTGGAGAGCGAAGGCCGCCGCGAGGCGCTTGGCGAACTGCTGAGCCGTATTAAAGTGTCGCCAAAACGCATTTTACGTCTCGACGAAGCGGCCGATAACGGGCGCTACCTGATGATTGGCGCTGCCGAGCACGGTTTTATTGACGAGCTGAATAACCGGGCATTGATTTGCGAGAGCGATCTGCTGGGTGAGCGCGTGGCGCGCCGCCGTCAGGATAGCCGCCGCACCATCAACCCGGACACGCTTATCCGCAATCTGGCAGAGCTGCACGTAGGTCAGCCGATTGTCCACCTTGAACACGGAGTGGGACGCTATGCGGGAATGACGACCCTGGAAACGGGCGGCATTAAGGCCGAGTACCTGATGCTGACTTATTCCGGCGACGCGAAACTCTATGTTCCCGTGTCGTCCCTGCACCTGATCAGCCGCTATGCGGGCGGTGCGGAAGAGAACGCGCCGCTGCACAGATTAGGTGGAGACGTCTGGGCGCGCGCGCGGCAGAAAGCCGCAGAAAAAGTCCGCGATGTCGCCGCCGAGCTGCTGGATATTTACGCCCAGCGCGCAGCAAAATCTGGCTTTGCCTTCAAGCATGATAAAGAACAGTATCAGCTGTTCTGCGATACCTTCCCGTTCGAAACCACGCCGGATCAAGCTCAGGCCATTAACGCCGTGCTCAGCGATATGTGTCAGCCGCTGGCAATGGATCGCCTGGTGTGTGGTGACGTGGGCTTTGGTAAAACCGAAGTGGCGATGCGCGCGACCTTCCTCGCCGTCGAAAATAATAAGCAGGTTGCTGTGCTGGTGCCGACCACTCTGCTTGCCCAGCAGCACTACGATAACTTCCGCGATCGCTTTGCGAACTGGCCGGTTCGTATCGAGATGCTGTCACGTTTTCGCAGCGCCAAAGAGCAGGCGCTGATCCTGGAGCAAGCCAGCCAAGGCAAAATCGATATTCTGATTGGCACGCACAAACTGCTGCAAAGCGACGTGAAGTGGCGAGATTTAGGTTTACTGATTGTCGATGAAGAGCATCGCTTTGGCGTGCGTCACAAAGAGCGCATTAAAGCGATGCGTGCCGACGTGGATATCCTGACGCTGACTGCGACGCCGATTCCGCGAACGCTCAACATGGCCATGAGCGGCATGCGCGATTTGTCGATTATCGCCACCCCGCCAGCACGTCGTCTGGCGGTAAAAACCTTCGTGCGCGAGTACGACAGCCTGGTGGTTCGCGAGGCCATTCTTCGTGAAGTGCTGCGCGGCGGTCAGGTTTATTATCTTTTCAACGATGTTGAAAACATCCAGAAAGCCGCCGATAAGCTTGCGGAGCTGGTGCCCGAGGCGCGAATTGCCATCGGTCACGGGCAGATGCGCGAGCGCGAGCTTGAACGAGTGATGAACGATTTCCACCACCAGCGTTTCAACGTGCTGGTGTGCACCACGATTATCGAAACCGGGATTGATATTCCGACAGCGAATACCATCATCATTGAACGCGCGGACCACTTCGGTCTGGCGCAGCTTCACCAGTTGCGTGGTCGCGTGGGACGTTCGCATCACCAGGCCTACGCCTGGCTGATGACCCCGCATCCAAAGTCCATGACCACCGATGCGCAGAAGCGTCTGGAGGCCATTGCCTCGCTGGAAGATCTGGGTGCAGGCTTCGCGCTGGCGACGCACGATCTGGAGATCCGCGGAGCAGGTGAACTGCTGGGCGAAGATCAGAGTGGATCGATGGAAACCATCGGCTTTTCGCTGTACATGGAGCTGCTCGAAAACGCCGTTGATGCACTGAAAGCCGGACGTGAACCGTCTCTGGAAGATCTCACCAGCCAGCAAACAGAAGTTGAGCTGCGTATGCCTTCCCTGTTACCGGATGATTTTATCCCGGACGTGAACACGCGCCTGTCATTCTATAAGCGTATTGCCAGTGCTAAAAAAGAGACTGAGCTGGAAGAGCTTAGAGTTGAGCTTATCGATCGCTTCGGCCTGCTGCCGGATCCGGCGCGCAACCTCCTCGATATTGCACGTCTTCGCCAACAGGCGCAGAAGCTCGGCATTCGTAAACTGGAAGGTAACGATAAAGGCGGCATGATTGAGTTCGCTGAGAAAAATCATGTCGACCCGATGTGGTTAATTGGTCTGCTGCAAAAACAACCACAGCATTTCCGTCTGGATGGCCCGACGCGCCTGAAATTCACTCAGGAACTCACCGATCGCAAAACGCGGATGGAATGGGTTCGCAACTTCATGCGTCAACTTGAAGAAAACGCGATAGCGTAGCGTTATTGCCGGGCGGCTCTCGCTTGCCCGGCCATTTCGTCTGAGCATAATTTACAAACTCTTTGCAATTGGCATCGACTTCCCGACACGTCCATCCATCATACTTATCAATTAACTCTTTATATAACAATAACCTTATTGTTGATATGGACATGGGTGATAATGATGACTCTGCGTTTTACACACTGGATAGCGCTCCTGGCGCTTGTCGGAAGCGTAGCGATTGCACTTCCCGCTCGCGCCAATACCTGGCCCCTTCCCCCTGCCGGTAGCCGGTTAGTAGGCGAAAACCGTTTTCATGTCGTTGAAAATAACGGTGGGTCGCTGGAAGCGATTGCAAAAAAATATAATGTGGGTTTCCTTGCACTGTTACAGGCTAATCCGGGCGTTGATCCCTACGTGCCGCGCGCAGGTAGTGTGCTGACTATTCCGCTGCAAACCCTGCTGCCGGATGCGCCACGCGAAGGTCTGGTGATTAACCTGGCCGAACTGCGTCTCTATTATTATCCGCCGGGTAAAAATGAAGTGACGGTGTATCCGATTGGCATTGGCCAGTTAGGTGGCGACACGTTGACGCCTACGATGGTGACGACCGTATCAGACAAACGAGCCAATCCAACCTGGACACCGACCGCCAATATTCGTGCCCGCTATAAAGCGCAGGGGATTGATTTACCCGCCGTGGTGCCTGCCGGTCCGGATAACCCAATGGGCCACCACGCCATTCGCCTTGCAGCCTACGGTGGCGTTTATCTTTTGCATGGAACCAATGCTGATTTCGGCATCGGAATGCGCGTGAGTTCAGGCTGCATCCGCCTGCGCGACGGCGATATCGAGGCGCTGTTCCGCGTCATTACGCCGGGAACGAAGGTCAACATCATCAATACGCCGATTAAAGTTTCTGAGGAGCCGGGTGGAAAACGTCTGGTGGAAATACATCAACCGCTGTCCAAGAACCTTGGCGACGATCCGCAGACTTTGCCTATTACGCTTACCGCTGCGATGCAAACCTTCAAAGCTGGCGCTGATGGAGTGGTAATGGAAAGCGCCATGGAGGCTCGCTCAGGAATGCCAGTCGACGTCACGCAACATCATAAAACCGCTCAGCAATCCCTTTAAGAACGGCTGAGACAAAAACGCCCTGCTCAACTGAGCAGGGCGTTTTTATTGCAGTGGCATATCTGAGGGTCGTGCAAAACTTATTTGTAAATAACAGCGGTACCGTGAAGGGTGTTAGGACCGGTGACCGATGTGATACGGAATGATTTCGCGCCCATTTGTTCCGCTTTTTGCGCCAGCTGATCTTCCAGCGAGCCGAGGTTGGTACCCGCGTTAGCAGAAATGGTACCGACTTTATGCTGATCGGCTGGAGCGGACTGGACTTCTACCGCAGCGAAGCTTGCAAAAGAAAGTGAACTAAGAACAGCGGCAGCGATGAGGGTTTTAACGTTTTTCATGAGTATTTACCTTTAAACAGACGTATCAGGAAGTCGTAAGTTATTTACTTAACGATCGATAGGTAAATGATAGATGTGATCTGCATCACACGTCAATATTATTTTATAACGATCGTTAAATTAATTTTAAATCCCTTAAATTTCATACCCATATGATTATTTTATTTTAACGAAATCAGTGCTGGTCGCGGGTTGCTATTATTTTTATAATGGTCATTCAACAAACCATTAGAGGTACAACGGCCCATGACAACCGACGTAACGAGTTGCACGAAGAAAAGCCGTGGCCGACCAAAGGTGTTCGACAGGGATGCGGCGCTTGATAAGGCCATGACATTATTCTGGCAGCATGGCTATGAAGCCACTTCACTGTCCGATCTGGTAGAAGCGACGGGAGCTAAAGCCCCAACGCTCTATGCAGAATTTACCAATAAAGAAGGCCTGTTCAGGGCTGTACTTGATCGCTACATCGCCCGTTTTGCGGCGAAGCATGAAGCCCAGCTTTTTTGTGAAGAGAAAACCGTAGAGCAGGCATTGCAAGATTACTTCGCGACGGTTGCGGCATGCTTTACCAGCAAAGACACGCCGGCGGGCTGCTTTATGATCAATACTTCCGCTACGCTCGCGGCGTCTTCAAAAGGGATCGCGAATACCGTGAAATCCCGCCATGCGATGCAGGAAGAGACGCTGACTACGTTTCTCCGCCATCGCCAACAGCGGGGCGAGATCCCAGCACACTGTAACCCTGAACGGCTGGCACAGTATTTAAGCTGTATTCTTCAGGGCATGTCGATTAGCGCCCGTGAAGGGGCAACTCTGGAAAAACTGCAAAACATCACCGCCACCACGCTTCGTCTGTGGCCTGAATTATTGAAAAACTAAGATATATCCCCAGAAATGAGATTTAGCCTATTTAACAATAGGCTAAACCTTTCTCGGAACGCGTCTCGTTTGCTACTCTTAAACAAAGATAATTGCGCTGCTAATGATTAGCGGCCATTTATAAGAGAAAAGTTAACCAACGCATACGGAAGGAAAATAAAATGATTTTGCTATTACCATTATTCAAGGTGCTAATAGTCATTACATTGTTATTTGGTCTCTGGGTTATCTGTGGTGGTTCAGTACTGTTTGCATTTATCTCAATACTGATTACAGGATTTCTCTTCCTGCGCCAGCGCAACGTATTCGACCTATAACAATGATATTACAGCAAAAAAAGGCTCCTCAGCCTGAGCGATTGAGGAGCCGAATGTAAAGCACATCTTTCTTCACACCTTGTTATTCAGTACCAGCTGGCCATTGCCATCCAGTGGAATCTGGGTGCCGGGATCTTTATCCATACGGATTTTTCCCTTCTGCTCGCCAATCTTATACGTCACATCGTACCCCAGCATTTTTTCTGATTTGTCATACACCGTTTTACAGCGCTGCTGCGTCGTGGTGTAAGTATCGCCATCCTGCATTGCGCCCTGCACCTGGTTACCGGCATAGCCGCCACCTAAGGCACCGACAACGGTCGCAACGTCTTTACCGCGACCACCGCCGAACTGATGGCCGATCACACCACCCGCAACGGCACCAAGCACAGAACCCGCAATACGGTTTTCATCCTGAACAGGGCGTCGATGAGTGACCGCAACGTTACGGCATTCCTGACGCGGCGTTTTAATCGATTCTTTAATCGGGGTGGCTGAGACCACCTGAGCGTACTGCGGGCTGCGATCGAACGCATTTAGACTGGCAACCGCCGCTACGCCCAGCGCAGCAGCAACGCCAATCCCTATACCCGCCAACATTGATTTATTCACGGGACTTCCTCCTTTGTTGCTATTGGTAACAATTTTGCAATCAAAGCAAGAGATCGACTATCAGAATAACGCTCAAAAATAGCGGCATACGATAAGAAAAACCGCGTTTAGGAAGACTCCTAAGCGCTCAGGGGGAGGGTGACAGCATGATGTGCTAAAAGCCCTTCCAGGCGATCTGGAAGGGCCAAAGGATTAGTGCAGTTTGAGGCGCGGGCGAATCACACGGTTAATACTGCCCACCAGCATCATCAGGCCAGTTTTGAAGTAACCATGCAACGCCACCTGGTGCATACGGTACAGAGAGATGTACACAAAGCGCGCGATGCGCCCTTCTACCATCATCGATCCGCGCATCAGGTTACCCATCAGGCTGCCTACGGTGGAGAAGTTAGACAGCGAAACCAGAGAACCGTGGTCTTTATAGACGTACGATTTCAGTGGCTTACCTTTGGTCTGCGCCAGAATGTTATGCAGCGCAAGGCTTGCCATCTGGTGTGCTGCCTGAGCGCGTGGCGGTACAAACCCGCCTTCAGGACGGGCGCAGGACGCACAGTCACCGATAGCAAAAATATCCGCATCGCGCGTGGTTTGCAGAGTCGGTTCAACCACCAGCTGATTGATCCGGTTGGTTTCAAGCCCGCCAATTTCTTTCATGAAATCAGGCGCTTTGATACCCGCAGCCCAAACCATCAGGTCAGCTTCTATATACTCACCGCCTTTAGTGTGCAGACCACCAGCGTCGGCGCTGGTGACCATAGTTTGCGTCAGTACGCGTACGCCCATCTTAGTCAGTTCATTGTGCGCGGCGCCAGAAATGCGTGGCGGCAGGGCTGGCAGAATACGTTCACCAGCCTCAACCAGCGTCACGTTCAGCGCGTCGTTGGTCAGCCCTTTGTAACCGTAGCTGTGCAATTGTTTGACGGCATTATGCAGCTCTGCTGAAAGCTCCACACCCGTCGCACCACCGCCAACAATAGCGATATTGACCTTACCGTTCGCACCCAGATTATTGGAATATTTCAGGAACAGATTTAGCATTTCCTGATGGAAGCGACGTGCCTGATGCGGATTGTCGAGGAAGATACAGTGATCTTTGACGCCTGGCGTATTGAAGTCGTTAGAGGTACTCCCCAGCGCCATCACCAGCGTGTCGTACGCAAGCTTACGTTCCGGAACCAGTAACTCGCCCTTCTCATCACGCAATTCTGCCAGCGTAATCGTCTTGCTTTCGCGGTTGATGTCCATGACCGAACCCAGCTGGAACTGGAAATCATGATTACGCGCATGCGCCAGATAGCTCAGGGCATCGACACCTTCATCCAGCGAACCGGTTGCCACTTCATGCAACAGCGGTTTCCAAAGATGGCTATGGTTGCGGTCAACCAGCGTAATCTTCGCTTTTTTGCCACGACCGAGCTTCTTCCCGAGTTGAGTAGCCAACTCCAGCCCACCCGCACCGCCGCCTACAATCACTATCTTTTTCAATGGCGTAGTCAATGTGACCCCCTCAAATTATTAACCAATTGTTAATTAAAAGTTATAAAAATAACCCTTAATTAACAACAGGTTACAGCACTGAAACCATTCAGGTGCATTGAGAATACCACGCACGGCGCATTGGTCATACCAAAATTGATATGAATCAAGTTTTGATGATTTAATTTTGTACAAGTGTAGCAAAGAGAAAGCCCGGCAAGCCTGCGCCGCCGGGCCAGAAGAGTGGTATGCGAGGTTAACCCAACGTTTTGAAAGCTTTGATGCGCTGTAGATGCACAGAGATATTCTTGAATTTGTGAGTCTGCTCTTCGTCCCAGACGATTTCATAATAATGATGAAGGAACTCAGCCGCGCGGTGGCTGTTCAGCGCCTCATCCTGACGAGAGAGAATCACCATACAGCGGTCACGATTTTTCTCACGGAAATTACTGACGCATTTCGTCGCGATATCAGCGTACTCTTCCGGACGATCGATCTTGCCTTCCATGTTCTCTTCCGGGAACAGGTTAGGATTGAACACCACCTGGCGGATATCGCAGAGAAAACCGATCCGCTCCGCCCAATACCCGCCCAGACCCACGCCACAAATCAGGGGGCGTTCGTCAACGTTAAGCTGCAGCATTTTGTCGACTTCCTTGAGCAGATGCTGCATATCATGTTTCGGATGGCGCGTACTGTAGCTAATCAGCCGTACATCAGGGTCGATGAACTGCAGTTGCAGCACCTTCTCATGGTTACCAGGACTGTTCGAGTCAAAACCGTGCAAATAAATGATCATTGTTTCCTCGTCACATTACGCCTTCTGAGAGGGGTTATTGGCCCGCTTTATGAGCCTGCCAGCGCTCATTGAGTGCCTCAAGCTGTGCATTCACCGTCTTCCAGCGAGCCGTGTTCATCAGCTCCTGACGACCAAATGAACCTTTATGATACAATTGTGTAACACGCTCAGCATTGATCGGCGACAGGTTATCTAACACGCTAACTGCACCTTTACGATTATTACAGACCAGGATCATATCGCAACCTGCATCCAGGGAGGCTTGTCCGCGCTCCGCGTAACTGCCCATGATCGCGGCCCCTTCCATCGACAAATCGTCAGAGAAAATCACGCCGTTAAAACCAAGCTCCTGGCGTAAAACGGTTTTTAGCCAGTGCGATGATCCACTGGCAGGACGGGGATCCACGTCGCTGTAAATCACATGCGCGGGCATGATCGCGTCAAGTTTATTATCGGTAATCAGCGAGCGGAATACCGACATATCTTTTGCACGGATAACCTCTTCTGGACGCGGATCGCGTGGCGTCTCCTTATGCGAATCGGCGGTCACCGCGCCGTGTCCCGGGAAATGTTTACCCGTCGTTTTCATCCCGGCGGCATGCATACCGTCGATAAAGCGCGTTGCCATGGCCAGTGCGATTTGCGGGTCCTCATGATAAGAACGCTCGCCAATGGCGGCGCTGATATGCCCCACGTCCAGCACTGGTGCAAAGCTGATGTCGATATCCATGGCGATCATTTCACTGGCCATCAGCCAGCCGGCATCCTGTGCCAGTTTTCCGCCCTCAGCTGTGCCCATAAGCGCCGCGAAAGACTGCGCGGCGGGAAGCAGGGTAAAACCATCACGAAAGCGTTGAACGCGCCCACCTTCCTGATCCACCGCCACCACCAGACGATGATGCGACGCTTCACGAATTTGGCGAACCAGCTCGCGCAACTGCTCCGGGTCGTGATAGTTGCGGGTAAACAGGATCAGGCCACCCACCAACGGATGCGCCAGAATCTCGCGCTCTTCCGCATCCAGTTCATACCCTTCAACATCCAACATTACTGGACCCACACGAACCTCTCTTATCCTTTAGTTTGTAACTGACGCCAGACGTCATCTGCCAGCGCGATAAATTGTTTGTCACCTGATTGCCGCAGGCGCAGTTCATACCAGCCTGCCATCATCATCAATACCCAGGGCCGCCAGCGTTGCACCTGACGCATAAGCGGTTGGGGTTGCATCGCAGCGGTCTGCGCATACGCACGTACCAGTTCCTGACGCGCCGCTTCCGTTGAACACCAAACGGCAGCCAGTTCGAGAGCGACATCGCCATCTCCCGCATATTCCCAGTCAATCAGCCTGTCTCCAAAGGCGGAATGCACAATGTTTCCAGCATGGACATCCATGTGAACGGGGACCAGTCGCAACGGACGCGGTTCACCACGTCGACGTAGACGTTTTAGCATGGATAACCAAAACGGCGAGCGTCTCTGCGGCGCAGCCTGGAGCCAGTAATATTCCAGCAAGGGAGACAACGTTATCCGCCATCCGAGCCGAGACTGACGGTGCAAATGATACAGCACGGCTGCAAGGGTTTGCGCATCGGGAAGCACGGTTTTTACCTCACCGGCAAGATACTCGACGGCCATCCAACCCGTTTTAAAGAAGCACGGTTTAGGCACGACATCGGCGGGAAGACGCTTGAGCGCAAGGTACTGACGGCGAAAATGGAAGGCAGGCGCAGCAGTATCATGCTGCTGGCGTAGAACCAGATGATGATCGCCCTGCGCAATGATGCAACTCGCGCCGCTAAGCCCGGCATGGGCTTGCGGCGCGATAAGGCGATATTGCGGGAAAAAGCGTGACAGAATGTCTTCACGCGTCAGGCTATTGCTGTTGAACGGCACCTTTACCTGACCAGATAATCTCACCTGTCTGAACCAGCATAAGCTGCATTTGCAGCGCTGGCGTATTCACGTTGCCCGTGGCGTTGGAATAGAGTACATACTGCGCCCCGACGTTACGCGCGATACCGATAGCTTTGCTGCGTGAACCCAAACTATCCTGCGCTGAGAGGCCTAACTGCTGCTTCGCGACCGCCAGTTGTTGTGCAGACACCAGCGTAAATTTGCCATTATTCGCCAGAGCATTGCGTAACGTTTCCGTGGCCTCACCTGCGTTAAGCGATCCATTGGTGCGGTTATTCACACTGTCCACCAGCAGCACGCTACCTGCGGTAACACCTTGTGCCTGAAGCATTTTACCGACCATCGGTTGCATAGCACCGTTCCAGTCATAATGACGGACGCGTGGTGTTGGTTGCGCCGTTTGATCCTGATGTTCAACCGGGCCAGGCTGCGCAGGAATAGTCGGAACGGAAGGCACCGTTGGTAACGGTTGTGTCGGCTGCACGGGCTGTTCAGTGCCCGGTTTTGCTTCATCTACCGGTGCCGGTTGTTGATCCGTACGGGTAATACACCCGGTCAGGAACAACGCAAATGCCGTAACGAGCGCGTAACGGCTGAAATTCTTAATCAAGGTTCACCCCTTCCTTACAAATAAAGATAAAGTCTGACCTTATGCGCACCCAGATAGTTAGCGCTGCCGTATAGCTTAACCGACGAATTCGCCGGAACAATGACGGTGCGCGGCACTTCAAGTGGGTGCATTTCGAGGCCTCTTACGTCATACCAATAAAAACGATAGTGGACGGTGACAGGCTCCTGTCTTTCGTTATAGAGCGTTGAGGACGCCGACGGCTGGATTTCACTGATCGTCAGCGTAGGTGCTTCTGCGGTGATCCCCGCGGCCAGTACCGACGACTCCATCACCAACGTTTGTTCATCACTGACAGGAATGGCAGGACGCGAGCTACAGCCCGCCATCACAATGGCCATCGCCAGTAAAGCAATACGCCCTCTTTGCATATTAAAGACCTTTATGCGCCAGCATCGGTCCCAGCGGACGACCGCCCAGGAGATGCATATGGATATGATAAACTTCCTGACCACCGTGAAGATTACAGTTCATGATCAAACGGTAACCCTCTTTCGCGATCCCTTCCTGCTCGGCGATTTTCGCCGCTACCGTCAGCATACGACCTAACGCCACTTCATGCTCGGGTTTCACGTCATTCACGGTAGGAATCAGAATATTGGGAATAATAAGGATGTGTGTCGGTGCCTGCGGTGAAATGTCACGGAAAGCCGTAACCAGTTCATCCTGATACACGATATCCGACGGAATTTCGCGGCGGATAATTTTGCTGAAAATGGTCTCTTCTGCCATGACGTTTTCCTTTTATGTTTGATCTGGCGTGGCGTGCCGGGCGTAGACATAAATACTGCATTTAACGCCGTGACGCGATTCAAGAGTATGAGCGAGTTTCTCCTGTCCTTTCAACCTTATCCCTCGATTTCTTTCCTTATCGTGCATTTGCTGCTCGGAGAGTGACCATCCCTACCCTTTAGCGTGACTGAAACATAATTTCATTTGAACTGGTTACATCTGTTTACATGATGAATCCTAATGCGTATATTTCGCATTTGCATTTTCATGCGCATTTTACACATAGAAATGACCTTCGACCGTTTACGGGACTGAGGCACTTTATTCACTAATCATTCAGAAAGGGTTTGATGATGTCTTTCATTATTCACACCAGGGATGGGCAACGTCAGCCTGTCGCAACACCTTCGTTGCTGACAGCCTGCATTGCTATGGCATTGATGCCGACCGCAAGTTTCGCCGCACCAACCACCGAAGATACGCTTATCGTCGACGGTTCATCTCAGTCAGACTCTTCTAATGAAGCTCACGATTACAGCGTAAAAACAACGACCGTTGGGACCAAGATGCAAATGGTCCAGCGCGATATCCCTCAGTCCGTCACTATTGTGAGCCAACAGCGCATGGCAGACCAGCAGTTGCAGACGCTGGGTGACGTGATGGACAACACTATGGGGATCAGTAAAAGCACGGCCGACTCCGATCGCAGCAGCTATTACTCGCGTGGTTTTGAAATCGATAACTACATGCTCGACGGCATCCCAACCTATTTCGAGTCTCGCTGGAATCTGGGTGATGCCCTTTCTGATACAGCCCTTTATGAGCGTGTAGAAGTGGTTCGTGGTGCGAACGGCCTGATGACCGGGACAGGGAACCCTTCTGCCGCTATCAATATGGTGCGTAAACACGCCACCAGCCGTGAATTCAAAGGCAATCTTTCTGCTGAATACGGTAGCTGGAATAAACAACGCTACGTCATGGATATGCAAAGCCCGTTGACCGACGATGGCAATGTGCGCGCCCGTATCGTGGCGGGTTATCAGGATAATGACTCCTGGCTGGATAACTACAACCAAAAGAAAACCTTCTTCTCCGGGATTGTTGATGCCGATCTGGGCGACATGACCTCACTGTCTGCCGGTTACGAATATCAGCGCATCGACGTGAATAACCAGACCTGGGGCGGATTACCGCGCTGGAATACCGATGGCAGCGTAAGACACTACGATCGTGCGCACAGCACCGCTCCCGACTGGGCCTACAATGACAAAGAATTCAATAAGTTCTTCGTCACCATGAAACAGCGCTTCGCCGAAAACTGGCAGGCCACCTTAAATGCGATGCACACCGAAGCGAAGTTTGACAGCAAAGCGATGTACCTTGATGCCTATGTTGATAAAAGCACCGGCATGCTGGCGGGCCCATACGCAAACTATGGCCCTGACTATGCTTACGTAGGCGGGACGGGCTGGAACAGCGGTAAGCGTAAAGTCGATGCGGTCGATCTGTTCGCTGACGGCGGTTACGATCTGTTCGATCGCCAGCATACGGTGATGATCGGTGCCAGCTACAGCCGCCAAACGAACCGCTATACCAACTCATGGGCAAACGTCTTCCCTGACGAACTGGGCAGTTTCTACGATTACAATGGCAACTTCCCGGAGACCAACTGGGGCTCTCAGGCTCTCGCTCAGGATGACAAAACCTATATGAAGTCGCTGTACGCCGCGACGCGTATCTCCCTCGCCGATCCACTGCACCTGATCCTTGGCGCTCGCTACACTAACTGGCGCGTGGACACCATGACCTATGGCATGGAGAAAAATCACACGACGCCTTACGCCGGCCTGGTCTATGACATCGATGATAACTGGTCTACCTATGCCAGCTATACCTCCATTTTCCAGCCGCAGAACTACCGTGACAGCTCGGGTGCCTACCTCGCGCCCATCACCGGTAACAACTACGAAGTGGGTTTGAAATCTGACTGGATGAACAGCCGTCTGACTACCACGCTGTCTGTATTCCGTATTGAGCAGGATAATGTGGCACAAAGCACTGGCCGTGTTATCCAGGGTTCGAGCGATATTGCCTACGAAGGCGTTGATGGTACCGTCAGTAAAGGCGTGGAATTTGAAATCAACGGCGCGTTGACCGATAACTGGCAGATGACCTTTGGGGCCACGCGCTACGTAGCGGAAGATAGCGACGGCAAGGACGTTAATCCGTACCTGCCACGGACGTCGGTGAAGTTGTTTACCAGCTATCGTCTGCCTGCATTGCCTGAGCTGACCGTTGGCGGCGGCGTTAACTGGCAGAACCGGGTCTATAGCGATGTCGCGACACCGTATGGCACGTGGCGTGCTGAGCAAGGAAGTTACGCGCTGGTTGATCTGTTTACCCGCTACCAGGTAACTAAGAACTTCTCGTTGCAGGGCAACCTTAATAACCTGTTCGATAAGACCTATGATACCAACGTGCAGGGTTCACTGGTTTACGGCGAGCCACGCAACGTTAGCGTGACCGCCAGCTATCAGTTCTGATTCTTCGCCATCATGACAAAGGGAGCCTCATGGCTCCCTTTCTATTTAAGATGTAAAAAAGGCAGCCATTCGGCTGCCTTAGTCTCCCCAGGTCACAACTTAGTTGCTGCGGATGTATTCATCCATTTCTGTTTTCAGGTTATCGGATTTCGTTCCGAAGATTGCCTGAACACCAGAACCTGCAACAACTACGCCCGCTGCGCCCAGTTTTTTCAAGCCAGGTTGGTCAACTTTCGCAACATCAGCAACACTGACACGCAGACGAGTGATACAAGCGTCCAGGTTAGTGATGTTTTCTTTGCCGCCGAACGCTGCGATCAGAGCCGGAGCCATTTCGCTGGTAGACGTCGCTTTTACGTCGTCGGTAGCATCTTCACGACCTGGCGTTTTCAGGTCCAGTGCTTTGATAAGCACACGGAAGATGGTGTAGTACGCTACTGCGTAGCCCGCACCAACGATAGGGAACAGCCACAGTTTGCTGCTGTTACCAGAAAGCACGATGAAGTCGATCAGACCGTGCGAGAAGGATGTACCGTCGCGCATACCCAGCAGAATACAAATTGGGAATGCCAGGCCAGCCAGAACCGCATGGATAACGTACAGGATCGGCGCAACGAACATGAAGGAGAACTCGATCGGCTCGGTGATACCGGTCAGGAACGAGGTCAACGCTGCGGAGATCATGATACCGCCCACTTTTGCACGGTTCTCTGGTTTAGCAGAGTGCCAGATGGCAATCGCAGCCGCTGGCAGACCATACATTTTGAACAGGAAGCCACCAGACAGTTTACCCGCAGTTGGGTCACCAGCCATGTAACGTGGGATATCACCGTGGAATACCTGACCTGCTGCGTTGGTGTATTCACCAATCTGCATCTGGAAAGGAACGTTCCAGATGTGGTGCAGACCAAACGGCACCAGGCAACGTTCAACGAAACCGTAGATACCGAACGCCACGACCGGGTTCTGGTATGCAGCCCACTGAGAGAAGGTCTGGATAGCGGAACCAATCGGTGGCCAGATGAAGGACAGCACGATGCCGGTGAAGATCGCAGCCAGACCAGAAATGATCGGTACGAAACGCTTGCCCGCGAAGAAGCCCAGATACTCAG
>JALCNW010000075.1 GCA_022649305.1 Enterobacter sp.
GCGGCAATGCTTCAAACCGGGGAAGCGCAGTTTGCCTTCCCGATCCCCTACGAACAGGCTGCAATCCTTGAGAAAAACAGCAAGCTTGAGTTGGTGGCCAGCCCGTCTATCATGCAACGCTACATCAGCATGAACGTCACGCAAAAGCCTTTTGATAACCCCAAGGTACGCGAGGCGATTAACTATGCCATTAACCGCCAGGCGCTGGTGAAGGTAGCCTTTGCGGGCTATGCCACGCCAGCGACCGGAATCGTGCCGCCATCGATTGCCTATGCCCAAAGCTATCAGCCGTGGCCGTACGATCCGGCGAAGGCGCGTGCGTTGCTGAAAGAGGCCGGATTCCCTAACGGCTTTAGCACCACGCTGTGGTCGTCGCATAATCACAGCACCGCACAGAAAGTATTGCAGTTTACGCAGCAGCAGCTGGCGCAGGTGGGGATTAAAGCGCAACTGACCGCCATGGATGCAGGTCAACGCGCCGCAGAAGTGGAGGCCAAAGGCCAGAAGGAGAGCGGGGTAAGAATGTTCTACACCGGCTGGTCGGCCTCGACGGGTGAAGCAGACTGGGCGCTGTCGCCACTGTTCGCGTCGCAAAACTGGCCGCCGACGCTGTTTAACACCGCGTTCTACAGCAATCCGCAGGTGGATAAAGACCTGTCGGATGCGCTGAAAACCACCAAGCCTGAAGAGAAAGCGCGTCTGTATAAAGAGGCACAGGATACGGTCTGGAAAGAGTCGCCATGGGTTCCACTGGTGGTCGAAAAACTGGTTTCCGCTCATAACAAGGCGCTGACCGGTTTCTACATCATGCCGGATACGGGCTTTAGTTTTGACGACGCTGATTTGAAATAAGAAAACGCATCCCGCAGGTTAAAGCCTGCGGGATGAAGGGAAAGGCATGCTGAATTATGTCATTAAACGCCTGCTGGGATTAATCCCGACGCTACTGATCGTGGCGGTGCTGGTATTTTTGTTTGTCCATATGCTGCCGGGCGATCCGGCACGACTGATTGCAGGCCCCGAAGCGGACGCCACGGTGATTGAGCTGGTGCGCAAACAGCTGGGCCTCGATCAACCGCTGTATGTGCAGTTCTGGCACTACATCACCAACGTTTTGCAAGGGGATTTCGGGACATCCATGGTGTCACGTCGTCCGGTATCGGAAGAGATTGCCAGCCGCTTTATGCCGACCTTCTGGCTGACCATTGCCAGTATGGTCTGGGCGATGCTGTTCGGTCTGGCGGCAGGGATTATTGCTGCCGTCTGGCGCAACCGTTGGCCTGATAAGCTGGGCATGGCACTTGCAGTGACCGGCATCTCCTTCCCGGCATTTGCGCTGGGGATGTTGTTGATGCAGATATTTTCTGTCGAGCTGGGCTGGCTGCCTACCGTTGGAGCGGATACCTGGAAGCATTACATTCTGCCCTCGATTACGCTCGGTGCCGCCGTGGCTGCGGTGATGGCGCGCTTCACACGGGCATCGTTTGTCGATGTGCTGAGTGAAGACTACATGCGCACCGCAAGGGCAAAAGGGGTCAGTGAAAAGTGGGTGATCCTTAAGCATGGCCTGCGTAACTCGATGATTCCGGTGGTCACGATGATGGGGCTGCAGTTTGGCTTTTTGCTGGGTGGCTCAATTGTTGTCGAAAAAGTCTTTAACTGGCCGGGGCTAGGCCGCCTGCTGGTGGATTCGGTCGACATGCGCGATTACCCGGTGATTCAGGCTGAAGTGTTGCTGTTCTCACTGGAATTTATTCTTATCAATCTGGTGGTGGATGTGTTGTATGCCGCCATCAATCCGGCAATCAGGTACAAGTAAAATGAGACTGTTTAACTGGCGCCGTCAGGCCATTTTAAACGCAATGCCGGGGCTAAAGCCGGATCATATTCGCACCCCGTGGTTCGAGTTCTGGCGACGGTTTCGCCGCCAGCCGGTGGCGATGACGGCAGGATTGTTTGTGTTGTTACTGATCGTGGTCGCCATCCTCGCGCCGTGGATAACCCCGTTTGATGCGGAAAACTATTTCGATTATGACCGTCTTAACGATGGGCCGTCGATGATGCACTGGTTTGGCGTCGATTCCCTGGGGCGCGACATCTTCAGTCGCGTGCTGGTTGGCGCACAAATTTCGCTGGCGGCGGGGGTATTCGCGGTACTGATCGGTGCGGCGATAGGAACGGTGATGGGGCTGTTCGCGGGATATTACGAAGGCTGGTGGGATCGCATCATTATGCGAATTTGCGATGTGCTGTTCGCCTTTCCGGGGATTCTGCTGGCGATAGCCGTCGTGGCCATTATGGGTAACGGCATGGCGAATGTGATCATCGCCGTGGCGGTCTTTTCGATACCGGCATTTGCCCGTCTGGTGCGTGGCAATACGCTGGTGTTGAAGCAGCAAACGTTTATCGAATCCGCGCGCAGCATTGGTGCCAGCGATGCTGCAATCCTTTTCAACCATATCCTGCCGGGCACGGTGTCTTCCATTGTGGTCTATTTTACGATGCGCATTGGCGTATCGATTATCTCTGCCGCCAGCCTGTCGTTTTTGGGCTTAGGCGCACAGCCGCCCACGCCAGAATGGGGCGCGATGTTGAACGAAGCCAGAGCTGATATGGTGATTGCACCGCACGTGGCGATTTTCCCGAGCCTGGCGATATTTCTCACCGTGCTGGCGTTTAATTTGCTGGGGGATGGACTGCGCGACGCGCTGGATCCGAAGATTAAAGGCTAGGTTCAGAAAAGACGGCACCGAACAGTACCCCTTTCCCATATGGGGAGAGGGGTACTGTGAGGGATTAGCTAACCCGGCTACCCCACAGGTCATATTCATCCGCGTTTTCAACTTTCACGCGAATCACATCACCCGGTTTGACTTTGGTTTCGCCGTTCAGATAGACCGCGCCGTCGATTTCCGGTGCATCGGCCATGCTGCGGCCAATCGCGCCTTCTTCGTCCACTTCGTCGATAATGACCATTATTTCGCGACCGACTTTTTCCTGCAGGCGCTCAGCGGAGATCTGCTGTTGCAGCTGCATAAAGCGGTTCCAGCGCTCTTCTTTCACCTCTTCCGGTACCGGATCGGCCAGCTCGTTCGCCGTAGCACCTTCCACCGGGCTGTACTTGAAGCAGCCAACGCGGTCCAGACGCGCTTCTTTCAAAAAGTCGAGCAGCATCTGGAAGTCTTCTTCGGTTTCACCTGGGAAGCCGACGATAAAGGTGGAACGTAGGGTCAGCTCCGGGCAAATCTCACGCCACTGTTTGATACGTGCCAGCTGGCGATCGACCGAACCTGGGCGCTTCATCATCTTCAGAATGCGTGGGCTGGCGTGTTGCAGTGGGATATCCAGATACGGCAGGATTTTGCCTTCCGCCATCAGCGGGATCACATCATCAACGTGCGGGTACGGATAAACGTAGTGCAGGCGCGTCCAGATCCCCAGTTTCGCCAGCTGTTCGCACAGGCCGACCATACTGGTTTTGACCGGCTCACCGTTGTGGAAACCGGAGCGGTGCTTCACGTCAACGCCGTACGCAGAGGTATCCTGAGAGATGACCAGCAGTTCTTTGACGCCTGCATCGGCCAGACGTTTGGCTTCTGCTAACACTTCACCAATCGGGCGGCTAACGAGGTCGCCACGCATGGAGGGAATAATACAGAAGGTGCAGCGATGGTTGCAGCCTTCAGAAATTTTCAGATAGGCGTAGTGGCGCGGTGTAAGCTTTACGCCCTGTTCCGGGACCAGGCTCAGGAACGGGTTATGCTTCGGTTTTGGCACGTAGTGATGCACATGTTCCAGCACCTTTTCGTAGCTGTGCGGCCCGGTGATTTCCAGCACCTTCGGGTGCACTTCGCGGATTTGATCGACCTTTGCGCCGAGGCAACCGGTCACAATGACTTTGCCGTTTTCGGTCAGTGCTTCACCGATGGCTTCCAGGGATTCTTGTACGGCGCTATCGATAAAACCGCAGGTGTTCACAATCACCATGTCGGCGTTTTCGTAGCTTGGCACCACGTCATAACCTTCAGTGCGAAGTTCAGTCAGGATGCGTTCGGAATCGACCAGGTTTTTCGGGCAGCCCAGGGAGACGAAGCCGATTTTCGGCTGGTGCGTAACATTGCTCATAGGTTAAAAATTCATCATTTATGGAGTTATCAGGGCGGGATTTTACAGAGTTCCGGTGGGGATTAATATACTCTGCGAGCTGAAGAGTCCGGAGAGTGAAGTTGTAACATTGTAAAAGATGTTAAACAGTTGCCATTTATTGACCTGACGCATTAAATTGTACGAAAATTGACCTTATTCTGTGTATGCACACTGGCTGATAAGGGAGGAAAATGTATGTCCGTTGACAGACTGAAACGCGATCTGCTTAACAAGCTGATCAACGCCCAAATCGACCTGGCTGCTTATCTGCAACTACGGATCGCCAAAGGGTACATGTCAGTCAGCGAAAGCGATCATCTGCGTGAAAATTGTCTGGAACTGAGCAGCGAAATGCGTGAAAAAGCGCCGATCCTCAAGGATCATTATGACGCTGATGAGCAAATCGTTCTGCGACGCGCGGCGCAAGCACTTTCAGGCGTTGCGGTCTGCATGATGTCCGGGCACCGTGATTGCCCGACGTTCGTCGCGGTCGACGCAGAGAAGCTTGAACACTGTCTGACAACACTGACTCTGTGTATTATGTGTCTGAAAGAGCACAATAAGCTCCATCAACACTAGGCCCCCGGGGGAGGCAACTCCCCCTTCTGATTAAGCTTTTGTAAAAGTGCTAACGCCCCTGTGCGATCTGGCTAATCTTTAAGCCATACGTCGAAAAAGGAGTGCGTTATGCGTCGATCGTCGCTTATATCCCTTTCCCTATTTTTCCTTTCCGGTTCGGTGCTGGCTGAGCCCGCTGCGGTAAAGGTCGATATCCTGCAAACGAAGCTCGATCACCCCTGGTCGCTGGCGTTTTTGCCAGACAATCAGGGGATGTTAATCACGCTGAAAGGTGGACAACTCAAACACTGGCAAACCGGGAAAGGCTTGTCCGATCCCATTGTCGGCATTCCGAAAGTCTGGGATAGCGGTCAGGGCGGTTTATTCGACGTGGTGTTAGCCCCTGATTTTAAGACGTCACGCCGGATCTGGTTGAGCTACGCTGAAGTCGGAAGTGATGGAAAAGCAGGTACCGCGGTAGGATACGGTCGATTAAGCGACGACCTGTCACGTATTGAGGCATTTCAGGTAGTCTTCCGCCAGATGCCTAAGCTTTCTACGGGTAACCATTTCGGCGGGCGACTGGTTTTTGATGGCAAGGGGTATCTGTTTATTGGCCTTGGCGAAAACAACGAACGGCCAACGGCGCAAGATCTGGATAAGCTCCAGGGCAAAGTGGTGCGCCTTACCGAACAGGGCAAAATACCACCGGATAATCCTTTCGTTGATAAACCCGGAGTCCGCCCGGAAATATGGTCCTACGGGATCCGTAACCCACAGGGCATGGCGATGAATCCGTGGAGCGATACGTTATGGCTTAACGAACATGGCCCGCGTGGCGGAGATGAAATTAACATTCCCGAAAAGGGTAAAAACTATGGCTGGCCGTTGGCTACCCACGGTATTAACTATAGCGGCCTGAAGATCCCGGAAGCGAAGGGCGAACATCACGAAGGCACCGAGCCGCCGCTTTTCGTCTGGAAAAAATCACCGGCAGTCAGCGGCATGGCCTTTTATCACAGCGATGTCTTCCCGCAGTGGAAAAACAAACTGTTTATCGGCGCACTGAAGGAGAAGGACGTGATCGTCCTGAGCGTGAATGGTAACAACGTGACGGAAGAGGGTCGAATTCTTGGCGATAAAGACCAGCGTATCCGCGACGTGCGGGTCGGGCCGGATGGGTATTTATATGTGTTAACGGATGAATCAGACGGGCAACTCTGGAAGGTTAGCCCGTCCGGGTCTTGATTAGCTGACCGGGATCATCACGACTTTCTGGTACGCCGGGCGCTCGCTCAGTTGGGTGAGCCAGCGCTCCAGGTGCGGGTGCGACGCCCAGGTTAAGCCAAGATTGGTCAGGTTCCAGATAAACGGAGCCACGGCAATATCACCCACGCCAAAGGCTTTACCCGAGAGCCACGGCTGGTCTGCGAGTGCTTTATCCAGCATCGCAAACAATGTTTCGCAGAGATCCTGCGCGGCATGAATTGCCGGGTAGTTACGCTCTGGCTCCGGCGTTCTGGCTAACCCCATCAGAATCACGCGATGCGCGGGAGAGAGCGTTTGGTTTGCCCAGTCCATCCATTTTTCACCCTCAGCTCGCTCGGCAGGAGCCTCGACCCACAGGCGATTTTGCCCGTACTGGGCAGCCAGATAACGTACGATGGCATTTGATTCCCAGAGCGTTAAATCGGTTTCGTCATCGCGAAGAAGCGGCACCAGTCCGTTCGGATTCATCTCCAGATAGTCGGCTTCTTTATTCTTGCCAAACTGCAATCCCGCCATCACCTGATTAAACGGTAAATCCAGCTCTTCCAGTGCCCAAAGCACTTTTTTAACGTTGGTCGAATTGTTCCTGCCCCACATCGTAATCATACGTTCTCCTGAGATAATCAAACTACCGAGTAGTGAATCGGAACTTGCAGTTTCACATCGTGAAATAAACCTAACATTTACGCAACAGAAGAGAAAAAAATCGTCTCCGTCAAAGCGTATCCGAATGTTATTGCATAAACTTTAAAAACTTTACTTGGTTATGGTTTCTTTAGACTCATTAGTACGTTATTACTCATCGCTTCTTGCGACACGGTGATGTGACGTGATTTTTTAGAATGGACACTCGGGTGGCATTTATGACGCAAAAAATTTCTACACTGCGCGGCCTGGCAGCAGGTTCCGCGCTGCTTTTCCTTTTTGCTCCAACACTGTATGCAGCAGAGCAAGTGGCACCGGAAGCACCTCCGGTCGATGCGCGTGCCTGGATCTTGATGGACTACGCCAGCGGCAAAGTGCTGGCGGAAGGTAACGCTGACGAACAGCTTGATCCGGCAAGCTTGACCAAAATCATGACCAGCTACGTAGTGGGTCAGGCGCTTAAAGCGGGCAAAATCAAACTCGACGATATGGTCACCATTGGCAGAGATGCGTGGGCAACCGGGAATCCTGCGCTGCGCGGATCTTCGGTGATGTTCCTGAAACCGGGCGACCAGGTGTCGGTATCCGATTTAAACAAAGGCGTCATCATTCAGTCGGGTAATGACGCCTGTATCGCTCTGGCGGACTATGTCGCGGGCAGCCAGGATTCCTTTATCGGCCTGATGAACGGCTATGCGCAAAAGCTGGGCTTAACCAAAACCACCTTCAAAACCGTACACGGCCTTGATGCGCCGGGGCAGTTCAGTACGGCGCGAGATATGGCGCTGCTGGGCAAAGCGTTGATTCATGACGTGCCGGAAGAATACGCCATCCATAAAGAGAAAGAGTTTACGTTCAACAAGATTCGCCAGCCCAACCGTAACCGCCTGCTATGGAGCAGCAACGTGAACGTGGACGGGATGAAAACCGGGACCACCGCTGGAGCGGGCTACAACTTGGTGGCATCGGCCACGCAGGGCGACATGCGTCTGATTTCCGTGGTGCTGGGGACCAAAACCGACCGTATTCGCTTTAACGAATCAGAGAAACTGCTGACATGGGGCTTCCGCTTCTTTGAAACCGTCACCCCAATCAAACCTGATGCCACGTTCATCAGCCAGCGCGTGTGGTTTGGTGATAAGAGCGAGGTTAACCTGGGTGCAGGTGAAGCGGGTTCAGTCACCATTCCAAGAGGGCAACTGAAAAACCTCAAAGCCAGCTTTACGCTGACCGATCCACAGCTGACCGCACCGCTGAAAAAAGGCCAGGTTGTGGGGACAATCGACTTCCAGCTGAACGGCAAAGCCATCGAGCAGCGTCCGCTGATCGTTATGGAAGCCGTGGAGGAGGGGGGATTCTTCAACCGGATGTGGGATTTCGTGCTGATGAAATTCCATCAATGGTTCGGTAGTTGGTTTGGTTAAACTGAGCGTTTATGCCGGGTAATACTTTACCCGGCCTACAACGCTTCAGGTGCTCTTCTTAATACATTAATGTTATCTTCTGCGCTTTGGCGTGAGCGACCAGTTCGTCATCAGGACGGCAATCGCTGACGATGGCGTCAAAGCGTGTCAGTTCGCCCATCCGCGCTGAACGTACCTTGCCAAATTTGCTGTGATCGACCACCAGCACGTGATATTGCGCCGCGCTCATCGCCCAATGCTTCACCGTTAACTCTTCAAGATTAAAGCAGGTTGCTCCCTGCTGGACATTCACGCCTGCCGCCGAGTAAAAGGCGATATCGGGGCATAAATTATTGAGCGTGTCCTGAAGATTAAGCGGTTTGAAAATCGCGTTGCTGGCGTGGAATTCACCGCCGCAAAGAATCACCCGGCACTCTGGCTTTTCCTGGAGTGCCAGGAAGGTGTTCAGCGAATAACAGACGGCGGTAAAAGGCAGGCTGTTATCGATCGCTTCGATGATCCAAGGCGTGGTGGTACCACAGTCAAAAAACAGCGTCTGGTGGGCTTGCACCATCGATGCGGCCAGCCGTGCGGCTTTGCGCTTTTCTTCGACCAGTCGGGTTTTTTGATCGTTAATCAGATAATGGCTGGCGCTACGCGGTTCCAGAACAAGGTATCCACCCAACAGCACCACTGGCGTGCTGTCGCTGTTCAGGTCGCGACGAATGGTCATCTCGGAGACGCCAAGCAGGCTGGCCGCTTCTTTGAGATGCAGCTTATCGCTGCGCTTGAGCGCGTGCAGAAGCTGAGCAATGCGGTCGTCGCGTCTTGTTTCCATAGGTCCTCGGGGTGGAAAAGTGAGCCCCCGCAATGCGGGGGCTCAAGTGTAACCTGTCGGACCGGGATTAGTCACGTATCCAGCCTTTACGGATGGGGAGGGCAAAGCAGACGCGGTAAACTCGCTGAAGCACCTGATAAAGCGGCTGACCAAACAAATTCCAGAGGATTTGCGCCGTCAGGCAACCGATCATGCCGACCAGCAGACCGCCCAGCATATCCAGCGGCCAGTGTACGCCCAGATAGACGCGAGACCAGGCGATAGCCATGGCGATGCCCATCAGAACGACACCGGACCAGACGCGATGCCAGAGTAAAAACGCCAGCGCAAAAGTAAAAATGACCGTGCCGTGGTCGCTTGGGAAGGAGTCGTCCGCCGAATGATGCAGGAAGTTTGAGCCAATATGATCGACAAACGGGCGATCGTGTGGGAACAAATGCCCTAACGTCCAGGAGGCGGTCATACTTATCGCCAGCGCCATCACAACCTTAATGACTAACTGACGTTGGGCACCGACCTGCTTGCGCGGTCCCCAGAGCCAGAGAATTGCCACCAGCGCCGGTACGATATTAATGAGATCTTTGGCGATAAATTTAGCGAAGACGATCATCCATTCAGGTGAAGCAGGAGTGGCGTTGATCAGGTAAAACAGTCCGTAATTTAAATTCTCTAACATATCCTCGTCACTCTTTTGCAAACCAGGCTGAAATCAGGCCGTAAGCCACCACCTGGGAAAACCAAACCCACCAACCTGCCCACAGGTTGTGAGAGAAAAAATGTGCCCCGCGCATCACCTGGCCGTACCCCATCGCCAGACCAATCACCGCGCCAGCAATCACGCAAGCCCATGCCAGGCGCGGACGTTCGCGCCAGAACGCAAAAAACAAGCCCATCACCATAAAGCCGCTGGAAGCGTGTCCGCCGGGGAAACAACGGCCCGGACCACTGTCCGCAGGCGTGGAGCCAAATAGCGGATACGACATCGCCTTCCCGCCATACTCAACCAGATCCCACGGACAGCTATGGTGGCTCGCGCTTTTCAGTACCCCGACCACCAACGTGCCCAGACCCATCAGCAGTGCAGCCGTCACCAGTTGCGCATTGCGACGAAAGGCGCCATAAAGCAGCGTGACAGCCGCCAGAGCGATGGTGAAATATTTCGCCAGCCGATGATTTAACAGATCGAGCAGGGCGTTGTGTTGCAATGGAAAATGATGCGTTGCGGCGTCATACCAAAATCCGCTGATTGCTCTGTCGAGCGTTTCGTCCCGCGAAAGCCAGGTAAACAGCACCGCCAGAACGACTAACGCGAAAAGTTGATAACCATAAAACCGCACCGGGAGACGGTAAAGGGGTTTTGTCTTAGTTGTCGGTGACTTAGATAATTCTGATGCGACAGGTTGTTGGGCCATAGTGACGTTCACAAGCGGGAAATGGCACTATCATAGAAGGGGCAACTTAAGGAAACCTTAAACGACAACGAAATGTGCTTTATTTTTGTTTATCTTGAATAATTCACTATCTCGGGGCAGGGCATTTTATTAAAATCATCGCGATTTTTTCATCATAAAGAGACCGCATGTCTAACCGTTCTTCTTCCGGTCATCGCCTGGGTCGTCAGGCGTTACTGTTTCCTCTGTGTCTGGTGCTTTACGAGTTTTCTACCTATATCGGCAACGACATGATCCAACCGGGTATGCTGACCGTTGTGGAGCAATTCAACGCCGGTATCGAGTGGGTACCGACCTCCATGACCGCCTATCTGGCAGGCGGCAAGTTTATGCAGTGGCTTTTAGGGCCGCTGTCGGATCGCATTGGCCGACGTCCCGTCATGCTCACCGGCGTGGTGTGGTTTATCGTCACCTGCCTGGCGATTTTGCTGGCACAAACCATTGAGCAATTCACGCTGCTGCGCTTTTTGCAGGGGGTGAGCCTGTGCTTTATCGGTGCCGTGGGCTATGCCGCCATTCAGGAATCCTTTGAGGAGGCAGTGTGTATTAAAATCACCGCGCTGATGGCCAACGTGGCGCTGATTGCGCCCTTGCTTGGCCCGCTGGTGGGTGCGGCCTGGGTGCATGTTGCGCCATGGGAAGGGATGTTTATTCTCTTTGCGCTGTTAGCCGCTATCTCTTTCTTTGGCCTGCATCGCGCGATGCCTGAAACGGCGACTCGACTGGGCGAGAAACTGTCGCTAAAAGAGTTAGGGCGCGATTACAAAGCCGTCCTGAAAAACGTCCGCTTTGTGGCGGGCGCTCTGGCGACGGGCTTTGTGAGCCTGCCACTGCTGGCGTGGATTGCGCAGTCTCCGGTTATCATCATCAGCGGTGAGAAGCTCAGCAGCTATGAATACGGCCTGCTACAGGTGCCGATTTTTGGCGCGCTGATCATCGGTAATCTGGTACTGGCGCGTCTGACGTCACGTCGCTCCGTACGCTCGCTGATTATCATGGGCGGCTGGCCGATTGCCGCGGGGTTGATTGTGGCGACGATTGCTACGGTCGCCTCTTCACATGCTTACTTGTGGATGACCGCCGGGCTGAGTATTTACGCCTTCGGTATTGGTGTCGCAAACGCCGGGCTGGTACGCCTGACGCTGTTTGCCAGCGAGATGAGCAAAGGCACCGTTTCAGCGGCGATGGGTATGTTGCAGATGCTGATTTTTACTGTCGGTATCGAAGTGAGTAAACACGCTTATATCCTGGGCGGGAACGGTCTGTTCAGCCTGTTTAATCTCGCGAACGGTGTGCTCTGGGTTGGTCTGATGGTGGTGTTCCTGAAGGACAAACACGTCGGCAACGCGCTACAGCCCTAATCGGTTCACATGCCCGGTGAGCGCAGCCGCGCCACCGGGCAACCCCGTTAGTTAAACGGCGCTTCTTTCGTTAACACCTTCTCGATCACATCCAGCACACCTTCTTCGTTATTGTGCGGAGCTTCGAAACGCGCGACATCTTTGATATGTGATTTGGCATTTGCCATCGCAAAGCTAAAACCCGCCTGACGGAGCATTTCAACGTCGTTACCGCTGTCGCCGAAGGCAACAACTTCGTGGTCTTCAATCCCCCAACGCTTCTGCAAAATGCGCAGACCATTCGCCTTGTGTACGCCCGGTATGATCAGGTCGATACTGCCATGCCCGGTAGTGACCGGCACCATAACGTCGCTAAGCTCGGCATGGATCATGGCGTGAATGCGGGGAATTTCGCTGTCAGAAAGGTTAAGCCCAAACTTAAAGAAAATGTCGTTTAGATTGTCGAAATTATCGACCATTTCTAATCGGTGGTAGTATTTCCCCGCCATCTCTTTCAGCGCATCGTCATACGATTTAAGGGTATAAGCGCTGCTTTTCCCGCAGGCAATCACTTCCACTTCAGGGAGTGAGCAGAGAAAACGCGCCACCTTATCAAACTGTAATTGGGTTAATTCGCCATTGAAAACGCCTTCGCCCGCGTTCACCACCCAGCCGCCGTTTTCAGCGACAAAGGCAATCTCGCCAGCGATTTCCGGGAAGAAAGAGATCAACTGATAATATTGATTTCCACTGGCGACCACGAAGCGAATCCCTTGCTGCTTCATGCGTTCAAACTGCGCCAGAAAGCGTTCGCGGTTGTAGGTCTTGGCGTCGCTTAAAAAGGTTCCATCCATGTCGACTGCAATTAACTTAACGCTCATATCCCTTCTCCATTGGTGAATCTTGTGTTTCCGGTTTGGCGACCGCTTTAGCAACCAGCGCCGCAACCATCACTAACCCTAGCACCACTAACATGGCACTGCGTAACCCGTAATGTTCGCCGAGGAACCCGAGCAGCGGCGGGCCAACAAGGAACGCGAGATAACCCGTTGTCGCAACGACGCTAACGCGGGTTGGCGCATCCGGACCCGTATCGCTGGCCGCTGAAATGGTGAGTGGGAAGCCCAACGAAGCGCCAAGCCCCCACAGAATGACTGATACGCCAGCAATCCAGTCCACATCGACAAAGATAATCATCGCAATGCCCAACCCGCCGAGTAACGCGCTGGCGCGCACCACGGCCACACGGCTGTAGCGATCGATAAACCAGCCGCCGGTAAAGCGCCCGACGGTCATCCCAAGCGTAAATCCAGCGTAAATCAGGGAGCCAGAGGTCGGGCTAAAGCCGTGACCATCTACCATCAGTAGCGGCAGCCAGTCGTTGGCGGAACCTTCTGCAAAGGCCATGGCCAGCACCACCACACCAATTAGCATCAGCTGCATATCGCGATAAAACGGCAAACCTTTCTCCGCTGATTTTTGCTCTTCAGCCGTGTTTTTGCCGGTGCCGTCTGGGATGGCAGTAATACCGGTCAGAATAGGGATGATACAAACCAGCGCCGCCAGCAGAATATGCAGATTGGCAGCAATACCAAATGCGGTCAGCGCCATACCCACGCCAGCGCCCGCCAGTGTGCCGAGGCTGTAGAAGCCGTGCATCATTGGCAGCACCGTTTTGTTCATCTCGCGCTCGACGGCGGCTCCTTCCACGTTGATCGCCACTTCGGCTGCACCAAAGCTACCGCCAAAAACCGTCAGCCCCAGTGCAAACATCAGCGGTGAAGCAAACCAGAGCGCGATGCTCAGGAAGATCATCCCCAGCACCGCGCAGCACATGGTGGTGCGGATCACTTTGCGCGTGCCAAAACGTTTAACCAGCCATGCCGAGCAGAGAATACCGCTCATTGAGCCAATCGACAGGCCGAACAGCACAATGCCCATTTCTGCCGTAGAGACCGACAAAATATCGCGGATAGCAGGCGTGCGCGTCGCCCAGGAAGCCATCAACAGGCCGGGAATAAAGAAGAACATAAATAGCGCCCACATGCGGAGCTGTAGCGTTTTGCGAGGTGAGATCTGCGTCATTGAGGTGGCACCAGAAGTACAACAATAGCGACAACACTAGCAAGTTTGTGTACATTTGTACACAAACGTGAAGGGGAAATAATGAGCAGACGACCAAACGATCCGCAGCGCCGGGAGAGGATACTTCAGGCCACTCTCGATACTATTGCTGAGCATGGTATTCATGCCGTAACGCACCGCAAAATTGCCTCCTGCGCGGGCGTCCCTCTGGGGTCGATGACCTACTATTTCGACGGTATGGATTCGTTACTCGAAGAAGCCTTTATCTGGTTTACGCAGCAGATGTCACAGCAGTATCGCGATTTTTTTGCTGGTGTCACTGGGCCAGAAATGGCCTGTGGATCGATCGTCACGCTGATCCACAGTTCGGAAGTCACCACCCCAAATAATATGGAACTGATGTATCAGCTGTATGCCTTTATGAATCGCAGTGCGGCGCTAAAAGCAGTGATGCAGGACTGGATGCAAACCAGCCAGACGACGCTCGTGCAATGGTTTGATCCCGTCACCGCGCGGGCGCTGGATGCCTTTATCGAAGGCATGACGCTGCATTTTGTGACGGACAGACAGCCGCTGTCGCGAGAGGAATTACGGGCAATAGTGGGGCGGATTGCAGGGGGGATCTAAATTTCAGGCAACAAAAAACCCATCAACCTTGAACCAAAACGGCGGGGTTGATGGGCTCCACAAATTGGGGGACATCAAAGAAAAGCAGTGGCAATAGTTATGACTGCCTCCTGTCAGAAAAGTTCTGCGCCTGATGAAAATAATTTCGCCAGCGCGCGAACTTGAGAGTTATCCGATCCCCGGCCAGATGATGATAATCAGCGTACCGGCGAGCGTGAGCAGGACGTTGGCGATAGCATAGGTGCCTGCGTATCCCAAAGCAGGGATGTTGCTGCGCGCGGTGTCGCTGATAATTTCCATCGCTGGCGCGCAGGTACGTGCGCCCATCATGGCGCCAAACAGCAGGGCGCGGTTCATGCGCAGCACGTAGGCACCAAACAGGAAGCAAATCACCACCGGAACCAGGCTGACAATCAGGCCCGCAACCAGCATCTGCCAGCCGACTGCTCCCAGACTGTGTCCGATGCCGCTACCGGCGCTCAGACCAACGCCGGCCATAAACACCATCAGACCGAACTCTTTCACCATATTCAGCGCACCCTGCGGGATATAGCCGAAAGTCGGATGGTTAGCACGCAGGAAGCCCAGCATGATACCTGCGAACAGCAGACCGGCGGCGTTACCGATGCCGAAGCTAAAGTTGCTGAACTGGAAGGTGATCATCCCGATCATCAGGCCGACGATAAAGAAGGCGCAGAAGGCCAGCAGGTCCGTGACCTGGCTGTGAATGGAGATAAAGCCGATGCGGTCAGCAACGGTTTTCACGCGCCGCGCGTCGCCGCTCACCTGCAACACATCGCCTTTATTCAACACTACATTGTCATCAATCGGCATTTCAATCTGGCTTCGGATCACGCGGTTCAGGAAGCAGCCATGATCGGTCAGCTTCAACTGCGCAAGACGACGGCCAACGGCGTTATGGTTTTTCACCACAATTTCTTCGGTGACGATACGCATATCGAGCAGATCGCGGTCAAACACCTCTTTACCATTACGAAAGCTTGGATCAAGACGAGCATGTGCATCCGGGTAGCCGACCAGCGCGATATCATCGCCCATCTGCAGGACCGCATCGCCGTCTGGATTGGCCAGAATGCCGTTGCGACGAATACGCTCGATATAGCAACCGGTCTGGCGATAGATGCCAAGCTCGCGAAGATTTTTACCGTCGGCCCACGCAACCAGCTCTGGCCCCACGCGGTAAGCGCGGATCACCGGTAAATAGACTTTGCGTTTGCTATCGGTATCCAGACCACGCTCGCGAGCAATTTGCTGGGCGCTGGTCTGTAAATCCTGATGTTGTAATTTTGGCAAATAACGTGCGCCAACAATCAGGCTCACCAGACCAATCAGATAGGTCAGGGCGTAGCCCAGGCTCAGATGATCGAGTGCCGTTGAAAGCTGGCTACCCTGCATACCGGAGTGTCGCAAGGTATCGCCTGCACCCACCAGGACCGGCGTCGAGGTCATCGAGCCTGCGAGCATCCCCGCCGTTAACCCAATATCCCAGCCAAACAGTTTGCCCAGGCCTAACGCAATGAGCATCGCGCTACCGACCATGACCAGCGCCAGCATCAGATAATTCTTGCCGTCGCGAAAGAAAATTGAAAAAAAGTTCGGCCCGGCTTCTACCCCAACACAAAAAATAAACAGCATAAAACCTAAGTTGAGTGCATCCGTGTTAATGCTGAAATGCTGCTGGCCTAATAATAACGAGACGACTAAAACGCCAATGGAATTACCAAGTTGAACTGAACCCAGGCGCAATTTACCCAGACACAAGCCCAATGCCAGTACAACAAATAATAACAGGATGTAATTCCCATTTAACAAATCTGCGACGTTTATATTCACGGAGGCTAACTTCTTGTTTACCGTTAAGCTGTTGAAAGAAAGGGTTATTTAGGCTACTGTTTTATCCTGTGTTTGCGCGGTAATTAACCCGTTAACACCTGCAAAATATATCCTGCGGAACAATAACTAGCCGATAGTCTAATCGTATTGGATATCAAGGGCTAGTAAAGATCGCGTTACAACGTATGAGCTTTGGCAAGGAATGCCACATTGCTTTATCTGCCTGGGCGTCCCGTGGACGAAAGTGTATTCGATAGAGATGAAGTCAGGAGGATTTTTGAACATAAAGCGAAATTGGGCGGGCGTCATCTGCTGTTTTTTTCTATTTACGGTAGTTTGCCTTTCATTAACGTTTCATGTGAAGGGAGCTTTTCGTGCCTCAGGTCATCCTGAGCTAGGCTTGCTGTTTTTTATTTTACCGGGTGTTGTCGCAAGTTTTGTTTCGCGTGGCGGAGAAGTCTTAAAACCGCTGATCGGGGCAATGCTGGCAGCGCCATTGTGCCTGCTTGTGATGCGCTTACTGTTTGTGACATCGCGTACGTTCTGGCAAGAGCTGGCATGGTTGCTGAGTGGGGTATTCTGGTGTGCGCTAGGGGCGTTATGCTTTTTGTTCGTTCGCAGCCTGATACAACATCGCAAACGTCATAAATAGATACGCCCTCCAGAGAGGGCGTGAGGGAATTACTGGGCAGCAAAAAGACCCAGATTTTCTTTCGCATAGGCTTCGAAATCAGTGAAACCACCAATATGCGTCTGATCGAGGAAAATCTGCGGTACCGTCTCGACAGGTTTACCCACGGTTTTTTCCAGGTCAGATTTGCTGATGCCTTCTGCGTGGATATCCACGTAGCGGAAGTTAAAGTCATCACGCTCGGCGGTCAGTTTCTCTGCCAGTTCTTTAGCGCGTACACAGTAAGGGCAGCCCGGACGTCCAAAAATCACTGCAAACATTTCTCTCTCCTCAAACTAAAGCCTAACGGCGAATACGCTTATAGTGCACGATAACCAACCCTCATGAAAAGCAGGTTTCACCTGTCGCTTTGATATCTTCAGGCTATGTTTCGCCAATTACAGGCCCGGCATCTTTGCCTATACTGGCTGCAACACGTTATACAGACTGACAAATGAGAGACGAGATGACCCCGACGATTGACCTACTACGTTCCCACCGTTCTATCCGCCATTTCACCGACGAGCCCATCACCGACGCTCAACGCGAGGCGATTGTGGCGGGCGCGCAGGGAACCTCAAGCTCTAGCTTTTTGCAATGCAGCTCCATTATCCGCATCACCGATCCGGCCATGCGCGAGCAATTAGTCACCCTTACCGGCGGGCAAAAGCACGTCGCGCAGGCAGCGGAATTCTGGGTATTTTGTGCCGACTTCAACCGCCATCTGCAAATCTGCCCCGATGCCCAACTGGGGCTGGCGGAACAGCTCCTGCTTGGCGTGGTGGATACCGCGATGATGGCGCAAAACGCCATGACGGCGGCTGAGTCGTTAGGGTTGGGCGGTGTCTACATCGGCGGGATTCGTAACAGCATTGAAGCGGTAACCGACCTGCTGCAATTGCCAAAGCACGTCTTGCCGTTGTTTGGCCTGTGTCTGGGCTGGCCGGCGGATAATCCTGATGTCAAACCGCGTCTGCCTGCGGCAATGGTGATGCACGAAAACCACTACCAGCCGGTCGATCCCGACGTGCTGGCGCACTACGACGAGGAACTGGCGAACTATTACCTCACTCGCGACAGCAACAACCGCCGCGATACCTGGAGCGACCATATCCGTCGCACCATCATTAAAGAAAACCGCCCGTTTATTCTCGACTATTTACACAAACAGGGCTGGGCGACACGATAGCCCATTCATCCTGCGCCAGCCTGCGTGTATGATGTGCGGGCTTTTATCGAGTTTTTAGAGAGGTGCAGGGTGAAAATTGCCATTTTGTCCCGGGATGGAACGCTCTATTCTTGTAAGCGCTTGCTTGAAGCGGCGAATAAGCGTGGCCACCTGGTAGAGATCCTCGATCCGCTGTCGTGCTATATGAACATCAGCCCGGCAGCGTCATCTATTCATTATAAAGGCCGTCATCTGCCGCATTTTGATGCGGTGATCCCCCGCATCGGCTCACAAATTACCTACTACGGTACCGCCGCGCTGCGCCAGTTTGAAATGCTTGGCAGCTATCCCCTGAATGAATCCGTGGCGATAACCCGTGCGCGCGACAAGCTGCGCTCGTTGCAGCTGCTTGCACGTCAAGGCATTGACTTGCCCATTACCGGGATTGCGCACTCCCCGGACGACACCAGTGACCTGATCGGCATGGTAGGCGGCGCGCCGCTGGTGGTGAAGCTGGTCGAAGGCACGCAGGGCATTGGCGTGGTGCTCGCAGAGACGCGCCAGGCGGCAGAAAGTGTGATCGACGCTTTTCGCGGTTTAAATGCCCACATCCTGGTGCAGGAGTATATCGAAGAGGCCAAAGGGCGCGACATTCGCTGCCTGGTCGTTGGTGATGAAGTGGTTGCCGCCATCGAGCGCCAGGCGAAAGAGGGCGATTTCCGCTCCAATCTTCACCGTGGCGGCGTGGCGCGCATTGCGGATATCACCGAGCGCGAGCGCGATATTGCCATTAAAGCCGCGCAGACCTTGGGTCTGGATATCGCGGGTGTGGATATTTTACGTGCCAACCGCGGTCCGCTGGTGATGGAGGTCAATGCCTCGCCGGGTCTTGAAGGTATTGAGAAAACTACTGGTGTCGACATCGCAGGTAAAATGATCGCATGGATCGAACGCCACGCCACGCCGGGTTTTTGCCTGAAAACGGGTGGTTAGCACCGCGCTTTTTCCGTAATCTATTCGAAGATATTTTTTATGAGGCTTAACAGCTATGGATTTACAGGTCGTTCCAACACTGGATACGTTACGTCAATGGCTCGATGATGCCGGTATCACCTTTTTTGAGTGCGATTCCTGCCAGGCGCTACACCTGCCGCATATGCAAAATTTCGACGGTGTGTTCGATGCCAAAATCGACCTGATTAACGACATCATTCTCTTTACCGCACTGGCCGAAGTGAGACCGTCTGCGTTATTAGCGTTGGCCTCTGATTTGTCCGCCATCAATGCCGGATCCTTGACGGTAAAAGCGTTTCTCGACATTCAGGACGATAATCTGCCAAAACTGGTGGTATGCCAGTCATTCTTCGCCGGGGCGGGGTTGTCGTTTAAGCAGTTCGCCTGGTTTATGCGCCACAGTGAAGAGCAGATTTCGATGGTGATGCTGGAAGCCAGTGCGCACCAGTTACTGTTCACCTCAGAAGAAGAACCTGAGAATAACGATTCACGTGACCCGTTTTTGCATTAATGCTTCTTTCGCACACGCAGTCGCGACCATAGCGGCTGCGTAATACCCTCATTTCTGCTGCCTTTCCCCTCTCTCTACAGCATTATCCACCACAATTAAGCCCACTTCGGACGATCGCGTAGATACTTACTGCCTAAAAAATTGATAAAAACCGCTTTTTAATCTGGGCTATAGCCTGAGGCACAGGCTACAGTTATTCTTGCGGAGCTTAAAAAAGCGAGCGAAAACTGCCGGGAGTTTTTTACTTCTGGATCAGGCGGAGCGACAAAGTATGCATGATTCTTGCATATGTCAGATTGCGTATATTTGGTTCGTTTGATAACGAGCTTTCATAAGGAATAACAATATGATCGCCTTGAATAAAAAATGGTTATCGGGTCTGGTTGCGGGTGCTCTGATGGCTGTCTCTGCCGGTACGCTCGCTGCGGAACAAAAAACGCTGCATGTTTACAACTGGTCCGATTATATCGCGCCGGATACGGTGGCGAATTTCGAAAAAGAGACCGGCATTAAAGTGGTTTATGACGTCTTCGATTCCAACGAAGTGCTGGAAGGGAAATTGATGGCGGGTAGCACCGGTTTTGATCTGGTAGTGCCGTCAGCAAGCTTCCTTGAGCGTCAACTGACGGCGGGCGTATTCCAGCCGCTGGATAAAAGTAAGCTGCCAAACTGGAAAAACCTCGATCCAGAAGTGCTCAAGCTGGTAGCGAAACACGACCCGGACAACAAATATGCGATGCCTTACCTGTGGGCGACCACCGGTATCGGTTACAACGTTGATAAAGTCAAAGCGGTGCTGGGCCCGGACGTCAAGCTGGATAGCTGGGACGTGGTGCTGAAGCCGGAAAACCTTGAGAAACTGAAAAGCTGCGGCGTGTCGTTCCTTGATGCACCGGAAGAAATTTTCGCGACCGTGCTGAACTATCTGGGTAAAGATCCTAACAGCAGCAAAGCCGATGATTACACTGGCCCGGCAACCGATCTGCTCTTGAAGTTGCGTCCCAATATTCGCTACTTCCACTCCTCTCAATACATTAACGATCTGGCAAATGGCGACATCTGCGTAGCGATTGGCTGGGCGGGCGACGTCTGGCAGGCGTCTAACCGCGCGAAAGAGGCGAAAAATGGCGTGAATGTTTCCTACTTCATTCCTAAAGAGGGCGCGCTGGCTTTCTTTGATGTCTTCGCGATGCCTGCGGATGCGAAAAACAAAGATGAAGCTTATCAGTTCCTGAACTACCTGATGCGCCCGGACGTGATCGCTCACATCAGCGACCACGTGTTCTATGCCAATGGTAACAAGGCCTCTGTGCCGCTGATTGGTGCAGAAGTACGCGACAACCCGGCAATCTATCCACCGGCTGACGTTTTCGCCAAATTGTTCACCCTGAAGGTTCAAGACCCGAAAATCGACCGCGTGCGTACTCGTGCGTGGACGAAGGTGAAAAGCGGTAAATAACGGCGTTTAGCATCACTGCCGGGCAAGCAGACGCTGCCCGGCGATGCGCACCCTTATGGTGCGTTTGCACCAGTTTTGATATTTGCCGGAGAGCACCCCGTGAATGAAGCCATCCCGCGCCCGCAGGCGAAACCCCGTAAAGCGCTGACCCCGCTGCTTGAAATTCGTAATTTGACGAAATCTTTCGACGGTCAACATGCCGTGGACGATGTCAGCCTGACCATTTATAAAGGCGAAATTTTTGCCTTGCTTGGCGCATCCGGCTGCGGAAAATCGACGCTTCTGCGTATGCTCGCCGGTTTTGAGCAACCTACCGCCGGGCAAATTATGCTGGACGGCGTGGATCTCTCTCGCGTTCCGCCCTATCAGCGTCCTATCAATATGATGTTCCAGTCCTATGCACTTTTTCCTCATATGACCGTTGAGCAAAATATCGCCTTTGGTTTAAAACAGGACAAACTGCCGAAGGCCGAAATCACCGCCCGCGTGGCAGAAATGCTGAGCCTGGTACACATGCAAGAGTTTGCGAAGCGCAAGCCGCATCAGCTTTCCGGCGGTCAGCGCCAGCGTGTGGCGCTGGCCCGTAGCCTGGCAAAACGCCCAAAACTGCTGCTGCTTGATGAGCCGATGGGCGCGCTGGATAAAAAACTGCGCGACCGGATGCAGCTGGAAGTGGTGGATATTCTTGAGCGCGTTGGCGCAACCTGCGTGATGGTGACGCACGACCAGGAAGAGGCCATGACCATGGCCGGGCGTATTGCGATCATGAATCGCGGTAAGTTCGTGCAAATCGGTGAACCGGAAGAGATCTACGAACATCCGACTACTCGTTACAGCGCGGAGTTTATCGGCTCGGTCAACGTGTTCGAAGGGCTGCTGAAAGACAGACAGGAAGATGGGCTGGTGATTGACTCGCCGGGGCTGATGCATCCACTGAAGGTCGATCCCGATGCCTCGATCGTTGATAACGTCCCGGTGTATATCGCACTGCGTCCGGAAAAAATCATGCTCTGCCAGGAGCCGCCCGCCGATGGCTATAACTTTGCCGTTGGCGAAGTGGTGCATATTGCCTATCTGGGCGACCTCTCTATTTACCATGTTCGACTCAAAAGCGGACAGATGTTAAGCGCCCAACTACAGAACGAACACCGTTACCGGAAAGGACTGCCAACCTGGGGCGATGAAGTGCGCCTGTGTTGGGATGCGGACAGTTGCGTAGTGCTGACGGTATAAGGAGCGGCGATGAGTACACTTGAACCCCCAGCCCGCGTTCAAAAACCGGGCGGTTTCGCCAGCTGGCTGACGCGCATACAAATGGCGCACGGTCGTAAGCTGGTGATTGCGATGCCTTACGTGTGGCTGATCCTGCTGTTCCTGCTGCCGTTTTTAATCGTCTTCAAAATTAGCCTGGCAGAAATGGCGCGAGCGATCCCGCCATATTCCAATCTGATGGAGTGGGCCGACGGTCAGCTGACGATCGCTTTGAATCTCGGTAACTATTTGCAGCTCACCGAGGATCCGCTCTATTTTGAGGCGTATTTGCAGTCGTTGCAGGTGGCGTCTATCTCCACTCTCTGTTGCCTGGCGATGGGCTATCCCCTCGCGTGGGCGGTGGCGCACAGCAAACCGTCAACCCGCAATATTTTGTTATTACTGGTGATCCTGCCGTCCTGGACCTCGTTCCTGATCCGCGTCTATGCGTGGATGGGGATCCTGAAAAACAACGGCATTTTGAATAACGTTCTGATGTGGCTCGGGGTAATCGATCAGCCGTTGACGATTCTGCATACCAACCTGGCGGTTTACATCGGCATTGTTTATGCCTATCTGCCGTTTATGGTTCTGCCGATTTACACCGCGCTCACGCGTATTGATTATTCGCTGGTAGAAGCCTCGCTGGATCTGGGCGCTCGTCCGTTGAAAACCTTTTTCAGCGTGATTGTGCCGCTCACCAAAGGCGGAATTATTGCCGGTTCTATGCTGGTGTTTATCCCGGCGGTAGGTGAGTTCGTGATCCCGGAACTGCTCGGTGGCCCGGACAGTATTATGATCGGACGCGTACTGTGGCAGGAATTCTTCAATAACCGTG
>JALCNW010000076.1 GCA_022649305.1 Enterobacter sp.
ACCCGCCAGCACACCCATGTTGATTTCTGGGTTAATGGTGACCATCGCTTTGGTCAGGATAAAGTAGCCAACCGCACCGGCCAACGCTGCGGCACCTGCACTGTCTTTAGACCAGCTAGATGCAACACCGATGGCGAAAATCAGTGCCAGGTTGTCAAAGATCGCACCACCCGCTTGCGCAATGAATGGTACGTTAAGAAGATCGGGTTGCCCGAATCGCAGTAACAATGCTGCCACCGGCAACACAGCGATTGGGAGCTGTAACGCCCTACCCAGTCGCTGGAAAAAACCTAAAATATTCATCTTATTCCCCCTATGAGACCCCGTTTAAGGCACGTTCTCAGCTGCGTTTTTATTGTGTTACGACTTATCAAATCAGTGGATGATTCACTGGCATTGTGAGTGTGTGAAAAATTAATTCGTATCGCAAATTAAACACGTATTTTTTGTGAGTTTTGTCACCAAATATCGTTAATAACCCTCCCCTGGACTGGCTAACAGTGAAAACTTATTTTATCATTCAAAAAATCAAGACGGATTGACCCTGCTTGACGTGATCCAGGTTACGCTTAATTCAGGTCAAGGCGCTTTCCGCCCACTTTTATACTTTAACTCTTGAGGTGAACAATGAGACTGATTCCCCTGGCAACCGCTGAACAAGTCGGTAAATGGGCTGCACGCCATATCGTCAACCGCATTAATGCGTTCAAACCTACAGCCGATCGTCCTTTCGTTCTTGGCCTTCCGACCGGCGGTACTCCGCTGACGGCGTATAAAGCATTGGTCGAAATGCATAAAGCGGGCCAGGTTAGCTTTGAACATGTTGTAACCTTCAACATGGACGAATATGTCGGTCTGCCAAAAGAGCACCCAGAGAGTTACCATAGCTTCATGCACCGTAATTTCTTCGATCACGTTGATATCCAACCAGAAAATATTAACCTACTGAATGGAAATGCGCCTGATATTGACGCAGAATGCCGCCAGTACGAAGAAAAAATCCGCTCTTACGGCAAAATTAACCTGTTTATGGGCGGCGTGGGTAACGACGGTCACATCGCCTTTAACGAACCCGCCTCTTCTTTGGCGTCTCGTACCCGCATTAAAACGCTGACTCATGACACTCGCGTGGCAAACTCCCGCTTCTTTGACGGCGACGTAAGCCAGGTTCCAAAATTTGCGCTGACTGTTGGCGTGGGTACGCTGCTGGATGCAGAAGAAGTGATGATTCTGGTGCTTGGCAGCGTGAAAGCGCTGGCACTCCAGGCTGCCGTTGAAGGAAATGTTAACCACATGTGGACCATCAGTTGCCTGCAGTTGCATCCGAAAGCGGTCGTGGTTTGTGACGAACCGTCTACGATGGAACTGAAAGTGAAAACGCTGAGATACTTCAACGAATTAGAAGCTGAAAACATCAAAGGTCTGTAATTGAATTACCGTCTCTTACGCTTAAGAGGCGGTCGTATTTTAACCGGGGGTCGTTATGTACGCTTTAACCCACGGTCGGATTTATACCGGCCATGAAATTCTGGATGACCATGCGATTGTTATCGCCAATGGCCTGATTGAACGTGTTTGTCCGCTGGCTGATTTACCGCCAGGCGTAGAACAACGCTCACTTGATGGAGCAATCATTGCCCCCGGTTTTATCGACGTTCAGCTTAACGGCTGCGGCGGCGTGCAGTTCAACGATACCGCCGAGGCGGTCACGGTTGAAACGCTGGAGATCATGCAAAAAGCCAACGAGAAATCGGGCTGCACCAGCTATCTGCCAACGCTTATTACCACCAGCGACGATCTGATGAAACAAGGTATTCGCGTCATGCGGGAATATCTGGCAAAACATCCTCATCAGGCGCTGGGCCTGCATCTTGAAGGTCCTTGGCTGAACATCGTTAAGAAAGGCACTCATAATCCTGGCTTCGTGCGTAAACCGGATGCTGAACTGGTCGATTTCATGTGCGCAAACGCCGATGTGATCGCTAAAGTCACGCTGGCCCCCGAAATGACCGGGCCGGACGTTATCGCTAAACTGGCCGCAGCAGGCATTGTGGTTTCGGCTGGGCACTCCAATGCCACGTTGAAAGAGGCCAAAATTGGCTTTCGTGCGGGCATCACTTTCGCGACTCATCTCTACAACGCGATGCCATACATTACGGGCCGCGAACCTGGGCTGGTCGGCGCAATCCTTGATGAGCCAGACGTGTATTGCGGTATCATCGCTGACGGGCTGCACGTTGATTACACCAACATTCGTAACGCTAAACGCCTGAAGGGCGATAAGCTGTGCCTGGTGACTGACGCGACTGCGCCAGCAGGTGCAAATATTGAGCAGTTCATTTTTGCTGGTAAAACAATATACTACCGCAACGGATTGTGTGTGGATGAGAACGGCACACTGAGTGGCTCTGCACTGACAATGATTGAAGGGGTACACAACCTCGTTGAACATTGCGGCATTGCGCTGGATGAAGTGCTACGTATGGCAACGCTCTACCCGGCTCGCGCTATCGGTGTAGACAAACAGCTGGGCGGCATTGCGCCGGGCATGGTTGCTAACCTCACAGCCTTCACACGCGATTATAAAATTATTAAGACCATCGTTAATGGTAACGAGGTCGTCACTGAGTAAGTAAAAGTATGACATCTGGCGGACAAGCTCAAATTGGTAATGTTGACCTCGTTAAACAACTGAACGGCGCGGCGGTTTATCGTCTGATTGACCAGCATGGGCCAATCTCGCGTATTCAGATTGCAGAACAAAGCCAGCTTGCTCCCGCCAGCGTAACGAAAATTACGCGTCAGCTTATTGAGCGCGGATTGATCAAAGAAGTCGATCAGCAGGCCTCCACCGGGGGCCGTCGCGCCATTTCCATTATCACCGAAACCCGTAATTTCCAGGCCATCGGCGTACGTCTTGGCCGTCATGACACCACCCTCACCCTTTACGATTTGAGCAGTAAAGCCATCGCTGAAGAGCACTATCCTCTGCCGGAACGTACTCAGGAGACGCTGGAACACGCGCTACTCAACACCATCGCGCAGTTTATCGAAAACAGTCAGCGTAAAATTCGTGAGCTGATTGCTATTTCGGTCATCCTGCCCGGGCTTGTCGATCCGGAAAGCGGGGTTATCCGCTATATGCCGCACATTCAGGTTGAGAACTGGGGGCTGGTTCAGGCGCTGGAAAAAAAATTCAACGTCACGTGCTATGTCGGGCATGACATTCGCAGTCTGGCACTTGCAGAGCACTACTTTGGTGCGAGTCATGATTGCGAAGATTCTATTCTGGTGCGCGTCCACCGTGGCACTGGTGCGGGAATTATCTCTAACGGGCGAATTTTTATCGGTCGGAACGGTAACGTCGGCGAGATTGGTCATATTCAGGTCGATCCCCTTGGCGAGCGCTGCCACTGTGGAAACTTCGGTTGTCTGGAAACCGTGGCGGCCAACGCCGCCATTGAACAACGTGTCCGTCACCTGCTCGAACAAGGTTATCAAAGCCGTTTAACGCTGGCAGACTGTAAGATCCAGGCCATTTGCAAAGCTGCGAACAAAGGCGATCCATTAGCCTGTGAAGTGATTGAACAGGTGGGTCGCCATCTGGGTAAAACCATTGCCATTGCCATTAATCTGTTTAACCCGCAAAAAATCGTCATTGCAGGTGAGATTACGGAAGCCGAAAAAGTGCTGCTTCCGGCCATTGAGGGCTGTATTAACACTCAGGCACTGAAGGCGTTTCGTCAGAATCTGCCCGTGGTGCGTTCAACGCTCGATCATCGTTCAGCGATTGGCGCTTTTGCGCTGGTTAAACGCGCGATGCTTAACGGTCTTCTGCTCCAGCGTTTGCTGGAAAGCTAAGCACCCTTTATAGTGACGCCTTCTTTTTTAGAGATGCCGGGTAGTTCATGACCATTCAGAATGTGATTTGTGATATTGACGGCGTGCTGATGCACGACAACGTTGCCGTTCCTGGCGCTGCGGAGTTTCTGAACCGCATCATGGAAAAGGGAATGCCGCTGGTTCTGCTCACCAACTATCCTTCACAGACCGGGCAAGATCTGGCAAACCGTTTTGCTACTGCGGGCGTTAATGTGCCTGACAGCGTGTTTTACACCTCCGCCATGGCAACCGCCGATTTCCTGAAACGTCAGGAAGGCAAAAAAGCGTACGTGGTCGGCGAAGGCGCATTAATTCACGAGCTGTATAAAGCAGGGTTCACCATTACCGACGTTAACCCTGACTTTGTCATCGTGGGCGAGACGCGTTCCTATAACTGGGAAATGATGCACAAAGCATCGTACTTCGTGGCCAACGGCGCGCGCTTTATTGCGACCAATCCGGACACCCACGGTCGCGGTTTTTATCCCGCATGCGGTGCGCTCTGTGCGGGTATCGAAAAAATCTCGGGCCGTAAGCCTTTCGTCGTCGGTAAACCCAGCCCGTGGATTATCCGCGCGGCGCTGAATAAAATGCAGGCGCACTCCGAACAAACGGTGATCGTCGGCGATAACTTACGCACCGATATTCTGGCCGGCTTCCAGGCGGGTCTTGAAACGATCCTGGTCCTCTCTGGCGTCTCGACCATTGACGATATTGATTCGATGCCGTTCAGGCCGAGCTGGATTTATCCGTCGGTCGATGAGATCGACGTTATTTAAGACAAAAACCACGCCTCACAGCGTGGTTTTTCATTTATCCCGCATTAAAACCAAATCCCATCTAACAAAAACATCCATTTATTGAATAATCATCAATAAAACCGCTCACTACGTGCGCTTTTTTCAACATTCAACAATCGCTATTGCACTTTTTACGGTTTACGACGTAAAAGCCTTGCGCACCCTGGTCGTTTTGCGGCATTTTCATAAGCAAGCAACATCACAATGCAACAGGGTTAACGGAGAAGGTTATGTGTTCAATTTTTGGCGTACTGGATATTAAAACTGACGCGGTCGAACTGCGTAAAAAAGCGCTCGAACTGTCTCGTCTGATGCGCCATCGCGGCCCGGACTGGTCCGGCGTGTACGCAAGCGATAAAGCGATTTTGGCTCACGAACGTCTGTCGATTGTCGACGTCAACGCCGGCGCTCAGCCGCTGTATAACGAAAAGAAAACCCACGCGCTGGCCGTAAACGGTGAAATTTACAACCATCAGGCGCTGCGCGCAGAGTACGGCGATCGCTACGCGTTCCAGACCGGCTCCGACTGTGAAGTCATCCTGGCCTTGTATCAGGAAAAAGGCCCAGAATTCCTCGACGATCTGCAAGGGATGTTCGCCTTTGCACTCTATGACAGTGAAAAAGATGCTTACCTGATTGCCCGCGACCATATCGGTATTATCCCGCTGTATATGGGTCACGACGAGCACGGCAACTTTTACGTTGCCTCTGAAATGAAAGCGCTGGTTCCCGTTTGCCGCACCATTAAAGAGTTCCCGGCAGGTAGCTTCCTGTGGAGCAAAGATGGCGAAATTCGCTCGTACTACCAGCGCGACTGGTTCGATTACGATGCGGTGAAAGACAACGTGACCGATAAGGTCGAACTGGCTCAGGCGCTGGAAGATGCCGTAAAAAGCCATCTGATGTCCGACGTTCCTTATGGCGTTCTGTTGTCTGGCGGTCTGGATTCATCCGTCATTTCTGCCATCACCAAGAAATACGCCGCACGTCGCGTGGAAGATCAGGAACGCTCAGAAGCCTGGTGGCCGCAGCTTCACTCCTTCGCCGTTGGCCTGGAAGGCGCACCGGATCTGAAAGCCGCGCAGGAAGTAGCAAACCATCTGGGCACCGTGCACCACGAAATTCACTTCACCGTGCAGGAAGGTCTGGACGCGATTCGTGACGTTATCTATCACATCGAAACCTACGATGTGACCACCATTCGCGCCTCTACGCCAATGTATTTGATGTCCCGCAAGATTAAAGCGATGGGCATTAAAATGGTGCTGTCAGGCGAAGGCTCTGACGAAGTATTCGGCGGTTATCTGTACTTCCACAAAGCGCCTAACGCCAAAGAACTGCATGAAGAAACCGTACGTAAACTGCAGGCGCTGCATATGTTTGACTGCGCTCGCGCTAACAAAGCGATGTCCGCCTGGGGTGTGGAAGCGCGTGTTCCGTTCCTGGATAAAAACTTCCTCGACGTGGCAATGCGCATTAACCCGCAGGATAAAATGTGCGGCAACGGCAAAATGGAAAAACACGTCCTGCGCGAGTGTTTTGAATCTTACCTGCCTGCAAGCGTGGCATGGCGTCAGAAAGAGCAGTTCTCCGACGGCGTGGGCTATAGCTGGATCGACTCCCTGAAAGAGGTGGCCGCTAAGCACGTTACCGATCAACAGCTGGAAACGGCGAGCTTCCGCTTCCCGTATAACACACCGGGTTCTAAAGAAGCCTATCTGTACCGGGAGATCTTCGAAGAATTGTTCCCGGTCCCAAGCGCAGCAGAATGTGTCCCTGGTGGTCCTTCAGTGGCCTGTTCCTCGGCTAAGGCTATCGAATGGGATGAATCGTTCAAAAACATGAACGATCCGTCAGGACGCGCGGTAGGCGTACACCAGTCAGCTTACAAATGATCCTAACGATCGCTATAAGGCCCTTCGGGGCCTTTTTTTGCTTTGTATTTCGTAGGTCAGAATTGATTAATAACCGATAATTGCCGAATATTCGGTCACGCTGTTCGCAACCTAACCAAACAGTCACATTCCGGCTATTTTCGTTGAAAAAGGTGTTGACGCTGCAAGGGTCTATACGCATAATGCGCCCCGCAACGCCGATAAGGTAGCGTGAAAAAAGATGGCTACGTAGCTCAGTTGGTTAGAGCACATCACTCATAATGATGGGGTCACAGGTTCGAATCCCGTCGTAGCCACCATCTTTTTTGCGGGAGTGGCGAAATTGGTAGACGCACCAGATTTAGGTTCTGGCGCCGCAAGGTGTGCGAGTTCAAGTCTCGCCTCCCGCACCATTTCCTAATAAGCGTTGCACGGATGGGGTATCGCCAAGCGGTAAGGCACCGGTTTTTGATACCGGCATTCCCTGGTTCGAATCCAGGTACCCCAGCCAATTTTCTTCGATTTGCGGTTCTCCGTGGTTATTGGGGTATCGCCAAGCGGTAAGGCACCGGTTTTTGATACCGGCATTCCCTGGTTCGAATCCAGGTACCCCAGCCATCGAAGAAAGCAGTACGGCTACGTAGCTCAGTTGGTTAGAGCACATCACTCATAATGATGGGGTCACAGGTTCGAATCCCGTCGTAGCCACCAAATTCGGGAAGCATCGATTAACATCGATAAGCCCAAAAAAAATTGTTGGGGTATCGCCAAGCGGTAAGGCACTGGTTTCTGATACCAGCATTCCGAGGTTCGAATCCTCGTACCCCAGCCAATTTTAAAGTCGTTAACCCATTTGTTTAACGCAATTGGGGTGTCGCCAAGCGGTAAGGCACTGGTTTCTGATACCAGCATTCCGGGGTTCGAATCCCTGCACCCCAGCCAATTAGTAACAAATAAGCCCGCTCTGCGGGCTTTTTTGTTTTTGTGCTTTCTTATGCCTTCGCCCCATAGAAGCAAAGGCACCGTTTAAAGGCCTAAGGCATACTTCAACGCCTGCCGTTTCAACCCACCGGCACGTTCTGCCGCCATCAATCCGATATTGCGCAGGATACGTACTGGGCCTAAATCGTTGCTGAAACCAGCATAAAAAAGATCCATTCCCGACTGCATCATGAAATTATCAGCCATACGGCGGTTCTGGTAGCGTTTAAGCACCTGTTCGCTCGCCCACGGCTCAGAACGTTCGCGCGCGCTGCTCATCACGTCTAATAACGCCTCAACGTCGCGATAGCCCAAATTCACGCCCTGCCCGGCAAGCGGATGAATGGTATGCGCCGCATCCCCCACTAACGCTAACCCAGCCCGGACATATTTCACAGCATGGCGGCGCGTGAGCGGGAATCCACCGGCCGCAACAGGAGTAACGTGCCCCAGACGACGCGGAAAGTGTGTGGCGATCGCTTGCTGTAGCTGCTCCATCGACAGCCCCTGTAACTGGCGAATACGCGCTGGCGTGTCGTACCACACCAGCGACGCCCAGCGTTCAAATAGCGGCAGAAACGCATGCGGCCCCGTCGGCGTAAAATGTTGCCAGGTGCTGTTACCCGGATCGTTTTCGCACTTCACGGTAATTAACATGCAGGATTGCTGGTACTGCCATGCGTGAATCCCCATTCCCGCCATCTGACGAACCTGCGAATTCGCACCATCGGCGCCTACCACTAGCCTGGCGGCCAGTTCCTCACCATTATTCAGTTCCAGCAAATACCCGCCTTCATGACGACGAAGCGCATTTAGCGATGCAGGCACACGCAGCGTGATATTCGCGTGCCCTTCCATCGCCTGCCACAGTGCTAATTGCAGAACGTTATTTTCCACCATATAGCCTAACAGCGGCAGCTTCAGCTCAGAGGCATCAAAGGTGACATGGGCACTCTCCCACTCCCAGGTTTCCAGGCGACGATACGGATGCGCGCGCATCGACAGCACCGAGTCCCACACGCCAAGCCCGCGCAGCAGATCGACAGACGCGGCGCTAACCGCCGAGATCCGCACGTCAGGTTTTTGGGCATCATCAAATGCAGGCGGCGCAGCCTGCTCTACGACCGTTACCTTAAATCCCTGCTGTGCCAGCCCGAGCGCCAGCGCGCCGCCGACCATACCGCCGCCGACAACGGCAATTTCGGTGTGTTGGAGAGTCATGGTCAATAATCCTTTTCAAGAGAATCCCTTAAGTTTACCGGATTTTTACCGGCTTGAGGCTGACAACCTTCATACTGGTCACAACCGCACCGAAGCATTACACTATGCGGCTTGCAATCCTGAGCCCGAGCAAGTCGATGACTAAAAAACTCCATATAAAAACCTGGGGCTGTCAGATGAACGAATACGATTCATCAAAGATGGCCGATCTGCTGGATGCCACCCACGGATATCAACTCACTGAACATGCAGAAGAAGCCGATGTGCTGCTGCTAAATACCTGCTCGATCCGTGAAAAAGCGCAGGAAAAAGTCTTCCATCTGTTAGGCCGCTGGAAGCTTCTCAAAAAGAAAAACCCGGATATCATCATCGGCGTGGGCGGCTGTGTCGCCTCGCAGGAAGGTGAACTTATTCGCACCCGCGCCCACTACGTTGACATTGTTTTCGGCCCGCAGACCCTGCATCGTTTGCCCGAAATGATCAACTCGGTTCGCGGCGATCGTAGCCCGGTGGTGGACGTCAGCTTCCCGGAAATCGAAAAATTTGACCGTCTGCCGGAACCGCGTGCTGACGGCCCGAGCGCTTTTGTCTCGATCATGGAAGGCTGCAATAAATACTGTACTTACTGCGTGGTGCCTTACACCCGTGGTGAAGAGGTCAGCCGCCCGTGCGACGATATCCTGTTTGAAATTGCTCAGTTGGCCGCACAGGGCGTGCGTGAAGTCAACCTGCTGGGGCAAAACGTCAATGCCTGGCGTGGCGAGAACGACGACGGTTCTACCGGTTCATTTGCCGACCTGCTGCGTCTGGTTGCAGCGATTGACGGTATCGACCGTATCCGCTTCACCACCAGCCATCCGATCGAATTCACCGATGACATCATCGATGTGTATCGCGATACGCCAGAGCTGGTGAGCTTCCTGCATCTGCCGGTACAGTGCGGCTCTGACCGCGTATTGAATCTGATGGGCCGTACCCATACCGTGCTGGAATACAAATCTATCATTCGTAAGCTTCGCGAAGCGCGTCCGGATATCCAGATTAGCTCCGACTTTATCGTTGGCTTCCCAGGCGAGACCACGGATGACTTTGAGCGCACCATGAAGCTAATTGGCGAAGTGAATTTCGACGTCAGCTTTAGCTTTATCTTCTCCGCACGTCCTGGAACGCCCGCTGCCGATATGGTTGACGATGTTCCTGAAGAGGAGAAAAAGCAGCGTCTGTATATTCTGCAAGAACGTATCAACCAGCAGGTCAATGCCTGGAGTCGCCGCATGCTCGGCACCACCCAGCGCATTCTGGTGGAAGGGACTTCGCGTAAGAGCGTAATGCAGCTTTCAGGCCGCACCGAAAACAGCCGTGTGGTGAATTTCGAAGGTACGCCGGATATGATCGGTAAGTTTGTTGATATCGAGATTCAGGAAGTCCTCACCAACTCATTGCGCGGTAAAGTGGTCCGTACTGAAGACGAGATGGGCTTACGCATTGCCGAAACGCCGGAATCCGTTATCGCCCGTACCCGCAAAGAGAACGAACTGGGTGTCGGTGTTTACCAGCCTTAATCCGTTCGGGCCTGCCTTTCTGGCAGGCCTTGCAATTCCCCTCTGCATCCCCAATATGCATAGCAATGCTTGCGCCTTTATTCCATGGCGTGAATACTTTCAACATAGACCTGACTGAACGGGCCTGAAAGCACATTCTAAAGAGGAACAGTTTGAATACAGAAACGCGTGAAATTACCCTGGAGCCCGCAGACAACGCTCGCCTGCTGAGCCTGTGCGGGCCGTTTGATGACAACATCAAACAACTGGAGCGACGTCTGGGTATCGAAATCAATCGTCGCGATAACCAATTCAAACTCACCGGACGCGCCATATGCGTCAACGCCGCCGCGGACATTCTGCGCAGCCTGTATGTCGATACCGCCCCGATGCGCGGTGCGACGCAGGATATCGAGCCAGAAAAGATCCATCTCGCCATTAAAGAAGCGCGCATTCTTGAACAGAGCGCGGAGAGCGTTCCTGATTACGGCAAGGTCATCAATATCAAAACCAAGCGTGGCGTTATCAAGCCACGTACGCCGAACCAGGCGCAGTACATCGCCAATATTCTCGATCATGACATCACCTTCGGCGTCGGCCCGGCCGGGACGGGTAAAACTTACCTGGCCGTTGCGGCAGCGGTAGATGCGCTGGAGCGTCAGGACATTCGTCGTATTCTGCTGACCCGCCCTGCGGTGGAAGCGGGTGAAAAACTCGGCTTCTTGCCCGGCGACCTGAGTCAGAAGGTCGACCCGTATCTGCGTCCGCTATACGATGCGCTGTTCGAGATGCTGGGCTTTGAAAAAGTCGAGAAGCTTATCGAGCGTAACGTCATTGAAGTGGCACCGCTGGCCTATATGCGCGGTCGTACCCTGAACGATGCGTTCATCATTCTTGATGAGAGCCAGAACACCACCATCGAACAGATGAAGATGTTCCTGACGCGTATTGGCTTTAATTCGAAAGCCGTCATCACCGGTGACATCACCCAGATTGACCTGCCGCGCAGCACTAAATCAGGTCTACGTCACGCGATCGAAGTGTTGGCAGAAGTCGACGAAATCAGCTTTAACTTCTTCAACAGTGAAGACGTGGTGCGCCATCCGGTCGTTGCACGCATCGTCAACGCCTATGAAGCATGGGAAGAAGCCGAACAGAAACGTAAAACAGAACAGGCAGCAGAGCGCAAGCATGAAGCCCAGGAACAGGAACCAAAATGAGTCAGGTTATTCTCGATTTACAGCTGGCATGTGAAGACAACGCGGGCCTGCCGGAAGAAGCACAGTTCCAGAAATGGCTTGATGCAGTCATTCCACAGTTTCAGAAAGAGTCGGAAGTCACCATTCGCGTAGTGGACAACGCTGAGAGCCACGAGCTTAACCTGACCTATCGCGGAAAAGACAAGCCGACCAACGTGCTCTCCTTCCCGTTCGAAGCACCGCCAGGTATTGAACTGCCGCTGCTGGGTGATTTGATTATTTGCCGCCAGGTCGTTGAACAGGAAGCGAAGGAGCAGGAAAAACCGCTCGACGCGCACTGGGCGCACATGGTCATTCACGGTAGCCTGCATCTGCTGGGTTACGATCATATTGAAGATGAAGAAGCAGAAGAGATGGAATCCCTCGAGACAGAGATAATGCTTGCTCTGGGCTATGAGGATCCGTACATTGCCGAGAAAGAGTAGTCCGTTCTGTCTTTGTTGACTGAACAGACAAACAGGCCGCCGCACAAGGAACCTTCCCGCGGCGGCACGCATTTAACTGACGAGAGAACCCTTAACAAACGCCATGAGCGACGACAATTCACACAGTAGCGACACGACAACCAGTAAGAAGGGATTTTTCTCCCTCATTCTGAGCCAGCTGTTCCACGGCGAACCTAAAAACCGTGATGAACTTTTGGAGCTGATTCGTGATTCCGGGCAGAACGATCTTATCGATGAAGATACGCGCGAAATGCTCGAAGGGGTAATGGATATCGCCGACCAGCGCGTTCGCGACATCATGATCCCCCGCTCGCAGATGATCACCCTGAAACGCAACCAGACGCTGGACGAATGCCTCGATGTCATCATCGAATCCGCCCACTCTCGTTTCCCGGTTATCAGCGAAGATAAAGATCACATTGAAGGGATTCTGATGGCGAAAGATTTGCTGCCGTTTATGCGCAGCGACTCCGAAGCCTTCAGCATGGAAAAAGTGTTACGCCAGGCGGTGGTTGTACCGGAAAGCAAGCGCGTTGACCGCATGCTAAAAGAGTTCCGGTCTCAGCGTTACCATATGGCGATTGTTATCGATGAATTTGGCGGCGTATCCGGCCTTGTGACGATCGAAGATATTCTTGAACTTATCGTCGGTGAAATCGAAGACGAATATGACGAAGAAGATGATATCGAATTCCGTCAGCTAAGCCGTCATACCTGGACCGTACGCGCGTTGGCTTCTATTGAAGAATTCAATGATACCTTCGGGACCCACTTCAGCGATGAAGAGGTGGATACCATTGGTGGCCTGGTGATGCAGGCGTTTGGTCATCTTCCGGCGCGCGGTGAATCCGTTGATATTGACGGTTACCAGTTCAAGGTTGCGATGGCAGACAGTCGCCGTATTATTCAGGTTCACGTCAGAATGCCGGACGATTCCCCGGTACCAAAACTGGAAGATTAATGTAAATGGCATTTGCCTCATTACTTGAACGCCAGCGCGTCCGTTTGCTGCTGGCGCTGTTATTCGGAGCCAGCGGTACGCTGGCTTTTTCGCCTTACGACATCTGGCCTGCGGCCATTATTTCCCTGATAGGCCTGCAAGGTTTAACCCTGAATCGCCGCCCCGTTCAGGCGGCCGCGATTGGCTACTTCTGGGGGCTGGGTCTGTTTGGCTCCGGCATCAACTGGGTTTACGTCAGTATCGCGCAGTTTGGCGGGATGCCTGGCCCGGTTAACATATTCCTGGTCGTACTGCTGGCTGCGTATCTGTCGCTGTATACCGGCTTGTTCGCGGGCATTCTTTCTCGCCTGTGGCCGAAAACCACCTGGGTTCGCGTCGCGATAGCCGCGCCGGTTGTTTGGCAACTCACCGAGTTTTTGCGCGGCTGGGTATTGACCGGCTTCCCGTGGCTTCAGTTTGGTTACAGCCAGATTGATGGCCCGCTGAAGGGGCTTGCTCCGGTGATGGGCGTCGAGGCGATCAACTTCTTGCTGATGATTGTCAGTGGCTTACTCGCACTCGCGCTGGTACAGCGCAGTTGGCAGCCGCTGGTGGCCGCTCTGGTGCTGTTCGCCCTTCCCTTTCCGCTGCGCTATATCCAGTGGTATACCCTTGAGCCCGAGCGCACCACGCAGGTTTCAATGGTGCAAGGTAATATCGCTCAGTCGATGAAATGGGACGAGAACCAGCTCATCAATACGCTGAAAATCTATCTCGATGCCACGCAAAAAGAGATGGGTAAATCGCAGCTGATTATCTGGCCGGAGTCCGCCATTCCCGACCTGGAAATCAACCAGCAGCATTTCCTCAGCATGATGGACGATCTGCTGCGCGCACGAAACAGTACGCTGATCACCGGTATTGTGGATGCGCGTCTGAACAAGCAAAACCGTTACGACACTTACAACACCATTATCACGCTCGGCAAAGACAATCCGTACCGCTACGAATCAACCAATCGCTACAACAAAAACCACCTTGTGCCGTTTGGTGAGTTTGTGCCGCTAGAGTCGATTCTGCGTCCGTTAGCGCCGTTCTTTGATTTGCCGATGTCCTCATTTAGCCGCGGCCCGTATGTTCAGCCACAGCTGCATGCGCATGGTTTTGCGCTGACTCCGGCAATTTGTTACGAAATTATCCTTGGCGAACAGGTGCGCGATAACTTCCGTCCGGATACCGATTATCTGCTGACCATCTCAAACGATGCCTGGTTTGGTAAGTCGATTGGCCCGTGGCAACACTTCCAGATGGCGCGTATGCGTTCGCTGGAGCTGGCGCGTCCGCTGCTGCGCAGCACTAACAATGGCATCACCGCCGTAATTGGTCCACAGGGTGAAATTCAGGCTATGCTTCCGCAGTTCACCCGTGCGGTGCTAACGACCAAAGTCACACCGACCACAGGTCTGACGCCATATGCGCGCACTGGCAACTGGCCGCTGTGGATCCTGACCACGCTGTTTGGTTTTGGCGCATTGGTGATGAGCCTTCGTCAGCGTCGTCAATAATTCCCCCCTCACCCTAACCCTCTCCCCATCGGGGAGAGGGACAGTACACACACCATTTCAAAATCCAGCTCCGCCTTTTCCCCTATCCCTTTCAGGGTGAGGGTTATTTCTGGCACGCCTATTGCTTTATTTATTCACATAAACGTCGTTTAGCTTAACGTGCAACCTGGTCGCACCAGTATCGATCGCAGGTAGCACCGAAACGGTGCAACGAGGGATTATTGCCTCTGAATGGTGCGGCGCGCTTCGCAAAAATAAACAATATCGCAGCAAAATCTTTACATTAAGCCAAACTAAATGTTAACAAGCTTGCATAACACTGCACTCGCATAGCGCGAGATATAACAACATCACAATGGGTATCAATGCGTCACTGGCGCAGATAATAAAGGAGTTGGGTATGCAATTACGTAAACTGGCCACAGCAATGCTGGTGATGGGAATGTCCGCAGGCGTCGTTCACGCTGAAGATGCCCCGGCTGCCGGGAGCACTCTCGACAAGATTGCCAAAAACGGCGTGATCGTGGTCGGCCACCGTGAATCATCTGTCCCGTTTTCATACTACGACAACACGCAAAAAGTCGTGGGCTACTCTCAGGATTACTCCAACGCTATCGTTGAAGCGGTAAAGAAAAAGCTAAACAAACCCGATCTTGAAGTGAAGCTGATTCCAATTACCTCACAAAACCGTATTCCTCTGCTGCAAAACGGCACCTTCGATTTTGAATGTGGTTCCACGACTAACAACCTTGAGCGTCAGAAACAAGCGGCCTTCTCCGACACTATCTTCGTGGTAGGGACCCGTCTGCTGACCAAAAAAGGCGGCGAGATTAAAGACTTCGCGGATCTGAAAGGTAAAGCGGTTGTGGTGACTTCTGGTACCACATCTGAAGTTCTGCTGCATAAGCTGAACGACGAGAAGAAAATGGATATGCGCATCATCAGCGCGAAAGATCATGGTGACTCCTTCCGTACGCTGGAAAGCGGTCGTGCCGTGGCCTTTATGATGGATGATGCTCTGCTGGCCGGTGAACGTGCTAAAGCGAAGAAACCAGACAACTGGGAAATCGTCGGCACCGCACAGTCTCAGGAAGCTTACGGCTGCATGCTGCGTAAAGACGACGCCAGCTTCAAAAAGCTTATCGATGACACCATCGCAGAAAAACAGACCTCTGGCGAAGCGGAAAAATGGTTCGACAAATGGTTTAAGAACCCGATTCCACCAAAAAATCTGAACATGAACTTTGAACTGTCAGACGACATGAAAGCCCTGTTCAAAACACCAAATGACAAAGCACTTAACTAATTAGAACCATTAAGGGGCAGGACCTCCTGCCCTCTCGATTGTCGGGAAGCACGGACAGACTATACGTTGAGTGGTCGTTCCCCACTCAGCGCGAACATGAGCTTCTCACCAATCTTCGAGGGTAGCGCTGCTACCCTTTTTTTTCTGGAGTTTATTATGTCAATAGACTGGAACTGGGGCATTTTTCTGCAACAAGCCCCGTTCGGCAACACCACCTATCTTGGCTGGCTATGGAGCGGCTTTCAGGTCACCGTTGCGTTATCGATAACGGCCTGGATCATCGCATTTTTTGTCGGTTCGCTGTTCGGTATTCTGCGTACCGTCCCTAATCGCTTTCTCTCGACGCTCGGCACCCTTTATGTAGAACTGTTCCGTAACGTTCCGCTGATCGTTCAGTTCTTTACCTGGTACCTGGTGGTGCCTGAACTGCTGCCAGAAAACCTCGGTATGTGGTTCAAAGCTGAGCTTGATCCGAACATTCAGTTCTTCGTCTCCTCCATGCTGTGTCTGGGGCTTTTCACCGCTGCGCGCGTCTGCGAGCAGGTACGTTCAGGCATCCAATCTCTTCCGCGTGGGCAAAAAAATGCCGCACTGGCGATGGGTCTGACGCTGCCACAATCCTATCGCTATGTGCTGTTACCTAACGCCTATCGCGTGATTGTTCCACCAATGACCTCAGAAATGATGAACCTGGTGAAAAACTCAGCCATCGCATCCACCATCGGTTTGGTGGATATGGCGGCTCAGGCGGGCAAGCTGCTGGATTACTCTGCCCACGCCTGGGAATCCTTCACCGCTATCACGCTGGCCTATGTCTTGATAAATACTGTCATCATGCTGGTGATGAACCTGGTTGAACGTAAAACTCGCCTGCCGGGCAATCTGGGAGGTAAATAATGTACGAATTTGACTGGAGTTCCATCGTCCCGTCTTTGCCGTATCTGCTGGACGGGCTGTTAATTACGCTAAAAATCACCGTCATTGCCATCGTCATTGGTATTGTCTGGGGGACGATTCTGGCGGTGATGCGCCTGTCGAGCTTTAAGCCGTTTGCCTGGTTCGCCACGGCCTATGTTAACGTTTTCCGCTCCATTCCACTGGTCATGGTGCTGCTGTGGTTTTATCTGATTGTTCCTGGCCTGTTGCAAAACGTACTGGGGCTTTCGCCAAAAGCCGATATCCGCCTGATTTCCGCGATGGTCGCATTCTCAATGTTTGAGGCTGCTTACTATTCAGAAATCATTCGTGCCGGTATTCAGAGCATCTCTCGCGGCCAATCCAGCGCCGCACTCGCTCTGGGCATGACGCACTGGCAGTCGATGAAGCTCATTATTTTACCGCAGGCGTTTCGCGCCATGGTTCCGCTGCTGCTTACCCAGGGCATCGTGCTCTTCCAGGATACCTCGCTGGTTTACGTACTCAGCCTCGCGGACTTCTTCCGTACCGCTTCTACAATCGGTGAGCGCGACGGTACCCAGGTCGAGATGATCCTGTTCGCAGGTGCGGTGTATTTCGCAATTAGTTTAAGCGCGTCGCTGTTGGTCAGCTGGCTGAAGAAAAGGACTGTGCAATGATTTCCCTGAAAAATGTTTCTAAATGGTATGGGCACTTTCAGGTGCTGACCGATTGCTCCACGGAAGTAAAAAAAGGCGAAGTGGTGGTGGTATGCGGGCCGTCAGGTTCCGGTAAGTCCACGCTTATCAAAACCGTTAATGGCCTGGAGCCAGTACAGAAAGGCGAGATAGTCGTTGACGGTACGCAGGTTAATGACAAGAAAACCAATCTCGCTAAGCTGCGCTCTCATGTGGGGATGGTGTTCCAGCATTTTGAACTGTTCCCTCATTTGTCGATTATCGAGAACCTGACGCTGGCTCAGGTAAAAGTGCTTAAGCGTGATAAAGCCGCTGCGCGTGATAAAGGGCTTAAGCTTCTGGAACGTGTTGGTCTGTCTGCTCATGCCAATAAGTTCCCGGCGCAGCTTTCGGGTGGACAGCAGCAGCGCGTTGCGATCGCCCGCGCCCTGTGCATGGATCCGGTGGCAATGCTGTTTGACGAACCGACATCCGCGCTCGATCCTGAGATGATAAACGAAGTGCTGGACGTGATGGTCGAACTGGCGCACGAAGGCATGACCATGATGGTGGTGACCCACGAAATGGGCTTCGCCCGTAAAGTGGCGAACCGGGTTATCTTTATGGATGAAGGGAAAATCGTCGAAGATTCCCCGAAAGAAGACTTCTTCGCCAACCCGCAGTCCGATCGCGCGAAAGAGTTCCTCGCAAAAATCCTGCATTAATCAATAGCGTGCGCAATCTTCGGATTGCGCACTGCTTCACGCTTTACGCCTCTTCTTCTCGTCTCCTTCACATTGCGGCGTTAACCTTGTCACAAAATAACGCTAAGAATGGAGCACTCTATGGCACTGCCAATCATTCTCGACTGCGACCCGGGTCATGATGACGCGATCGCACTGGTCCTCGCCCTCGCCTCACCAGAGCTGGAAGTCAAAGCTGTCACCTCTTCTGCCGGTAACCAGACACCGGATAAAACGCTACGCAATGTTCTGCGGATGCTGACGCTGCTGAATCGCACTGATATCCCGGTAGCAGGTGGTGCCATTAAGCCGCTGATGCGCGAGCTTATCATCGCCGATAATGTTCACGGTGAAAGCGGCCTTGATGGTCCGGCGCTGCCTGACCCGGGTTTTGCGCCGCAAAACTGTACGGCGGTGGAATTGATGGCCAACGTGCTGCGCGAAAGCCATGAGCCCGTCACGCTGGTAGCGACCGGCCCGCAAACGAACGTCGCGCTGCTGTTAAATAGTCACCCTGAACTGCATGGAAAAATCGCCCGCATCGTGATGATGGGTGGCGCAATGGGGCTGGGTAACTGGACACCCGCCGCCGAGTTCAACATTTTTGTCGACCCGGAAGCCGCCGAAATTGTTTTCCAGTCTGGCTTACCCATCGTAATGGCGGGGCTTGACGTGACCCATCGCGCGCAAATCATGGCGGAAGACATTGAGCGTTTCCGTGGGATTGGCAACGGTATTGCCACGACCGTGGCAGAGCTGCTCGATTTCTTCATGGAATATCATAAAACCGAAAAATGGGGTTTCCACGGCGCGCCGCTACACGATCCGTGTACCATTGCCTGGCTACTAAAACCGGAACTCTTCACCACGGTTGATCGTTGGGTCGCCGTGGAAACGCAGGGGAAATACACTCAGGGGATGACGGTGGTGGATTATTACTCGCTGACAGGCAATAAACCGAATACGACGCTGATGGTCGATATCGACAGGCAGGGATTTGTGGATTTACTGGCAGAGCGGCTTGCCGTGTACGGGTAACGGGTATTTGTGAGGGGAGTGTACGCTGATGCCCTCACCCCGCCTCCTCCCACGGGGAGAAGGCTCAAATATTCATTCTCTCCCTCTCGGGAGAGAATGCTTTTACTTAGGGTTCAAACGGTCTTCTCTGGAACTGATCGTGTCCGCATTTCGGGCAACGCGGCAAAACGTCTGGTGTATAAACCGCCAGGTGGAAGTGGCAGTTTTCGCACACCAGATTACCTAACCCCACCACCTCACCGCTATGGTAAACGCCATGGTGATTCAGATCCTGAAAGACCTCACGCCACTCCAGCTGGGTTTTATCGGTGATGTCTGCCAGTTCCTGCCAAAGACTTTCTTTAATCACCCGCATAAACACACTGTCGGTGACCTCATTCTGGCTCTCTTCATAGCTGCGCGCAAATTCCTCAAGATCGCGCCGTACGGCACGCGTGACCTCTTCGACTTCGGTGCGCGTTAACTCACCCGTTTGTACCACTCGTGCGCGCGCCTGCTCGACGAGTGCATCAATATCACGTTCGCCATTACGCAGGCGTTCCGTCAGTGTTGTAACCAGTTCGCGGTAAAATTGAGCAACCTTGTTCATCATTTTGCCTCCCGGGTAAGTAACTGTCTCTAATAATAGACCTTATTTCACCACCGCTGTGTCAGGCCATCCACACTCTGCGTAAATTCCTGAAAGGGGCTTTTTTGGTAAAGGCTGTTTTGAGGCCGACGTTTGGGCTATGCTAGGCGGATCTGAGATACCACATCCATTGGCTACGTTTGTAGCTGTATTGAGAACAGGACCACTGGCTGCCATGCAAGAGCAATACCGCCCGGAAGAGATAGAATCAAAAGTCCAGCAACACTGGGACGAGAAGCGTACCTTTGAAGTAACCGAAGACGAGAGCAAAGAGAAGTATTACTGCCTGTCGATGCTTCCCTATCCTTCTGGTCGACTACACATGGGCCACGTGCGTAACTACACCATCGGTGATGTGATTGCCCGCTACCAGCGCATGCTGGGGAAAAACGTTTTGCAGCCGATTGGCTGGGATGCGTTCGGCCTGCCTGCTGAAGGCGCGGCGGTGAAAAACAACACGGCTCCTGCTCCGTGGACCTACGACAACATCGCGTACATGAAAAACCAGCTTAAAATGCTGGGCTTCGGTTATGACTGGAGCCGCGAGCTGGCGACTTGCACCCCCGAATACTATCGCTGGGAGCAAAAGTTCTTCACCGAGCTGTACAAAAAAGGCCTGGTGTATAAGAAAACCTCCTCAGTGAACTGGTGTCCGAACGATCAGACCGTTCTCGCTAACGAACAGGTTATCGACGGCTGCTGCTGGCGTTGCGATACCAAAGTAGAACGTAAAGAGATCCCGCAGTGGTTTATTAAAATCACGGCTTACGCTGACGAACTGCTGCGCGACCTGGATAATCTGGACCACTGGCCCGATACCGTTAAAACCATGCAGCGCAACTGGATCGGTCGTTCTGAAGGCGTAGAAATCACCTTCGACGTTGAAAACAACGACCAGAAGCTGACCGTTTACACCACCCGTCCAGACACCTTTATGGGCGCGACTTACCTGGCCGTGGCGGCGGGTCACCCGCTGGCGCAGCAGGCTGGGGCAAACAACCCTGAGCTGGCAGCGTTCATCGACGAGTGCCGCAATACCAAGATGGCTGAAGCCGACATGGCGACGATGGAGAAAAAAGGCGTAGCCACTGGCTTTAACGCCATCCATCCTCTGACGGGTGAAGCCGTTCCTGTTTGGGCTGCGAACTTCGTGCTGATGGAATATGGCACTGGTGCAGTAATGGCGGTTCCTGGCCACGATCAGCGTGATTACGAATTTGCGACCAAGTACGGTTTGAAGATCAAGCCGGTTATTCTGGCCGCTGATGGTTCCGAACCGGATCTGTCCGAGCAGGCGCTGACTGAAAAAGGCACCCTGTTCAACTCTGGCGAATTTAGCGGTTTGAGCTTCGAAGCAGGCTTCAACGCTATCGCTGACAAGCTGGCGTCTCTGGGCGTTGGCGAACGTAAAGTCAACTACCGTCTGCGCGACTGGGGCGTATCCCGTCAGCGTTACTGGGGCGCACCGATTCCGATGGTGACGCTGGAAGACGGTACCGTAATGCCCACTCCAGACGATCAACTGCCGGTTATTCTGCCGGAAGATGTGGTGATGGATGGTATCAGTAGCCCGATCAAAGCCGATCCTGAGTGGGCAAAAACGACGGTTAACGGTCTGCCTGCACTGCGCGAAACTGACACCTTCGATACCTTCATGGAATCGTCATGGTACTACGCGCGTTACACCTGCCCGCAATATCAGGAAGGCATGCTGGATTCCAAAGCCGCCAACTACTGGCTGCCGGTAGATATCTACATTGGTGGTATTGAACATGCCATCATGCACCTGCTCTACTTCCGCTTCTTCCATAAGCTGATGCGCGATGCGGGCCTGGTTAATTCTGATGAGCCAGCGAAACAGCTGCTGTGTCAGGGTATGGTTCTGGCTGATGCCTTCTACT
>JALCNW010000077.1 GCA_022649305.1 Enterobacter sp.
GATATTAAATGGAAATTTTAATTTTTGTAATTTATTAAACAGTTAGAATGAGACATGGTAAATACGATCTTCCTTTAGATAATTCTGATAGCACTTTTTCTACTGGGCAGTCTGCAATGTCCGCTTCTCGCTCATAGCTGCCCGTCAATTTGGGTTGCTATGTCCCGGTTTACTGTTGGAAACGACCAAGTAATTTGCGAACAGGTAGTCAAGTAAAATGCGAATGGGTGATCAAGTGAATGCGAATACCCAATCAGTTTTGCAGACACCGATATAGCAGCCACAGAGATATCTACACGCTCGTGTTTTACCAACTTGCCAATAGCATCCGCTTCAGGTTGCATCATGTTCACTCGGCAACGACGATATAAAGTTGGTTGCTGATACCCTTGATGGCCATTCGGAATAGCAGACCAAGCAAAAAACTCAAGTTATTCCTGAATAAGGGTCGGGAAGCTAAATGCCTGGAAAGCTACCTGAAGAGTCAGTGTTATGAACCCCATATCCAGTTGCGTAAGGAAGAATCTGATGCCCGCAGGAATACGGCTTCAAAGTGCACCAGTTGGTTGAAGAAAGAACTCATAGCTGGATAAGTCGCTTTAGTCGTGACCTTACTCGTTGGGTAAAGAAAGTGATAATTATGAGGTTATGCTGTATCTGGTTTGCGGGATCATTGTCTGGAGTAAAATCCTACTGGGATTGGCTCTAAGGTGATCGCGTATTTGTAAAACATCGATCTTATAACCCGCCTCTACTGATCGACTCATTAGCGGAATGGGTGATCACTTTGAGTAGAATTTGCAGATACCGATGGATACATTACTTGATGGAAAACGCATCTGGGTCGAGAAGAATTCAAGCCAGATGTAAACTGACAGATACCTATATAAATAATTGCTAACTGTCAGAACAGATCTGAGCTAATACACCTAATCTTTTCACGCATTTCGGCCAATGATCCCATATTTCTGCTTTGTTTAATAATGCGACTTGATGCTGTCTGATTAAATCTAGATCTTTTCTGGTCAAGCGAGATGATTTATTTTTCTGAAGAATATATTTCTTCAAATCTACTATGCTAAGGATTTCTGAATATGACTCATTTTTTCCTGTTTTCTTAATTATTCTTTTAAGTCGAGATGAGTAAATTTGCAGTCTATCAAACGGATTGTCAATGTTGAGGATGTTGACTAGGAAACAATTAGTTTTAGTCTTTGATAAACTCTTCTTAGGCTTTATCCTTGCTTCAATGCGGAGGAATTGTTTGCATTCATTCAAATCTATATTCATGAGGCGTTTCTTTTTTAGTTTATTAACTCTATCGTTTCCATAAACATCTACTTTCTCATAGCAAAGAAAGTGTAAGACTGAGCGTGTACTACCAATCAATAGTCCTGGTAACCCATTTGGTTTATCATAATATTTGGATTTTTCTGACCGAGTTAAACCCCATAGATAATTATTTAACTTATCACCATAAATATCATAGGCAACATCTATTCGAGTGATCCAAGACTTTGTTAATAGAGCATGCAATTTTTCACTAAAACACTTGCCCAGCCAATGTAGTAATTTATTCATTTTGTTAGGTGGCATATATTGGGGGTTAAAGTCGAAACGTATGGATCCGGTTTTTAAATTAATAGGCTTGTAGTCAATTCTTAATAGTACCGGGGATTTTTTCGCAATACATTTGATTACAATTGCTTTGGTATATGGCTTTCCAAAAATGCCTCTGATGATTTGAACTCTATATCGCTTTGATTTTTGTTTATCCATGATATCTAGTTTTTTGTAAATCAAGTCTTCATCTTGTGGGTTTTCGAAGTTACTCACTAATGAAAGTTTGTCTATTCTCATTTTGGTAACCTGACCTTTATTATCTCTTCCTATTCTATTGGAGTGACAGAATTCTATGTTTTTTTTGTTTAAAAGCATGGGGAACCTCTAGGTATTAATAACTATCAAAGCGAGAAAATAGTGAGTTTTAATTTATGTCTCGGTTGAATTATTGTGGGTGAAAACAATATTCATGTTTTGAGATTTGTGTAAATCTATGTCTAGATATCTATTTAGGTGTCTATTTAGGTATCTATCAGAGTATCTATGTAGATATATATAGCTATGTGTCTATAGCGTGCTATTAGAGGCACGACGCAAAGATGATCATTAAGTGGATGTTTTGTTCTATTTCAGATTTACTTTTTGGCGGTTGGCTATCCAGTCCTGAACTTCTTCCTTCCTCCATGCGACGGAACGTGAAGACTTTCCTTCAGTGAGACGAACTGGTTCTGGGAAGTAGCCTGCCTTGATCTGACGGTATAGTGTTGCACGCGAAACTGCGCACATTTCTAGGACGATTTTGATTTTGATTAAACGTGCATTTGGCATGTTCTGAATTCGCTAGTTAAGCGTACCGGATTAGTACCTAGACTATTTACAGATTTCGTGGTGCTGCATGAGAGTGCTCATTAACTTTATGAAAAATAATATGTTTTTTTGAAAATTTGTTTCGCGAAAAATTTGAAAATTTGAAAATTTTGAAACTTTTCGGCTTATCTCTGCATCGACTACAAAAGTTTCAAACCCGAAACTTTCTCTACAACACACCTAAAACCAGTAACTAAAACATGCAAAATTTGCCAAAATTTTAGAGTTTTTTTTCGAAAAATAGAGGGGATGATGGGCGATATGACGATTTTTTCACAGTATGTGTTCAGATTGAGAGTAGCATTGCTACAGATGATCTGGACACGTCCGTGCTGCTGCTGGACTGCCCCAAGTGTAAGGTAGGGATGATGCTTGCTGATAGCTAAATATAATATTTAGATAGAGTGTAGTGGGGTGAGGAAGTATGATTGATAAGTAAACCTCAATCTTATGAAATATAAAATGGAGAGTGTGGATGGAACTTACAATAAAATACAGTGAAGTTAAAAATCTAGCTTATTCCTTGAAAGTAAAAACCAATGCACTACATCATTTGCAGCCTTACAATGCTAACTTGATGGATGTGTTGGGGGCTAATGAAAATGCACATAGTGCGATTTTGGTAAAGATATTAAAATTTAAATACAATGGTGTTAATGAGTTTTTACCTTCATTTATTAGCAGAGTGTTAAAACGTGATTTATTATTTAATAATGAATATTTAAACATTTCTGCAGAAAGATATAGAATTGATGCATTCATCCGTGATAAAAAAAATGCCATCATTATTGAAAATAAAATTCATGGGGCGGCAGATCAAAAAGAACAACTGAAAAGATATATTAATATCACTAAGCACCTTGGCTTTTCTGCAAACAATATCTATGTCCTATATCTCACCGGTATTGACTCGGAGTGCGAATTATCAAATAGCCTTGCTGAATACAGTGAGTCATTTATGGGGCGTATTCAGGTTTCCTCATTTAGCACGGATATTTTAGCATGGTTAGAAAACGACGTGATTCCCAATGTAAGGAATAAAGATAGAAATCTTCTTTTCTTTGTTAGTCAATATATAGATCATCTTAAGGGATTATACTTTAAAAGAGATAAGGATAAAAACATGAATGCACAATTAACTGAATATCTCATTGAGTCTATGGGCTTGAAAAACGAAAGCTTAGAAAGAACTATAAGTGTAATAGAGAAAGAGTTGAATGTGGTCAATGGATTACAAAAGCGACTGGCCGGTTTAATAATAGAGAAGAAAGAAAAGGTTTTTGATTATTGGTTTGAAACACTAAAAATGGACTTCCCTCATTTAAGTGTTTTAAGAAATGCTGACGACAGTACTCTAACTAAAGTTGGAGTGATTTTTTACTCAGATAAAGGATGTTTTTCAGTTTTGATTGAGAAAAACAATGATTCGTTGTATTTTGGGATTGGTAGACATTTTACCAAAGATGCGATATTGGATGAAAAAATAAAATCTTTCAGTGATGTTTTTTTAGACAAAGAATTTAAAGTGTCTCCATGGTGGTATGGATGGAAATTTACTAATTATGAAACTGGATATCACGAACTATCTGTTCTTATACGAAAAATACAAGCAGTACTTTGACGCTTTCAATCATTAAATAGTCGTTCGTTGATGAGAAAGTAATTTTACGTCAAATAGTTCCCTTATTGAATAGGTCCGCACTCTTATAATAACCCCTCTATTTGTAGAAGGGTTACATCTTTTATTTACATGAAACTAAATCGACCTTATTGATCGACTGATGTCAATACCTGCAACATAGCGTCATCATAGTGTTCCATTTCTGAAAGGCGAATAGCCTGTTTCAATAACATGGATTCAAATAAATTTCTGGCCAAACGACCATTTGCGAACTTGTCAGTGGAATTTCTGCAATTTGAGAAATTGTCTAACAACGCCATTTCAAGTTCATTATCTATTTTGTAGTCATTTCTCTCGGCCATTAACTTGACTATATTGACCAGTTCTTCATTATTGTAATCATCGAATTCAATGAAAAAGTTAAACCGAGATTTTAGGCCAGGGTTTATATTCAAAAAATGCTCCATTTCGTCTTTATAGCCTGCAACAATAATCACAATATCATCACGGTGATTTTCCATGGCAACCATGAGTGTTTCAATTACAATCTTGCCGAAGTCATCGTCCTCACCCGCTAAAGCATATGCCTCATCAATGAAGAGCACACCACCCTTGGCCTCTTCAAGAATTTTGCTGGTAATTTTTTCTGAATGTCCAATATATTTCCCGACCAGGTCTGAACGGCTTACTTCTCTGAATCCTCCTTGACTCACTAATCCATAAGCCTTGAAGAGTCTACCAATAATTCTGGCTACGGTTGTTTTACCTGTACCTGGGTTACCCGTAAACACGATATGTCTACCAATTGATACTGACTCCAACCCCAAGTCTTTTCTTTTCTTTTGGATAGTATTGAAGGCAATGAGTTCCTTTATCTTTCTTTTAGCACCAGTCAAACCGACGATATTATCTAGTTCATTTTGGATGGTTGATATTTCATCATGTTCAACATTAGCGATTTGAATATTATTAGTTGGTGCACCACAAAGAGCACAGAGTTCTGCTATAGATGCCTGTTTACCAACATACTTCATATCAAAAAATGAACAAAGTCCTTTTATATCAGTATAGGTTAGGAGGCTTAAAGCTTGTGTGAGATCCATCGATTCGAGCACTCTCCTAGTTAATTCATACTTATTCCCAGTGCCGGTAATAGCATTCGCTCTAAGAATAAATTGCAAGTCAGATTTATGGAGATTTTCTAAAACATCAAGAGGTGACATATAACTTCCTTATTAGTAAAAGTAATGATTTCAAAATCGAGGTGATCTACAAACTATTGCTCGTCCTAAGCGTTGCTGCCGCTCCTTGGCAGAGTAATACTTGACGTGTCGCAGGTCGGTTTTTTCGAGAGAAGACGGTTCCGCCTAAATTTTGCACATTTAACAGTTAATGTAGGTCAATATGTTGGTTTTTATATTATTTAAAAAAAATTCATTAAAAATCAATTGCGACACACCAATGCATCATTGGGGTATGTGCGTTTAAATTATCGATTGTGCTCATGGAGTTATGATGTCCATTTCATTGAAATTGTTGCGCTTTGAGCGACCAGATGGCCGTGAGTTCCTTCTATTGTCGCATGAAAAAATGGCGTGGCGCAGCAAAATGTCGTGTCTTTACGTCGCTTCTTCATCCATCAGCACAATGAGTAATTTGCCGTGCTCCACGACGACGCTGACCTGTGAATTTGTCTTAAAACCCGCCTTTTCGAGCCAGTCGCCTTTTAGGCTCAGCGCAGCATGAACGCTATAGCGTGTCGGAATTTTGGTTTTTCGGTCTTCATGGCGCTTTCTAAAATAGCCGACTTTGAGGTGACGTTGCGGTTGAATCAGGGTGATTTCAGACATACAGGCTCCGGTAGGATGGCGTGCGATACGGGATTAAAAACACCTGTATAAAATGCCAGTAAAAAGGAGCGCTCACAAATGTATTACTGGAAGCTATCTTCAGAAAACAGAATGCAAAAAATGAAATCGGGCTGAAATGCACCTTTTAAAAAGGTATTATCAATGCATCTTATTAGTCGGTAACTTCTCATGTCTGGAAAACGTATCTCTCGCGAAAAAGAGACCCTCCGAAGGATGATTGCGCTGTATGAAAAGCAGTGTCCGCAAGCCTTGCAGGAAGAAGGACATTATCAGGCGCTTAACGCTTATGCTGAAAAACGTCTGGATAAATGCGTGTTTGGCGAAGAGAAACCGGCCTGTAAGCAGTGTCCGGTACACTGCTACCAGCCGATAAAACGCGAAGAGATGAAGCAGGTGATGCGCTGGGCAGGGCCACGGATGTTATGGCGACACCCCATTTTGACCATTCGCCATCTCATTGATGATCGCCGTCCGGTGCCGGAGCTGCCGGAGAAATATCGCCCGAAAAAGTAGACGCTAGGTGCGCATTGGCTTGCAAATCCACACCATGGCGATCGCGCTGCACAGCGGGAAAATGGCCAGCTGTAGCCACGGATACATCGCCTCTTTAGAAGGCACCAGGGCTGCATCAAGCTGGCTGCCAAACAGTAAATTACCCGCCAGTACTGCGCAACCTCCGGCGGTAGCAAGCGCACCGTAATGCGCGCCTAACGTCGATTCCTGTGCAAACCACGGGATCAGATCTTTCGCAGCCGGCACGAGCAGCATCTGCCCGAGCGTTAATAACGTGACAAAGCAGGCTGCGGGTAACAGGCGCAACCAGCCCTGCGCCGGTTCAGCGGAGGCGAAAAGCGCCACGCTAACAAACGACGCCGAAATTATCACAAAACCGACGGGCAACATTCTCGTCGCCCCCACGCGCCGGGCGTACCGCGCAAGCGGAAGTTGAAGCACAATAATCAGCAGCGAAGCCAGCATAAACAGCGGGCCGAGATCCTTTTCGCTCCCGCCAGCACGCTGAATTTCAACGGGCAGTGCCAGATAGAGCTGGTTATAGCTTAAGAGCCATGAGCTGTAGGCAATAATAAAGGCAACAAAACGCGGCTGACGAAACGTGGTCCACCACGGCGTAATATTAAGCGTCTGCTTATGTGTTTGCGTGGGTGGCAGACAGAAAAACAACACCATCAGCGCCACCACAAATACGCCAGCCCCCGCCAGCGCAACCTGGCGAAACCCTAGCCCTGTCAACAATGCGCCTGCCACGGGGCCGAGTACCGCGCCCAGTTCACCGCATACCGCAAACAGAGCAAACCATTCGGCACGGCTGCGTTTGCCCTGCGCTTCGCTTTGGGTTCCGGCCTTTGCCAGCAACGCTTCAATCGATGGGGAGAACAGCGCGCCACCGATTCCGGTCAAACATGCCCCTATGATAATCGGCCACAGCGTTTGCCCAAACGCCAGCAGCAGATAGCCCGCAACGCGGACAATACAGCCGCTGAGGATCACCACGCGGGCGCCGTATCGGTCAGAAAGCGCGCCACCAACAATAAACATGCCTTGTTGTGAAAACGTTCGCAGCCCCAGTACCAGCCCGATCAGCCCGCCCGAGAGCATCATGTCATCGCGTAAAAAGATCGCCAGAAAGGGCACGACGGCGTAGAAGCCGATATTGAAGACAAACTGGCTACCCAGTAGAACAGGCGGCCAAAGTCGTGTGGCGGGCCGCAAGAGAAACAAAGACATAAATAACCTGGCGTTAAGCGATGTAATGAATGTGTTTTTTACCGTGATAAGGCGAGGCTTCGATTCTAGTTTCGACGCGGAATACGTCCCACAGCAACGCTTCGGTGAGAATATCCTCCGGCGATCCCGTGGCGACAACCTGGCCCTGCTGCATCACGATGAGCGCATCGCAAAACATAGACGCATGGTTAAGGTCGTGGATAGCCACAATGCTGGTCACTGGCAGTTCGCTGATAAGCTTCATGAGCTGGATCTGATGGTGAATATCCAGGTGGTTGGTGGGTTCGTCCAGCAGGATTTCAGTAGGCGTTTGCGCAAGCGCACGGGCGATATGCACGCGCTGACGCTCGCCGCCGGATAAGCTCAGCCAGCCCTGTTCGCTGCGATTGAGCATATCCACGCGTTCAAGCGCCGCATTGACGATGCCATCATCCTGCGCGCTCCAGTTGGAAAACGGAGAATGGTGCGGAATGCGCCCCAGCTTCACCACGTCGCGAACGCGCATATTGGCGTCGGTCATGCCGTGCTGTTCGACAAAGGCCACTCGTCGTGCCAGCTGCTTTTTGGCCATCTGGCTAATGTTCTGACCGTCCAGCGACACGGTGCCGGAATGCGGACGACGTAACCCGGCAAGGACGCGCAGCAGCGAGGATTTACCTGAACCGTTGGGGCCAAGCAGCCCGACGGTTTGCCCCTGGGAGACGCTGAGCGAAACCTCGTTAACGATGACCTTTTTCCCTACCTTCCAGGTAATGTTTTCAGCGGTGATGCTCATCACTTATTCCTTGAACGGTAGATAATAAGGGCGAAAAACGGCACGCCGACCAGCGCGGTGACAACGCCGACGGGCAGACTTTGCGGCGCAATCAGTAACCGGGACGCGATGTCTGCCAGCACCATCAGGATGGCACCCGCCAGCGCGCTGGCAATGAGCAGGGTGCGATGCAGTGGCCCAAAGAAGAAGCGCATGATATGGGGAACCACCAGACCCACAAATCCGATTGACCCGGCCATGCTGACGATGGTGGCGGTAATCAGCGCCGTGGTGGTAAACAGAATCAGCCGCACCCACGGAACGGCAATACCTAATGACGCGGCAGCATCATCGCCAAAGGTAAAGGCATCCAGCGCACGCGAGTAATAAAGGCAGACCGCAAGACCTATCAGCACGACCACCAGCACCAGCTGGAATTCGGGCCAGCGCACGCCGCTAAAGCTGCCCAGCAGCCAGAACATCACATCCCGAGCCTGCTGCGCGCTGGCAGAGGTGCTGATCGTGTACGCGGTGATAGCGTTGAAAAGCTGTGAGGCAGCGACGCCGGCCAGAATCGTGCGTTCATTGCCGCCGCGCGCGCCGTTGGTAAGGAATGCGACAAAGGCAAAGGCGGCGAAAGCGCCCGCAAAGGCGCCCGCAGACAATGAAACAGCGCCGGTTCCGATCCCCATCACCACCACCGATACCGCACCGGTGGAGGCACCCGCAGACACGCCGAGCACGTAGGGTTCCGCCAGCGCATTTTTGAGCAGGCTTTGCAGCACGGCTCCGCAGATCGCCAGCCCCGCGCCGCAGCAGGCGGCCACCAGCGCACGGCTAAGGCGAAAATCCCATATCACGCTTTCATAAATGCGGCTGAGCGGGACGTTGGTCAGCCCCAGCTTATTGCCGATAGCGTAAAACACACTCTCCAAAGGAATGGAAAGCTCGCCCACGCTGACGCCGGTCGCAATCACCAGCATCAGCACGGCAATAGCCACAAAACACGATACGCTTAAAAACCAACCCTGCCGCGCTTGCGTGACCACTGCTGTCATTTATCCAGCCCTAATTTTCTGAGCTGTTCGCCAATCTGCTCTGCGCCATAGATGGTGCGAATAGTCGGATTCATCGCCTGACCGTCCATGATCACGATATGACCTTTTTTGACGGCGTCCAGTTGGCTGACGGCGGGATCGGTTTTGAGGAATTTAATCTTTTCTTGCGCGTTATCCAGCGCCCAGCGGTTACGGTCGAGGCTGGAAACCACAATCACATCCGGGTTTGCCGCGATGATGCTTTCCCAGCCGACGGTCGGCCATTCTGTTTCTGAGGTAATGGCGTTGTGGCCGCCCAGCACGTTCGCGATAAAGCCAGACGCGCTGTTCTTGCCGCCTACGTAAGCGTCAGCAGAAGGAGAGGCGCTGGAGAACCAGAATACGAAGGAGAGGTCTTTTTTATTTTTACCAAACTCCTGACGCAGATCGGCTTCGCGCTTTTTGAAGTCGGCAATTAAGGCCTGACCGTGGTCTTCGACGTTGAAAATTTTGGCAAAATCTTCAATTTCTTTATACAGGAAGGTCATGTCCCACAGCTTTTGACGGCTGCCGTACATATCACCAATGTCTTTTTTGGTCGCGCACATACCAGGGGACATATAGCTGTTCACGCCAACGGTCGCGAGATCCTCGCGTTTTGCGACTTTGCTTTCAGGCCCTAGCAGGAGCGGTAGCTGTGCAGGGACAAAATCAGGGTTTTGCGCGAGGATCGATTCCAGCGTCGGGATTTCCACCGTCAACGTTTTAATTTTGGCATTTTGATTGGCCAACTGCGGCAGCACTTTGGTTGGCCAAAAGGCGCTGGCGGTGACCTTATCCTGCAACCCTAACAGCAGCAGAATTTCGACGGTGTTTTGTCCCAGGGCAACCACGCGCTCAGGGGCTTTAGTGAATGTTTCTGTGTACCCGCAGTTCTCGATGGTCAAAGGATAAGTGGTGGCAAACGCGGAGCCCGCCGTTGCGAACACCATTCCCAATGCGCAGATGACCTTTTTCATGAAACGCTATCCTTCATTAAAATTATTATGCGTAAGCCTGATTTTTGATTTGTAATGCAAATGAAACTCATTATTGAGGCGGAGTTTTATACAATGCAATATATATCGTGTCAATGAATGATAATAACGCATTGTTATTAAATGGATTTTGCAAGGGAGACATGCCGCGCAGCGCGCGGCATGGGGATCAGGCGAGCAGTTCTTTATCAATTCCGAGGCGTTTCATGCGGGAAAGCAGCGTCGTACGTTTCAATCCTAACCGCTGCGCGGCACCTTTCGGCCCGGCGACCACGCCGTTAGTTTCTTTCAGCACGCGGATAATCAGCTGATATTCGTCTTCACCTTCCTGCGCCACTTCCGCCGCAGGCATGGTTGGCTCCGGCATCATGATTTCAGGCAGAGACAGCTGCAATACGCTACCGCGCGTCAGCAGAACCGCACGCTCAATTACGTTTTCCAGTTCGCGCACGTTGCCAGGCCACTCCATCGCGGAAAGCGTTCGCAGCGTCTCTGCGGGAATGCTGTCGATATTGCGCCCCATTCGGCGGGCGATTTTGGCGGTGAAGGCTTTGACCAGCAGAGGGATATCTTCCGGACGCTCGCGAAGGGGCGGCAGTAAAATAGGGAAGACGTTAAGACGATAATAGAGATCGCTGCGGAAATCGCGATCGGCCACCATCTGCTTGAGGTCGCGATTGGTGGCGGCGATAAGACGCACGTCGGTGCGAATGAGCTTGTTGCTGCCCAGGCGCTCAAACTCTTGTTCCTGCAATACGCGCAGCAGCTTGGGCTGAAGCTCGACCGGCATATCGCCGACTTCATCAAGGAATAACGAACTTTTATCCGCCAGTTCAAAGCGGCCGATACGCTGGCTGCTGGCACCGGTAAACGCGCCGCGTTCATGGCCAAACAGATCGCTTTCCAGCAATCCAGCAGGCATTGCCGCGCAGTTCATCTTCACCATGCGGCGGCTGTTGCGGTTGCTCAGGTTGTGAATGGCACGGGCAATCAGCTCTTTGCCGGTGCCGGTTTCGCCGAGGATCAGCACCGTGCTGTCGCTTTGCGCCACCATCTCGACCTGTTTCAGGACGCTGTACATCGCGTCGCTGCGGCCAATGATTTCACCGAATTCGCTTTCGACGTTATTGAGCTGCTCGGTCAACGCCAGGTTCTCGTCCACCAGCCGCTCCTTCAGACGATGGATCTCCTGGTAGGCCAGCGCGTTATCAAGCGCAATGGCGATTCGCTCCGCGATTTGGCGCAGCAGCTTAAGGTTTGTTGTGGTGAAGACCTGTTCTTCACACTGCGCCAGCTTTAACACCCCGAGCATGGTATTGCCGGACATCAGCGGCATCAGGCACAGCGTCTGAATTTGGTTGCCCCAGGTTTTGAAAAGCATGCGCTCGTAAGGTGCCAGTTCATCGCGCTCGTTAAGGTTGAGCAGCAACATCTCTTTGCTTTTGAAAACGCGCTCAGAAAGCGTTCCCGTTTCGTCCACTTCGCTCTGTTCATGCGCCGGATGCGTTTCATCCAGATAGTGCGTGGAGTGGATGGTCAGTTTGCCCTTGCTGTGACCGCGCAGCACGATGCTGATCGCGTCAATATTAAAGTAGTGATGGATCTCTTTGGCGACTTCGCTCACCAGTTCATCCATGTCCAGTCTGGACAACACCGCGTTGGTGATGGCGACCAGAATACGAAAGTTATCCCGCTCGCGGCTCAGCAGATCGTAATCGACATTGTTGGTCACGCGGCTTTGAATTTGCTCTGAAACTACCCCAACAATCTGGGTAAAGGTGTGCAGACGTTCGTACTCAGCTTCGCTCCAGGGCTGGTCAGTATCGCGAATAAATTCACAGCCGCCGAAAATACGCCCCTCGGCCGCCAGCGGCAGCAGACAATAATGGCCAAACGGCTGATACAAATTGCTCTTTGCCAACATCGGCCAGGCCTGCTGAAACTCTTCGTAATTACAATGCAGCGCATCAGGACGCGAAAGAATACGTCGCACTGGGCCATTTGCCAGTACGGTTTCATCCTCGTACTCGTACGGTTTTCCGTTTTCACGCAGGGCAACATATCTGGCGCGATGATGCACGCCGTGCCACAGCACGATAGCCGCGCTATCTGCGAGGGCAGACTGCCTGACCAGTTGCGTCAGCGTTTCGCAAAGCGAGCCCAGATCGGGCTGCTGTAAAAGTGTACGCGTGATATCAAAAAGACCCTGCTGTCCAAGATCGCTCATCGGTGTATACGACATATTGCTTCCACAGAAACTGGCAAAAAAATAAGAGTGCTGACCGCTTTTAGCGCGGTTCTAGCAAATTCGGGGTAACGGTTCAGCGTGGGGGAGATCCAGCGTGCGTTTCACGCCGTAAAGTCCGGTCAGGCGCACCCCTTTGCGCTCAACCACTTCACCAATAATAGCCGCGTTCTGGCCCAGCGGATGGGAGCGCAGTTGCGCCAGTACGGCTTCTGCTGTCGAACGTTCGACGCCGATTAACAGTTTGCCTTCGTTGGCAAAGTTGAGCGGTTCGAGACCGAGTAACTCACAAAGGCCGCGTACCGCAGGTTTGACCGGCAGACTCTGCTCCAATAGCTCAATGCCATATCCGCTGGCAGCGGCAAACTCGTGGGCAACCGCATTCACGCCACCGCGCGTGGCGTCGCGCAGGGCCTTCACCCCCGGAAGCGGACGCAGCGTCTGGATGAGTGGCGTCAGGACCGCGCAGTCGCTGATCAATTCCCCATCCAGCCCCAGACCTTCACGCAGATTCAAAATCGTCGCCCCGTGACAGCCCAGCGTGCCGCTGACAATCAGCACATCGCCAACCGCCAGTTGCTGCGCGCCCCAGTGGATATCCGAGGGGATCGCGCCCATTCCGGAAGTGTTGATAAACAATTTGTCTGCCGCGCCGCGCTGCACCACTTTGGTATCGCCGGTCACGATGGCAATGCCCGCTTCGCGCGCGGTGTGCGCCATACTGTTGACTACGGCGCTCAGTGTCTCCATAGGTAAACCCTCTTCCAGGATAAACCCGCAGGAAAGATAACGGGGAACCGCGCCGCTGACCGCGACATCGTTTGCCGTGCCGCACACCGCCAGCTTGCCAATATCACCGCCGGGGAAAAACAGCGGATCGATAACGTAGCTGTCGGTAGAAAAGGCCAGCCTGTCGCCCTGCGAGGTCAGCGTCGCCAGCTCGATGCGCGCCTGATCTTCCTGCTCCGCCAGCCACGGATTGGCGAAGGCTTCCATAAACAGCTCGCCGATCAGCGTTTGCATCGCCTGGCCGCCGCTGCCGTGCGCCATTTCAACCCTGTTCATGCTTCACACTCCTGATTGCGATACTGATACCATGCGGCGCAGGCCCCTTCGGAAGAGACCATCAGCGCGCCAAACGCGGTTTGCGGATTACAGGTATTGCCGAATAACGGACAGTGATGCGGTTTGCATTTGCCGGTCAGTACCTCTCCGCAGCGGGCGCGTGGGTCATCGCACACCTGTTGTGGCTGCGGGCGAAAATGCGCTTCGGCGTCGAATTCGCGATACGCGGGCGTGAGATGCACGCCAGATTCGGCAATCAATCCCAGACCGCGCCATTCGCTATCCCCCTCGACGGCAAAAACGTCGGCGATAGCCTGCTGCGCTAACGCATTACCCGCATCTGGCACAACGCGGCGGTATTGATTCTCCACCGAGCTCAGGGCTGCTATTTTCTGCTCAACCAGCATGGTTACGCCTTGCAGTAGATCAAGAGGTTCGAAACCAGCGACCACTAATGGACGATGATAGTCCGCCGCGATAAAACCGTAGGCCTCGGTACCGATCACCATGCTGACGTGGCCCGGTGCCAGAAACGCATCAATGCCGTTATCGGGTTCTTCCAGCAGGTTGCGCAGCGTGGGGATGAGCGTAATGTGCTGACAGAAAAAGTAAAAGTTGCTGAGTTTGCGGGCTTTGGCCTGCTGTAGCGTGATGGCCGTTGCGGGCATGGTGGTTTCAAACCCGAGGCCAAAGAACACCACGTTGCGCGCCGGATTCTCTGCCGCCAGCCTGAGTGCATCAAGCGGTGAATAGACGATACGCACGTCCGCGCCGCGCGCTCTGGCCTGTAAAAGCGAGCCGTTTTTTCCTGGCACCCGCATCGCATCGCCGAAGGTGCAGAAAATGACATCGGGCTGGCTGGCAATCTCAATACAATTGTCGATACGGCCCATCGGGAGGACGCACACCGGACAGCCCGGACCGTGGATAAACTCAATATTCTCCGGCAGCAGTTGGTCGAGGCCAAACTTGAAGATGGCGTGCGTGTGCCCGCCGCAGACTTCCATAATGCGCAGCGGGCGCGCGGCGGTGTAATCCAGCCGTTTCGCGCGCGTCTTGAGATGCTCAATCAGCTGCATCACCTGTTCCGGCGCGCGATATTCATCAACGTAGCGCATCAGTTATCGCTCCTCGCCGTACAGCAGCGCGCCCACGTCCGGCTCGACCTCAAACATGTTCTGTAGCGCAGCCAGCGTGTCGCGGGCTTCGTCCTCATCAATCATGCTCATCGCAAAGCCCACGTGGACCAATACCCACTGGCCGAGACGCGAGGCACCCGTTTCGTCCAGGCTCCCGACCAGCGTCAAATCGACGTCTCGCAGCACGCCACAGACTTCCACTTTGGCCTGATTGCCGTCGATGGAGTGAATTTGCCCTGGGACGCCTATGCACATCGTTCGTTCTCCAGCCAGCTCAGCCAGCTTTCCATGCCGTCACCTTTTGTGGCGGACACCAGCAGGATCTCAATATCCGGGTTCACTTCGCGGGCGTAGGCCAGGCATTTATCCACATCGAAATTCAAATACGGCAGCAGGTCGATTTTGTTGAGCAGCATCAGCGAGGCGGCGGCGAACATGTGTGGATATTTGAGCGGCTTGTCTTCGCCTTCGGTGACGGACAGCACGGCCACCTTATGGCGCTCGCCCAAATCGAAGCTTGCCGGACACACCAGATTGCCGACGTTTTCAATAAACAGGATGCCGTTATCGGCAAGCGGCAGTCGTGGTGCGGCGTCGGCAATCATCTGCGCATCCAAATGACAGCCCTTGCCGGTATTGACCTGAATGGCGGGCGTGCCGGTTTCGCGAATACGCGCCGCATCGTTGACCGTCTGCTGATCGCCTTCGATCACCGCGCAGGAGACGCTGCCGTTCAGGCGGTTTAGCGTCTCGGTCAGCAGGGTGGTTTTGCCGGAACCGGGGCTGGACACCAGGTTCAATACCAGTTGCTGGCGCGCGGCAAAACGCGCGCGGTTGCGGGCAGCGAGCTGATTGTTTTTGTCCAGCACGTTGATTTCAACTTCCAGCATTTTGCGCTGGCTGATGCCCGGCGCATGCGTGCCCGCTTCGCCATGGCCGTAATGCAGGTCGCCCTCGGTTGAACGGAGTGGGGCGAACGTAACGCCGGTAATGGTCGCCGCCTGGCGTAATGCCGGAGAAAAAGGCGCAGAGCGAAACGCAGAGTGGGGGCGATGCTCGTCGCCTTCGATATACAGGTTGCCTTCGGCGCAACCGCAGGTGCTACACATGATTTACTCCTGGTCTATTTCGAGGCGCTGAATTTGCAAGCCGTCATCCGCCACGATGCGCAGGCCGAGGTTCTGGCACTGCGGGCAGCTTCTCACCTTTGATGACAGCAGCGTGACGTACTGCTGGCAGTGTTCACACCAGCACTCAGCCTGCTGTTCTTCTATATGCAGCTGGCAGCCTTCCGCCACCGTGTCGCGGCACACCAGCTCAAAGCAAAAGGTGAGGGCGCTGGTTTCGACGCAGGAAAATGCCCCGACTTTTAGCCACACGCCGGTCACGCGCTTTGCGTTGTGCTGCTTTGCCTGTTGCTCGATAAGTTCGAGCGCTCGCTGGCAGAGGGTAATTTCGTGCATGACGCCTCCTCAATGATTTGCCCCATTAATGCAATAACGATGCCAGCTTCATTTTGCTTAGGGCGTGACGGTGTCGGCGCTGACGACATGACACGTCGACACGCTGTCATTGACAGTGTCTTTATTGATAAATCATTTGTATATCAATGAGATAAAAACTGGCACAAAACCTGCTTAACAGCCGCTATCTCCATTAACTGGATATTTAAGATGACTATTTGGGAAATAAGCGAAAAGGCGGATTACATTGCGCAGCGCCATCAATCACTGCAGGAGCAATGGCAGCATTACTGTAATTCACTGGTTCAGGGGATCACCCTGTCAAAAGCGCGTCTGCATCACGCCATGAGCTGCGCGGCACAAGAGGATTTGTGCTTCGTACTGTTTGGGCACTTTATGATTTACGTCACCCTTGCGGACACCTTCAACAGCCACACCATTGAGTACTACGTCGAGACGAAAGAAGGCGAAAGGCAGCTGATTGCCCAGGCGCAGTTAATGGCTGACGGCATGGTTGACGGTCACGTCAGCAATCGCGATCGCCAGCAGGTGCTGGAACACTACCTGGAAAAAATCGCGCCGGTTTATCACAACCTCTATGCGGCGGTTGAGCACGATTTGCCGGTGGATTTGAAGGCGTTGGTGAGCGAAACGCGCGCCGTTTGATGTTTACGTGTCGAGATAGTGTCGATGCGGCACGTTTTTCGTCAAAAATGACTATGTCCTGAGGACTCCCCCGGTGAACCGTTTTGTAATTGCTGACTCGACGGTCTGCATTGGCTGTCATACCTGTGAAGCGGCGTGTTCGGAAACACACCGCCTGCACGGGCTACAGTCGATGCCGCGTTTGAAAGTCATGCGTAATGAGAAAGAGTCTGCCCCGCAGCTCTGCCACCATTGTGAAGATGCCCCCTGCGCGGGCGTTTGTCCTGTGAATGCCATCACCCGCATTGAAGGTGCGGTGCAGCTAAACGAAAGCCTGTGCGTGAGCTGCAAGCTTTGCGGCATCGCCTGTCCGTTTGGTGCTATTGAGTTTTCTGGCAGCCGTCCGCTGCATATTCCTGCGAATGCCAATTCGCCGAAAGCGCCTCCTGCGCCACCGGCACCGGCGCGCGTCAGCACGCTGTTGGACTGGGTGCCGGGCATCCGTGCCGTGGCGGTGAAGTGCGATTTGTGCAGCTTCGATGAACAAGGCCCGGCCTGTGTGCGCACGTGTCCAACCAAGGCGCTGATCTTAGTGAATATCCGCGATATTGCTCGCAGCAGCAAACGCAAACGCGAGCTGACCGTGAATGCCGACTTTGGCGATCTTTCGCTGTTTCAGACGCAAAACGAGGGGGCGAAATGAACGCTGTCGCTTTGATTAACAGCGCCATAGCGTGCTTTACGATCGCGGCTGTTTTGGCACTTATTTTCGCATTTTCCAGGCCGCTAAGCGGCTGGATAGCCGGGCTGGGTGGCGCGGCGGGAAGTGTGCTCACCGCAGTTGCGGGTTTTTCTACGCTAACCAGTGGGATCTCGGTTAATGCCGTGATGCCGGTTGTGCACCACAGCATGGCGATTACGCCGCTCAATGCCATCTGGCTGATAACCTTTGGCCTGTGTGGCCTGTTTATCAGTCTGTTCAATATCGACTGGCATCGTCACCCGCAGGCCAAAGCGAACGGTCTGCTGGTGAACCTGCTGATGGCGACGGCGGTTTGCACCGTGCTCGCCAGCAATTTAGGTGCGCTGGTGGTGATGGCCGAAATCATGGCGCTCTGTGGCGTGTTCCTCACCGGATGCACGCAGTCCGGTAAGCTGTGGTTCGCGCTGGGTCGGCTCGGCACGTTGCTGCTGGCGCTGGCCTGCTGGTTGACGTGGCAACGCTATGGCACGTTGGATCTGGCACTGATTAACGCTCGCTCGCAACTGCTGCCGTTGGGGGCGGATATCTGGCTGCTGGGCGTGGTTGGCTTCGGCCTGCTGGCGGGGATTATTCCTCTGCACGGCTGGGTGCCACAGGCGCATGCTAACGCCTCTGCACCTGCGGCCGCGCTGTTCTCAACCGTGGTGATGAAGGTTGGCCTGTTCGGTATCCTGATGCTCTCACTGATGGGCGGGCAGCCGCCGCTGTGGTGGGGCGTGGTGCTGTTGCTCGCCGGGATGGTCACGGCGTTCGTCGGTGGGCTGTATGCACTGATGGAGCACAACATTCAGCGTCTGCTGGCGTACCACACCCTGGAAAATATCGGCATTATTCTGCTCGGCCTGGGGGCGGGTATCACCGGTCTGGCGCTGAATCAGCCTGCGCTGATCGCCGCCGGGTTTATCGGCGGTCTGTATCATCTGATCAACCACAGCCTGTTTAAAAGCACGCTGTTTCTCGGCGCGGGCAGCGTCTGGTTCCGCACCGGTCATCGCGATATCGAGAAGCTTGGCGGTATCGGTAAAAAGATGCCGGTTATCTCGCTCGCCATGCTGGTGGGGTTAATGGCAATGGCCGCGCTGCCGCCGCTGAACGGCTTCGCTGGTGAATGGGTCATTTACCAGTCCTTCTTTGCGCTCGGCCAGAGCGACGTGTTTATCGCACGTCTGCTCGGCCCGCTGCTGGCGGTAGGCTTAGCGATTACCGGCGCGCTGGCGGTGATGTGTATGGCGAAAGTCTATGGCGTCACGTTCCTCGGTGCGCCGCGCACCAAAGAGGCGGAACAGGCCTGCTGCGCACCGTTCCTGATGGCGGCAAGCGTGGTGATGCTGGCGCTGTGCTGCATTGTCGGCGGCGTTGCCGCACCGTGGCTCATTCCGCTGCTCGGCAGTGCGATCCCGCTGCCGCTGGTCACCGCACACACTACCGTTTCCCAACCGATGATTGCGCTGCTGCTGATTGCTGCGCCACTGCTGCCGTTCGTGCTGATGCTGTTCTTTAAACGCGATCGCCTGCCTGCCCGCTCGCGCGGGGCGGCCTGGGCGTGCGGGTATGAGCATGAGCAAGCGATGGTCATTACCGCCCACGGCTTTGCGATGCCGGTGAAAGAGAACTTTTCTGCGGTGCTGAAGCTGCGAGAAAAACTGAATCCGGTGAGCTGGATCCCCGGCTGGCAAAGTGCTGCCGTACCCGCGCTGTGCCGCCGTCTGGCGGTCATTGAGCTGGCGGTGTTGGTGGTGATTGTGATTTCACGAGGAGCCTGACATGAGTCTGTTACTGGCATTACTTCAGGCGCTGGTGTTATTCGCCGTTGCGCCGCTGCTGTCCGGCATTACGCGCGTGACGCGCGCCCGGATGCATAACCGTCGCGGGCCTGGCGTGCTCCAGGAATATCGCGATCTGTTCAAGCTGATGGGGCGTCAAAGCATTGCGCCCGACGCGGCGGGCTGGGTCTTTCGTCTGACGCCGTTTGTCATGGTTGGCGTGATGTTGACTATCGCCACTGCGCTGCCGGTGGTAACGGTGGGGTCTCCGCTACCGGTGCTGGGCGATCTGATAACCCTCATCTATCTGTTTGCCATCGCGCGCTTCTTCTTTGCCATTGCAGGGCTGGATACCGGCAGCCCGTTTACCGGTATTGGGGCCAGCCGCGAGGCGATGCTCGGCGTGCTGGTTGAGCCAATCCTGCTGCTGGGATTATGGGTCGCCGCGCAGGTAGCGGGATCGACCCACATTAGCGTGATCACCGACACCCTTTACCACTGGCCTGCTGCCCGCAGTATTCCGCTGATTCTGGCGCTGTGCGCCTGCGCATTTGCCACTTTTATCGAAATGGGCAAGCTGCCGTTCGATCTGGCAGAAGCGGAGCAAGAGCTCCAGGAAGGCCCGCTGACCGAATACAGCGGCTACGGCTTTGCGGTGCTCAAGTGGGGCATCAGCCTCAAACAGCTGGTGGTCTTGCAGATGTTTGTCGGCGTCTTTTTCCCGTGGGGACAAATGACCCACTTCTCCGTCGGCGCTCTGCTGCTGGCGGTGGTGACTGCCGCGCTCAAGCTGGTCGTGGGAGTCCTGATTATCGCCCTGTTTGAAAATAGCATGGCGCGACTGCGTTTTGTTGCTACCTCACGCATTACCTGGGCCGGTTTTGGGTTTGCCTTTTTAGCCTTCGTCTCCTTGCTGGTGGCGTGATTTAAGAGAGTTTTTATGTCTGAAGAAAAGAAAGGTCAGCAGTATCTCGCCGCGTTGCATCAGGCCTTCCCGGGCGTGGTGCTCGAAGAGTCCTGGCAGACCAAAGACCAGATAACGGTCACCATCAAGGTGAACTATCTGCCGGAAGTGGTGGAGTTTCTTTACTACCAGCAGGGCGGTTGGCTGTCGGTGCTGTTCGGCAATGACGAGCGTCAACTGTGCGGTAACTACGCGGTCTATTACGTGATGTCGATGGAGCAGGGCGAAAAATGCTGGCTCACCGTGCGCGTCGAGGTCGACCCTAATAAACCCGAATATCCGTCCGTCACGCCGCGCGTACCGGCTGCCGTTTGGGGCGAGCGAGAAGTGCGCGACATGTACGGCCTGGTGCCAGTGGGCCTGCCGGACGAGCGTCGTCTGGTGCTGCCGGATGACTGGCCGGACGAACTCTATCCGCTGCGCAAAGACAGCATGGACTATCGCCAGCGTCCTGCACCGACGACCGACAGTGAAACGTACGAGTTCACCAACGAACTGGGCAGCAAAAAGAACAATGTGGTGCCGATTGGCCCGCTGCACGTCACCTCCGATGAACCGGGACACTTCCGCCTGTTTGTCGACGGCGAGAATATTATCGATGCAGATTACCGCCTGTTCTACGTCCATCGCGGCATGGAAAAGTTGGCAGAAACCCGCATGGGCTATAACGAAGTGACGTTCCTGTCCGATCGCGTGTGCGGCATCTGCGGCTTTGCCCACAGTACCGCCTACACCACCTCGGTCGAAAACGGCATGGGGATCGTGGTGCCGGAGCGCGCGCAGATGATCCGCGCCATCCTGCTGGAGGTGGAACGTCTGCATTCGCACCTGCTCAACCTGGGGCTGGCCTGTCACTTTGTCGGCTTTGATTCCGGCTTTATGCAGTTCTTCCGCGTGCGTGAAGCCTCGATGAAAATGGCCGAGATCCTGACCGGGGCGCGCAAAACCTACGGACTGAATCTGATCGGCGGGATTCGTCGCGATCTGCTGAAAGACGACATGATCCAGACCCGTCTGCTGGCCCAGCAGATGCGCCGCGACGTGCAGGAGCTGGTGGATATGCTGCTGAGCACG
>JALCNW010000078.1 GCA_022649305.1 Enterobacter sp.
CATCAAAAAACAGATGGTGCGTTTCCGTACTCTGGGCTGCTGGCCGCTCACTGGCGCGGTGGAATCTACTGCGCAGACGCTGCCGGAGATCATCGAAGAGATGCTGGTCTCCACCACCAGCGAGCGACAGGGGCGCGTGATCGACCGCGATCAGGCAGGCTCGATGGAGCTGAAGAAACGCCAGGGTTATTTCTAAGGAGCCGCCATGAACACCACTATTGCACAACAAATTGCTGATGAAGGCGGCGTCGAAGCTTATCTGCACGCCCAGCAGCACAAAAGCTTGCTGCGTTTTCTGACCTGCGGCAGCGTCGATGACGGTAAAAGCACGCTTATCGGCCGTCTGTTGCACGACACGCGCCAGATTTACGAAGACCAGCTCTCTTCCTTGCATAACGACAGCAAGCGTCACGGTACGCAGGGCGAAAAACTCGATCTGGCGTTGCTGGTGGACGGCCTACAGGCCGAGCGCGAACAGGGCATTACTATCGACGTGGCGTACCGCTATTTCTCCACCGAGAAGCGTAAGTTTATTATTGCCGATACCCCAGGCCATGAGCAGTACACCCGCAACATGGCAACCGGTGCCTCGACCTGCGAGCTGGCGATCCTGTTGATGGATGCGCGCAAAGGTGTACTGGATCAAACGCGTCGCCACAGCTTTATCTCCACGCTGTTGGGGATAAAGCATCTGGTCGTTGCGGTCAATAAAATGGATCTGGTGAACTTCAGCGAAGACGCCTTCGAAGCGATTCGCCAGAGCTACCTGACCTTTGCCGAGCAACTCCCGGGTAATTTGGATATCCGCTTCGTACCGCTTTCGGCGCTGGAGGGCGATAATGTCGCTTCTCAGAGTGCGAACATGCCGTGGTACAGCGGCCCAACGCTGCTCGAAGTGCTGGAAACGGTAGAAATTCAGCGCGTGGTAGAACGTCAGCCGATGCGTTTCCCGGTGCAGTATGTGAATCGCCCGAACCTCGATTTCCGGGGTTTCTCCGGCACAATTGCCTCTGGCGTTGTGAAGGTGGGACAGCGCATTAAGGTGCTGCCGTCCGGCGTGGAATCAGCCATTACCCGCATTGTCACCTTTGACGGCGATCTCCAGGAAGCGGGCGCTGGTGAGGCGGTCACGCTGGTGCTGAAAGACGAAATCGATATCAGCCGTGGCGATCTGCTGCTTGATGCCCAGGAGAGTGTGCCAGCCGTACAAAGCGCCTCGCTGGACGTAGTGTGGATGGCGGAACAACCGCTGACCGCCGGTCAGAGCTACGACATTAAAGTTGCGGGTAAGAAAACCCGTGCCCGTGTAGACGGCGTTCAGTATCAGGTGGACATCAACAACCTGGCCCAGCACAGCGTCGATGAACTGCCGCTGAACGGCATCGGTCTGGTGGATTTCACCTTTGACGAACCGCTGGTGCTGGACAAATATCAGCAAAATCCAGTGACCGGCGGCCTTATTTTTATCGACAGACTGACCAACGTCACCGTGGGCGCTGGCATGGTGCGAGAACCGCACGAACAGAAAACGGCCGTCGCGTCTGAATTCAGTGCATTTGAGCTGGAACTGAATGCGCTGGTTCGCAAGCACTTCCCGCACTGGGGCGCGCGCGATCTGCTGGGAGGCAAGTAATGGCTCAGCACGATGAGAACGTCGTCTGGCATCCTCATCCGGTTACGGTCGCTCAGCGCGAGCAACTCCACGGTCACCGTGGGGTTGTGCTGTGGTTTACCGGGCTTTCTGGCTCGGGTAAATCTACCGTTGCCGGGGCGCTGGAAGAGGCGTTGCATCAGCAGGGCGTCAGTACGTATCTGCTGGATGGCGACAATGTACGTCATGGCCTGTGCAGCGATCTGGGTTTTAGCGATGACGCTCGCAAAGAAAACATTCGCCGCGTAGGTGAAGTCGCCAGCCTGATGGCCGATGCGGGTCTGATGGTGCTGACTGCTTTTATCTCACCGCACCGCGCTGAGCGTCAGATGGTGCGCGAACGCGTCGGTAATGACCGTTTTATCGAAGTGTTTATTGATACGCCACTGGCGGTGTGCGAAGCGCGTGACCCGAAAGGGCTGTATAAAAAGGCGCGAGCGGGAGAGCTGAAGAATTTCACCGGAATCGACGCCGTTTACGAAGCGCCTGAATCGGCTGAAATTCATCTTGATGGTCAACAATTGGTAACAAATTTAGTAAGCCAATTATTAGACCTGCTCCGACAGGACGATATTATCAGATCCTGAGACGGTATCGGATATGAAGGTATCCGGTAGTCATCGGCCACAGGATTCGCTATGCGCAACAGTCAGAACTACATTATCACCGGGTCGGAAACGTTATCGACCAATGACGAAACGACCTGGTCACTCCCTGGGGCCGCGGTCGGCTTCGTCTCGTGGTTGCTGGCGCTCGGTATTCCTTTTCTGATCTATGGCCGCAACACGCTATTTTTCTTCCTCTACACCTGGCCTTTCTTCCTCGCGTTGATGCCTGTGGCTGTCGTGGTCGGCATTGCGCTGCATTCGTTGCTCAATGGCAGGCTGCTTTACAGCACGATTACCACCATTGCCACCGTTGTTGTGATATTTGGCCTGCTGTTTTTCTGGTTGATGGGCTAAGTTCATACATAATTGAAACCCCAGAGTAGAGTCCAGCGGAAAGTTATGGGATGATGATGCCGATTTTCAGGGGGCTGGATGGGTAAATTAACGCTACTGTTGCTGGCTTTGCTGGTCTGGCTTCAGTATTCGCTGTGGTTCGGTAAGAATGGTCTTCACGACTACGGTCGTGTTAACGACGATGTCACGGCACAGCAAGCAACGAATGCAAAACTTAAAGCGCGAAACGATCAACTCTTTGCCGAAATTGACGACCTCAATGGCGGTCAGGAAGCGATTGAGGAACGCGCACGCAATGAACTTAGTATGACTAAACCGGGCGAAACCTTTTATCGTCTGGTGCCGGATGCGTCTAAACGCAACCAGGGCTCAGCACAAAATAATCGATAATCAGGCCCAGGATTACGACATGGCAGTGACTTTTTCGAATGTATGCGCCGTGGTACCGGCCGCAGGCTTTGGTCGGCGCATGCAGACAGAGTGTCCGAAACAATACCTCTCAATTGGCGATAAAACGATCCTTGAACACTCCGTGGCGGCGCTTCTGGCGAACCCACGGGTGACGCGTGTCGTTATCGCTATCAGTCCTGGCGATGCCCGCTTTGCCGCATTACCGCTTGCTCATCATCCGCAGATTACCGTCGTTGATGGTGGTTCAGAGCGTGCTGATTCGGTGCTGGCGGGGATTCGTGCCGCGGGCGATGCGCAGTGGGTGCTGGTGCACGATGCCGCGCGTCCGTGTTTGCATCAGGGCGATCTTGCGCGATTATTAGCTATTAGTGAAACCAGTCGTGTCGGTGGCATTCTGGCGACGCCAGTGCGCGACACCATGAAACGCGCAGAGCCCGGACTGCATAACATTGCCCATACGGTAGAACGCGTAGACTTATGGCACGCGCTCACGCCACAATTTTTCCCCCGCGAACTGCTCCACGACTGCTTAACCCGTGCGCTCAACGAAGGCGCTACCATCACTGACGAAGCGTCGGCGCTGGAATATTGCGGTTTCCATCCTGAGCTTGTGGAAGGGCGCGCTGATAATATCAAAGTGACGCGCCCGGAAGATTTACAGCTCGCGGAATTTTATCTTACCCGTACGACCCATCAGGAGAACGCATAATGCGAATTGGACATGGTTTTGACGTACACGCCTTTGGTGGCGTAGGCCCGATTATCATTGGCGGCGTGCGCATTCCCTTTGAGAAGGGGCTGCTGGCTCACTCTGATGGCGATGTTGCCCTACATGCCTTAACGGACGCCTTGCTTGGCGCAGCGGCTCTTGGCGATATCGGCAAACTGTTCCCGGATACCGATCCCGCCTTTAAGGGCGCGGACAGCCGCGAACTGCTGCGCGAAGCCTGGCGACGTATTCAGGCTAAAGGTTTTACCCTGGGTAACGTGGATGTCACTATTATTGCGCAAGCACCGAAAATGCTGCCGCACATCCCGCAGATGCGCGTGTTTATTGCAGAGGATTTGGGCTGCCATATGGACGATGTGAACGTCAAAGCCACCACCACCGAGAAGCTCGGCTTTACCGGGCGTGGTGAAGGCATCGCCTGTGAAGCGGTGGCGCTGCTGGTAAAGGCGGTCAAATGATAGCGTTTGATGAGCTGACCTATTTGCACGGTAAACCGCAGGCTACGGGGCAGTTAAAAGCCAATCCCGAAGATTTTGTGGTGGTGGAAGATTTGGGTTTCGAGCCGGATGGTGAGGGCGAGCACGTCCTGGTTAAAATCCTCAAAAGCGGCTGCAACACTCGATTTGTGGCTGATGCACTGGCAAAATTCCTGAAGATTCATGCTCGTGAAGTCAGCTTTGCCGGGCAGAAAGACAAACATGCGGTCACCGAACAGTGGCTGTGTGCCCGAGTACCTGGCAATGTTATGCCTGATTTAAGCAAATTTGAACTTGAGGGCTGTAAGGTACTTGAGTACGCCCGCCATAAGCGCAAGCTGCGCCTGGGGGCTTTGAAAGGTAACGCTTTTACGCTGATTTTGCGTCAAGTGACAAACCGTGACGACGTAGAACAGCGTCTGGCGGCGATTAACGAACAAGGCGTGCCGAACTACTTCGGTTCGCAGCGTTTTGGTATTGGCGGCAGTAATCTGCTGGGTGCGCTGCGCTGGGCGCAAAGTGGTGCGCCCGTGCGCGACAGGAATAAACGCAGTTTTTGGTTGTCGGCAGCCCGCAGCGCGTTGTTTAATCAGATTGTGAGCGAACGACTGAAAAAAACGGACGCTAATCAAGTTGTTGTCGGCGATGCGCTACAATTAGCGGGACGCGGCAGCTGGTTTGTGGCAACAGCCGAAGAAATGACCGATCTGCAAACGCGTGTCGATGACAAAACGCTGCTGATCACCGCCGCCCTCCCCGGTACGGGAGAGTGGGGCCCGCAGGGTCAAGCGCTTGAATCTGAACAAGCGGCCGTTGCGGATGCAACAGAATTACAAACATTGCTGGTGCGGGAAAAAGTCGAAGCGGCACGCCGCGCGATGCTGCTCTACCCGCAACAGCTTAGCTGGAACTGGTGGGACGACGTCACCGTCGAGTTACGCTTCTGGCTACCGGCAGGTAGCTTTGCCACCAGCGTTGTCAGGGAACTTATCAACACTTCGGGTGACTATGCGAATATTGCTGAGTAACGATGATGGGATCCATGCGCCTGGTATTCAGACGCTGGCTAGACACCTGCGCGAATTTGCCGAGGTGCAGGTCGTTGCTCCCGATCGCAACCGCAGCGGGGCGTCCAACTCGTTAACCCTGGAGTCGTCACTTCGTACTTTTACGCTCGATAATGGCGATATCTCGGTACAGATGGGCACGCCGACCGACTGCGTGTTTCTGGGCGTCAACGCACTGATGCGTCCGCGACCGGATGTCGTGGTGTCAGGCATTAATGCGGGCCCTAATCTTGGCGATGATGTGATTTATTCTGGCACCGTGGCAGCGGCAATGGAGGGACGCCATCTGGGGTTCCCTGCGCTGGCGGTTTCGCTAAACGGGCATAAGCATTACGACACGGCAGCGGCGGTGACCTGTTCTATTCTCCGTGCGTTAGGCCGTGAGCCCCTTCGCACCGGGCGTATTCTGAATATCAACGTGCCCGATCTCCCACTTGACGAGATCAAAGGCATTCGCGTGACGCGTTGCGGTAGCCGCCATCCGGCAGACCAGGTGATCCCGCAGCAGGATCCGCGCGGCAACACGCTTTACTGGATTGGTCCACCTGGCGAACAATGTGACGCCGGCCCGGATACTGATTTTGCAGCCGTGGATGAGGGGTATGTTTCCGTCACGCCACTGCACGTAGATTTAACCGCGTATAACGCGCAAGATGTGGTGTCAGGCTGGCTGGAACGCGCCGGAGTGAACACGCAATGGTAAGTAAACGTGTACAAGCTCTTCTGAACCAATTACGCACTCAAGGCATCGCCGACGAGCGTGTGCTGGAGGCTATCTCGCAGGTACCTCGTGAGAAATTTGTGGATGAGGCGTTTGAACACAAAGCGTGGGAAAACGTAGCGTTACCGATAGGTCAGGGTCAGACGATTTCGCAGCCTTATATGGTTGCGCGCATGACGGAACTGCTTGAACTTACCCCGGAATCTCGGGTGCTGGAGATTGGCACCGGTTCGGGGTATCAGACTGCCATTCTGGCGCATCTGGTGCATCATGTGTGCTCGGTTGAGCGCATCAAGGGTTTGCAGTGGCAGGCGCGTCGCCGTCTTAAGCAGCTTGATTTACACAATGTTTCGACACGTCATGGTGATGGATGGCAGGGCTGGCAAGCACGAGCCCCGTTTGACGCCATTATCGTGACCGCAGCACCGCTTGAGATCCCAGCCGCACTTTTATCGCAGCTGGACGACGGCGGCATTCTCGTTTTGCCCGTGGGCGATGAACAGCAGCTACTAAAGCGTGTTCGTCGGCGGGGCGGCGAGTTCATCATCGATACCGTAGAAGCCGTACGCTTTGTGCCTCTCGTTAAGGGAGAACTGGCCTGAGACTCGGAATTTTCCAGGGTTATTCGGAAAAATTCAGCGTATGGTGAGGCGCAATCCGTTCGTGCCATTACGGTTATTATTAAGTCACTGGTAGTTAACACATTCCTGGGGGATAAATGAGCGCGGGAAGCCCAAAATTCACCATCAGCCGTGTCGCGGCATTGTCACTGGTTTCGCTTTGGTTAGCAGGCTGTTCAAATTCTAATAACGCCCCTGCTCCGGTGAGTTCTGTCGGCGGTAACAGCGGTTCGGGTAATACTTCCAGTGGAATGTTGATCACGCCTCCACCCAAAATGGGTACGGCTACGGCGCAACAAACTCCGCAGATTCAACCGGTTCAGCACCCCGTGGCGCAGCCGACTCAGATTCAGTCAGCGCCGCAACCTGTACAGACTGAAAATGGACGTATAGTTTATAACCGCAAGTATGGGAACATTCCTAAAGGGAGCTATACCGGCGGCAGCACTTATACCGTTCAGCGCGGAGACACGCTGTTCTATATCGCCTGGATTACCGGGAACGATTTCCGTGACCTTGCACAGCGTAATAACGTTCAGGCCCCGTATGGCCTGGAAGTGGGCCAATCGCTCCAGGTCGGTAATGCGACCGGTACGCCATTGACGCCTGGCAACTCGGTTTCAGCGGCAGATGTGACTGCGCAAAATAACAGCGTTAAACCTGCACAAAATTCAAGCGCAGTGGTTGCTTCACAACCGACAATTACGTATTCTGAAGACTCAGGTGAACAGAGTGCTAACAAAATGTTGCCGAATAATAAGGCGTCTGCGACTGTCGTCACAGCACCGACTACGGCACCTGTGGTTAGCTCTACCGTACCGACTGCCAGCAGTGTTTCTTCCAGTGCGCCTATCTCGACCTGGCGCTGGCCAACTGACGGCAAGGTATTCGAGAACTTCTCTTCCTCCGAGGGGGGAAATAAAGGGATCGATATCGCAGGGAGTAAAGGCCAGGCTATCGTCGCGACCGCAGATGGACGCGTTGTATATGCCGGTAACGCTCTGCGCGGTTACGGTAATCTTATTATCATAAAACATAACGATGATTACCTGAGTGCCTACGCCCATAACGATACGATGCTGGTCCGGGAACAACAAGAAATCAAGGCGGGGCAGAAAATAGCTACCATGGGTAGCTCCGGCACCAGTTCTACACGCTTGCATTTTGAAATTCGTTACAAGGGGAAATCCGTAAACCCGCTGCAGTATTTGCCGCAGCGATAATTTGGCGAGACACATTTTTTCGGGGTGTTTCGTCCAGGGATCACGGGTAGGAGCAACCTTATGAGTCAGAATACGCTGAAAGTTCATGATTTAAATGAAGATGCGGAATTTGATGAGAACGGAAATGAGTCTTTTGATGAAAAAGCCTTAGTTGAAGAGGAACCCAGTGATAACGATTTAGCTGAAGAAGAGCTGTTATCGCAGGGCGCCACACAGCGTGTGCTTGACGCGACTCAGCTTTACCTTGGGGAGATTGGTTATTCCCCACTGTTAACAGCCGAAGAAGAAGTTTATTTCGCGCGTCGTGCATTGCGTGGAGATGTAGCCTCACGCCGCCGCATGATTGAGAGTAACTTGCGTTTGGTTGTGAAAATTGCCCGTCGTTATAGCAATCGTGGTCTGGCACTGTTGGACCTGATTGAAGAGGGCAACTTAGGCCTGATCCGCGCAGTAGAGAAATTTGACCCTGAACGTGGGTTCCGCTTCTCCACATACGCGACTTGGTGGATTCGTCAGACCATCGAACGGGCGATTATGAATCAAACCCGTACGATCCGCTTGCCAATTCACATCGTCAAAGAGTTGAATGTTTATCTGCGTACGGCGCGTGAACTGTCCCATAAACTGGACCACGAGCCGAGTGCAGAAGAGATTGCTGAGCAACTAGACAAACCGGTTGATGACGTAAGCCGTATGCTGCGTCTCAACGAGCGCATTACCTCGGTTGACACCCCACTGGGTGGCGATTCCGAAAAAGCGCTGCTGGACATCCTGGCCGATGAAAAAGACAACGGCCCGGAAGACACCACGCAGGACGATGACATGAAACAAAGCATCGTCAAATGGCTGTTCGAACTGAACGCTAAACAGCGTGAAGTGCTGGCACGTCGTTTCGGTTTATTGGGGTATGAAGCTGCAACACTGGAAGATGTCGGTCGTGAAATTGGCCTGACTCGTGAACGTGTTCGTCAGATTCAGGTTGAAGGTTTGCGTCGCCTGCGTGAAATCCTGCAGGGACAAGGGCTGAATATCGAAGCGCTGTTCCGCGAGTAATCATCATTTCATCAAAAAAGGCCAGTCGAGAGACTGGCCTTTTCCTTTTGTGCGCTACGCCTGCGCGGTCTCGTGCAGGTGACGCCACAGGATTTTATCCCGGTGCTGCTTTAGGACGACCGTCGACCAGCGAACGGTTGTGAGTTTGCCTGGTATGCTCTGCGTTTCCCGATAGCGAAGCACCGCGCCTTCTGACCACGCCTCAATGTGTTCAATGCGATCGACGACAATGTGCAGTCCTGAACGACTGCCGCGCTGGGCCTGAAAAATCGCGCTCAGGGTAGGGTAATCCAGACACGCTCCGGTCGGCGTTATCATCGTAAAATCTTCGCAAAAATGCGCCATCAGCGAACGAAGATCGCCCTGACCCTGACCTAGCCAGCTTTCGATGGCGACGTGCGCCGTCATGATTTCATCAGTAAAACGGTTCATGGTTGTTCCTTATGAAGGTAAGAAAGGATCTGCGGAGTGTTCAGGCGCAGGGCGCCGATTGCCGGTAGCAGGGTGATAACGCTCGCGGTCATAAACGTCCATTGCCAGGCAGCAGGCGACGGAAGTACGCTTTGCAGCGTACTTAGCAGCAGCGCCAGAAACGAAGTGCCAACAAGAAAGCTGAGCTGGCGATTCATATTCCATAAGGCGCTGGCGTCGGGCATGTCGCGGTGAGCTACGGTGAGGAACGCGCTGCTTTGCGCACTGCTGCTACACAGGCTCCCACCTGCGCCCATCAGGGCAAAGAGGGCGACGAGCATGGCTTCTGACGCAGCCGGGGTAATGGTGGTCAGAAGCCCGATCCCGGTGGCCTGAAGCAGGCAACCGATGACGATAAGCGGGCGCGGACCAACACGGTTGTAGTATTTTCCGGTGACGGTAATCGCGATAAAAGAGGCCAGCGACCAGGGGATCATCAGCGCGCCCGTCGCCGCTGGTGACAGATGTGCAATGTTCTGAAGATAAAACATCCCCACTATGCTTACCCCGATAAACATTCCCGGTACGCACAGATAAACCATCATCGAAAAACGCAGCAGTGGATTGGCCAGCAGGGGCAGATGCAGCCATCGGCGGGGCCCCGGCTCGCTGGCTTCGTTTTTGAGCCACAGGAATGCCAGCAGTAGCGCAAGCGCCGCGACGGGAAGCGTGGCAAAAAAGATCCAGCGCCAGCTCAGCGACTGGACCAGTATCCCACCCAGCCCCGGCGAGCAGGCTGGCGCGAGAAGCGCTACCAGCATCACCACCGACGAAAGTCTGGCACGCTCGTGCGGTTTAAACTGCTGCCAGGTGAGCGCCTGTCCAACCGGAATTAACAAGCCTCCACCGATGCCCTGAATGACGCGCCAGGCGATCAACTCACCGAGCGATCCAGACAATCCGGCCGCCAGCGCGGCGACGCTAAACAGTAGAAGCGACACGATAATCACCCGCCGTGCGCCAAGATAGCGCGTCAGCGGAGCGCTAAAAGGGATGACCAGTGTCAGTCCGGCGATGTAGCCATTGCTGGTCCAGGCCAGTGCCGACACGGAGGCGTTCAGGGCAACCGACATCGCCGGAAAGGCGACGCTGGCGATAAACATATTGATAAGATCCAAAAAAAATCCCAGCAGATAAACCACGGCCACCTTGTTGCGATACGTCATTTTTATTCTCCGTTAAGGAGCCGTAATGTATCTGTGCAACAAAGACGAATAAACGCGCGGGCAGGCGATATACTGTCAAAATAATTTTGACAGTGGTGGCGAGCAGATGCTGAATTTGCAACGAATGACGTTTTTTGTAGCAGTAGTGGAGGCGGGCAGTTTCACCGCGGCGGCCGCAACCTTAGGACAGACGAAGGCGGTGGTGAGCTTTAACGTCCGCCAGCTTGAAAACGAGCTGGGAGTGACGCTGCTGCTGCGTTCGACACGTCGGCTGACGCTCACCGAGGCGGGCAGCGTCTTCTATCAGCGCGGCGTAGCGCTGCTGAAGTCGGCAGAAAGTCTGCACGATGAGGTTCGGGCAAGCCATGCTGGGTTAAGCGGTGAACTGCGTATAACCTCAACGCCGGAATACGGGGCGCAGGTTGTGGTTCCCGCGCTGGCGGAGTTCAGCCGAATGCACTCTGGGCTGCGCGTGCGCCACGTTGCGTCTTCGCATCATGCCGATTTAATTTCAGAACGTTTTGACGTGGCGATAAGGCTCGGGACGCTGGCCGATTCCCGCTATCACGCGGCACGAATTTCTCAGTTTGCCATTTTGCCCGTGGCAGCCCCCAGGTGGTTGGCGGAAAACCCGATAGACTCACTGGATGCCCTCGCAAAAGCGGACTGGATCGTTCATGACCGGCTGCCAGCACCGCTGCGCTGGCAGGTAGAAAATGCCGTTGGGGAGCGCACCACGCTGGAGATAACGCAGCCCGCCCGCTTATTTGCTGACAGCGCACAGGCGCTAATGGCGTTTGCGCTCGCCGGAAGCGGAGTGGCATTGCTGCCTGAATGGCAGGTGCAGTCAAGTCTGACGCAGGGGCATCTGGTCCGTATTTTGCCTGAGTATACTTTTTCCGCGCAGGGTGTTTTTGCGGTTTATCCAGATGCGAAGCACGTTCCCGCCAAAGTGCGCACGTTTATCGATTTTCTGCGCGCGAGGATGGGATAGATCTCGCGGTATGCTGACGTAGGCGGGATACGCTAACTATGCCCCTCTACCATTAACTGGAAGAGGGGCATGATTTTTACACCAGACTCTTCAACCGATAAATCCACTCCAGCGCCTGACGTGGCGTCAGGGAATCCGGATCGAGATTTTCCAGGGCTTCAACCGCAGGAGACGTTTCTTCTGCTGGCACCAGTAACGACATTTGCGTGCCGTCAACCTGTGTCGCCGCAGCGTTTGGCGACAGGCTTTCTAGTTCGCGCAGCTTCTGGCGCGCGCGTTTGATAACCTCTTTTGGCACGCCAGCCAGTGCGGCAACGGCCAGTCCGTAACTTTTACTAGCGGCACCATCCTGCACGGTATGCATGAAGGCGATGGTATCGCCGTGCTCCAGTGCATCGAGATGGACGTTCGCCACGCCATCCATTTTTTCGGGAAGTTGGGTTAGCTCGAAATAGTGGGTTGCGAACAGGGTCAGCGATTTGATTCTGTTCGCCAGGCTTTCGGCACACGCCCACGCCAGTGACAGTCCATCATACGTGGAGGTTCCGCGGCCAATCTCATCCATTAACACCAGGCTATTTTCCGTGGCGTTGTGCAAAATATTGGCCGTTTCGGTCATCTCGACCATAAAGGTCGAGCGCCCACTTGCCAGGTCATCTGCGGCACCGACGCGAGTAAAGATGCGATCGATCGGGCCGATTTCAACCTGCTGTGCCGGAACGTAGCTGCCGATGTACGCCAGCAGGGCAATCAGCGCCGTCTGGCGCATGTAGGTACTTTTACCGCCCATGTTGGGGCCGGTAATAATCAGCATACGGCGCTGTGGCGACAGGCTCAGCGGGTTGGCGATAAACGGATCGCGCAGAACCTGCTCCACAACCGGGTGGCGACCTTCAGTAATGCGGATCCCCGGCTTATCGATAAAGGTCGGGCAACGGTAGTTTAACGTATCAGCACGCTCTGCCAGGTTCACCATCACATCCAGCTCGGCCAGCGCGCTTGCGCTCAACTGCATCTCGGCCAGATGTGGCATCAGCATGTCAAACAGCTCTTCGTACAGCTGTTTTTCCAGCGCCAGCGCTTTCCCTTTGGAGGTGAGGACCTTGTCTTCGTACTCCTTGAGTTCAGGGATGATGTAGCGCTCGGCGTTTTTCAGCGTTTGACGACGCACATAGTGAATAGGGGCGTGGTGGCTCTGACCGCGGCTAATTTGAATGTAATAGCCATGGATAGCGTTATAGCCCACTTTCAGCGTATCGAGGCCCAGGCGCTCGCGTTCACGAATTTCCAGTTTATCGAGGTAATCCGTTGCCCCGTCGGCTAGCGCACGCCATTCGTCCAGCTCTTCGTTATAGCCTGGCGCAATCACGCCACCATCGCGTACCAGTACCGGTGGCCCTTCAACGACTGCGCGCTCCAGCAGCTCGCGCAATTCGGTGAATTCACCCATGGTTTCGCGCAGTTTCTGCACCGGCGCGCTGTCGACTTCGGCCAATTGCGCACGCAGTTCCGGCAACTGCTGGAAGGCATGACGCATACGCGCCAGATCGCGTGGACGCGCCGTACGCAGGGCGAGACGCGCCAGAATACGCTCCAGATCGCCGACCTGACGCAGCACGGGCTGCAACTCAGTACAACGATCTTGCAAGGCACCGATAGTTTGCTGGCGGCTGACCAGCACGGCGGTATCGCGAACCGGCATATGCAGCCAGCGTTTAAGCATGCGGCTACCCATCGGCGTGACGGTACTGTCGAGCACGGAAGCGAGGGTATTTTCTACGCCACCCGACAGGTTCTGCGTGATCTCAAGATTACGACGTGTGGCGGCATCCATGATGATGCTGTCCTGCTGGCGTTCCATGGTGATGGAGCGGATATGCGGCAGGGTGGTGCGTTGAGTATCTTTTACGTATTGCAGCAGGCACCCGGCAGCACACAGGCCGCGCGGGGCATTTTCAACGCCAAAGCCCACCAGATCGCGCGTGCCGAATTGCAGATTAAGCTGCTGGCGCGCGGTATCAATTTCAAATTCCCACAGCGGGCGACGGCGCAGACCGCGACGGCCTTCAATTAACGCCGTCTCGGCGAAGTCTTCTGCGTAAAGCAGTTCCGCAGGATTGGTGCGCTGTAGCTCCGCTGCCATGGTTTCACGGTCAGCGGGTTCACTCAGGCGAAAACGCCCGGAGCTGATATCCAGCGTGGCATAGCCGTAACCTTTGCTGTCCTGCCAGATGGCAGCCAGCAGGTTATCCTGACGCTCCTGTAACAGGGCTTCATCGCTGATGGTGCCCGGCGTGACGATGCGAACGACTTTGCGTTCAACCGGGCCTTTTGAGGTCGCCGGGTCGCCAATTTGCTCGCAAATGGCTACCGACTCACCCTGGTTAACCAACTTCGCCAGATAGTTTTCAACGGCGTGATGCGGGATGCCTGCCATCGGGATAGGTTCGCCCGCCGACGCGCCGCGTTTGGTTAACGAGATGTCGAGCAGTTGCGATGCGCGTTTCGCATCGTCATAAAAGAGTTCGTAAAAATCGCCCATACGATAGAACAGCAGAATTTCAGGATGCTGAGCTTTGAGCTTCAGGTACTGCTGCATCATTGGGGTGTGACCGTCAAAATTCTCTTGCGTACTCATCAGGTTGTGATGTCCATTGATATATATATTAATGAGTTAAAGTGACTTTTGACTCTCATTTAGTATCACTTTGTCTCATAGAATCTCATGAAATCCTATGAAAATATGTAGGTTGAAATGTAGCTTGCAAACCTACACTCCAGTTATGTAAGGTTAGCCTAGTGAAAACCTACATTTTTCTCATAAGTATATGAGGATATGATAACGGAGTCTTGATGGCAGTAAAACAAGATAGGAAGCCACTTTCGTCTAAAGCTATAGAGATGATGAAGGCAAGCGACCATGATAAAGCAGATGTGGGGGAAAACCGTGGTTTGAGAGTCTCTTGTGGTAAAACTGCTGTTAAATCCTTTTTCTATCGATATACCAGTCCTCTAACAGGCAAGCTCGTCCAGATTAAGATCGGCAACTTTCCTCAAACTACTCTCGCCGTGGCTCGTACAAAACTGCATGAATTGAAACAAATCCGACAGGATGGGCGCTGTCCTGCAACAGAGTTAAAACAACAACAACTCTTAAAAGCAGAGGAAGCCGAGAGAGAGACGGTGCCAGTATTAACCATCAAGGGACTTGTTGAACTCTATCTATCTGAACGTATCGAAGATCGTAAAATGAATGATGGTAAGGTTGTTCCTGGCGCGAGAAAGAAAAAGGGGCAGAAGGAAGTACGCAGAACTCTGTACGCGGATGCTGTTGAGAAATTGGGAAACCGTAGCGCATCCGAGATCACTAGAAATGATGTCGTGCAGTTAATAAATAGCATTGTTGCTCGAGGGGCAAAGGTACAGGCGGGGAATGTATTGCGAGAATTATCACTTGCGTATGAATTCGCCATAGGACTTGGGCGATTTGAAGATAGCTTTGCGAATCCTGCGTTATTAGCAAAATCAAGCCTTAGTCAAGCACGGCTCAAATTAACTAATGACCGTGGTACACGTGTTCTTAGCGAAACAGAACTGACCAAACTCCTTCAATGGTTACCTGGATCCGCTTATTCGCCTACTGTAAAAAATGTTCTCCGCATGACGCTATGGACAGGGTGTCGTACTGGTGAAGTCTGCAATATGGCGTGGAAAGATGTCGATCTGGAAAAGGGTACAATACATCTTCGTGATACTAAAACAAATGTAGAGCGTTATGTCCAATTATCTAGACAGGCAATAGCCTTCCTGAGAATACTTCGCCTTAATTCTGACAAATATTTATTCCCCTCGACGCAGACAAAGAAGCCGATACTCCAAAAATACCTAACTGAAAATGCATGGCGTATGCGTGAGGCAGGACTAATGCTAGATATACCTCGTTGGACGCCACATGATTTGAGGAGGACAGTAAGAACAGAATTGTCACGTTTGCAGTGTCCTAATGAGGTAGGTGAAGCTATATTGGGACATACCAAGGGGGGAGTTGAAGGGGTATATAATCTTTATAAGTATGATGCTGAGTGTAAATATTGGTTGCAAAAATGGGCTGATTTTTTAGACTCGATAGTAGGTAGATGATCTAACTTGACAATGATTTTATGCAATCTACCTGGCAGGTTCTTCGCTTCAACGGTAGGGTATCTCGTTAAACATTAGAGGAGTTAAACATTGTTTATATTTAAAGTATCGGATAGAAAAGTAATACCCTCTTTGAGGATGAAAAATACAGTCTACCTTTTTTTTTCTACATGGAATGATTATTCCTTCCGAACTCTATTTAATATGGAGGTTACGGATTCAAAAGGAAATATACATAACATTGGACAAATTAAAATTGGTTTTAAAGAACAAAACGTTGAAGTTAGCACTTACGATAGAATAGATAAAGAATTCAGAACGCTTGATGAAATATTTTTCAGTCTTGCGGAAAGTCCTGAATTTTACCTGAATTTATACTCTTTAGGAAAGGAAGATTGCCATGCCATATTAAAAAATCTGAACGATGTTGTGATAAGTAAAAAAGCAATGATGATTGCAATGAATGAGGGGGTTTTTAAAGCATCGTTATTAAGAGATGTCAATATCAATACAATTAAAGGCCAGTTTTCAAGATTAATAGAGGGGAAGAGTCTATTAACTGACTTTGATTTTCAGTTTACCAGAAAAGGCCATAGATTTTCCGACTTAAACCTTGAATTTAATGTTGACCCATTCTCATTACCTCCAAGTAATATACATGCATTAATCGGAAGGAATGGATTAGGCAAGACAACTCTGCTAAATGAAATGGTTAGTTCAATCGTCGGAAAACAAAAATCAGAAAGTGCTTACTTCGAAGAAGCATACTCAGGGAAAATTAAATCAGATTATTTCAGTACAGTTATTTCCGTATCTTTCAGTGCTTTTGACCCATTCAATCCTATCAGTGAGCAAAGTGATCCACTAGCCGGAACCTGCTACTATTACATAGGGCTAAAAAAAACAGAAGTTGATATTACTTCGTCACCATTAGAAGATATTCAGGTATTACGTCAGCAATGTGCTGAGTCTATAGCAGTCTGTTTCTCTGATGAATCACGAAAAGAAATATGGATGGATTCAATATCTAATTTAGAGTCCGATACAAATTTTTCTGACTTAGAGTTACTAAAACTCGCTGATTTTGAAGGTGAGGAATTAATTAATGAATGCATTGAGCATATGGAAAAAATGAGCTCTGGCCATGCTGTTGTATTTATGACTATTAGCCGTTTAGTAGAAAAAGTACAGGATAAAACACTTGTCTTATTCGATGAACCTGAAAGTCATTTACACCCCCCACTTTTATCAGCATTTATTCGGTCATTGAGTAATCTGCTGTTGAGACGTAACGGAATTGCCATCATAGCAACTCATTCACCCGTTGTTGTACAGGAAGTACCTAAAAGCTGCTGTTGGGTACTGACACGTTTCGGAGACGAAATGAAATCTTCGAGACCATCTATAGAAACTTTTGCTGAAAATGTTGGTACGTTAACGAAAGAGGTTTTCAGATTAGAGTTAGAGCAATCAGGTTTTCATAAGTTACTAAAAGAAAATGTTGATGAAGGACTCAGTTTCAATGAGGTAATGAAAAAATTCAGAAAGAAAATCGGATTTGAAGGCCAGGCAATTCTAAGGAGCATGATCATGCTGAGGGAAAAAGAACGCACTATTAAAAATACTAATGGTGAAGACGATGAATAAGGTGAATTTTCCAGACATCAAATGTGATGATCTGTATTCCACATGTTTACTTTCAGTAAGTAAACGCAATCTTGGTTATAAAAACAAATTAACCAGTGCAGCTGATTTAATTAAAAATGAATGGCGTGATTTTGACGCGCGTTTAACCCCGAAGCAGTTACATCTATTTACTCCTTGCAGACCAAGAGATCCTGCCCAAATAGTTTTGAGTAATGTGACAAAAAAAGAGTTAATGGAGCTTTATTCTGACCATATGTTGAAAGACAAAAGTGAAGCAAGAAAAGTTTACAATTTACTGAGAGCATCTTCAAATGGAATATGTCCATTATGCGGTATATCTGGAGTTAAGACTTTAGACCATTATCTTCCTAAATCTCGTTACCCTGCATTTTCTGTAAACCCTAAGAATCTCGTGCCTGCATGTGAAAATTGTAATACAGGTAAAGGCTCTGACATCTTCCTTTCTGAATCGGACCAAACGCTGTATCCCTATGATGAGGATAATAAGTTTTATACAACAGATTGGATAGCAGCAAGAATAATTAAAGATGGATTTTTAACTTTCGAGTTCTTTACTAATCCTCCAGAACACTGGTCCCCAGTTGAACGTGAAAGAGTTAAAAATCACTTTGACGGATATGATCTTAATACAAAATATTCTATCAATTCTGCTCAGTTTGTTACGACGGTAACAAGTGATATCAAGAGACTCTTGGATAATGGAAGTTATATCGATGTTCAGGAGCATTATAAAAATTTAGTTAACGTAGTCCCCGTTAACTCCACTTTAAGAGTAATGTATAAAGCAATCGCTTCAGATATGGATGTGTGTAAAGGACATTTTTAAAAGTTGACCTGATCACCATTTATTAATCCACCATGGAGTTTTCAATGTCATTTTTTGGCACTAAACTGCCCTCAACAACGGCCATGGGTAGCAATGAGCTAAATATAGCCATTTATACCCTAGCTTAATAGTAGTCAGAGTATAGATAAAATTTATATACTCAGGGTTTCTTATTTTCCTGTGGATTTACTAGGCTTTAATCCTGAGTATTACCGGGAATATCTTTATTATCACGTCGACGTTGATCAGGCTTTTCTGTCGATTTAGCAATTGGTTTAGGACCAGGTTTAAGACCCATGATAGTTATCCTTTAGATAGTTATGAGAAAAGCCCTCTATATGGGTATATGGGAAGTGCTAAAGAATATCAAGAGAGGTGTGCCTCTTCGTAATAATAGTCTCGCTATTGTGTGAGTTGTGTCTGTAACTGGCACAAATCAGCCCACAGTACACCCTCTGGCAGGTATGAGCGAGAACCATTATAAATATTCCAAATCAATTAGTGCATTAAAGTATTTTTTGAAGCCCCAGTTTTTCGGCAAAGCTAATATTTCTCAATCTGGCGCGCGCTGAGATATCAGACAACTTCAATATTTCCATTCGAATATTTGCGATAGTTTGCCTGTTAGTTAAGTCGGTACTTCTCACTGGAATAGAATCTCTGTACCAACTTCCTGTGACAGAGTGCTCATAATCGTTCAAAGATGAAATTGGAGATATTTTTTCACCAATCAAATAGCAGTAGAATTTTTCCAGCTTAACATTTGCATAATTTGCCAATAGATTGCAATACTTAGGCATTTGCTGCAGGTAATCAGAAAGGTCAACGTCTTGAGTCTTAAACTCAAGCAAAATACACTTACCTTCTCCAGCATAAAGGTAAACATCAGGTCTCTGATTTGGTTTAAACCCTTCTTTTGCCATAGCTTCATACGCCTCCTGACGAAGAAGAGGTGTCCCATCAGGCAAAGTTATTTTACTCAATTCCATTTCAGAAAATCCTTGATAATAAAGAAACTCTTCATCGAGAATCCAAAGGTCATTGATAGCACTACTTGTTTTTCTTTTAAAAAATAAGTCATGAATAATGCCCTCTTTATCTTTTCTTTTCCCTGCAGGTAGCCCTTCATTTTGAATGTCAAGTTTGTTTGATACGATTTTATCTAGCAGTTTTGCAATAATCTCTCTACGAACAACGTATTTAGAAAGTTCTTCCTTATTTTGCTCATCGACAAGTAGTGAAATTTCTTTTGATTTTGACTCAATTTGTACTTGGTAATCATCAGCGGTGGGGTTAAGCTTATCTAGTTGTTTAATGATAGCCCTAGCCTTATTACTCTTATCTGCGATGGTATTGGCCAGTTCAACATGCAGAGATTTAATTATCACTTCATCTGGTGCATTCAGTTTTATTCTGCCTTTTACAATTTCAGCGATCTTTGCTGATACACCCAGCTCTTGTGCAAGCAACATAACTCTTTTGCTAGTTGCTTCTTTTGCATCCACAAGTTCCTCATAAATATTGTCTAGTTGAATCCCTACCTCTTTTTTAATATCATCCATATACACATATGAATCATCATCAAATAAAAAAGTAGAAATCTGACTAACCTCTGATTTAGATTTGATTATGAACGAATCTACCGCATCATTTACATTGTTCGGGTGATCTAAGTAATCACCATAAAATGCTGCAATTTTTTTCTTACCTTTCAACCCATTAGCATTATTCACAACAGGGTTCTTAATATGTTCGACAGGAATATCTTTACTACAGAGAAATGCTCCATGACTTTCTATTGATTCAGCGTCAAACTCAAACACCAGCCACTTAAACATTTCTGGTTCTTTACCTGAATCGCGAATCCATTCAACACCATTATTTGCCTTTTCATTTTGTCGTGGATAGCAGTAAGGAACTGTAAATAGCCCAGATTGGCAAGGCTCAGGGAAGAGGTCAGGAGTTAGGTACACTGTTTCTGATTCTGAAGACACAGAATATTCAAATTGAAGCTTTAAGTCAGGAAATATAATATTTTTTTGTTTTTCCAAATACACTCGCAGGGCGTACTGAGATTTGATAAGAGACTCAAATTTTTTTAGTGTCAATGAGTTGAAGTATTCATGGTCTTTTTTCTGTGGTTTAAATCCTTGCAAAGTTATTTTTGTCAGAAATTCCTTAGAATCCGACGGTGCTAAACGCTCATCAAAGATGAAGTTCTCATTGCTGCTTTTGAAGGTTCTAACATAGCTTTCACTATTTTCAACATATTGACTTACTACACTAAGTTGAGAAAAACGATGTAAGAACTGTAAACGTCCAGTGCCTCTATTATGATAGCCTTTAGAGCTATCCAATATTGCGGCAAATCTTTCATAAGACACGGTGTTAAACCCAGCACCAGTATCAGAAATAACTATATGATCGAGATGCTTCCATTCTTCGTCAATATTCTTGAAATGAAATTTTACGCTAATACATTGTTTTTTAGTGCTTTTCCTTTCAAGGATAGACTCTAGAGAGTTAGTAATTGCCTCAAAAATCGGAGCTAACGTGTTCCTTGAGGCTGGTATAAGCCTAAGCATTCCTAGTAGGTTTGCATTTGGGTTTCTCATTTTTTCCTAACTCTTTCAGGGAGATTATATACTTGGTCAGATTAACAACAATTTTTAGCAAATTCACTATCAATACTACTTTAAGTCTTCGCCACAACACATCACGGTCATAAGTAAATATAGAGAAAATGTCGAATTTACGCTATACGCTCAACTAGCATCGCTGGCTTGATCTGCCATGGATATGGATTATGTGCGAACGTCCGCTTCATGCAATGATCTGTTCGTAGGATGACCTCTGTCGGCAGTGTGTTGTGAGCTCAACGGGTCGATGCTTAATCAGTTGCGAAATTGGGTGATGCTGCCAACTTACTGATTTAGTGTATGATGGTGTTTTTGAGGTGCTCCAGTGGCTTCTGTTTCTATCAGCTGTCCCTCCTGTTCAGCTACTGACGGGGTGGTGCGTAACGGCAAAAGCACCGCCGGACATCAGCGCTATCTCTGCTCTCACTGCCGTAAAACATGGCAACTGCAGTTCACTTACACCGCTTCTCAACCCGGTACGCACCAGAAAATCATTGATATGGCCATGAATGGCGTTGGATGCCGGGCAACTGCCCGCATTATGGGCGTTGGCCTCAACACGATTTTACGTCACTTAAAAAACTCAGGCCGCAGTCGGTAACCTCGCGCATACAGCCGGGCAGTGACGTCATCGTCTGCGCGGAAATGGACGAACAGTG
>JALCNW010000079.1 GCA_022649305.1 Enterobacter sp.
GGAGGAACCGGGAAGTAACCGCCTTTCACGCCTGGACGGTGACCTTTGTTACCGCCTTCGTATTTTGTGGAGGAGTTCCAGGCACCCTCGATATCATCGATAGCAACGTGGGAACCGGAGATAGACGCACCAAAACGGATATCGTCAAACAGGAAGAACTCGGGTTCTGGCCCAAACAGCACGGTGTCTGCCAGACCAGTAGAACGCAGATATTCTTCAGCGCGTTTTGCGATAGAGCGCGGGTCGCGGTCGTAGCCCTGCAGCGTGCCTGGCTCGAGGATATCGCAACGGATGATCAGGGTAGACTCTTCGAAGAACGGGTCAATGAGCGCGGTAGAAGCATCTGGCATCAGAACCATGTCAGATTCGTTGATACCTTTCCAGCCGCCAATCGAGGAGCCGTCAAACATTTTGCCTTCTTCAAAGAATTCGGCATTTACCTGGTGAGCAGGAATTGTGACGTGCTGTTCTTTGCCTTTGGTATCGGTGAAGCGCAGGTCAACAAACTTCACTTCGTGTTCGTTCAGCATCGTCAAAACGTGTTCAGCGGACATACTTAACTCTCCCGGATTGGTCATTGTCGTCGTGGTAACGAGGTCTTCAAATTCTAATATTCAGGCGTTGTTGCCATATTTTTTATAAAGCGAAATCTGTGCCAACTTTTAAATCACCCCAAAAAGGCGTTATCATGCATGTCATAGTGCAATTGAGCTGCACCACGATAGTCATCTTGCACCAGTATAGTGCTTCAACGCGATCGTTGAGCACCATCTTGGTGCAAATTTCGTTAAAGTGCACTTTTAATGCGGCGTGAAAGCGGTCACAAAGCAACTCTGCAATACTTGTTTGCGGAGGATGTTTGTGATCCTGTTTAGTCCTGCGCTTAATCCGTGTACAATAACGCGCTATTTCTAAAATGCCTGAGGCAAAGTTGTGATCGAAAATCTGCGTAATATCGCCATCATCGCGCACGTTGACCATGGTAAAACTACCTTGGTTGATAAGCTGCTGCAGCAATCCGGTACTTTCAGTAATGAACGTGCTGAAGCCACTGAACGCGTGATGGACTCCAACGATTTGGAGAAAGAGCGTGGGATTACCATCCTCGCTAAAAACACCGCTATCAAATGGAATGACTACCGTATCAACATCGTTGATACCCCAGGGCACGCCGACTTCGGTGGTGAAGTTGAACGTGTAATGTCCATGGTAGACTCCGTTCTGCTGGTCGTTGACGCAATGGATGGCCCAATGCCGCAGACGCGCTTCGTAACCAAAAAGGCATTTGCCCATGGTTTGAAGCCAATCGTGGTTATTAACAAAGTTGACCGTCCTGGCGCGCGTCCTGACTGGGTTGTGGATCAGGTCTTCGACCTGTTCGTTAACCTGGACGCAAGCGACGAACAGCTTGATTTCCCAATCATCTATGCATCTGCATTGATGGGTATCGCGGGCAACGAACACACTGACATGGCGGAAGATATGACCCCGCTGTATCAGGCGATTGTTGACCACGTTAAAGCACCAAGCGTTGACCTTGATGGTCCGTTCCAGATGCAGATCTCTCAGCTGGATTACAACAACTACGTTGGCGTAATCGGCATTGGTCGTATCAAGCGCGGTAAAGTGAAGCCTAACCAGCAGATCACTGTCATCGACAGCGAAGGTAAAACACGTAACGGTAAAGTCGGTAAAGTACTGACTCACCTCGGTCTGGAGCGTATTGAATCCACCGAAGCCGAAGCGGGCGATATCATTGCTATCACCGGTCTGGGCGAGCTGAACATCTCCGACACCCTTTGCGATCCGCAAAACGTCGAAGCGCTGCCAGCCCTGTCTGTTGATGAACCGACCGTAACCATGTTCTTCAACGTCAACACCTCTCCGTTCTGTGGCAAAGAAGGTAAATATGTTACCTCTCGTCAGATCCTTGACCGCCTGAACAAAGAGCTGGTGCACAACGTTGCGTTGCGCGTTGAAGAAACCGAAGATGCGGACGCGTTCCGTGTATCCGGTCGTGGCGAGCTGCACTTGTCTGTTCTTATCGAAAACATGCGTCGTGAAGGCTTCGAACTGGCTGTGTCCCGTCCGAAAGTTATCAACCGTATGATCGATGGTCGTCTGCAAGAGCCGTTCGAGAACGTGACTCTGGATATCGAAGAACAGCACCAGGGTTCTGTGATGCAGGCAATGGGCGAGCGTAAGGGCGATGTCAAAGACATGATCCCTGACGGCAAAGGCCGTATTCGTCTGGATTACCTGATCCCGGCACGTGGCCTGATCGGCTTCCGTACCGAGTTCATGACCATGACTTCCGGTACCGGTCTGCTGTACTCCACTTTCAGCCACTACGATGACGTTAAACCGGGTGAAATCGGCCAGCGCCAGAATGGCGTACTGATTTCTAACGGCCAGGGTAAAGCAGTCGCATTCGCACTGTTCAGCCTGCAGGATCGCGGTAAGCTGTTCCTGGGTCACGGTGCAGAAGTTTACGAAGGCCAGATCATCGGTATTCACAGTCGTTCTAACGACCTGACTGTAAACTGCCTGACCGGTAAGAAACTGACCAACATGCGTGCTTCCGGTACTGACGAAGCAACCACGCTGGTTCCAGCACAGAAAATGTCTCTTGAGCAGGCTCTGGAATTTATCGATGACGACGAACTGGTAGAAGTGACTCCTACCTCCGTACGTATCCGTAAACGTCACCTGACCGAGAACGACCGTAAACGTGCGGGCCGTGGCGGTTCTAAAGACTAATACGATACCTTTGTAAGGTGCGTAGTGCGAAAAGCCGCTGATATTCAGCGGCTTTTTTATTAAAACGAATAGCGTAACCCTAAGCGAATACGGTACTGCTCGCGGTTGTAATCATTCCACCGATCAAGCCACTGAAGCTCCATGTACGGCATCCAGTTGCGATCGATTTTATAGCTAAATTTGTTGGTGATTTCCCAATGATGGTCTTTGCCGTTTTTGCTGCGGTAATCATTCACCCGTTGGAAGAAGTGTGGTTCAAAGGTATAGGAAAACGCATCGGTTAATTTGAAGTTCCAGTAATTGGCAAACTCGTGGGTATCGTTTTTATCCATCTCACCGTTATAGTCCGGCGTATCGTAATTATTATGGTTATAGCGATAGCGAAACGTCAGATTAAACCAGTCGACAAATTTATAGTTGGTATCCAGATAAATCGCTCCACCGGATCCATCGCTGCTGTCGTTAATTAACCCGCCAGGCTGGAAGGTCAATTTGTCGGTAGGTTTGAACAACGGATACCAGCCCTCGATTTCGTTATAGCTGTGTTTCAGCTCATCCCATTTTCCGACGTTATAGGCGTTGGTGAACATCAGCCCCGCGCCCATATCAAAGTTATATCCGGCGCGCAGAATAACTTCATGCAGTTCAGAGGCGGTGTTATAGGCCTCACGCGTTTCGACGTAGGCACCGGCAAATGCCGAGCATGAAACCGATGAAATCAGTAAGGCAGTGGCTATTTTTTTCATAATTCTTCCATGTGTCAGGTACAGAAGGGCCGCCCCTCCTGTAAACAGGAAGGGAATACCGGCCAGATTTATCGTTATAAAGTGACAGCTGACGCTTTATTTTCGCGGGTTATTTCAGTCATCGGCGTAGGGTGTTTTTTTCGTTTCCCAATCTCCTCAATAATAAAAGCGAAGCGCGCTTCGTTGAGTTTATAAAACAGTCCCATGGTGATGGCGGCAACAATCGCCAGGCCACATGGCCACAGAAATATCAACTGACGCAGGCCGAGCAGGGTGCCTGCGCTCTGTACCGCGTGGGGAATATAGCCAATCTGCGTCAGCATAATGCCCGGCAGGAATCCAGCGAGCGCGGCGGAGATTTTGCGCGAAAACGTATAGCCGGTATAAACCGAACCTTCTGCACGAATGCCCGTTTTCCACTCGCCGTAGTCCACGGTATCCGGCACCAGCGCCCAGTTCAGGCTATTCACAAACGCCGTACCGAAAAACGCCATGCAGGAAAACAGCACAAACGACAGCGAACTGCTTCCCCAGACAAAGTTCAGTACATCGCCCACGGCCCACAGCGTCAGCCCGCCCAGATAGACCTGCTTCTTGCCAAAGCGCTTCACCGCACCGGGTACCAGGAACACGCCCACCAGAATGCAGCCCATGCTGAAAAAGCCCATCCACGACAGCAGATGAATATCGTTGAGCACGTACTGGGTGTAATAGACCTGAATCGCGAGCTTGATGTTAAAGGCCGCCAGCGTACACAGATTGGCGATGCACAACACCAGCAGCGGCGGGTTGCGAAAAATGGCGTAGAACGATTTCATGATGCCGGGCTTATGGTGAGCGGGTGTCACCTCAACGTAGCGCTCCTTCACGCCGCTATGACACCACCACATGCAGAACAGCCCAAGGGTCACGAACAGCAGTGCTGCCACCAGATACCCCAGCGACGGCTGGCTCACGAACAGTGCCTGAATTGGCATAAAACCGACGGTACAGAGCAACAATCCGATCGTTGCCCCGCCCTGACGCCAGGCGGCAAGGTGCGCACGCTCGTTCGGATTTTTGGTGATGGCGGGCACCATTGCCCCGTAGGAGCAGTTCATCAGGCTGTAGAACAGTCCAAACATCATAAACAGCACGGTGGCGATGGCCGTTTTCACCGTCAGGCTAAAGTCATTCGCCAGAAACTGCGCCGTCGCCACCAGCGCGACCGGGACGGAGGCGTACAAAATAAACGGTCTGAATTTGCCCCGCTCACCAATATTACGCCGTGAATCCAGTAGCACGCCGGTCAGCATGTCGGTGAAGGCGGTGAAGAATTTCGCCACCAGAAAAATAATGCCGCCGTAAAACGCTGGCATACCCAACTCGTCGGTGTAAAACTTCAGCAAATACAGCGTGCCAATACACAGCATCAGGTTCGAGCCAAAATCGCCCATCCCGTAGGCGCACTTCTCGCGCAGGCTCAGCTTCAGGGTTAACGGATCAGTGTTGTGGTTCATAGTCGATCCTCATAGCGCCCCGAAGAGCGCTATTTCAAAGTCATTCAGGCTGGACGTTTACGCAGTTCTATCTCTTCAACGATACGCACGTACATCTTCTCGTTGAGGTTATAGAAACATCCCATCGCCACGATAGTGGCCACCGCCAGGATGCTGGGATAGATGAAGATCAGCTGCCGCAAACCTTCCACCGTTCCCGCCGATTGCACCACGTTGGGCACATAGCCGATTTGGGTCAGCATAATGCCGGGGAAGAAGCCCGCCAGCGCTTGCGACACCTTGCGAAAGAAAGTAAATCCGGTGTAGACCGTTCCCTCTGAACGCACGCCGGTACGCCACTCGCCGTATTCGACCGTATCGGAAACCAGCGCCCAGTTCAGGCTGTTCACGAACGCGGAGCCGAAGAACGCCAGGCATGAGAACGCAACAAAGCTGACCGAGCCGCCGCCGAAGAAGTAGTTCAAAAGATCGCCCGCGACCCAGATAAGCAGCCCGCTGATATAGACTTTTTTCTTGCCGAAGCGACGCACCGCACCGGGCATCATAAAGACGCCGATAAAAATGCAGCCCATGCTGAAAAAGCCCATATACGACAGCAGAATCGGGTCGTTGAGCACGTACTGCGTGTAGTAAACCTGAATGGCCAGCTTGACGTTAAATGCGCCCAGCGTGCAGAGGTTGGCGATACAGAGGATAAACAGCGGTCGGTTGCCCGCAATGGCGCGGAAGGACTGCAACAACCCCGGTTTCTGCGTCGGATGCGCGGGCTGAGGCTCGACATAGCGTTCCTTCACGCCGCGATAGCACCACCACATAAAGAACAGACCAAAGAGCGAAAACAGCGTGGCGGCAAAGATATAGCCGAGCTGGGAATTGCCCTCAATCAGGTTCATCACCGGCACAAAGCCCACGGTACACAGCAGCAGGCCGAGCGTGGCGCCGCCCTGACGCCACGCTGCCAGCGAGGCGCGCTCGTCAGGATTTTTAGTCATAGCGGGCACCATCGCGCCGTAGGAACAGTTCATCATGCTAAAGAACAGGCCATACAGCATGAACAGCACGGTCGCCATCACCGTCTTGCCGGTGACCTCAAAAGAGGTACCGACAAAGTTAGCGATCGCCAGCAGCGTCACCGGGAACGCGGCATAGAGTACGAACGGACGGAACTTACCCTTCGGCCCAATCTTGCGCCGCGAGTCGAGCATAATCCCGGTACCCATATCGGTAAACGCGGTAAAGAATTTGGCGATCAAGAAAATAATGCCGCCGTAGGTCCCCGGTAGCTCCAGCACGTCGGTGTAGAATTTCAGCAGATACAGCGTGCCGATATCCAACAGGATATTGGAGCCCAGATCGCCCATCCCATAGGCGAGTTTTTCTTTAAACGGCAATCGTAGGGTTGCCGGATCGGATGATGTTTGACTCATTATTATTCTCCGTCTGCCCGCAGGTTTCCCCGCGGGCGAGCCTTATCAAATGTGACGTAAGGTGTCGAACAGCTCGGTCCATTCGCTTTGCTGGCGATAGAAGACCGGCGGTTTGCCGAGCGGGGCATCAACGGTCACTTCACCGCCCTGATGCACTTCGCCGGTCCACGCGTTCACCCAGCAGTCCTGTGGCAGATAAAGCGTCCAGTCGCGGCGGCCCTCTTCATGCACCGGAGCCACCAGCAGATCGCGGCCAAACAGATACTGGTATTTCAGCGTGTAGGCCTGCGCGTCGTCCTCGTAGTGCAGGAACAGTGGTCGCATCACCGGCAGTCCGCTTTTGGCGTTCTGCGCCACCGCGTCTTTGATGTAGGGTTTCAGCGTGGTGAAGACGGTAGTCATCCGCGCGAAGTGGGCGATGGTTTCGGCATCGTCGTCAAACTGCCAGTTATCGCCTGGGCGGTTACCTTCGTGGGTGCGCATCATAGCCGTAAAGGCGCTGAAGTCGCACCAGCGCAGCAGCAGCTCTTTGCTGCGCTTCATGTCGAACAGCGTGGTGTACCCGCCGATATCGCTGTGGTGCAGGCCGTGTCCGGTCATCGCCAGCGACAGCGCCGCCGGAACCACCGAGGCCAGCCCGTCGTCCAGGCTCCAGTCGACGTTCTGATCGCCCGCCCACATCATCACCGAGTGTTTCTGGCTGCCCGTATAGCCCGCGCGCATAAAGAACAGGATCTCCCCGAGCTTGCCGGTCTCCTCCAGCGCTTCGTAGTTACATTTCGCCCACAGCGCAGGCCAGGCGTTATGCATGATTTCCGCGCTCACGCCGTTATGCAGGAAGGTATCGGTCGGCAGATATTCGCCAAAGTCGGCCATCCAGCCGCCGCAGCCCAGTTCGATCAGGTTCTTTTTGATTACCTCTTTGAACCAGTCGTAGGCTTCCGGATTGGTCAGATCGATAACGCCCGCATAAAACTCGCCGAACTCGACGTGGTAATCCTTGCCGTGAGCGTCTTTGGTCAAATAGCCACGTTGAGAGGCTACTTCGCACAACTCTTTGTCACTGGCGAGATACGGGTTGATATAGGAGAGGAATTGCACGCCTTCGTCTTTCCACTGTGGGATGCGTTCATCAAGCTGCGGATACAGCTCGCTGTTCCACTTCCAGTTCCACATCACGCGCTTGCCGAAAGAGGTCATTCGAATGCCGGACCAGTCCTGCGCCCAGATGCCGTTGACCTTCACGCCGCCGTTTCGCATGGTGTCCAGCTTGTGCTGGCAAACGTCGGTACCGCCCTGAATGCCGAGCGTCACGCCGTCGTAAACCCAGTCCGGCAACTCAGGCTGACGGCCCAGCAGCCCGGTCAGTTTTTCCAGCAGATCGACGTAGGTTTCCGCACATTCGAAGCGCAGGGTGGCATTATCTTCCCAGAATGCCAGCTCGTGGAACTCGGGCGCGCTAAAGTCGAAGTTCATGTAGCAGCTGTTGTCGACATGGCAGTAATACTTCTGCGTGCTGACGAACGTGGGTTGTGGGAAGAAGGTCCAGTAATAATCACCGCCCGCGTTCTCTTTGCAGTCGGCCTGCCAGGTGACGTAGGTCTGTTTGTTACGGCCCACGCCCTGTTCACTGGTCCACAGCGGGAACGGTTTACCGCGCAGGTCGAAATAAGAGAACTGCTCGCCGCAGCCGTAAATATGATCTTCTGGCTGGGCTGCCAGCCGCAGCCAGATGCGATTGTGGCTGGTGGCATCATTTTTAAGTTTCAGCTCAAGGCGGCCCTGCTTATCGGTGCCAACCAGCAGCGTGGCGCTCACCGTATCGCCGCGGGTAAAGCGAACCGCCCAGCCCGCGCTTTGCTTCGCGATAGTTGCTTCGGTCAGGGCAATCTTTTCGTTGAGCTTGTCTTTGATGCTGAAATTGCCGCGAAACATCTCAATGTCCGCTTCGCCTGTGCCAATCCACAGGCACGGGTTTTCGTCGGTATGCGACAAAATCAGGCGATCTTGCCAGCTCAGGGTGAAGCCGTTACCGGTATTTGTCAGGGTAATATTGTGTAGGGTACTCATAAGATCTCCATCCATCTGGAAGGTTTATTATTTGGCCTGGCTATCCAGCATTCCGGCGGCGACCGCAGGTGCTAATCCCGGTGCCAGCGGCAGACGCGGGATCACCAGGCAGTGCAGCAGGTGATAAATATCCTGCTTGCCGTCCCAGACTTTGGTTGTCACTTCGTTGTTGGTATCCAGCTCTTGCCACCAGGAACCGTTTTCGTAATCCATCAGGTACTTGATGCAGTATTCCCACCACGTCTGATACCAGGTTTCGTACTGGGCCTCACCGGTAACGGTATACAGCGCATAGGCGGTGCCCATCGCCTCGACAATCGGCCAGCGCACACGCTCGCGAACGATAGGCTTACCGTCCCAGCCAACGGAATAGACAAAGCCGTCGGCCCCGTCCGGTGCCCAGGCGTCGCGGATCGTGGCGTGGAACAACCCTTTGGCATCTTCCAGTAGCCACACCGGCGGCGTTTCAAAGCGGGCCTCCAGCGCGGCGCGCAGATGCAGCATCAGGCGACCCCACTCAATCCAGTGGCCCGGCGTGCCGCCGTAAGCGCGGAAGCGGTGGGCGGGATTATCTTTGTTGTAATCGCGGATGGGGTTCCAGTGAGTATCGAAATGCTCGTTGACGCGATACTCACCTTTGCGCGCCACGTCGTGAATAATCACCGAGGCAATGCGCAGGGCGCGGTCGAGCCATTTCCGGTCATGGGTCACGTCGTACACAATCAGGAACGCTTCCACGGCGTGCATGTTGGCGTTGCCGCCACGGTAATCCTCGGTTTTGCTAAAGGCTTCATCCCAGGATTCCAGGCACATCTGCTCCTGTTCGCTCCAGAAGTATTTTTCGATGACCTCGATAGCGTCGTCCAAAAGCTGGCGGGCTTCGGGGTGCCCAGTTGTCACCGCGCTGGCCGCGCCGAGTAAAACAAAGAAGTGCTGATAGCCCTGCTTGGAGGCATCGACCACGCCTTCGTCATTCACGCAGGCGTACCAGCCGCCGTACTGCTTATCGCGCAGGGCATCGTTCAGGGTATGGATCCCATGCTCGACCAGCGCGTAAGCGCCAGGACGCCCCATGTTCGCCGCGACGGCATAAACGTGCAGCATGCGCGCGGTGATCCACAGGTGCGTACCCATATCGCTGCGCACCTGGCCGTTATTACCCAGCCAGCCGAAGCCGGTCGGCACCGCCGCATTCTTGCCAAAATCCAGAATGCGGTCGGTCTCTTGTTCGAGCCAGCGGTTGTGGCTCAGCGTGTTAAACCATTTCATGTCGTTGTCCTTTCTTAACGGCGAGCCATCATATCGTCGACAATCTCACCCAAACGTTGCAGCTTAGGCACGGAAATATCGCGCAACATCAGTTCGGTATCCGGCAGGCCAACGACCGATGACCACACCGCGCGGCCCGCTAAGAACCCGGACGCCCCCGCCTGCATCGCCACGCTCACGGCGCGCGGGAACAGCTTCTCGTCCACACCAGAAGAGAGAATCACCCACGGCATGCTGATGTGCTCATTGAGCTTTTGCGAGGCGGTCAGCAGTTCTTGCTGGGTGCCTTTGCCATACAGCGGCATCTCGACTTTATAGAGGTCGGCCCCGCTGTTACCCAGCTCTTTTGCCGCGTCGATAATGGCCTGCTCACGATTAAAGGCCGCACCACGGCGTGGCGGACGCACTACCGGCTCGATAATGCTCAGTAGCCCGTTGTTGTGGCACAGCTGATTAAACTCGCTCACCATCTCCAGACGCTGCTGTGCGTCTTCATCGCTACGCCACAGCACCAGCAGCTTCAGCGCTTTACCGCCGTCACGTTTGACCGCCTGCGGATCGATGCTTTTATCAATCACCACGCTGTCTACCGGAATACCGTTGCCCGGAATAAACTCGTCAGCCGCGACGATCATGGCGCAGCTTTTAGCCACCGCGTGTTGCTCGACGACCTGGCGATAACAGAACTGCTGATCGACCAGAATAGCGGAGGCATACGGCGACAGAATTTTTGCCGCATTCACTTTGAAATCGGTCAAGTGCCCATCGGTCACAGGAGCAGGTGCGCCCGCCGCGGCAAACATCATGCGCATCGCTTCGCGCTGATCGACCGCGAGCATGGCAAAACCGCCGGAAGGTCGGGTGATATCTTTCAGGGTGTAGGAGGTCATTCGAGAGTCCTTTTTATTGATCAATGTTGAGGGTTCAGCCCGGCGGATGCGCGAACCTGTTCGAGGATGGCCGTCCAGTCTTCACGTCCGCGTCCGGCGGCGCGAGCCTGGTTATAAACTTCACGAGACGCCGCACCGAGCGGCATCGGAACGTGCAACTGGTTTGCCACGTCCAGTGCGATCCCCAGATCCTTATGCGCCAGGTCGATCATGAAGGCCGGAGAAAGATCGCCTTTCAGCACCTTGTTCGGCCACGAGGTGGTGAAATGGCCTTTACCGGCAGGCGTGCCGCTCATCACTTTTAGCGCCACGTCAAAGGACAGCCCCAGCGCTTCGCACAGCACGGCGGCCTCAGCGGAAAGGGCGTTCAGGGCAATGCTCATGTAGTTGTTGATGAGCTTGACGCGGATCCCCATGCCGGGGCCACCGGCTTCGATAAGCTCATTACCCATCGCCATCAGTACCGGCGTGGCGCGTCCCACCTGCTGTGGTGTACCGCCCGCCAGCAATAGCAGCGTACCGGCGATAGCGTGATCGGAGGTTCTGCCGACGGGCACATCCATCATGCTGAACCCTTTAGCGTTCATCTCGGCAATGAGTTTGTCGGTTTGCAGCGGGTGGATGGTCGACATATCAATCACCAGCGCCTCGCGCGCCAGCCCTTCGCAGACGCCGCTTTCACCAAACAGCACGGTGCGAACTAAATCGCCGTTCGGCAGCATGGTTATCACAAATTCTGCGTCCATTACCGCGTCGGCAGGCGTGGCTGAGGCCGTCGCGCCTTTCTCGACCAGCGCCTGCACCGCCTGCGGATTCACATCAAAAACGTTAAGCTGATGGCCATGTTTAAGCAGATTGCTCGCCATCGGCGCGCCCATTTGCCCTAAACCTATAAATGCGATTGCTGACATGCTTCTCTCCCGCCGGTACGTTGTTGTCACTGTTTGTCTGTTAGTGAGCGTTTGTAGTGTCTGTTTTTGATCGTATTTGTAATTTATAGTCAAAAAATTGACACGGGTCACTTTTTAAACATTTGATGAAATTAAAATGTCAGCATCAGAAAACGTAAAAGGAATCACCATGACTCGAATCGCCTGTGTAGGCATTACCGTGCTGGATCGCATCTGGTATCTCAGTGACTTACCGAAAGAAGGGGGCAAATATGTGGCAAATGACTACACGGAAGTGGGTGGCGGTCCGGCGGCAACTGCGGCGGTGGCAGCGGCGAAATTGGGCGCAGAAGTGGACTTTATTGGTCGGGTGGGCGACGACGATACCGGCAACAGGTTGCTTGCGGAGCTGGAGTCCCTGGGGGTAAATACCCGGCATACGCGCGTCTTTAAAGGTGCTCGAACCTCACAATCGGCGGTGCTGGTGGATGCCAGCGGCGAAAGAATTATTGCCAACTATCCCAGCCCGGATCTGCCCGCAAACGCGGACTGGCTTCAGGAGCTCGACTTTTCCCAATGGGACGTGGTGCTGGCAGACGTGCGTTGGCACGACGGCGCGAAGCAGGCCTTCACCCTGGCGCGCCAGCAGGGCATCACCACGGTGCTGGATGCGGATATCACTCCGCAAGATATTGCCGAACTGGTCACGTTAAGCGATCACGCCGCGTTTTCTGCCCCCGGTTTGCAGCGTTTGACGAGCCTCACCGAGCCCGAGGGTGCGCTGAAAAAAGCACAAACGCTCACAAATGGACATGTCTATGTCACTCATGGGAAAGAGGGCTGCTATTGGCTTGATAAGGGTCAGCTTTCTCATCAGCCCGGCTTTAGCATTGACGTGGTGGATACCACTGGTGCGGGCGACGTCTTCCATGGCGCGCTGGCAGTGGGGCTGGCGCAAAACGAGCCTGTTCCAGAGGCGGTACGCTATGCCAGCGCCGTCGCGGCGCTAAAATGCACACGTCCTGGCGGACGGGCGGGAATCCCTGACTGTGATCAAACCCGCTCTTTCTTGTCACTTTTTGTATAAAATGCGGGGCGTGATGGTTTTTAGAGGACAGCCCATGAGCCTTACCGAAATGACCGGTAATCCACGGCACGACCAGCTGCTAACGTTGATCGCCGATCGTGGCTACATGAACATTGATGAACTGGCGCAACTGCTGGACGTTTCCACGCAAACGGTGCGCCGTGACATCCGCAAGCTCAGCGAACAAGGATTGATTACGCGCCATCACGGTGGGGCGGGCCGCGCCTCAAGCGTGGTCAACACGGCATTTGAGCAACGTGAAGTCTCACTGACCGAAGAGAAGCGGGCGATTGCGGAGGCCATTGCCGACTATATCCCGGATGGTTCGACGATTTTCATCACCATTGGCACCACGGTAGAGCATGTTGCGCGGGCGCTGCTCAACCATAATCACCTGCGAATCATCACCAACAGCCTGCGGGTGGCGCATATTCTCTACAAAAACACGCGCTTTGAAGTGATGGTGCCGGGTGGAACCTTACGCCCGCACAATGGCGGGATTATTGGCCCTGCCGCCACGGCGTTTGTTTCGGGCTTTCGTGCGGATTATCTGGTCACCAGCGTCGGTGCGATTGAAAACGACGGGGCGATGATGGAATTCGACATCAACGAGGCCAGCGTGGTTAAAACGATGATTGCGCATTCGCGGCATATTTTACTGGCTGCCGATCGGACGAAATACCATGCATCCGCTGCCGTTGAGATCGGCAACGTCGCGCAGGTTACGGCGTTGTTTACCGATGAGCTGCCAGGGACGGGATTGCAAAATATCCTTAAATCCAGCCAGGTAGAACTGGTTGAAGTCACCTCCAGCGACGAGCAGCAGGCAGGCTAACTCCCCCGTCAAATGCCCCGGTGCGTCATGCGCCGGGTTTTTCTTTCACTTTCTCTAAGCTGAATCTGGCGCATAGCCAAAGCGTATCTTTCCCGCTACAGTTATTTCTTCATGGCGCAAAGGGAGATAAACATGCTTTATATCTTTGACTTAGGAAATGTCATCGTCGATATCGACTTCAATCGGGTGCTGGGCGCATGGAGTGATTTTAGCCGCGTGCCGCTGGCGACGCTCAAGCAAAACTTCACCATGGGCGAGGCGTTCCATCAACATGAGCGTGGTGAAATCAGCGATGAAGCCTTCGCAGAAGCGATGTGCCATGAGATGGATTTACCGCTGAGCTACGAACAGTTTGCCCACGGCTGGCAGGCGGTATTCGTGGCGATCCGCCCGGACGTCATCGACATCATGCACAAACTGCGCGAGCAGGGGCATCGGGTGGTGGTGCTGTCTAACACTAACCGTCTTCACACCACTTTCTGGCCGGATGAATACCCGGAAATTCGCGCGGCGGCCGATAAAATTTACCTTTCTCAGGAGATGGGGATGCGTAAGCCCGAGGCGCGAATTTATCAGGCAGTCCTGCAAGCAGAAGGTTTCTCAGCCGCCGATGCGGTCTTTTTCGATGATAACGCCGATAATATAGAGGGCGCTAACCAGTTGGGTATCACCTCAATTATGGTGACCGGAAAAGAGACAATACCGGACTATTTTGCGAAGCAGGTATGTTAAAAAACGTTCATCAAAAAGCCTCACATCACACACGCCCGTTTCGGGCGTGGATAAAACTGCTCTGGCAGCGCATTGATGAGGACAACATGACCACGCTGGCGGGCAATCTCGCCTATGTGTCGTTGCTCTCACTGGTGCCGCTGGTGGCGGTGATTTTTGCGCTGTTCGCTGCATTTCCGATGTTTTCAGAAGTCAGTATGCAGCTGCGGCACTTCGTTTTTGCCAACTTTATGCCCGCTACGGGCGATGTGATTCAACGCTACATCGAACAGTTTGTGGCGAACTCCAGCAAGATGACGGCGGTCGGCGCGTGTGGATTGATCGTGACGGCGCTGCTGCTGATGTACGCCATCGACAGCGCGCTCAATACCATCTGGCGCAGTAAAAAGGTGCGGCCAAAAGTTTACTCTTTTGCCGTCTACTGGATGATCCTTACTCTCGGTCCGCTGCTGGCCGGTGCCAGTCTCGCCATCAGTTCGTATCTGCTGTCGCTACGCTGGGCTAGCGAGCTAAATACCGTTATCGACAACGTGCTGCGGCTCTTTCCGCTGATCCTCTCGTGGCTCTCGTTTTGGCTGCTTTACAGCATCGTGCCAACCACGCGGGTGCCCAATCGTGATGCCATGACGGGCGCACTGGTTGCGGCCATGTTCTTTGAATTGGGGAAGAAAGGCTTTGCGTTGTACATCACCACGTTCCCCTCTTATCAGCTCATTTACGGCGTGCTGGCCGTGGTGCCGATTCTGTTCGTTTGGGTCTACTGGACCTGGTGCATCGTCTTGCTTGGGGCGGAAATAACTGTCACTCTCGGGGAATACCGCAAACTCAAACAAGCCGCAGAACAAGAAGAAGCAGACCAACCATGATTGCATTGATTCAGCGCGTAACCCGTGCCAGCGTCACCGTGGAGGAAGAGGTGACGGGTGAAATTGGCCCAGGACTTTTGGTGTTGTTAGGTGTCGAAAAGGATGATGACGAACAAAAAGCCAACCGCTTGTGCGAGAAAGTGCTCGGCTATCGCATCTTCAGTGATGCACAAGGCAAAATGAATCTTAACGTCCAGCAGGCGGGTGGTAGCGTGCTGGTGGTGTCTCAATTTACGCTGGCAGCAGATACCGAGCGCGGCATGCGCCCGGGCTTTTCGAAAGGCGCTGCACCCGAACGCGCGGAAGCACTATACGACTATTTTGTTGAGCGCTGCCGCCAGCAAGAAATAAATACGCAAACCGGACGATTCGCTGCAGATATGCAGGTCTCGCTGGTGAACGATGGCCCCGTCACCTTCTGGCTGCAGGTATGAGCCAACTGGCGGCGCGGCCGCGGGTAACAAGAGAGAGTACAGCTATGTATCACCTTCGCGTACCGCAGACAGAAGAAGAGTTAGAGGTTTATTACCATTTCCGCTGGGAAATGCTGCGCAAACCATTGCATCAACCGCAGGGGTCAGAACGCGACGCCTGGGACGCGATGGCGCATCATCAGATGGTCGTCGATGAAGAGGGGAATCTGGTCGCGGTCGGGCGGTTATACATTAATGCCGACGATGAAGCCTCGATCCGTTTTATGGCGGTCCATCCCTCCGTTCAGGACAAAGGATTAGGGACGCTGATGGCAATGACGCTGGAGTCCGTTGCCCGTCAGGAAGGCGTTAAGCGCGTTACCTGTAGCGCCCGTGAAGACGCGGTGGAGTTCTTCTCCAAGCTGGGTTTCGTCAACGAAGGCGAAATCACCGCGCCGCAAACCACGCCGATTCGTCACTTTTTGATGATCAAACCGATTGCCACCCTCGACGATATTCTGCATCGCGCCGACTGGTGCGGGCAGCTTCAGCAGGCGTGGTATCAGCACATCCCGCTCAGCGAAAAAATGGGCGTGCGCATCCAGCAGTACACCGGACAGAAATTTATCACCACCATGCCGGAGATCGGCAATCAGAACCCGCACCACACGCTGTTTGCCGGCAGCCTGTTCTCGCTCGCCACACTCACTGGTTGGGGGCTTATCTGGCTGATGCTGCGCGAACGTCATCTTGGCGGCACTATTATTCTTGCCGACGCCCATATTCGCTACAGCAGCCCCATCAGCGGAAAACCCAGCGCCATTGCGGACTTAGGTTCTCTGGGGGGCGACCTCGACCGCCTGGCGCGGGGACGTAAAGCGCGCGTGCAGATGCAGGTTGAGCTGTTTGGCGACGACAAATCTGGTGCGATTTTCGAAGGCACTTATCTCGTTCTTCCCGCGAAGCCGTATGGCGCGTATGAAGAGGGCGGGAACGAGGAGGAGTAGCTTCAGCCAGTCTGGTGCATTACCGGGCTATCCTAACTCGCCATGCGATATCTTTTATGACGTCTCGTGCCGACTGGCTTATACCGCCCAGTTGAAAAAATCCGTGGATCACGCTCTGCCACCGCTGAGCAGTACACACTACACTTTGCTCTGTCAGGCGCTGACAGAGTGCCTCGCCCTCATCGCATAGTGGATCAAATTCAGCAGTAATAATGTGTACAGGTGGGAGCCCGCTAAAATCATCACGCCATATCGGACTGGCTTCTGGATGTTTGTGTTCACTGTTTGCCAAATACATTTCATAGCCGCTGAGCAGCGTATCGCGAGTGATGACATAATCCACGCCATTGCGCGTATAACTCTCATAGAATGCTGTGGCATCAAGCATGGGATAAATAAGAATAAGCTGCGCGGGTTGCCATGTCCCTGTAGCTTTAAGCCGCAATGACGTCACCAGTGCCAGATGACCACCAGCGCTGTCTCCGCAAAGTGTGAGACGATGTTTATCTGCACCAAACAATTCGGCGTACTTCCAGACCAGATTAGCGCCTTTCTCCGCGTCATTATGCGCAGCGGGGAAGGTATGTTCGGGGGCCAGCCTGTACTGAACCGCAATCACCCGACAGTTACTGTAAAACGCCAGTTGGCGGAGCTGATTATCATGGGTATCAAAACCCCCACTGATAAAACAGCCGCCGTGGTAGTAGATTACCGCTGGTAGAATTTCTGATGCATTCAGTGGCGAAAACACGCGGAAGGTTATGCCTTCTAAATTGAGTGTTTCCACCTCTACACGTGTCTCCGTTTTTCCGGCAAGTTCTCTGCTGGCAACGTATCCCGAGCGTCGGTCATCAATATTCTGGTTTCGAGACGAAGGTCGCCCGGCTGCAATGAAATCCTGAACCAGCTTATCAATCCCCTTTTCCAGTGCCATGAATACGTCCTTTTTTCTGTATGGATATACAGTCTTATAACCCGATTTTTTACAGATGAAAATAGAGGATTTAGGTAGGGAGCAGATAATGGAAAACGGCTCGTAGAATCGAAGGCCGTCGGTCTAACGTGCTTTAACCCTAATTTTAATGAGAGTATATTGCTTGAAAATTAACCATTGATGATATACTAAGGTGATATATGAGTCTTTTGGCGGACCTTGATATGGGTAGAATACTGATCGATTTGTCTGATGACGTCATTCAGCGACTGGATAATCTGAAAAAACTGCGGAACAAGCCGCGTGCCGAATTGCTGCGGGAGGCCATTGAGTTATATCTGGACCAGCAGAACGTTTCGGTGATCCGCGATGCGCTTGGCCTGTGGGGAGATCAGAAAGTGGACGGGCTGGAGTATGAACGTAAATTGCGTGAGGAGTGGTAATCATGGAGCACATGGCGGTGTTTGATACTAATATTCTCATCGACCTCTTTAATAATCGCGTAGAGGCTGCGGATACGATTGAAAGCGCTGCACCTCATCGGGCGATCAGTCTCATCACCTGGATGGAAGTCATGGTGGGTGCGCGTAAGCACGGCCACGAAGCTAAAAGTGCGGCAGTTATGGGCGCTTTTGAAATTATTGATGTTTCGCGAGAGATTGCTGAAAGAAGCGTGTCACTCCGAGAGAAGCACGGGATGAAACTTCCCGATGCCATCATTTTGGCTACTGCCCAGAGCAGAAATTGCGCGTTAATTTCAAGAAATACCAAAGACTTTACTGGGATTGCAGGAGTGGTTTCACCCTATAAGCTGTAGGCCGGGCAACGTACGCCGCCCGGCACTAAAGCAGAAAATTACTCCCCCTCGCCCGGGAACAGGAACGGGTTAATCGAGCTGCGGGCAAAGCCCTCTTGCTCCATGTGCGCGTCCAGTACCAGCGTGGCGAGATCGTCGGCGACGGCTTCCACTTTTGGGTCTTTTTCCTGATACAGAATCTTCAGGTATGTCCCGCAATCACCGCAGCTTTCTGCTTTCACCGCAGCGTTTTCGTTTTCCAGCGACCAGTAGTTCAGATCGCGAGTCTGCTCGCAGTTGCTGCATTTAATGCGCACTACGTGCCACTCGGTTTCACACAGGTTGCAGTGCAGATAACGCAGGCCCTGGGTGGTGCCGATTTGCACCATGCTGGTGACCGGCATTGAGCCACAGACTGGGCAGAACTGGCGGGCTTCGCCATATTCCGCGCGAGCTTTACCGGGAATCAGGCTCGCCATTTGTGCCCAGTAGAGCGACAGCGCGGCCCAGATAAACGGGGCTTTATCGCTGCTGACCAGCGCAAAGTCAGCGGCAAACAGCGCGCTCGCCATCTCTTCCAGCTCAAGCTCGGAGGCCTTTTCCAGATTCTCGATAACCGACAATGCGGGTCCGCTCATCTCGGGTTTCAGCTCGGCAATCAGGGAATGCAGCAGCGTGTGCCAGTGTTTGTCGCGAGGCAGCACATGGATATCCAGCGGCGGCTTGCCCTGATCGTTCGCTTCTTTAATGCGCGCGGTCAGGTCAATTTGCAGCGGGTGGTCATACAACACCACTTCCTGCGCATGGGCGATCAACGCTGCGAAGCGCAAAAAATCGCCAAGCGGATTGTTCTCTGCCAGCTCACGCAGACGTTCTGCGCGACGGTTGTAGAGGTTCTTGAGTCTGGGGAATAACAACGGCGGAATGTAATCCGCCGTGCGTTTCTCGCTCGAACCCAGCTCATCTTGCGGGATTATGCGAATACTCATTCAGATGACTTATCCTGTTTCTGGCGGACTTCACGGTACCAGCGTGGGTGATGTTTCTTCGCCCACGAGCTAGTAACCCATCCTTCCACCATCGCGGTAATGGTGCCTTTCACCCAAAGGGCGGCGTAAATATGCACCATGATAACCACAATTAACGCGACTGCGGCAAATGAATGCAGCATCAGCGCAAATCGGATCACCGGGATTGAGAAAGCAGGCGCGAAATACGGACGCCAGATGATCACACCACTTATCAGCAACAGGACCAGGAAAATAATCGCCGCCCAGAATACGCACTTCTGGCCGAAGTTATAACGCCCGGTGTCACCCACTTCCTCGTTGACGACGATCTTACGAATATTCTTCGCCCAAAAGATATCATCCCGATTGATTAGATTATGGTGCCAATAGCGGAAAAACATGATGATGAACGAGGCAAACATAATCACGCCGACAAACGGGTGCAGAATACGCGCCAGCTGCGGTGTGCCCATGATCTGCATCAGCCAGTTGAAGGACGGGAAGAAGAACCCCAGCCCGCTTATCGCCGCCAGAATGAAGCAGAAGGCGGTGACCCAGTGGTTGATACGTTCCGGCGCCGTGTAGCGCACGATGGTGTCACGTTTCCTCATTTGCGCTCCTCCTCACGATCGTCACGAGGGGTATCTTTTTCCTCATGAAGATTGTCTTCTTCATCATCTGCCCGGTTTGGACCGACGCCGACGTAGTGGAAGATACTGGCAGCGAAGGTGGCGGCAAAGCCAACAGCGGCCAGCGGTTTCCAGATACCTTTCCAGAATTTCACCGTTGCGCTGATTTCCGGGTTCTCCGGCAGGCCGTGATACAGATTCGGCTTGTCGGCGTGGTGCAGCACGTACATCACGTGTGTACCGCCAACGCCCGCCGGATCGTACAGACCAGCGTTATCGTAACCACGGGTTTTCAGCTCAGACACGCGCTCGCCCGCCAGTGTTTTCATCTCCTCTTTGGAGCCAAAGTGGATAGCGCCGGTCGGGCAGGTTTTCACGCAGGCCGGTTCCTGGCCGACGCTCACGCGGTCGACGCACAGCGTACATTTGTAGACGCGGTTGTCTTCCGGGTTCAGTCGCGGCACGTCGAACGGACAGCCCGCGATGCAATAGCCGCAGCCAATGCACTGTTCGGACTGAAAATCGACGATGCCGTTGGCATACTGAATGATTGCGCCTTCCGCCGGACACGCCTTCAGGCAGCCCGGATCGGCACAGTGCATACAGCCGTCTTTGCGAATCAGCCATTCCAGTTTGTCGTTCTGTTCCACTTCTGAAAAACGCATCACCGTCCAGGACTTGGCGGTCAGATCGGCGGGGTTATCGTACACCCCGACGTTATGACCAACTTCGTCACGGATGTCGTTCCACTCTGAACACGCCACCTGACAGGCTTTACAGCCGATACAGGTGGTCACGTCGATAAGCTTCGCCACTTCCTGCTGGTGGTCCCGCGCATGAGGCGCGGGCGTGAAACTGTTTGTCGCGGAACGACGAATAATGTCTTGCGATTGATAAGCCATAAGTCGTCTCCGTTACACCTTTTCCACGTTCACGAGGAAGGCCTTAAACTCCGGCGTCTGCGTGTTCGCATCGCCGACGAACGGTGTCAGGGTGTTGGCAATAAAGCCTTTCTTCGCCACACCTTCGTAACCCCAGTGAATCGGGATGCCGATGGTATCCACCTCTTGCCCGTGTACCTGCAACGTGCGAATACGTTTGGTCACCACCGCCTTAGCCTTGATATAGCCACGGTTAGAGGAAACCTTCACGGTATCGCCATGCGCAATGCCGAGCTTGTTCGCCAGCTTCTCGCCGATCTCCACAAACTGTTCCGGCTGCGCGATGGCGTTAAGCAGCGCGTGCTTGGTCCAGTAGTGGAAGTGCTCGGTCAGACGATAGGTGGTGCCCACGTACGGGAACTTATCTTTCTTG